>CAYJGL010000001.1:0-114981 GCA_964369695.1 uncultured Clostridium sp.
TATGTTCATCAATTAAGATTTCATAATGATTATCAATCTTAAGATGTTCTCCCATGTCACCAGTTGCACCAGTTCCACCAGAGTCACCTATGTAGATACCATAATCTATCCATCTTCCAGTAGGTATATGATAAGCTATAGAGTGTCTATGAAGATCTTTATCTAATTGAGGAATAGTTGATTTATCTTTACGATCATCTAACCATACTGATACTATATAGTATCCGTTCTGATTAGAACAATCATCTATTGTTACAGTTGATTCTATTCTATTAATATGTTCATCAATTAGGATTTCATAATGATTATCAATCTTAAGATGTTCTCCCATGTCACCAGTTGCACCAGTTCCACCAGAGTCACCTATGTAGATACCATAATCTATCCATCTTCCAGTAGGAATATGATAACCTATAGCATGTCTGTGAAGATCTTTATTTAATTGAGGAATAGTAGACTTATCAGATCTATCATCTAACCATATTGATATATTATAAAACCCATTTTCATCAAAACAATCTTCAATGCTTGTAATTTTTTCAATTTTATCTAAATGTTCATCAATTAATACTTCATAATAATCATCTATTCGAAGGGGATTTCCTATTTTACCAGTTCCACCAGACCCACCAGTTTCTCCAGTTCCACCAGATCCACCAGTTAATCCACCACCAGAAACACAAATACACCAACCAATAAATTGATCAAATTCTCCAAAAATAATTCGAATATTATTTTCATCTTCAAATTGTATTTGTTCTGGAATTAATTTTAAACCAGTATCAGAAATACATTCTACTACAACAAAACGAGTACCTAAAGAATGATGAATATTCCAAATTTGACTAGGAGTAGTTACTTTTGTAACTGATTGTCCTCCGATAGCTACTCTACCAGTTCCACCAGTTCCACCGGTTCCACCAGTATCACCAGTTCCACCAGTATCACCAACATCACCAATTTCTCCAGTTCCGCCGGATTCACCAGTTCCACCACTTCCACCAGTATAACCGACTTCTCCTATTTCACCAGTTCCGCCAGTATTTCCAGTTCCACCAGTTCCACCAGTATCACCAGAATCACCAGTTCCACCAGTTAATCCACCACCAGAAACACATATGGCCCAACCATAATGAATACTATTAAATCTTACTTGTAAATTATTTTCATCAATATATGTTACAGATAATATTTCATTATCTGAAATTCTTCTCATTATTTCTTCAGAAACAAAATCAGCAATTACATATCGAACTCCTAAATTATGAGGAACGTTCCAAACAGCATCTCTTTCCCCAGGACCAGGATTATGTGGATCACCATATGGAACATGATGTATATATAATCCATCTCTAGCAAGAGGAAGACATCCTATTTCTTCAATCTCATAATCATTATCTGGATTATAATTTTCGGGATCTATAATAGTTCCAAGATATTCTCCAGATGAAACTTGAACTCCATAATTACTAACTATTGGTTGTTTAAAATAAACATATTGTTTATTTAAAAAATCATCAGGAACAGTATCAAAAGAAGAAGATAAAGTCAATTGTGAAGATGATATAGTCTCGGCAACAATCAGTTGATCATTAGAGGAATCAGTATTAATAGAATTAGTATTAATAGAATCAGTATTATCATATGATAAAGGATTTATTGGACCTGTTGTTTTTGTATTAATTAAATTATTATCATATGAAACAGCATTGTAATAACCTCTTGGAACATGATGTAAAGAATATCCTCCAGGAACTATTAATTCTTTTAATAATGAAGGATTACCTGTACTACCTGTATTGCCTGTACTGCCTGTACTACCTGTACTTCCTGTACTTCCTGTATCAGACGTACCACCAGTACCAGATGTACCACCAGTACCAGATGTACCACCAGTACCAGACGTACCACCAGTACCAGATGTACCACCAGTACCACCAGGATCAGTACCTCCTCCAGGATCAGTACCTCCACCGGGATCAGTACCTCCTCCAGGATCAGTACCTCCTCCAGGATCAGTACCTCCACCGGGATCAGTACCTCCACCGGGATCAGTACCTCCACCGGGATCAGTACCTCCTCCAGTACCAGGAGCACCAGGAGCACCAGGAGCACCAGGAGCACCAGGAGCACCAGGAGCACCAGGCAATCCAGGAGCACCAGGCAATCCAGGAGCACCAGGCAATCCAGGTGGTCCAGGTATACCTGGACATCCTTTTGCTCCAGTTAAACCTTGTGGTCCAACAGGTCCTTGATCTCCAGGAAATCCTCTACAACCATCTCTACCATCTCGTCCTCTCATACCAGGAGGACCAGGACAACCCATTTCTCCAGGGATACCTTGCAAACCTTCGATTCCAGGTTCGCCTTTTTCTCCTTTTTCCCCTTTTTGTGTCACTATACAAGAACTTCCTGAAATATTAGTATCAAAAGGTCTATTATTAGAAGAACCAGGTATGCACACTCCTCCTCGTTTACCACCTATAAGAATACAATAACCAGAAATTGGTTCATTAAAATAGACATGAGTTTCCGATTTACTTATAAATTTAATATCTTTAGGTAAAATAGCACTATCAAATAAATCAATACATTGAACAACAATATATTTTTCATCTAACATATGTTGTATTTTCCAAACAGTATCTGGATTGCATTGATTATGAAAATGACTTTTACCAGCTCCAGGAAGTCCTGTACCTCCTATTCCACCTGAACCACCAGTTCCAATACTACCAGTTCCGCCTGTATTTCCAATACTACCAGTTCCACCAGTTGAACCAGATAATCCAGTATCACCAGTCTGACCTTTTATTAATGTTGCAATTCTATCTGTTAATTTATCAAATGGCATGACTTCATATATATTATCTAATATTTTAATATTTGGATTAGTAATATATGACCATACAGTATTTCTATTAGGAGTTAAATTAACTAAAATAGAATCTAATACTTGAAAATATCCTAAAACTACATGTTTTGATTTTATTTGTGTTAATAAATTTTTAGAACTATCAGGACTTACATTATTCCCATCTTTAGAAACATATGAAACATGTAAATTGCTTTGAGAAATCCCATTTAATGAACACGATGAAGCATGACTCATTAATATAACTAAATACCCATCATCAGAATATCCAGTTATATCAAATTCTAAAATATGTTCTTCTTGAGTTGATACTAAAGAACTATCTATAATCAATTGTCCTGGAGATATTCTAAATTCAATAATATTATTTTCTTTAAATCTACCATTTAATAGCATTCCTTCAACAATACAATTATTTCCATAAACAGATAAAGGAATGTTGCTTATCGCTGTTCGCATTGGTAAAGAAATTGATTTTAAATTCATTAAATACCTCCAATACGAATTAATCAATATTTAAATTTTTGGACATTAATTCATTTAATACAGTACTTAAATGTATTAATACTGAATTTACATCTGTTTTTCCATAAATAGAAGAACAAGATATTTGTTGTGCTGTTAAAATAGGGATAGAAGTGTTTGGTAACCCTGGAGGTCCAGGACAACCGGGAGAACCTGGTGCTCCAGGGTCACCTTTTGATCCAGGAGGTCCAGGAGGTCCTATACAACCATCTCTACCATCTCTGCCTGGAGCACCTGGCATACCAGCACAACCTGGTGAGCCTGCAGGACCTTTTATACCTGGATCTCCTCTTGGTCCTTGTTGCGCTTGTTCAGTCGATGTATTGCTTTGTGATAAACTTGGACTACAAGGTGTAGAAGATGCAGAGGATGAAGACGATTCGCTAACAGAATTTCCTCCTATAGCAGAACCTCCTCTTCTACCTCCTATGACAATAGCATATCCAGATATTTCTTTACTAAAAGATATTTTTGTTTCACTAGGACTTAATAATTTTATAGATTTAGGTATTATAACTTGATCATAAGCATCAACACATTGCACAACTACATATTTTTCATTCAAATCATGTTGTACACTCCAAATAGAATCAGCTTCACATTGTGTATGCATATAACTTTTACCAGCACCGGGTATTCCACTATCTCCAGTACCCCCACTATATCCTACTCCACCAGTATTACCAGTATGTCCAGTAGAACCAGTTCCTCCAGTTCCTCCAATCATTCCAGTTCCACCAGTATTATCATACAATAATCTACATAATCGATCAGTTAATCTATCAAATGGCATGACTTCATAAACATTTTTACCAATAAGTATACTCGGATTATTAACATATGATAATATATTTTTTCTATATGGAGTAGTTTGAATTACATTATTAAGATAACCATCATTATCTTTAGAAAATATAAAAGTACCTAAAATTATAGTACCAGATTGTTCAATTATATCTACACCAGATCCAACAATACCACTAACAACTGGAAGAAGTTTATTTCCTATGGTAGGATAATATGCTAGTCTATAAATAAAAGAACTATTTCCTGATAAACTACAAGGACTATGATGTGCTAAAACTATAAGAGTTCCATTTTCAGCATAAGATGATAAATCTAAATCTAATTCATTAATATCATCTAATATCAATAATGAATTAGAAATTATAAGTTTACCTGGTTGTATTGTTATTTTTACTAAACTCTTATTATTAGAATCTATTAAACAACTTAATTCTAAACCATCAACAATACAATTATTACCATATACTCTTATAGGAGTTTCTGACATCATTGTTCTATATGGAATTGAATTACTAACATGTGTCATTTATTCAATCCTCCTAAAATTGATTCTATTTTATTTAAACGAATCTGTATTAATTCGATCGCTTTTTCAACAGAAACAGTATATGCTTGTGCATTATCAAATCCACCATAACCATTTCTTAAAAACATATCATCTGCAGTAAATCCAGAAGATGATTTCCCATCAATATGATTATTTCCTAAACATCTTTTTTTAAAATTTTTTCCGTTTTGTGTTTCTATTAATTGTTGATGTATTTGTTCGAATACTGTTTGGATATTAGATATATTATCATTTATTTTAATAGGAATATATTCTGCATTTATTTTATTTTTTGAATATATATCATATCCTAAATTTAAGTGATTTGCAAATATTGAACCATCACTTAATCCTAAATTTATCCAACAATTTATACCACCTATATAAACATAATTTGTATCTTTACATAATATAATTTTTGCAACGTGTCTATTTTTATCAAATAACGGCAAAGTATCTAATACTTGAGCTTTTGCTCCTCCTAAATTTTTCATAATATCATCCAAATATTTTAAGTATATGAAATTCCTTCATTAGTTATCATATGTCTTACAAATCCCATAATATAACCTAATGTTTCTTCAACAGTAGTGTGTCCAGACGAAGATATATATTCAACGTCTTGAGCTTTAATATCACATGGTCCATTACTTAAAATTTGCTGAAGATTCGTATTTAAAAAATTTAAAGCCAATTGAATATTATTATTATCTTTATTCCCTATAGGACTACAAGGAATTTCATTAGCATTTATTTTTCTTCCAGGATAATTAAAATTATTTAAAACATAATCCATAGCATTATCGATATTATCAAATTCTTCAAAACTAGGATGAGTATATGCTATATTTTCAGATTTATATTTCCCTTCACTAAATACATTTAATAAAGTATTAAATGAATTTGATAATTCTGAAATAACAGCTTGAACATTAGTCATTGTTTCACCAGGATATTTTGCAGTTACTTCATTTGCTGTAATAGTTGTCCATTCTGTTCCACCACAACCATTTTCTGGACAACCTAAGGACTTTAAAAATCGATTAGTAGAATCATAATTTTGAACATCAACAAGATCTGTTAATTTTAATTTACCATGAAGATTAAATAATGCATCTAATACAAATTGAACATTACTATCATCTTGAGATCCTTCATAATAACAAGGTATGTTACTAGCTGTTAAATTATTAATATAAGTTTCTAAAGATTCTAAACCATTTTGAATATTATCTGCTGATAATTTTAATTTATTTCCAAATATACCAACAGTACTATTCTCTTCTTCAGAAATATATAATGGTATATCTTTTGCTGTTTTTGTTTGTAATGATATTAAAGCACTTTCAATAGTTTTAGTTTCCTCAGAAAAATAACCATCTGTATTTACAATCGGTATATGTGATGACATTAATTTATTTTCAGTTTCAAAATCAATATGATAATATTTAACTGATTTATTTTCTATAGTTTTTGCTTTTTGTAATTCAGATATGTTATTACTTAATTCATTCAAATATTCATTAACATTATATATAGTTTCTTTTATTTTACATGGTATATTTATTGCACTTATTTTACCATGTTCTTGTTCCATTTCTGTATCCCAGTCTAAGTTAAAAGACTTAACTATAGTAGAAACTAAACCTATAGGTATCCACCCATCAGTACCTATCTCTAAAGATGGAGCTCCTAAATAATAATTATTTGTTTTTATATCAAATAAAAATCTACCAACATCAGAACTTCCCCAACTTGGTAAAGATTCTATTCTTTCAACTATAAAACTACCATTCATATTTGCACCAAATATATCCATAATATTCTCCCATATTATCCTAAAATAATAATATTTAAAAATAAAACATAAGGAACCCAAATTAAACATCTCTTCAGTTCATAGTCTATTTTTATTTTTGAGGGAATTATGAAATTACCAAATTCATCATAACATTGAATAAATATAGTATCATTTTTTATAGAATTAAAATATAATGTTGCAACATATTCTTTTTCAGTTGGATTATATTGCCAAGCAGTTTTTTGAATTTTTTTTCTGATTATTTTAGGAAAACTCATCAATATATTATCTAATGTTTCTTGTATCGTACTAGTTTTTGCTAAATCATCTAATGTATTTTTATAAGGAATGCTAGATGCATTTATAGCATCATTATTATATCCACATAATAATTTTGAAACAGTAATCATATTATCTTTTATATGTTCTGTTATTATACTGTTTTTCTGAATGTTTTTTCCTATTGCCAAACCATATAAAACATCTGTTATATTTTTTGATGATTCATAAATATTATTTTTATCATTAACTGGAATTGAATCTGAAGATATTTGATGTTTATTTAATCCAACATCTAATTGATGAGCTTGTATATTTTTTAAACCAGCAGAAAGTTTTATCCAAGA
Organism: uncultured Clostridium sp.; assembly: GCA_964369695.1. Classification (GTDB taxonomy): domain Bacteria; phylum Bacillota; class Clostridia; order TANB77; family CAG-508; genus CAG-269. The sequence goes on from CAYJGL010000001.1 coordinate 7,182, forward strand.
ATCTAATCCACCTAAATAATAAGACTTTTCACTAACTACAAATAAAAAACAACCTTCAAAATATACAGACCAATCTGGTAAAGTTTGTTTTTTTTGTATTATAAATTTTCCAACCATTTCCAAACCATGTGCTTTCATAAAAACTCCTAACCAATTATGACTACCTTCATATCTGGTATATTTTCTTGCATTATAAAAACATCTGGCATCCAAATTTTAATTAATCCATCATCTGTATGTTCTATTCCTGATGGTGTTATCTTTAAATTATTAACATAACATTGAACAGTAACATCACTTGTTAATAAATCTGAAATATCTATATTAGCATAAAATTGTCTTCTATTAGCATGATGATAAGGAGCTTCTCCATATTTCCATAAAATATCCCAATTATCTGTTTCTAAACCACTATTGGGTCTATCAACAATATGAGGCAATGGAAATTGAGTAAATAACAAAGGAGAATCTGCTTCATTTAATTGTATTATTTGAGACAAAACAGAAGTTGCATGATTATTATTAAAATCAATCATCGATTGGACTTGAGAAGGAACTTCCCGTTTAATATCTAAACTAACATATGCTAATATTCCATCAAAAAGAAGATTATTATTTAATGAATTTGATATATTAATTAAACATGTTCCTGAAACATTATCTAAGGTTATATAAATTTCTTTAAATGATTCAGTAGAAACAGGCCCATATTCTATTCTGAAATTTTCAAATATATCTGGGTTCCAAATCATAGTAGTAGTAATAGAAGTTAAATCAGAACCAACAGAATTACCTAATTCGATAGGAATAGTTATAGAAGATTCTGGAAGAGAAACTGGATCTATTCTGCCAGGAATAATATGAACTTTTTTACGCGGTAATACATTTCTAACTAATTTCATAAATTGATTTAATGGTTTTGATAAAGGGGCTATTTCATAAATAAAGTTCTTTATTACTATTTGTTTTTTAAAGACATTTTGAGTTGGATCAGAAACGACATTAACAATAGTATGTTCTTCAACATTTCCTAAACCATTTTTAGAATAATCAAAAACAGTAACAACCAATCTATCTTGTGCTAACCACCAATCATTAGGTTCAAGAACATCATTCCTTGAAGGATCATAATAGTTCATTTTTAATAAAGGAACAGTTTCATTTATATTATCTAACCATTGAAAATGAACAGAAACTACAACTTTACCTGTAGAATTACTATTTCCATATGGAGTCAAGTCTAAACTTAATTTAGTACTGTTAGGAAATATTAATAAAGTACTATCCACAATAACAGAACCAGAACCAATAGTTACTTCTAATATATTATCTTGTAATGTATGTGTAGTAATTAAACCATCTAAAATACAATCTAAACGTTGATCATAAGTTGGTATTTGAACTTCTTCAGACAATCCATCTGTATTGAAATAATTTTCATTAAATCCAAGCACCCAAGGTAATAATAAACTATTAGTTGCTTTACTCAAATAAACTCGCGAATCTTCCAAACTATATTGTAATAATCTTTGAGAATATGGTGTTAAACGTATTTTTGAATTACGAGGTTGAGTTATACTTGCCATAATATTCTTCCTTATGATTATCTTCTAATTTTAATTGACCATGCAATACTTGTATACTATTTATACAATTATCTGTCATTTTAATAGGTTTTATTTCAAAATTGAATATATATTCTTTTTGCACTAATATAAATTCTCGAACGGCAAAAACATTCAAACCATTAATTGTTAATTGAATATCAAATAAAGAAGATAAAAATAAAAAATTTTGTTGAGAAGCAGAATATATTTCATTTAAAGATAAAAAAATATTAGACTGTTTATAAGATAGTATATTATCAAGATTATAAGTATGTCCAAAACAATTATGAATGATTTGATTATTATTATCTTCAGTATATCTTGCTTTAAATTCTGCAGATATTGATTTAAAAATATCCATTTATCCTCCAATATTTAAATTAGAAGTCGCATGTATTGATGAATTTGAGCAAATTGGACTTGTTATTATATTTTTAATAGTAATATCCCATTTAGAGGAATATAATGAATGAAATGCTTTTTGTTCATCTCCTAATTTGACATTACCATAACAAAAATCTATAAAAAATTCTTCATTAGGAAAAGCTTGAATAGCAACACTAATATCTCGATGTCTATTCATAAATGAAAATTGGGAAGTATTAATAAGAACAGCATCATCTAATAATAGATCAAATGGTTTATTGCTGTTTAAAAAAATAAAATTAACATTCTTTAATTCATGAAATGTCCCACATTTTCCTTTTGATACATGCAAACGCCCAGAATTATGATATGTTGGTTCATCTATTATATTTTTTATCATCATTCCATCTTTTCTAGGTGTAAATTCTCGAGATTCTGTTACCCATGTTTTTATTTCTTGTATTAATTGTTCCATAAGATGCTCCTTTAAAATTTAACTAAAAAAGAAATGTTATATCTAAATAATATCTGTATTAATTTGTTTTTTTGAGTATATAAGTCAATTAGATATATAATAAATCCAATGTTTTTGCTCTACATATAGCAACATCAACAGAAACTTTAAAATAATTAGCAATCTCCTCTATTTTTATATAGTCATTAACGGTATAGTATTCAAATTTTTGTGAAAATAACGAACAAGGCATTAATAATTCTTGAGCAAATAAAGAAGCATAATTGTTTTTATGAAAATCCCAATATAATCCTTTATAAAATTTATTTGAATCAAAAGTTTTCCAAAGATCTATATTAAAATTATAACCTCCAAAAATAAATAAAAATCCTAAAGTTTTAGCTAATTCAAAATTAAAAAATCTAGTATAAATAGTACTTTTTGGATTAAAATATATAATAAAAGAATTTAAAGAAAGTTTATCAAACGTATAATAAAAATGATTATCTTCATCTTTTTTAATTAATATAGAACCCCCTAATAATGGAATATAATGTTTAATAGAATCAATAGGATAATTTATATTATAAGTAGATACAATATTATCTACAAGTTGTTTAATAGAATAGGGAATGTTCATAAAACTCCTTTCGCGCGCGCGGAACTTTTTAAAATCATTTGGAGTGTTATCGCGAAGCGGAACACTCTCTTTTTTCTTTAAATGTGGAATATATCTCTTTTTTTAAAGAACTAAATTAAATTAAATTTTACTGAAAATAAATTTATTAAAACCGAAATCATATCTCTTTTCTTAAAGAACTAAATTAAATTAAATTTTACTGAAAATAAATTTATTAAAACCGAAATCATATCTCTTTTCTTAAAGAACTAAATTAAATTAAATTTTACTGAAAATAAATTTGAAATTATACATAGTGCAAAAATTTAAAAAAAAACTAAATTTTCTTTTTTTTTAAAAAAAAGTATCGCCTTTTTTATTTCTAAAACTTTTCTTTTTTTACTTCTTTTTTTATTTTTTTACTTCTCCTAAACAAAAAAAATAAAAACAGCCCGGGTGTTTCCTGCGAATATCTATTATAACTTAAAATTTTACAAATATATTATATAATATTTTAATAGATAAGATTATTATAAGAATAATTAATATTTTATTACAAAATTTTCAAATTTTGAGATGAAATTATTATTTATAATAATTTTATCTATATAAAAATGTATATTTATGACAGTTTTAAAAAAAGAATCTATAAATCTATTTAGATCTATAAATCCTATTTAAAAAAGTGAGGACATATTTCAGTCCTCACTTAATTAATTAATAACCTATTTCATCAAACCATGAACAATCATCTGAATCGTCTGAATCATCTGAATCATTGGGGTCATTATAAATAATACAAATATTATAAAAAATATTAATTACCAAAAGGAGGACCTGAGTTAAAACCTTGAGGAGCAAATCCTCCTCCTACAGATCCTGTTCCTGGAGGGGTAAAACCTACTGTTCCTTGAGGTGCAAATCCTGCATTATTTGGTAATAATGGTGGTGTAGTATCATTATTATATGGAACATGTGCTGGTGCTGGTGGAGCTTGTAGATTTTGTTGTGAATGTTGTTGTGAATTTTGTTGCATAATTGGATGTGGTCTTTGATTGATTGGTACTACAACAGCCTGTTGTATTTGTGCACCAGTATTCGCTAACATTTGACGAATATTATCTGCATGTTTAAGAATAAATTCTAATTCACTGACCTCAAGTCTTATAGATTTTTGATAATCTGGATATTTTTGATTTGGTTGATGTCTATTTATCTCAACTTTTCCACTTCCACCATTATATGATCGTATAAATACATATAATGCATTTTGTTGTTGATTGCCTGTTAATGCACATTCTTGTATTGCACCGACAACTTGGTCTAAGTTAGGATCATAACCTGCCATAAATACTCCTTTTTAAAGTTAAATAAAATAATATCTATATATAATTAATGAAAATAGTCTCTAATTTCTCTAATATTATAGACATCATACAAATATGGAATGATACATTTGTAAAGAATATGAAAATCCGTATTGATTGTTGAATTATTATTTGTGTTTGGACGAATATATTCTTGTAATAATGTTAATGTAGATACACAACTGTATTTATCTAATTTTGCATTTATATCAGAATATATTCTATTCAAAATAATATCAGCATATCTTGTTAAAATAACAGACAATTCTTGTTGAATTAAATAAGTTGTAATATCTGTAGATGTTGATAATTTTAATAAATGTAAATAATCTTGTGTTAAAATAGTATGATTGTTTAAATTTTGAGGTGGTGTTATAATATTATAATTTAACCAAGAAGAATTATTTTCTTTATTTATAAAATCATCTATTTTTAATAAATTTGGATTTTGTAATATTAATTTTATTCTTTTATCTTCTTTGATATTTTCTTTTATCGTTTGTTCTTGTACTAATGTTATAAATTTTTGTCTGTCAATATCTAGCATAAATTTTTCTTTAGAAATAATATCTTTTAATTGTTCAATATCTATTATTTCTTTTTCAAAATGGGCATCCTGACAATGTATAAAATTTATTTTATTAAAATTTTTTTTAGATAAATCATGACTATTTAATATATGATTAATATAATGATTAACCATATTTGTCATTAAATTGTGAAAAATTAAGGGATTTGAATTTTCTTCTGGTATTTGAGATAAAAAATCCAAATTATAATGTTTAATACTATAAATGAATATTAAAAATTCTATAATTTTTAACGGCAAATGTAAAGTTTGATGATCTGATGTATGATTAATCATAAATAATAATTGATTAATTAATTGATTTAAAATACTAAAAGATTCATCTGGTAAAGGATTAAAAGAATTTATCATGATTAAAATTTCTTGATAATGTCTTTTTGAAAGTCCTATTAATTGAACATCTAATAATGGTGCTATGTTTATTATTAGAGTTGAATTTATATTTCCAATACTATATTCTTTTTCACCATACATTCCTTTAATATAATTATCTATATATTTGGTTAAAAAATACCTAATAACATTATTAGGGACCATTTTTAAACAATCATTTGTTAAAGTAAGAGTATCAACATTTATCATTATTTCATAATCTTCCTCTGAATCTGAATGATCATTTCTTGAAACTACCGTTTCTAATTCAATAATAGGAACTTCATCTTTTTTAATATATTTATTTATTTTTTCTTTAAATGTATAATAATTTTCGTTAAATTGTTTTGTGAATGAATAAATAGAATACCAATGAGTCCAAAACATTCGTATAGTTATCCATGGAAATTTTATTTGAATTGGATAATTATATGTTTGTTTATAATTGTTTAAAACTTCAGATAATGTAACTGTTACTCTTTCTGATTCATTTAGAGTTATAAGTTGAGTCCATCTTACTTGTAAAGGTAGAGTTTTAAAATAATCTTCATTAGATTCATTTGAAATAATAGATTCTACTATACTTTTTGTTATTGGAGTTAAAAATTCATGATATGATAATTGAATTTGTAAAGTATCATATACTTGTACTACTTTCATTTTCCAAATGAAATAAAATCCTTCTGTATTAACTATAAAAAATCTGGTAGGGAACAATACAGTACCTCCTTTTTTAATATTTATATCTTTATATAAAAGTGAAATATCAAATTTAAAATATATAACTATCAACTTGACCTAAATTTAGAAAAATTATTCATTTTAAATTTATAAATATAGATATAATATAATTGTACCAATGGGGTTGGTATGAAAGTAAGCATACTTAAAAAAATCTAACTGTACTTATTTTTGTACAGTTAGATTTTTTAAGTAAAAAGGAACAAATATGATATATACTTTTTTAGATTTTGTTGCAAAAAGCAGAGTTTATAAGAAATATAAGATGAAAAATAGTGATTTGTCCATATTAGGAGTTGTTGAAGATAATAATGGTTTTCTTACAACTTTTCAAGCAATTTCTAGTAAAAATATAAATCAAAAATATATGTGTCAAGTTTGGACAGAATCGCTTGAAATTACTAATACTAGTATTGTTAAATTTAATTGTACATGTCCTAGTTTTTTATATCATTGTTCTGCATATTTGAATTATATTAATTGTTTATATGGAGAATCAAATTATAATTTACCGAAAAAAAGAACTTTAACTATTTGTAAGCATTTAACTGTTGTTATAAATTTTTTAACAGTTCATCCAAATTTAAAATATTTTAGAAAAGACATTTAGGAGATAATATGGAAAAGCAAATTTTAGAAGAAAATAACATCATTAAATTTTTATTGCCTCGTTCAACTATTATTAAATATATAACTCAAATGACTGGAGAACCTGGAACTTTAAAAATTATTAATCCACATCTAAATTTAGTAAGAGGGAGAATTTATAAAATTCCAGTAAATACAGAAAAATCCTTAGATGAAAATTTTATTATTAAATTATTTGGAGATATTTCTGAAAAATTAGAAGTACGAAATATATCTAATGGAGTCGCAACAGTAATCCCCATTATTCATAACACCTGTATTTCTGATCAAATGGAGATTGGAAAATTTATATAAAGGAGACTACATGATTGATTTATCATCTCTTGATATTGTAACTAATTCTAATATATATACTGATATAATGATGGAAAAAATAGAAGAAGATGGTTTAATGTCTGAACGTATTTTTGGACCTTTAAAGAATTATAGATGTTCTTGTGGACATTACAGTTCTAAAACTCAATATGGAGGAAAAAGATGTCCAAAATGTTTAGTACTGTGTGATTCTAATGAATTAAGATATAAAACATTTGCTAAAATAATACTCCCATTACCAATCTATAAACCAACATATAAAAACAAATCTAAATTAAGATCATTAGTTGGAAATAATGGTAAACACTTATTAGATCCAGTTCAATCAGATTTGAGTAGAACGACGAGAAATTATTTAAAATATTCTCAAAAAGGTGATAAATTATCTCTAGTTGATACATATGATCCAGAATGTTGTATTCCATTACGAATAAGTGGAACTTATACTCTGTATATTGCAATATTATCATGTGCTCATATTTTCAGATCTTTAAAAGCTAAAAACTTTATTGAAAAGATATTTTCATATAATATTTTAGTAACTCCTCCAGGAACACGACATTATTTTGTTAAAAATAAAGATGGTGTACAAAATACAACTAAGCATCCACTTAATGATATTTATAGTGAAATTTTAAAATTATGTTCTTATGATTGGACATATATAATGGATCCCAATAAAAATGAAAAAATTTATTTGGATATGATTCAAAATACATTATATAGTCCTATAGAAATTATAGATGATAACTTGCAATTTTATGATCAAATAATATGTAAATATCAATATCATACTGAAAGAATATATTCAAATATCGTTGATTCTCTATCTGGGAAAGAAGGTTATATTAGAAAAGACTTTTTAGGTAGAAGTGTGGATTTTAGTTCTAGAAGTCATATTATTTGTGATCCTTCTCTTCAAGGTTATGAAATTAAAATGCCAAAAGAAAATTTCATGAGATTATGGTTTATAGAGTTTATGAAATTTATGATAGACTACAAAAATGTAAGTTATGATGAATTAAGGCATTTTATAAAAATAACAGAAAATAATATTTTACAAAAATATCCTGAACATATTGATGATTTTATAGAATATATATTTTCGGAAAAACTAAATTATAGAAATAGATTAGTTTTAGTTAATCGACAACCAACTCTTTGGAGATATGGAATACCTGCCGTTCTTGTAATTGGAGTTAATGATAATGATTGTATTTCAGTATCTCCATTATTATTAGAATGTTTGAATTCTGATTTTGATGGAGATACGAAAGCAATTTATAGAATTCATGACACTCAAAGTCAAGAAGAATTAGAAGAAAAAGCATTTTACATGAATTTAATAAAGTATGACCACAATCCTGGATTCATACAAACAATAAGATTAGAAGCTGTATTTGCTTCTTATACTTTATTATCTTCTCAAATTGATATGAATTTACAACAAATTAATATACAACAAATAGAAGATCTTCCAGAAATTTTTGAAAGTTTATTTGAAGTTAATGTACCTGTATTGTTCGAAGATAAATTATATTCATATGGAGTAGTATTATTTAATAAATGGTGTAATTTTAAGACTATTTTAATAGATAAATTCACAAATGCAAATAACATATCTGAAAAATTATATAATAATTCAATAAATAATAGAGATTATCATCAAGCATTATCTATATTATCTAAAAAATTATTTTGGTATTCTTCAGTTAATTATAATTCTCCTTTAACATTATCCTTAGATGAAATAGCATCTCTTAATGTTAGTGAACATAAATATTTATTATCTCAATTACCTAAAAGTCCATATATTGGTCAACATTTATATAAAGGTTTAATTAAACGATTATATAATGATATTCCAGATGGACACTTTTTTAGCAAATTGATTAAATCTAAAGTTGGGAAAGTAAATACACAATTAGCCAGAATGATTGGTGCAATTGGATATATTTCTAATGATATGAATATAATCGATTCTGAACCATTAGTTGATTCTGTTTTAAATGGATTATCTCCTGATCCATTTTTTAGAACGGCAATTGGGTCTAGAAAAGGATTAGTTGATAAAACAAGAGCTACTCCAGAATCTGGATATTTAGAACGTTCATTAGTCGTCAATCTTAGTCCTATTGAATTAGGAAGTAATGATTGTCATACAAATATAGGCTTTAATATAACTATAACAAGTGAAAAACTAGCAAATTCTTTAGTTAATAGATATTATGATGATAATGGTATTTGGAAAATGTTTAGAAAAGAAGATGTTCCTAATTTTATAAATCAGACATTAAATTTTAGATCTCCGATTACTTGTCAAGAACCTAATTTTAAAATATGCAAAAAGTGTTTTGGTAATTATTATATAAATACACCATATGTTGGAATATTATCTGGTCAGTATATTTCTGAAAGAATGACTCAATTAAGTATGAGAACATTTCATACATCTGGAAGTTGTGAATTACAAGTTGATGATCAGATTGTTGATTTTTGTTATAAATATTTAAAAGATATTATTCATTTTGAACAATCATCTCAAATTATTTTTAATAAAATAATACCTGAAGAATTAATGTATATTTTTAGGGATATTCCTGGTTATTATGATAAAATCAATGATTATACATTAGAATATGGTAATGTATATAATGTAGAAAATGAAGACGTAACTAAAATTATCAGAAATATCAATGATATATTGAAATCAGAAAAAGGAAAATATATTAAATCTATAACTACAGTATATGATGAATATATTTCTAATGTATTACAAGTTGGAGATATATATTCTGTATTTGTAGAAATAGTTTTATGCAATATGTATGTAACAAAGGATAATGAAATATTAAGATATGCTTTAGCTAAAGACATAAACGCTAAACCATATAGAAAATTAAATGTAAGAAGATTACATACTGTTGTTTCTAAATTATTAGGTTTATTATATGAACCTAATGGTATGAGTGTTTGTAAATTTTCAGATACCCATGATAATTTAAAAGAATCACAAAATACAATTTTAGAAAGATTGTGGACTGGTAGATTTTAATAATAATTTTAAATCTGTTATTATAAAGAGGAATGATCATGAATTTACTTAAAAAATCAACTTCTAAAACTCCTTTAGACTCATTTAGAGAAATTCAATACCAAAAAATACCATATATTATTATTAATGGACTGAATTATTTAATTAATTTAGGATTAGAATATGATCCTAAATTATATGATGGGACTATAAATTCATTAAAACACACAGATGATTATGTATATTCTAGAATTAGACATTTTTCAACAGAACGATTAAGTATTAAACATCTTAATGAAAAAAATACATTTTTTGTATCAATGAGTATACCTAAATTAATACAAGGAATGTTTTTTCAATTAAATAGTGTATATTATATTCCTATATTATATATAACAGATGAACCGATAGTTTTAAAAGAAAATAGTATTTCAATATATTCTTTATTTCAACCTATGACACTTTATTTTGAACAAAATAGAGTAATTTTTATGGGAATAAATATTTTAATGTCTGACTTTTTTCAACTAATGACAATTGATTGGTCAGATGAAGCTAAAATATTAATTGAAAGAGAATTAAAAATTAAATTAAATAATAATAGTATGGAAGCTATAATTAATAATTTAAGTGAAAAATTAAATTGTATTCCAACTATTGAAAAAATTAAAGAAAGAATTAATTTATTATTCTTTGATGAATGGACTAAAGACTTATATCTGAAATTTTATGATTTTGATCCTATAATTGATAATGTATTAAAAACTGCAATTAGAAGAAGAATAGAAAATGAAAAAACATCATTTATTGATTTGAGATATAAAAGATTAACATTTGTTGAACCAATTATTAAACCATATACTAAAGCTATAGGAGATGCTGCAAAAGGATTATTGAAAGGTTCTAATATAAAATCATTAAAATTAAATTTAGGAGTTATAGTAAATCATTTTTTCAAAAAATTAGATGGAAATGTATTATATGATACTACTAATGGATATAGTGGTATTTTATCTTATAAAGCATCATTTAAAAATCCATATGGACAAAGTGAACTTCCTAGAGAAGTATCATCTATTCATTGGACACATAAAGGCAGAATTTGTACAAATAGTATTTCAAATACAGATCCTGGTGAAATGATAAGTTTAGTTCCTGATCAAGATATAGATTTAAATTATGGTATATTTAAATTTTCTCCACAAGAACATATGATTATAGAGGAAAGATAAGTGATAACATCATTAAATTTATGTGCTATTCCTTTTTTAGGTCATTGTGATAATACTCGTCTACAAATGGCTGCAAAACAATTATCTCAAGCAATTACTAATCCAAGTTGTGAAGTACCTAAAGTTATAGGAGAAAATTATTCATATTTAAGCAATAGTTCTAATTTATTTAAATTAGTTTCACAATATCCTGGTACTATCGTTTATTTAAATGAAGAAATAATGATAGTTTTATATGAGACTCAATATGGTCCTCTAATTGATACTTTTGATGTTCCTCAAATTCGAAATTGTAGTAGTTTATATGCTACAAAATTAAGATATAAAAGAGGATTAGGACCCTTTAATGTTGGGGATATTCTATATGAATATGATTGTTTTCATCAAGGAATACCAACATATGGTTATAATTTATGGACAGCATATATGTCTTTCTTTGGATATAATCATGAGGATAGTATGATATTCTCTGAAAGTGCTGCCCAGAAATGTAAAGCTACTAAAAATGAAGTTATATTACTACCAATATATACACATTCATTGTATAATATGAATATATATAGTGGTGAATTTGGATTTATACCAGAAATTGGAAATTGTGTAGATAAACAAACGGTTTCATATAGAAGCCAATTAAAATCTGGTAAAAACATCATACAACAATTAAATATGATGAATATAACCAGCTTTACAGCTGCAATTGATAATAATATATCATTCAATACTCATGAAGTAACGACTCGTATAAAAAATGGAAGAGTTACAGATTTAAGAATACATAGAATAGGAACTAATAATAATAAAAGAATTTTAATAGATAAAAAATTACAAATAGCAGTTAATAAATTATGTTTAGCATATGGTAGTAAATTAAATGATATAGTTACAGATTGGGAAGATTTATTAACAAATGATCATAAAAAATTATTATTATCACAACATTATATATTACAAAAAACAGTAGATTTAAGTGATTTTGATAAAAAAGAATTAGCATATTTAATAGAAATACAAATAAGTGGAGAAGATGATACATGCATAGGTGATAAACATGCTAATAGATATGCAAATAAAGGAGTTATTAGTTTAATTATACCAAATGAATTGAGACCCTATTCGATTCATAGTGGACAATATATTGATTCTATTGTTGGTCCTATTTCAGTAGTTTCTAGAATGAATTTTGGACAAACAATTGAAGGACTTATATCCAAAGGAATTTCAAAAGCAGAAAATGAAATTTTAAAAGACCCCTCGAAATGTTCATATTATTTAGAAAGTATGGCTAAAACATCAGATAGTTTAGGAAATGTTGAATATTCTAATCAAATACGACAATTTATATTAAATTTAACAAATCCAGATATTAAAAATCAATTAATACATTCTATTCAAGAAATCGGATTATACTTTGAAGCTCCTAATTTTGCAAATTTTAATTTAACAAATTTAATAAATACTGTTGAGAATAATTTTGATGTTCAAATAGTTGAACCTATAAGAATTTCAAAAAAGTTAATAAAATATATGAATGATAAATTAAAAATAAATATGCCAGTTCCAAGTGATGATTTTATATTACCAAATATATATGTGGCTCCAATTTATACTATTAAATTAAAACAGTTAGCAAAAACAAGATCTGTTGCTAGAGATTTTGGAAATTATAAAATGACAAATAGACAACCATCACAAGGCAGAAATAAAGATGGTGTTATAGCTCAAGGTTCTCGTTTAGGACAAATGGAATTTGATGGCATTTTAGGCCATTCAGCTATGCAGACTATGAAAGAACTAAGAACTATCAAAAACGATTGTCAATCTTTAAAAATGGATATGGCTTCTCAAATATTAACTCATAATTCGTATAATATGCCTCAGTCAAATACATCTACTAGTTATACGAAACTAATGATAGATTCTTTAATCTCATTTTTAAATAGTTAAATCAATAGTAGTTTCTATTAAATATTAATAGAAACTACTATTGTATAGGACATTATATGAAAATTGAATTAAAATTATATTTACAATCATTAATAAATGATATAATTGAATTTAAAAAACCTATCAAATATGATTCATTTGATATAAAATTAACTAAACAAAATTTATCAAAATGGATATATTTAAAAAATATTATTCCAGATTTAAATATATTAAAACAAGATAAAGTAAATGTATTAAATTTACTAAAAGTTATTATAAATAAAGTATTTAACAAAAATATTAAAATCAAGATAATGAATAATATTATTATAGGAGTTAATTTAAATGAAAAATACAAACAATCTCACAGATAAATATAAATGGGTGCAATATGAATAGTAATTTTATAAATAAAGAAGATGAATTATTATCATTATTAAATGATGCATTAAAATTATATCCATTGATGCATTATAATGATTTTAATTATAAACAAATTCCTATATCTAAAAGTGATGTTTTTCTATTTGAAAAGAAAAATCCTAAATTAGGAATAACTAAAAATGGAGAATTGACAATAATTTCTTTAATATCTACAATAACAGATGTTCTTTGTAATAAAAGATTATCTATCATATTGAATGAAGAAAAATATATTATTGGTTTTACTTGGTTTAAAGGATAAATGTTATGAATTCTATTTTAAGATTAGAAGAATTAATATCATATCATAATCATCTATATTGGGAACTTAATGAACCTGAAATTAGTGATATTCAATTTGATGATTTAATAAAAGAATTAAAAGAATTAGATCCTAATAATGCATTGTTGAAAACTATTATATCTCCTTTATTGAATAATAATAGAAAAGTCAAACATGAAGTTCCAATGTTATCATTAGATAAAGCATATACTATTAATGAATTAATATTATGGGCTTCTAAAATTATAAGACATGAAAATGAAATGTTTTCGATTCAACCAAAATATGATGGTTGGGCGGCTGTTTATAAAAATAAAATTCTCGCTAGTCGAGGAGATGGAATTATTGGAGAAAATCTCAATAATAAAATAGATTTAATTAATATTGATAATAATTTAAAAGAAGGTCCTTTAAAAGATTTTCAAGAAGATGTTCTTGGTGAAATTATTATCAAGAAAAGTGTTTTTAAATCTAATTTTCAAAAAATAATTAGAAAAGATGGAAGATCATATAAAACAGAAAGAAGTGCTTTGACTGGTCTATTATCTTCTAAAGAAAATATTGATATAAATTATCCTATATTAACTTTTATAGATTATAATAAATACTCATATGATTTAGCATATTCTGATATGCATGTATTTGAATGGGATAAATTTATAGAAAATGTTAAAGAATGGGATTATCCTACAGATGGTTTGGTTATTAAATTAAAAGATATTCAATATTCTCATAGTTTAGGATATACCAATCATCATCCTAAAGGACAAATAGCTCTTAAATATGGAAATCCATCTGGTCAAACTAAATTAATTGATGTAGAATGGGCCGTTGGTAAAAACAATACTATTAATCCAGTAGCTATACTGGAACCAGTAATTATAGCTGGACATACTATTACTAAAGCAAATTTACATAATGCTAAACGATTATTAGACTTTGATCTTAAAATTAATGATACTGTTATTGTTGAACGTTGTGGAGAAATTATACCAGATATTGTAAAAGTTATACCAAATCAAAATATAAGTGAACGCAAAAATATAAATATTACAATCTGTCCATTTTGTAATTATCCTATTAATTATATTGAACCATTTCTATATTGTTGTAATAATGCTTGTGAGGGTTCTTTAATACAAAAATTAAATTATTCACTAGATGTTCTTGGTGTTAAAAATATAGGTAAATCAACTATAGAAAAATTAATTAATAGAAATGTAGATGATTTATATAAAATATTTACAGTAGATTATAATTTATTATTAACATTAGATGGTTTTGCTGAAACTAGTGCTTTGAATTTAAGAGATGAATTGAATAGAGTTTTAAATAGTGATGTTAGTGATTTTCAATTATTAGCTTCTATAAATATAAAAGGTATTGGTAGAAGAATGTCTAATAAATTACTTCAAACAATGACATTATCTGATTTAAGGACATTATCAATAAATCAACTAATGAGTTTTCCTAATATAGGAGAAAATAGAGCTACTGAAATATACAATGATTTAATTTCTAAATCAGAACTTTTAGATAAATTAATATATTTATTTAAACCTAAACAAACATTTTCCAACATACTAAAAGAAATAAAAGGAAAAGTATGTTTTACTGGAAAAATGGATAAACCTAGAAAATATTATGCGGAATTAGCAGAAAAAGCTAATTATGTTGTTGTTGATACAATAACGGCAGAAACTACTATTCTTGTTTGTCAAGATATGAATAGTAGCAAATCTAAAATGATGAAAGCAAATAAACTAGGAATTCAAGTTATACAATTAAATGATTTCTTAAAATTATTATAAAAATTGATTAAAGGGACTAGATAATTTCTGGTCCTTTTATTTTTGTAAGGAATATTATGATTGAATCTAAAAAACAAATATTATATCATCAAATTAATACTACTAATAAAAATAGGGAAATTGAATATTTAAAAAATTTACAGGATGAACAATTTTTTTTATTAGGTATTGAAGTCACAGATACTGATATTCAAAATAAATTACACATGAATATTGATCCACAACATGATGGAACGTTATCGAATATAACATCTATCGAATATACATTTAATAATCATAATGATATATATACTATTATAAATTCATTTGATAAAATTATAATGATAACAATTAAACCAGATATGGATAGTATAGGTTCTATGTCTATATTAACTATGTTATTAAAAAATGAATTTAAATTAGATGGAGATATGATTTTAAGATTGAAGGCTATAGCAAAATCAGATAGACATGGTAGAATTAATTGGAAAAAAAGAAAAGAAGATTATTTTAAATTTGAAAATTATAATAATCATGGACTTCCTAGTGGTTTAGCATATATGACTTCAGATTATAAACTAGATATGTATAATAAAGTTAAAAATATGTCATCATATTTAATGACTGGTTTTTTTGAAAGTTTAAAAGAATATAATAATATAGTAAGCAAAAATATAAAAAAATTTATAAAAGATTTAAATATTAAGGTAATTATACCTAAAAAATTATCATACATTACTTCAAATTATAGAGGAGCTATTTCGTATGGATATAACTATACTTCAACAGTAATTGCTAAAAACTATAATTTTATATTTGGATTTGGTTTAACTAAAAAACAAGGAATCAAATACACAATAGCACAATATGAAAATAATAAATTTATAGATATGAGTGCGTTATTAAAAGAATTGAATGATTTAGAAAATGGTTGGGGAGGAAGTTCTGTTATAATTGGATCTCCTCAAGATCGTCCTAGTATTTTAAAAAGCAGTGATGTTATAAATTTAACTAAGAAATTCCTTAAGTGATATATTTCATACACAGATAGATATATAAATATATGATTAAAAGGAGGTATTATGTCAGTTTATGATGATGCTATGGAATATATTCTGTGGCGAGACACATACCACGAACAGCTTGAAGCTGCTCAACCTCTTCCCCTTCCTGGGGAAGAAGTAATCCGTATGGTGGAAACACCATATGGAACTGTGAGAGTCCGAACCATCGGAGACGAAAAGCATATCATCCTGCACCATGTCATAGTACATACTACGTTGGCATCGATAGGTAATGAAGATGAGATCGAAAATCTTGTTAAAGAAGATTGGAAATGGTCTTTACTTAACAGATATGCTGGCCGTGGTACTCCGGATCGCTGGCACTGTTTTAAACATAGTACAAAAAAAGCCTTGAAAAGGAGCAAGGTTAGTTAACCTTAAACAAAAGACTTCTCTTTGAGAAGTTTTTTATTTGTATTTGGAGAATAATTATGGCAGATTCACAAGCTGGATTTCAAGCCAGTAAAGATTATCCAACAAAATATGGAATTAAAGCATATATTTTTGATGAAAAAGATGGAAAATGGCCACATAAAGATGATAATGGAATAGATGATATAAATAGTTTTTGTATTATCAGAGCTCCTTTAACTAAGACAGCTTCTTTTGCAACATTAACTCTAAATTTACCAACGGAACAATATCTTTCATTAGAAGAATATACTAGATTAAATAAATTTCAACCATGTGAAGTATGTATATATATATTAGCAAATCAAGATACTGTAGAATATCATAAACCAGAAATTATTGATTATGTTGGATGTAAACAATATCTTATTTTACATTCAGAACCTTTAGAAGATATTCAACGCCAGTCATCATATGTTATGACTAATTTAATGTTAGTTAATCCTGTATTATATTATCTACAAATAACTAATGGGTTTAATAAAATATTAGAAAATATAACAGCATATGATGCTCTAAAAAAATTCCAAGATTATTGTTCCTCCTCATTTGGTAATGGTGCATTCCAATGGACAGAAGTAGGAGCAGATTATGAAAAAAATACTTGGCAATATGAACAAATATTAACCAGACACGAAACTGATTTAATGTTGCCAACTCAATTATTAATTAATTATAAAATATGGAATACTTTTGGGTATTATTTCTTTGATGATTTTCGATTTGATGATAAAGCAACTAGTGATATGACTGGTTGGTTGATTAATCTAGGAGATTTAGAACAATTTGAAACTAGAAACCAATTTATAAAAAATAAAATGGCAGATATAGCTATTTCTAATAAATTTATAAATTCCCAAAATATAGTAGATCATTTTAATATTTTATTTCAAGAAAAACCATCCATTATAGTTAAAGGATATGATATACAATTTGGATTTAAAAAGAATTATGATAATAAAAAAGTACCTCAAGTAGAAACTACAACACAAGAAGGACAATATAGTTCTTCAAGAGCTAGTAAAGTTATTTCAACAGGTTTACTAACTGGAGAAATAGGACCTACAGAACATACAATAGTATATGCTCCTGATTTACCAGAAATAGGATTAAAACGATTTGATAATGTTCGTAATCAATTAAGAAATAAAGTACAATGTATTGAAACTTATTATCAACATGATTGTCATTTAGATTTTATACAATTTGGATACAGATATAATCAATCTCCATTTGCTATAGAAGATTATTTATGGGTTCCTATTAATATTTGTCATCTTTTTGTTAGAGAAACAGGAAGAGTTCCTATGTTTGTTCATAATATGCAATATCAAATGCTTAAATATACAAAATTAAATTAGGAATAATTATGAGTGTAGATAATTATTTATTAAAAGTAGCAGACCAATCATGGATAACACATACTGCTAGAGGAATATTATCAGATAATGAATTTCAAAAATATGAAGAACATTTTATAACAATAGAATGTCGTGAATTAGACTGCAGACATATAGAAACGTTTCCTATTGAATTATTTTATGAATCTCCTTTTTTATTTTGTTCTAATTGTGAAAGTAAAAATATTACTGGAAAATGGATGGAATATAATACTCAATTTGAACAATATGATATGGAAGATAGTAATGGAGCAAATAATGTTTATTTTGATGAAAATATAGAACCAAATCAAAAAACATTTTATCTTCCACACATACCAGAAATAGAACCTCCGATGCAAGAACTTTACAGTTATGATCCTTATTATGGCATATTGTTTCATATTCATTATCAAAGGGATGAAAGCTTATGAGTTTTCCACACAGTAATCATAGGAATATGCCTATTTTAAAATATCCGTCTAAAGGATGTAAAACTTCTTGTTTTAAAGAAATAATACAAGATGAAAACAATGTAATACATACGTTTAGATTAACATCAAATAATAAATATATAATAGTCAGTCAATATAAAATATTAGAAAATCAATATGATGATATGATTGATATATCTATGAAATGTAATAGTTGCAATAATAAAAATACACTTGTATTAATAGATTATTTAATTGATCCGTTTAAAGTTGTGTGTCCAATATGTAATATGTTTAATTATGATGTACAATATTTAACTCTTTCAAATTCAAAAAACCAAATTGGAAATAAATATAATACTGAATGGAATTATAATGTAAATAATCATCGAGAAAATAATTTTCAAGGAACACCATGAGATTAAATATATTAAATGAATATAATAAGGGCATAACCAACAAATATATGTTAATGGATTTTCCTAAAAATGAAATTAACACTTTAAAAAAACAAAAAAGAATTGTAACAACAAGAGTTTCTAACGAATTTGGAAAATATAAGTTAGATCAAATTATTAAAACTCCTTGGAATGATTTATTTAGAATAATAATTATAACATCATTTAAAGATATAAAAGAACATCCATATTATAGTGATCCTGAATTTACAGAAGATATGAAAAAACAAGTTATGAAATATGATGAATTTCAAGTAATTATATTAGAAAAGGTTAGTATTAAAACTAAAGATCTGGATGTGTCTGATTTATATAAAAAAATAATCAAAATTTTTAAATGGAAACTAAATAATATTTATTGGAGATATTCAGAATATGTTGTAGATTCAAATGGAAATAAATATGACAAAATACCTATAAATAAATTTGCAGGATGTTTAGTCAAGAAGAGAATAATATATCTTAATACTCCAGAAAATATGTTAATAACCATGAAAACTTGGAAAGTTCATAATAAATATAACTTAAGACAATTCTACATTTATATTATAATTCATGAATTAAGTCATATAGTATGGTTTAAATTAACAAATGATGAAAAATTAAAAGAATATAATAATATACCTAAAGATTTTGAAACAGAATATACAAAATCATATTCTAAAAATAATCCAAAATACAAAGAAGAATTATTTTGTGAATATCAAGCTTATCAATTTTCTAAAAATCATAATATTTGATCTTATTTTAAATTTATTATAGATATAATAAAATATCTTAAAATATTTTAAAAAGGATTGAAATATGGAAAATAAATTATTTTTGACATATAATTTATTAGGACAAGCAAAGTCTATTGTTATTAAAGAAGAATCCAAAATTTTTATGGAAATAAAAGAAACGGATTATACACCAATTCATACATTTGAACTTAAAATAATAGAGGATGAATTAGTATTATTAGATGATTCTAATATTATATATCTTCACTTAAATGATAATCTATATTATGAATTATTAAATAATGAATTATTAGATGAATATACGAGTCCTTTAGATTATTTGCAAGAAGTCTTGGCACAGGGATTAGAAGAAAATTATTCATTATAATAAAATATAAGGATCATATATGAAACCGAAAGATCCTATATTTGCTCCTATAACATATGGAGATGATAGACAAGTAACTAGAACCAGAAGAGGTTTACATAGTTTATGTGAACTTGAATTAAATCCAGAGATAGTATATTGTAATTGTCAATCATGTTCATACAATTGGGAAGTAGATAAAGATGATTATGATTTTGGATTAGGTGGAAGACATGAAAATGCCAAATTACAAAAAAATACAGGTCATGGAGGAACTGGAAATACAGGATATTATCATTGGACAGAATATGGTAAATATACCGAATTAATTCATGATTGTTGTACTGGAGGAATTGGATTATGTGCATTTGATGGACAATTAGTAGAAATAGGTTTATTTTATCCTTTAACTGGATGTACTGGTGAAAATGGAGAATTAAATATTGTATTCGAAGAAAGTATGTTACAATATAATACTTTGACTGGAGAATTGATTGGAAGTGAAGAGTCTTTATGTTTAGCTGATCCTATAAAAATATATAAAAGATGTATTGGTCAATCTGGAGAAGCTGGTGCACAATATCGCCCTAGAATATTTGGTGGTTATCCTGTTATTTGTCCTAATTGTTGCAAAGTTAATTTTTCTGCTAAATATATTTTATTAAATGATAATCCTGAAAAAACATGTTTAGATTCTGATTTTTTAAAAATTTGCAAAGCAGTTGTTGTTATTGATTTTCAAAGAATGAAAAGTCATTTTGTTTAATATTATTTATAACTAAAATAATATAGATATATAAATATAAGGAGATTAAAAATGCAGTTACAACAAATGATTGATAAATTGCAAAACATAAATGTTTTAGTAATAGGTGATATGATGTTAGATCATTATATTATTGGTGAAGTAAATAGAATATCTCCAGAAGCACCTGTTCCGATTATTAATGTTTGTGATGAAAATCATAATCTTGGTGGAGCTGGTAATGTTATTAAAAATTTAGCATCTTTAGGATGTAAAGTTCATTCTTTTTCTGTATTAGGAGATGATGAATATACTCCTATTTTATTTGATTTAATATGTAAATATTCTTATAAAAGTACTTTTGAATATATTTCTAAAATAAATACAAGAAAATTAAGAGCTATAACAAATGATGGTACTCAATTATTAAGAATTGATTATGAAAATATTTCGAAATTAAACTATAATTTACCAAATAAAGATATATTTAAAGATATCGATATTATAATTATATCAGATTATAATAAAGGAGTTATAAATCTTAATTTAATGAATTTAATTAAATCGACTAATATTCCAGTTATAGTTGATCCTAAGCCTGAAAATATAAAGTTATATGATGATGTCTTTATGATAACTCCAAATTTAAAAGAATTTGAAGAGATTAAAAAAGAACC
The DNA here is from genome assembly GCA_964369695.1 of uncultured Clostridium sp. GTDB lineage: Bacteria > Bacillota > Clostridia > TANB77 > CAG-508 > CAG-269. The sequence goes on from CAYJGL010000001.1 coordinate 29,208, forward strand.
GTTGAATACTTCTTATATTTTAAAAACTTTAGGAAGCAATGGGATGGAATTAATAGATAATATAAATCAAAAAACTATCAAAATAAATAGCAATCCTATCAAAGTATATAATGTTTCTGGAGCAGGAGATGTTGTTATTTCAACAATGGGTGTTTGTATAGCTATTGGTTTGACGGATTATGAATTATCTGCTAAAATATCAAATGAGGCTGCAAGATATAGTGTTATTAAACCAGGAACCTCCGTTATTAATATTGTAGAATTTCAAAATGCAATTGATAAAATATTAAATCATAGGACTGATAAATGCATTATTTAAAATTTCAGATACCCTTTAATATTATTTTAGATAAATTAAAAGAAAATAATTATAAAAAAATAATATTTCATATAGATTTACCAAGTATCTCTAGAGGATTTTATAATAGAGATACTGTTCAATATGAAATAAGCCAATATATACAAACTCGCAAAACACCAACTTTGTTTTTTGAAGAAGCACATGTATTTTTATCAAAGTTATGGACTTCATTTCAACATTATGATCCATTATTTAATATATTTTATGATGATGGTGGATGTTTACAAAACCAAATATTAAAAGGATATAAAGATAGAACTTCTTCTTCTTCTAAATTATTATTAGAAGATGATGAATTAGAGTTATATCATCAAATTAAATCATATTATTATCATGAATTTGTTTCAAAATTTACTATACCCTGGAGAAGTAAAGTACTATTTCTAAAAGATTATGAAGCAGATTTTATTCCTTGGGTATTATATAAATTAAATATTTGGTCAGTATCGCATCCTGAAACTTTAAATATAATATTATCAATAGATAAAGATTTACTTCAATGTTGTCAATTGCCCAATTTTATACAAATCATGACATTATATTCTCCAAAAGATAGACAAATCTTATTTAATGTATATGATAATAATACTGCAATTACTCAACTTTATGATAAACATATTCCAGGACAATTAGGAGCCTCATATATAAATACTATTCTTTCAATAGCTGGAGATAAAGCAGATAAAATAGTTGGAGTTCCAAGAATAGGACCAGCAACAGCATATAAGTTAATAATCGAAAATCAAATGGAGGCTGAAATTCATAAAAATACACAACTTCCTCATAAATTAGAACCATATAGAGATCAATTGATACTTAATTATAAAGTAATTAGTTTCGAAGAACAATTAAAACGTATTCCATTGACTATTCAAAATAATATTATAAACGAATATAATTTTTAGGAGATATATTATGGATTTAAAAGATACTAATACTACATTAAGAGGTATGGTTTTAAAATTAATTAATGTTGGTTGGGTTAAAACTACAATTGGGCGTATTTTATTAGGCGCAAATGGTCAAACTCATATGAATCATTGGTTGAATTTGAACCAAGATGGAAAAACTACAGATTTTGGAATTAAACCATTATCTAGAATTGCAGATTTAATAGATTATGAAGTTCATGTTGTTTTTATTAATAGATCAAAACATCAATCAGAGATAGAAATTATGAATAATTTAAATATTGAATTTGCAAATGAATTAGAAAATAGTTGTACAAATGCATTAAGTAATAATATACCAAAAACTTCTTCTATTAAAAATAGTAGAAGTCCAGTAGATAATATATTGGATGAATTATTATCTTAATTTCATTTTTATAAAAATAATATAGATATAAATATTTAAGAAAGACATCATTTATTGGTGTCTTTGCCCGGGTGGTGGAATTTGGTAGACACAAGGGACTTAAAATCCCTCGGTTTATAACCATGCCGGTTCGAATCCGGCCCCGGGCACCAGAGTTTAATTTTATTTTAAAAAATAAAATAAAGATATAAAATTATTATATAATATAGGTAATGTCCTATATTTTTATTTTTGGAGGCTAATATGAAAACTTTTCAAACATGGAATCATTTAATAGGACATGTTAAGAAAAAATTAGGTGCTCCTCTTAACATGTTAGAATTTACAGATAATGATATATATAAATCTATTTCAGAATCTGTAATACCTGCTATGTCTCAATATATTGGTAAACCAATATGGATTAGAATAGGAACAGAAAATAAGGTAGATCCAAATTCTTCACATGAACATACACATTTTATGTATGAAATACCTGTTCCAGAAGATGTTGTTTTATGTGATATATATGATGTTTATTATAATAGAGACAATATGGGTGTTTTAGGTATCTATCAAAATATGTTAGCAGTATTAGATCCTAGAGATACAGTAATGACTAATGAATTTTTAGACATGTTAAGTTCTATGGAAGTAGTACAAGCATTTCATTTTATTCCTCCAAATAAAGTTTGGTTTGAAAGAGATCTATTAGGAAATGATGTTATACTAGAATGTAAAGCAGTTCATACTGATTTATCTTCTATTCCTTCCGATATTTATAATGAAATTTTAAAACCATGGGCACTTGCTGAGGTTATAGAAAATGTTGTTGCTATTAGAAAAAAATATACAAATTTAAATACTCCATTTGGTCAAATAGAAATGAATATTCAAGATTTAGAACAACAAGCTATGGAAATTAAAAGGAATGTTCATGAAAAATTAGACAATATGCCTCCTGATCATTTAGTGTATATATTTTAAACTAAAATTAAAACTAAAATTAAAACTAAATAGGAATATATTATGCATAATTTTGGAAATGGTATACAACAACCACAACAATATCAACCACAACCACAACAATATCAACAACAGTATCAACAACCACAACAATATCAACAAAATCAACAACAATCACAAAATCAAACAACATACAGTGATAAATTAGATATAATATATAATATGGGATTTCCATATAATCATTTAATAACTATTGCTTTAATGAAAAGGACTCCTATTCAAAATCTAAATGTTAAAGATTATAAAGAAAGATTTTTTTATTTTTTAACTTTAGCACCTGGAGTAGGAACTGCTGATAATAGAACGTATGATTTTCAACAAAAAATATCATTAAAATATTCGCTAAGAGAATTATGTTCTTTATCTTTTGCATTAAAGCAATGTTCTACTGGTAATGAAAATAATGTATTACCATATACTAAATTTGCTAAAAATGATAATCAAACTAAAAATATATCAATTTGGGTATCTTCAAAAACAAGCCAATCCAATAATCAAACTCATAATTCAAAAATAATTAATTTTAGTTTTAATAGTAATACAAAATATGCAGTAGCCTTGGCTCCTTCAGATGCATTTTCTATTGGTGAAATTTTTAAAAATTTATTTGATTATGGGCTGAAATTAGAAATAGATTTTCGACAAAATAATCCTTTAGTTAATAATAATAATAGTGGTGATAAACTAACAATTCATGGTGGATACTCCCAGGATGGAAACCCATAATGAATTTAATTATTAATTTAAATATTTAATAATTTCAAGATGTCAAAATTATCAACAAAAATTTAAAAAAGATATTAAAATAAAATAAAATAACAAAATAACTATTAAATCAAATTTAAAATATCTAAATATTAATATGATTGTTGATGAAATTAAGGCTAAATATTGCTTATATTATTAAACGTATTATGGTTAAATATGATAACAAAATTCATATTATTATTTATAACTTTTAAATATGAGAGAATGAAATGTCTGAAATTAATGTTATTTTAAATTTGATTGAGAGTACTGTCAAAGCTCTTGTTGATCATCCTGATGAAGTTAAATTAGATAATCAAAGTGGTGATAGGACTATTGTCGTTAATATCATCGTTAATCGAAATGATATTGGTAAAGTAATAGGCAAGAATGGTCAAGTGATTGGTGCTATTCGTAAAATAGCAGAAAATATTGCTGCTAAGAATGAAAAACGAATCAGTGTTTTGGTTATTGACTAACGATTAATTAATAATTAATAATGGATAAATTTGAAATATAATTAATCCATTATTAATTATAAATATTCAATAAAAGGATTTAAGAATATGTTAAATGAAATTACAATTACAGAAGCTCTTAAAAAATTAAAATTGATAGAAAAAAGAATGAAATCCAATATTATAAAAATAACACAATATTCTTCTATTTTATCAACTGAAAGACCTTCCTTTGAAAATGAAAATGTCCAGTCTGAAGAAATAAAACAATTAATTCAAGCCAATATTGATTTAGATAAAGAATATAGAATTATTAAAAAGAATATTGATTATACAAATTTAACAACTCAAATCACATTTAATGGTACTGATTATAGCATTACTGATTTATTGATTCTTAAATCTAAAACGGGAGATCATATTAAATCAACATATAATGCATTAAATACTTCTAGTGCTGATTATAAAATGAGAAACCAACCTTCAAATTCTGAAGCTAAAGTTATTCAATTATATGACGAACATCAAAAAAATAAAAAATTAAGACAAATTGAAGATTTGTTGGAACTCATTGATGGAAAATTAGAAACTATCAATTCAACTACAGTATTAAGTTCATTAGAAAAATAATAGTATGTCTAAATTTACTTTAGAGGATTATCTTTCGTGGACATATAATAAAAAAGTATCAGAAATGAAAACAGGATCATTACAAATCGATATAGAAGAATATCAAAAGTCTTAAACCTGTTATAGAATCACATTTATATTTAGCTATTGTATTATCTTTTATTAATATGAGATATATTAAATATGCTAAATATATTAGATAAAATAGACATGTAGTTCAGCTTGGTAGAACCTCCCGCTCATAACGGGCCTGTCGCAGGTTCAAGTCCTGTCATGTCTACCAATAGAGTTATCGTATAATGGTAGTACATTAGTCTCCAAAACTAATAGTAGGAGTTCGATTCTTCTTAGCTCTGCCAAAAATTAGTTTCTATAGTGTAAACGGGAAATTTCAAATAAACTAAATTAATAATTTTTAGACCTGAATTAGTCTATATAATTATACTTTTCAAGATTCAAGATTTAAGAATCAAGATTTATTATAGTCAAGATTTAAGAATTAAGAATTAAGAATTGTACAAATCCAGATTAATACGTGAGGGTTTTATTTGCCCATCCATTCACAACTGGCTACTATATGGAACTTTAAAAAGACATTCTCAATTAATTTTGAGAATGTCTTTTTTCAACAAAATTACTTGGAGTTTATAATGGTTTATGCATTATGTTATAGATGCCATACATTAATAGATGTAGATAAAGATCCTTATATAATATCTTATACGGATTATATTATTTTATGTAATAAATGTTGCGTATTTCGTTTCAAATATATTTATAAAATGATTAATTATCCATATATATTTTTAAATAAACTTATGAATTATCATTTTAGTGATAGATCATATTCTGAAACTGTTCCATATTGTACTAATGATAGAAGATATTTTATTAAATTATTATGGTATACTGCATACCAAGAAGAAATATTAAAAAAATATATAAAAATAGGAGAATGTTATGGAATTAAACCACATACACTTGTATGAACATGAAGTAATTTCTGATAATTTCTTTGATATTATAACTGAAAAAATGGAAGTTAAAATACCATCTGATATAAAAACAGCATTAAATAGTCCTTCAATTAGAAGAAAAATGTTATCTAATTTCGGAGAAAAAGCTTTTTTACTTCCTGGAAAATTATTATTCCCAATTTTAAATCCTAAAACAGGAAAATTGGATTGTAGATTATTGTATGCTGCATATATAAGATCTAAACAATGGTCAAGCAAACCAGGATATAGGGAAATATCTTTAAAAGCAAGAGAAATGATAAATGATAACTCTTGTTCGAATAAACTTCGTATCCAATTAGAAAATAGTGGAAATTATGATTTTATAGAATTTTTAGATATTGTTATTTAAGTTTATTGATTTTATACAAATTAATATAGATATAATTAATAATAATAAAACTTGGAGTAATAGTTCAAAATAAAAGTATAACTATTATTGAATAAGAAAATGGAGATGATATGATACGTTTCGAAGAAAATAATAATATCAATATAAATGATACTTATAATTTAAACATTCTTTTACATATAGGTTTAACTAAAACTGAAATGTCTAAAATTATAGATTATGATAATACATCATTATATTTTGATAAAATAAAAGTAATTACTCAAAAGATTAATAATAATATCTATGAGATACTTGGTAGATTAGATCATGATTATTTCCTAATTTTTGAAATTAAAAAAAATTATAATGAAGAAATGACTATTTTAGAATTATCGAATGAACTTAGTCCTATTCTAAAAAAGGAATATCCAAAAATATACAATAAACTTATCGTCAAAAACAAAGAAGCATTTGAACTTCTTAAATTACAATATTCATGAAAGGAAATTATAACTCTTTAATTAAAGAAATTGTACGGATTGTTTTATTTGAAAAAAAATTATATAAATTATTGGATTATCAAAAAATAGAATATCCAAAAGGATATTATATATTGGAAATAGATAAATATCGATTTATGGGAACTATAAATTATGAGAATAAATACTGTACTATAACATGTTATAAAATTATTAAATCATCAAATGATAACATTGCTCTTAAGAAAAAAGAAGATGTAGTTAAAGATATTTTTAATTTATTATATTTAACATATCCTGAAATATATGAATCGTTGAAACTCAAATATAATTAAAAATTTAATTGGAATTTATATATTATATTATATAAATTCCAATTATTTAAAGGATTTAATATGGAATATGTATTTGTTGGAGGCAAACCAAATAATAAAGCTAAAATAGATTATACTTTTGAATCTATTAATCAATCAAAAACTCTTTTAGTATCTTTAATTAATGTTTTAAATTCTGGTAATTTTTATCCAAATCATTTTTATGATTCTTTAAATAAACATTTTATTGATTGGAAATTTAAAAGTCATCTAAAAACTTTTATAGATTCTGGTGGATATTCTATTATTGTTGGAGATGTCTTGGCTCAAAATGTATCTGAATTTATAGATAAATATCTTATTTGTGCAGAAATAGGTTTACCTGTTTATGATCATATATTTTCATTAGACATTCCTATTTTTTTAAAACAACCAAATTATAATTCAAAACAACATATTGAAGAATTTAATAGGATTTCTTTAACAAAAACATTTAATTTAGTTAAAAATAATGAAGACTTTTCTAATAAACTTTATTTTATTTGGCAATTCAAAATACAAGAACAATATGATGTATGGTCTAAATTGTATGATGAATTAAAATTAAATGATAATGTTAAAGCAAGAGCATTAGGTGGAATGGTTGGTTTAAGAGGAATTACTCAAATAGATTTTTCTCCATTTATAGGACCTTCATACAGATTGTTATTGGATTATATAGAAGGAGATACTTCTGTTCCATTTAAAATGCATTGTTTAGGAATATATATTCAACATGATAGATTCTTTTTAATATTATTAGAAAAAATATTTAATGTTTATTTACAACGACAAGATTCTTATATAACTTATGATTCTGTTAATTATATGAGAACTGCTCAATTATTTGCTAGAAAACTTCCTATTTGGAATTTTGACAATCAACAAATAAGTCAATCTCTTCATATCAACGTTTCTGATGATATACTTCGTCAAGTTTATAATTCAGATACTTCGTTTTATGGAATTAAAGAAGAATTAGAAAGAGTTAAAAATGGAATCAATCTATTAAATATCGATGCTTTTACTCCTTTAAATATTTATAGCAATAAACAACTAGATAAATATTTTGAATATATTATAGATAAATATAATATTGTATATAATATATTTCATAATCCTATGAGAATCAAACACACATTAGATCAAATAGGATCTTCATTCCCAAATATATTTACTCCATCAAGAATAAGATCTATTCGAGCAAATTTCAATAAATTATTACCATTTCATCATTGGTTTATGAAAGATAGAAATAGAAAATCTTTAGATGATTTATTAAAAAAATTCATTAAAGATATTAATTTTCCATCTAAATTGTCAGATATTTCAGAAGATATGATCGATTATGATAATGTGGAAGTATCAGAACAAAACACATGGTCTAAATTATCTAATTTTAATCAATTTAAAAGGGATGAAGAATGAAAATTAAAAAATACAAATGTGATTGTGGTACTGTTTTACAAGAAAAAGTAAGTATTCTAGAAGAACATAAATGTCCAAGATGTGGAAAAGAACTTCATGAATTAAATGAAGATGTTGGTTTAATTCAAAAAAAATTAACTTGTCCAAAGTGTAATAGTTATTTTCCGTTTGAAAAATCAATTAATGAATGTTATATTTGTGAGTCTTATTTAACTATATATACTCCTCCTCCTAAAATCGAAAAGGACCTTTAATATGTCTGAACTTAATATATGTCAATCTATTGTTACTATTCAGGGTGAAGGAAAATTTGCAGGTTATCCTTCTATATTAATCCGTTTTTCTAATTGTAATCTTAAATGTTCTTTTTGTGATACAAAATATAGTTGGGTAACAAAATCTAAAAAAACAAATAACATTACAAATTTAAATGATTTTGATAATTTAATTAATAAATTAAATAAAAATAAAAACATAAAAAGATTAATGATAACTGGTGGAGAACCTTTAATATATAATAATAATGAAATATTTTTAAAAATATTAAAAAAATATATTATTGATAAAAAATGGGATGTCGAAATAGAAACTAATGGAAGTTTATTATATAATATAAATCAAGAATTTTTGAGTATATTTGAAGATAAATATAATGCAATATTGAATATTAGTCCTAAATTCAATAAGGAGTTTTATAAATCATTAGATGATTATCAAAATTTAGAAAAAGGAATATTAAAAATATTATATTCAAATGAAATCAATATTCAATTTAAATTTGTATATGATCCAGAAGAAGAATCATATCAAATGAATGAATTTATAAAACGAATATTACAATATGATGATAGAATACCTATAAGATTAATGCCTTGTACTCCAAATAGAGAAGATTATAAAAATCATGACACATTTTTAAAAAAACTTAATGAATGTTCTTTAAAAACTGTAGAGTATTGTATAAAAAATAATTATATTTTTGTCCCAAGATTACATTTGCATTTATTTAAGACAGAAAATGAATTGATTTAAAAATAAAAATAAAAGAAGGATATTTTCAGTCCTTCTTTTTTTGGAGAGTTTATGAAATCAAGAAATAAACTAAAATTATTAGATATAGAAAATTATATTCAAAAAAATAAATTAAAAGAAGTTAAAAATTCGAATATATTTGGAATTGGAAAATTAACATTTGATGAAGAAGGTCTCTGGAGTGAAACTATATTTGGAAGATCTGGATCAAATGAAAGAAAAGAAACTTTTGGATATATTGATCTTAATGGTACATTTATAAATCCAGTTATTTATAAAATGATAAAATCTTCATCTGATTCTATAAGAGATATTTTAAATGAAAAACAAAGATTCATTATAAAGGATAAAAATTTAATAGAAAGTGATGAAGGTCAAACAGGATTATTATTTTTATGCTCAAATTATGATAAAATTAATTTTGAAACTATAAGTAAAAAAGACAAAAAAGATATTGGCAAATATATTGAAACCAATAAACATTTAATATTTATAAAAAAATATCAAATTTTACCTGCTGGTGGAATTAGAGATATGTCTATGAATACTAAATTGAATAAACAATTTACATCAGAAATAAATACTATATATGAAAATTTAATATCTCTTAATAATCAATTAGGAGTATATAAAAATAATGAAGATATGAGTTATTTATTATATTTTCAAATTCAAAAGTTATTAATAGCTTCATATTCATGGATACAAAATAGAATGGAAGGTAAAGGTGGTATTTTAAGAGGAACTATGTTAAAAAAGACGATGGATTATTCTTCTAGAATAATAGCCACTTCTGATCCAAATATAGAATTAGGAAAAATAGGAGTTCCTTGGCATACGTTATTGGCAATATACGAACCATTCTTTTTTAATTATATACTTGTTAAAAATAAAAATCTAATACCTATGATTAAAGAATATATGAATTATTCTAAAAATCAAAACTTAGGTTATCATGATTTAAAAAATTTTATATATTCTATTATAAAAAATTCTAAAACAGTAAAAGATCCTTTTCGTAGTGAATTAAAAAAAGCTGCTGAAGAAATCACGAAAGACAAACAAATATTATGCAAAAGAGATCCAGCAACTACAAGATCATCATACTATTCTGCTACTCCTGTTGTTGTAGAAAATCAAGGAGCAGTTGTAAATGCATTGACTTGTGGTCCTCAAGGACTTGATTTTGATGGAGATCAATTATCATTATGTCCAATATTTACAAATGAAGCAACTAAAAATGCAGAAAAATTAAATCCTGCAAAAAATAAAAAAATGTGGACACATCCTATAAATAATGAACGAATTATTTATAATTTAGCAGATGATGCTATTTCTACATTATATCATTTAACAAAGGTTTAATTATGAGCAATATATATGAAATTGGAGGATATATACCATCAACAAATATACAAAATAATACATTAATATCAAGTCAAATAAATCATCCTATTCAAAATAATAGATCTCAAGATTCTCCAAATATGACATCTGTATTTGATGATTGGCAAAATAAATTATATAATTTAGTAATACAAGGCAAGGATGATTTGCTTGTTAATGTTAATCCAGCTGGTGGAAAAACTTCTCCAATAGTAGAAGCTTGGAAATATATGTTAAAACATGGACAACCTAAAAGAATAGTTTGGATTACACCTACAATTCAATTAGCCAATCAAATATATTATCAAGATTTAAGATCTTCTTTTACTAATATTATTATGGAATTATTAAATACAAGATATGGTAGATATATATTTCCTCATATTCAAGATCCCTCTAATATTTCTCCTAATGAATTTAATCAATTAAATAGTATAATAAATAAAGAATTATTAATATTTAGAGCTGGAGGTTCTTCTGCTAAAGGCTCTCGTATAAGTAATAGAACAGTAGCCGTAACATGCACCTATCCATATGCATCCTCTATTATACAAAAATTAAAACCACATATTGTTATTATTGATGAAATGCAAGAATATATTCCTATAAATGTGGGAATAGATACTTCAGATACAGATGCTAAAGCAGATTTATTTATCGAAGCTATTAAATCAATTTCTAGACAAACTCAATTAATATTATTAACAGGTTCCATGAATTTAATAACAAGTCAACAACTTATAGGATTTATGAATTGGAGGTTTCATCGTAAATTTAAAAAACCATTCATAGCAAATGCTCCAAATAGAGCATCTATATCTGTAATTCCTCATGATAAATTAAGAACGGCAACAGATATTAAAAACATAGTTAAAAGAGCAGTTTATAATAAAGATATTGGTAATGCTTGTGTTTTATTTAGCGTAAAAAGTATTGATTTTGTAGGTAAGAAAGCTATAATGCCAATAGCAAATGAGTTGTTGAAAGAATTACCTCAACGAAGTATTAAGCAAACAGTTGGAAGTGATGCTGAATTAATTAATAATTCTGTTAAAGATTATTATGGCAAATTACCAATATCTAGACATGAACAAAATAATATAATACAAAATGAAATTCCAAGAATAAGTGGTTTAAAAACTAGCGCAAAGGATGCTATATCAAATATAACTTCAGATCATAAAAATCCAAAATGGCAAGCTTCTTGGTTACAATATATGTTAAATCAAGAAGGTAAACCTGTTCCAAGAGACCCAAACACTGGAATGCCTGGAAAATATCCTGATCCATTTTTAGCAAAATGTATATTATGTGGATTTGGATATATGGCTGGAGGAAAAGATAGAGATAGAGGCATGCATGCTCAAGACATACGCCTAGTACAATCATTATTTGAACAAGGAAAAATATATTTCTTATTAGCATCTGATATGATTGGGGTAGGAACAACTTTAGTTGTTAGAAAATTATATATCCCTACTTTAACTAAATATCAAAATCATATAAAAGGGATGGGAAAAGTTGATGATTCTTCCTTGATACAGCTTATAAATCGAGTTGGTAGAAAAGGAGATTTATCTGCAAGTATTTATTGTGATAAAGATGATGTTAGTAGAGTATATCATTTAATTAATAACAGTCCTCATTCTACTGTTCAACCTGCTATTTTTGGATATGATAATAGTTCATTAGAGCGTCAAAGTGAAAATAAAATAATTAAAACATTTTTGCAAATTATGCAATAAGGAGATATCATGCCTCATTTTTCAGACAATGCTATTACAATGTATAAAAATTTATATGTAAATAATGATGAAACATCACCAATACAGGTTCATGAAAGAGTTGCAAAATTCATATCATCTAATGAAAATGAATATGATGTTTTTTTAAATTTATTGAATAATAATATATTTAGACCAAATACTCCTTGTTTAATAAATGCAGGAAATAAAAAAACAATACATGATGGTAATTTGGTAGCTTGTTTTGTTTTAGATATAAAAGATTCAATGCCTTCTATTGTAGATATGTGGTCAACTTGTGCCAAAGTATATGCTGGTGGTGGAGGAGCTGGATTACCTATAAGTAATTTAAGAGAAAAAGGATCAACTATATCAACTGGTGGAAAAGCAAGTGGTCCTATTAAATATTTAGAAGTAGTACAAAGTATTTCTGATACTGTTAAATCTGGTGGAAAAACTCGCAGAGCAGCCAATCTTGTATCATTTAAAATTAATCATCCAGATATTAAAGAATATATAACATGCAAAGATCATATTGATTTATCTGCAATTAATATTAGTGTATTAGTTGATGATAATTTTATGAGACATGTTTATGAAAAAGAATTTGAGATTATGTTACCTTTAATTTCTCCAAATAAAAATGAAAAAGTTGGAGAAATTTCTATTGGAGAATTATGGACTTCTATAATAAATCAAGCTTGGAAAACTGGTGATCCTGGTTTATTATTTTATGATGCAGCAAATAATAATTTTCCCTTAAGAAATAGAGGAGATATTGTTACAACCAATCCTTGTTTACCATCGTGGGCTCCCGTTCTTACACCTAATGGATACCGTCGTTTTAGAGATGTTCAGAATATAATTTATATAAATGGAAATATTCAACAATGTTCTGATTTGATCAAAACAGGCGAAGATGTTGAAGTATATGAAATTGAATTAAAAAATGGATTATCAATATATGCTACAGAAGATCATTTAATATCAACAAATAAAGGCGATGTGCAATTAAAAGAATTAGATCCTAAAAAACATAAAATTAAAATGGACTACGATCCTATTAAATATGAAATGAATGAAAATAATTGGAATCGTGGATTTTTATCGGGATATTTATTTGCAGAAGGTACTATAATTAAAAATAATAATATTTCATTTTCTTTAGGAATAGAAGAATTTTCTATAGAATCCTTTTGTACTACTCTTATTAATTCTGAATTAAAATGCAATTATATATATAACAATCATTATCAAACAAATAATTGTAAAATAATTAATATAGCATCTAATACGGCAAAAGAAGAGATGTTTAAAATCTTTGGAACAACTTCTAAAGACAATTTTGATTTAATATCTGCAGATAAAGATATTTCATATCAAATTGGATTTATTTCAGCTATGATGACTTTTGATGGATCTGTAACATTTCAAGATTCTCATTCATCATATAAATCGTGCATTCATCAATCTGGAGAAAGAGGATATAAAATATTAAAAAATATCCAGATCATATTAGCGTCTTTAGGAGTTTATTCTAATTTAAGTTTAAGAAATAAAGCATCTCAGAAAATAAGAAATAATAAAATATGGAATTATAAAGAAACATATACTTTAGAAATTATAGACAATAAAGAATTTGCAAAACATATTAGAATTTTAAGTCCACAAAAAGACAATCGTCTAAAACAAATTTGCAAATTAGACAGACCAGTTTCAGATAAACGAATTAAAAAAAGAAAAGAATCGCAAGAAATTAAAAGTATTAGATTATTTAGTATAGAAGATGTTTTTGATATACAAGTCCCAAATATTCATCATTTCGTCACATGCGGAGCTATTGTTCATAACTGTGGAGAAGTAACTTTACCTCCTAACTCTTGTTGTAATTTAGGATCTATAAATTTAAATAAATGTTTAGATGAAAATAATGTATTTTCATTAAAATTATTCGAAGAATATATTCAGAATTCTATTTTATTCTTGGATAATGTTATAAGCAAAACAACATTTCCAACTGAAGATTTTGAAAAAACTATGTATTCTCAAAGACCAATTGGATTAGGAATTATGGGATTTGGGGATATATTATATAGAAAAAATATAAGATATGGATCTGAAGAAAGTTTAAAATTATTTGATTCTATTTGTTATTATTTGACTAAATTTTCATTGGAAACTTCTATAGATGTGGTTTCTGCTGGTAAAAGAACTCCAATATCATTAGATTCTAATGAAATAGAAAGTATGACTAAATTTTTGAAACATCATAATGTTTCAGATAATCATATTGATAAATTTCTAAAACATGGTATTCGTAATAGTACTGTCACTTCAATAGCTCCAACAGGTAGTATTTCTATTTCATGTGATTGTTGTTATGCATTTGAACCTATCTTTGCTTTAATTTGGTCTAAAACATTAGTCGATACTGGAGAAACTCTTTATTTTACCAATGAATATTTTGAAAAAGCATGTTCTGAAAAAGGCATAGTTTTAACAAAAGAATTAAAACAAAAAATAGCAAAAAATAAAGGCAGTTGTCAGGGAATAGATGAAATTCCTAAAGAAATTCAAGAAGTATATGTTACAGCACATGATGTTGGTTGGAAAAAGAAAATTGAAATGCAAGCAATTGGACAAAGACATATAACTCTCGCAATTTCATCCACTTGTAATTTACCAAATTCTGCAACAGTAGAAGATGTCCATGATGCATATGTTTTAGCTTGGAAAAGTAAGTTGAAAGGAATAACTGTGTATCGAGATGGTTGTTTGGATTGGCAACCTGTTAATTTTGGAGGATTGGAAAATGCGGTAGATATAATTCCTCAATTAAATCCTATGAAACGACCAATGATTAGAGATGGAAAAACTATTGAATTCTTAACTCCTAATGGCAAAATATATATGACTGGAAATCATAATAGTGAAGGAAAGTTATTTGAAGTTTTTATTAGAATGGGTGAACAAGGTCATATTACAAACATTATGTTAGATGGTTTAGGAAGAGTTATTAGCAAATCATTACAATATGGAGTTCCTCTTGATAGTTTAATAGACACACTTTCTAGTTGTGGAGGATTATCATTTTTCTTTAAAATAGATGAAAATGAAGAAAAGTCACATCAAGCTAAATCTATAGTAGATGCTATTTCTAAAATAATAGATCATCATTTTAATCCAAATAAAGTTAAAGTAGAATCAGATGAAAATCTATCCTTGACAGAGTGTCCTTCTTGTCATGAAATTACATTATCAAGAGCACAGGGATGTCGAGGAGGCATTTGTGTTAATCCTAAATGTGGACATAGTAGTTGTTCGTAATATTTTCCTTTTATTAAAGGAGATTGTATGGTAAAAAAAATAACAGATATATCTATAGAAAATTTGGATGATGTTTATAAAGAATTTCAAAAAAAAGAAGTACTGCCTTTTCATAAATATTCATTTATTCACAAAATTAAAACTAAAAATAAAACAATATCAATGTCATTAGGAAGAATTTGGTTTAATTTATGTTTACCTGATGATTTTAGATTAATTAATGAGCCTATTGATAAAACAATGGCTCAAAAAATAGTTTATGAAATATACCAAAATTATGAAGATGAAAAACCTGCAAAATATTTATCATTTTTATCTAAAGAAATATTTAAAATGAGTTCAATATGTCCTATATCATTTGGAGAAACTGATTTAATAGTACCTGAAGATATTAAAAAAAGAAAAGAAAAAGAAATAACTTCTGATTTAATTCCAGAAGAATTTGCTCCAAAATTAGAGAAATTATCTTTAGATTATATGAGTAAATTGAATAATACTAATTTAGGAGATTTAATAAAATCAAAGGCCAGTGGTAAATTGAGTCCTATGGATTTTGCTATTTTAACATTAGCAAAAGGACCAGTCATGGATATAGAAGGTAAAATTAGTAAACCAATTACATCATCATTAATTGAAGGATATAATGGAGAAGAATATTATGCTGCAGCATCTGAAGCTAGAAGAGCATATCATATTCGAGCTTCTGGAACTGCCGAACCTGGGTATTTAGCTAGACAAGTTACATTCGCAAATTCAAATACACTATTATCTAAAGAAGATTGTAAAACATCTAAATATTTTCATATATTCGTAAGAGAAAGTATATTTTCCAAAATTTTAGGAAGATATTATTTTGATGAAATTACTGGTAAATTACAAGTCATAAAACAAGAATTAAAAAAGAAAATACTAAATAAACAAATATTATTAAGAAGTCCATTATATTGTAAATCTAAAACAGGAATATGTCCAATATGTTATGGAGAATATTCTCAAAAATTAGATACTACTAAAATAGGACTTATTGCTGGAGGAGCAATTAACCAAGCTGGTGTTGAAGGATATGCTATGAAAGCAAGACATCAAGCATCTCAGGTTAATTTAAAATCCGTTGATTTTACTCAAGATCTTATTCACATTTAATACTTAGGAGATTTTATGTCTAGTGAAAATTTTGATATTGCAACTGTTGAAGAAATTCATGTATTGCCAGAAATGTCAAAAGATGAGTCTTTGGATGGATATGTATATCCAGAAGAATTTAGAAATAATTTATATATCTACAAAGATCAGTACATCTATATAAAAACAAATACTTATGAATGTATTTCTAAATCTTTGTTAGATAATGTTTTGAATTTATTATTTTCTGCAAAATTATCTGATTTTCAATCAATAGAATCTAATAGATCAAATTCTGATGAAATATCTCAGGAATTAGAACATAAATATAATTCTCATTTTGAAGAATTTATAGGAAATATGAATGCATATATTGATAAAATAAAAGAAGATTTTGATAAAATTTTAATAGAAAGCCCTTCTAAAGAAATGTATCAAGAATTAAATGAAAAAATAGAAAATTTGCCTTCAATTGAATCATCTTCCCAAGAAGTAAATATATCAACAATCATAGATCAAATATTATCCGATAATCGTATTCAAAAAATTCAAGAATCAAATGATAAGAAAGTTTCATTAGGAACTTTAATATTATTGAAAGAAAATAATTATAGTGTTGAAGAAATTAAATATTTAAAAAACAATGGTTTTATTTAAATAAATTTAGGTCGGATAATGAAATATTTATCCGACCTTTTATTGGAGAATATATGTTAAAACCTCAAGAAGTATTTATTATTAAAAAAAATGAAATATATAGTAAATATGAGTGTCAAATAACAATTGATGAAAAAGAATATAATGAAACTACTCTTACAGAAATGGCAGATAGATTTATAATTCCAGGCATTTTAGAATTTTACTTTCCTAAATTTGATGATTATTGTCAAATTGTTTTAAATTATGATGTTGATCTATTAAAAAATGAGAGCATTGAAGAAGATAAAAATTTAATAACCATACATTACCATGAAAAAGAATTATTAATAACTAAAGATTATTTTTCAGGTGAAACAAATATGGGATTATTAGATAAATTAATGCAAGGAAATGTTAAATATATTAATGATTATAAAATAATTGTCAATATGCTTCATGATATTTTAAGAAGTATTGATTTAGTTCACATAGAATTAATAGTTTCAAATATGTTTAGAAAAAAAGAAGACTTAAATGAAAAATGTAGAATAAAAGGGAATTATAAAGATTCTGTGATATTAGGAGTTAGAAAACAACCACATCAAGACAGTTGGCAATCAGCATTAGCATTTCAATATATTGATAAAGCTATTCAAAAAGGATTAGTTGAAGGTAAAGATACTGAATTAAATCCTATTGAAAAAGTATTAAATGAAGATTTTGAAGGATTGTAGACATAATTTTCCTTAAGTGTTATATTATATTATTATATAGATATAATAAGGTATCATTAACATTTAACAGGAGAATTTTTATGAAATTTATTGAATTGAATAAAGAGCAAAGAAATGTTACCGACACATTTTTGTCTGTGGTTAAAAACCACTCTGAGAAGGAGTGGCACCCCACTCGCGGGGTGAATTTCTTCAAGTCTGCACGATTTCATTTTGATGGACAGATAATTACTGCTGAAAAGCAGTATCGTTTGCATCTGCCCACGGCAGATGATGATCTTACTAATCAAATGGTAGAAGTTCTTCATCGACTACTCCCCGAAGGAGGGAACTTCGAGTTGGATAGTCGCTATGCGAGTCTGGGCATCATTTAAGCTTCTTGGTTATTATGAGTAACCAAGAGACAAAAAGACTACCTTAGGAAAGTGGTCTTTTTTTTGTTTTCTAAAAATAACTAAAAAAGGAATTTAAAAATGAATAATGATTTTCAAATTGGAGATCTGGTATACCATTTTCATAAAGGCGATGATGTAATTGAAAATATTAAAGATAATATAATACAACTCAAAAAGAGTTATGACCTATATCATATTGATGGTACAAAAGAATATAACCAACGACAAACATTATTTCATCGTGAAGCTGTTCGAGTAAATGACGATGGAAATATAACTAATATTGATTATAATTTTAAAATAGATAGATCTATTCAAATTAGAAAAATATCAGATCCATATGATTATTGTTTAGGAGATTATGTATTAGTCAAAGAATATAAAAATGACAGATGGCTTAAAAGACAATTCGAAAGATTAAAAACAAAAGATGAAGTATGTGATAATCATAAAAAATATTTTAAAGCCAGTTCTAATTTTTGGAAATATTGTATACCATTTAAAATGAATGAACACTTAGAAGATAAAATATGTCAAGTTAATATAGGAACATTTCCTAAAACAGAAAAACTACCTCTTTCTAAATATGTTCAAACAAAGGAACATTTAACAATAACTCTTGTTGGCTCAACTAAATTTAAAAAGTTATTTAAAAAAATAAATATTGATTTAAGTTATGCTGGACATTCAGTATTTACAGTATGTCTATTTGGTCATAAAATTGGATTAGACATGAATGGACATCAAAAAAGACAATTTGATATAGGATATATGAGAAAAATAAGACATTCAGATGCTATTTTTGTAATTAATCCTAATAACTATATTGGATTAGGAGCTTGTGATGAAATTTATTATGCAAAGGCTCTTGATAAAAAAATATATTCATTAAACTATATTTCATTTAAGGATGATGAAAATTATGAAGAATACACAGAACTTCCAAAAAATACAGGAAAATGTCAAACATAATGATAATGAAAAAGATCAAAATAAAGATAAATTCAGAGATGAAGAATATCTAAAACCAAAAATACCAGAAAGTATTGAAGATGTTGAAGGATTAGAATACATTGAAGAATAATATGTTTGTTGATGTTAAAATAGAAACTTCTCATTTTGCAAATATTAAAAATACAAACAATCCAGTAGCTATATGTTCAATTCCTCCAAAATTTTATAAAGGACATGTCTTTTCAAAATTAGGCCCAGATAAACAATTATTATATAAATATAAAAATAATATTATAAATGAAATTCAATATGAAAAATTATATTATGAGAATATATTGCAACAATTTATTCATCCTCAATTATTAATACTTGAACTTATTAGAATTTTTGGAAAAAGAATGACATTATTGTGTTATGAAAACCCTAATCAATTTTGTCATAGACATATAGTTTCAAAATATATTTATATTGGGACTGGAATTGTGGTTAATGAATTAAGGAAATAAATATATGTCTAACTATGGATATGGTAAGAAAAAAGGAAATAGATATGAAGCTAAAGTAGCCCATCAATTATCCTCTTGGATTTTTAAAGAACCTAATATTTTATGGAGAGATTCAACATCAGGTGGTAGAAAAGTTATTTATAGAGGAGATATAGTTCCTGCAAAAGTTCATAATTTTCCTTGGAAAAATTTTCCTTTTTTATTTGAAGTTAAAAAAGGATACAAAGATTCAATACCAACTATAATTAAACAAACAAAATTAAGAGAATGGTTGTCTAAATTAATATTAGAATTAACAGAGGAACAATACATTCCTATATTAATAGCACAATACCATTTTCAACCACCTATTCTTATTACTACATTAATGTTAAATCATTATTGTGATATATGTTTGATACAAAATGTTAATGAGCGTTATTATCAGTTTTATATATATGATTTTAATAATTTATTAAAGCAAGAGTTCAATTCTATCATGCCTTCAGAAATAACGTTCAATATCCAACATAATATAAAAAAAGAAGAAGATTATATTGATAATAAAGGTATTGAAAAAAATAATAGAAAAATTATTAACAAAAAAGAAAATGAACAGATAGAATTAGGAAATATTATTGGAAAAATATTTTCAGAGGAGAATATATGAATGTTAAACAATTAACTCCAACAACTAAGACTAATAGTTTATCAATAACCAATGGTATGATTTTACATATAATTCCTGAATTTGGTTATTCTGTTTCAGAATTGTTGCATAATAGTGGTTTAAATTTAAGTACATGTTCTGGTATTGTTGTATCTCCTGCTCCTATTAAATTAGGAAATAAAACTTTTAATTGTAGACAATTGCATTTAGATGCTAAAAATATATTGATGAATAAAAATGAAATGCAAAAATCTATAAATGTATTTCAGAATATTCCAAATAAGACAGATACATTATTAAATAATAAATTTATGATAATCGATCATTCTGTTATATCCCAAGCTACGGAATATATGACAGAAAAGACAAATATTAATAGTGGCAGTTTCTTTTTATTACAACAATTAAAAAAGGAATTTACATCTTTAAAAAATAAACTTTCAAATATTGAACATAATATTGTATTTTTATTGAAATCGAAAAATATTGAAAATAGCATAGTTCCTATCTTAGAACACATCAGTACTAATCAACAACAAAATATAATAGATAATTTAAAGGCATTTGATAAATATATATTTGTTAATATAGCAAGTCCTAAACCTATTATATTCCCTATTGCTTATTTTGATAAGAACGGCAAAGTAAATATTAATAAACAAAATATAAATTCAATCTCAAACATTTATAACAATTCTAAAACTATAGATGAAATTCCTATTAATGATAAGGTCAAATCTAAGTTGAATGATAGTGTCATTCAACCAACAAAAACAGATTTAGATTTAAAAAATGATAAAATTTCTAAATCAGTTAATTCATCTCAATTAAGCAAAGTTCTAAAAAAATATAAGATAAAAGATAAAACAGTCGCAGATAATATTAAAAATTCTATAGATTCTTATTTAAAAAATAAACCAGAAGAAATTAATAAAAATAATATAGAAAATATAATTTTAATGGCAGTGCATAAAACCATATTTAATACAGATGAAATTTCTCCAGAATATTTAAATAATCCAGTTAAATTATTTTCAAAATTGGAAGAATTAAATACTTATACAAAAGAAATAAGTTATCCTAAAACAAAACAGAATCTAGCAATACAACCAGATGTTATAAGTTTAAATAAAGTGACTGGAACTGTTAGACACGAATATGAATTTGGAACAGATTTGATTCATGAAAATATAAAACAATCATTTATGGCATTAGAAAAAAGAACAGATAATCCCATAAAAATCAAAAATATAAAACATACATATGAGGATAATAATTTAGATAGATATATAAATTATGAGATAACATTACAAAACCAAACTGGTGATAATAAAACACCATATGTTGTTAATATGAAAATACCTTCTCTTGTTAATGATAGATATTTTAAATTAAGAGGAAAAAACTATGTATTGGCAAATCAACAATTTTTTAAACCGTTAACAAAAACAGAACCAAACAAATGTAGATTTTTATCATCATATGCTATGGTTACGATGTCTGTTGCTAATATAAAATACAATATATCAGAATTAGATAAAATTTTGAATTATATGAGCTTGCATTATCCAAAAAGTATTGTTAAATTAAATTCAGAAAATAATAAATTTATATATGCAACACTTAAAGATAAAGCTGGAAATGAATTTGAATTTAATTTTTACGATGAAATTGCTTTTACTTCAAAATATGAAAAATTGATAAAATCAGAAGATAGTGGTAAATGGCAAATTGTAAAAGATAATAAAAATTATGATCTAACAATAGGAAAAGTCGAATATTTATATACTAAATTAATAAATATAATGAAAAGTTATAATCCTGAAGAATTTTTAAAAAAATCTTCTAGATCTATTCCATATATACAAGTACACGTAACTGGTATTCAAATTCCATTAATTATATACTTGTGGCAACAATTAGGTTTTTTAAATGCTTTAAAAAAATTAAATTTAGAATATGAAATAACAGATAAACAACCAAAACACGCAGCTATACCTTTATACCTTAAAAATAAAACAATATATATATATCCTACATCTGAAAGAGAAAAATTAATAGCGAATGGATTATTAATTATTGATAAAAAAATAAAATTCGATGAAAAGGACATTAATAATCCTGAACAAATAGACGATTATATAAAAACAAAATGTGGAACTAGAGCAATTTATAATTTGAACTTAACAACAAATAATATCATTGATCCTGTAACAAAAGAATTATTAGAATTTCACGATAAATCAACAAACTTAATAGATTTGGTATCTAATGAAATGATCCATAATCTTCTTAATGATCAAGCAGATGATTTAACTGATTTAAAAATATATAGAATTCGTCAATCCGAAATTATGTTTAATCTGATTTATAAAGAATTGATGATGGCACATAACAGATTTTCCTCAACTTTAAAATTTAAAAAAGATTCTAAAATATACATTCAAGATGATTATGTTATTCAATGTTTATTAGGAGCACACCAACACTCAAAAGGGGATGCTATATTAGAA
The DNA here is from genome assembly GCA_964369695.1 of uncultured Clostridium sp. GTDB lineage: Bacteria > Bacillota > Clostridia > TANB77 > CAG-508 > CAG-269. The sequence continues at coordinate 52,338 of CAYJGL010000001.1, forward strand.
TTATGTCAGACATATAGTCCTATTGCTGAACTAAAAACTGCTACAAAATTAGTTAAAACTGGTCCTGGTGGAGTTCCAAATGCTAGAAGTTTTAAAAAGGAACATAGAAATATACATAAATCATATTATGGAAATGTCGGAGCTAATAGTACTAGTGAATATGGATCTGTTGGATTAGTAAATCATAATACTTTAAATCCAATATTAACAAATAAATATGGAAGTTATGGGACTAAAGATATATCAAATGCTGATGGTTGGGATATTGTAACTTTAGATGAAGCTTTAGTTCCATTTATTAATGAATTACAAGCAGATAGAGCAGTATTAGCATATACACATAGAGCTCAAGTTGCTCCTATTATTAATGGAGAATTACCTATAGTATCTACTGGTGCTGAATTTGTTGTTCCTCAATTAACATCTAATAGGTTTATTCATCGAGGAAATCAAGATGGAAAAATTATAGAAAGTGTTAAAGATAAATATATTAAAGTTAAATATAAAAATAATTTAGAAGAATTTATAGACATTACACCTAGACTTGCTTCTACAAAACGAGGTTCATATTTACGTTTATCATTTAAAACATTAAATGATGGTGATACTTTTAAAAAGAATGAATCTATTGCTTGGACATCTGCATTTGATGGTGATGGTTATTCTGCTGGTAGAAATTCAAACATGGCAGTTATGAATTATTTAGGATATTCATTTGAAGATGGCTATGTTGTTAGTAATGAATTTGCTAATAAATTTGAAACAGAAATGGTTGAAGAATTGAACGTTATAATACCTAATGATAATAAAGTTATTAAATTTGAAAATACGTTAACAGAAACTAATGTTGGTGATGTTTTATTAGAATTTGGTTTTTCTGGAGATTTAGATGATTATATTGATAGTTATAATCTTTTAGATGAAGAATCTGAAGAATCTGATGGAGCTATATATAGTCATGTTAATAATAATATTCAAATAAAATCTCCAGGAGGTGAAATAAGTGAAATAAGAATATATATAAATGATAGAAATAAAGCAGATCCAATTATTTTAAAAGCTTGGAAAAATATATCCGAAGATATTAAAAATAGACAAAAATTATATAAATTAGGAAAAACTACAGATAGAGATAAAATTAAAGCTGTTGATAATCTAGATTTAACTCAATTAAAAATTGGTAAACACAAATATAGAACTGTTGAATTTGAAGGTACTCGAGTAGTTTTTTATATTAAAAAAACTAAATCATTAGGCCATGGTGATAAAGTTTGTAATAGATATGGTGGTAAAGGAATAGTTACTAAAGTATTAGATACTAATCAAATACCTACTGGTGAATTTAGTGGAAAAATAGATATTTTTGTTTCACCTATTAGTGTATTGGGTCGTAAAAATTTTGCAGTTATTAAAGAATTATATATTGGTAAAATATTAGTAAATATAGCAGACATAATATCAAAATACGCCAAAAGCAAAGCTAAAAAATTATCAGAAATTATTAAGCTAATATTATCTGTTTATGATTTATTAGATCCAACTAAAAATAAAAAATATTATAATTCAATACAAAATAAATTAAAAGAATTTAAAAATAACGAATTGATGCAAATTTTGATAAATAAAGAATTGAAATTTAATTTAATTATGGAACCTTTTAATAATATTTCTATGGAAAATATTAGCAAGGCTGCCAAAATATTAGACATTCCTTTAGACGAACATGTATATATACCAGAATTAAAAACCTGGACTAAAAATAAAGTTCCAGTAGGCATTCAATACATTCAAGCAATGGAACAATTAGCAAGTGATTATGAAAGTATAAGATCTACAGGTAAATATAAAAGCTTAACAGGACAACCCGTTAAAGGAAGAGCAGATATGGGTGGTCAATCATTAGGAAATTTAGATATATATGATTTATTATCTTATGATGCTGGTCCTATTTTAAAAGAATTAATGACTCTAAGATCGGATGATAAAAAAAGTAAACGAGAAATGATAGTAAATATCATCGATAAAGGAGAAACTTCATTGCCTCAAATTAGTGGAGATTCTACTACTCAGGATTTATATAGAATTCATATGATTGGAATGGGTTTAGATCCTTAGTTTTGTTAATTATAAATTTTATATATAGATATATTTTCATAGATTTCTTTATATACATTTTGATACAGATATTATTATAATGAAATTTAATATTTTTGTAAAAAGGAGGAGAAAATGTCTATCTTTAAAAAATTAAAACACAGACCCGTTACTCGTTGTAAAGAAGGTTGTTAACTCCTGGTTGGGTGGTTGGGTTGGAGTTGGGAAAATATTTATTTTTTTAAGGAGATAAAAAATGCAAAATGAAACAGAAGTAGCTCAAATAGCAGCTACTGCTAATTTAAATCTTGACTTAACGCAAAAAAGTTATAAAAGAATACCATATGATATCAAAAATAAAATTCTTATGATTGGAATCAATCACATAACTGCTCAAAATAACATACAATATACTAAAGAAGATCAAGGAACAGTTATTGTCAATATGTATTGTGCAAATGAAAAAACTGCTGAAAATATTTTAAATAAATTGAATAATTGGATATTGTATAATTTTGAAGAACAATTAGAATTAGAAACAAAGGAAGATCGTACTACATTTTTTAGAACAAATACTTTATTTGAAAGTATTATTAATCAAGGAACTTTAACTTTGACTTGGAGCAAAATAAGTGAATAATCCATTTAGTCCTCAACATAATACAACATCTGTAGAACCACAAGTTCAACAATTTCAAACTCCTGTAGTAGGAACTGTACCTGTAGAACCACAAGTTCAACAATTTCAAACTCCTGCAGTAGGAACTGTACCTGTAGAACCACAAGTTCAACCAGTTACACCTCCTGTAGAACCACAAGTTCAACCAGTTGTGCCTCCTGTAGAACCACAAGTTCAACCAGTTGTGCCTCCTGTAGAACCACAAGTTCAACCAGTTCCTCAAAATAATTTTAATCAACCAACTACAGTAAATGCAACATTACCAGTATTAGAACCTGGTCAAAGCATTATTTGTCAATTACAACCTGGTTTATTCGATGCTTTTATTAAAGTATTGTCATTTTTAGATGATAAAAATATTATTAATATTTCTAATTCTCAAATATGCCAATCAATTAATAATGGAACAGCTATTCTTATGACTGATATTTCTAAATTAGTCGGAGGAAAAAGCATTAATTTGCACATTCTAAGTCCTAAAAAATATATTTCATTATTCAAAGCTATTAAAGGAAATAATGATGTATTTATTATCGATGATCCTGTTCGTTCACAATTTATTGTTAGAAGTGGATCAACCAAATTATGGTTACCTAAACAAATTGAACAATTACAAATAGACAGTGCACCTATTTTGGATGGTATAACTGCTGTTGGAAATACTATTAAAATTAGTAAAGAAGAACGTAGTAAAATTATGGCTTTAATGAAAGATCAACAATATATTGTTCAATTACTACAACAAAATCAATTAAAAGGATATATGATACCAGAAACATTAGAAGATTCATTTTTACAATTCTCTGGATATGAGATTAATGAATCGAATGCTGATGTTAAATTAATGTCATATTCATTCTTAACTATTCCAAGTGATGGTGATTCTGATGTTAATATTGGTTATTTAAATGGTCAATATTGGATGAATACTCTAATAAGAACAGCTATTGTTGAAATCATAGTATTTGAAGCTCTTTCTCCGATGCAAGATGATAAACTCTTGATTTAAATTAACTTTTGGGGCTAGTATGACTGGCTCCAAAAAGGAGTCAGTTATGTTTCAAGATTATTTAGGATTTATAGTTCCTGAAACTCAAAATTCTAATAAAAATCAAATATTATCGCGATATATAGAAAAACAAAATTTAATAAATGAAAAAATTAAAGAACAATATGTTGATTTAAGACATCTTGGGATCGATGATTTAAAAGATGAAAATAATATAGATAATGATATTTATATTGAATTATTATCATTTATTAATGATAATTACATCCCACTAGTACATTTAGAATATGTTTTACATGATGATAAAAAAATTCAACAATTTGGATATTCGTGTTATAGATTACTTGTTGTTGATTTATTAAACGACATACTACCCAAGATATGTATTAAAAATAAAATAGTTCGAAGCGAAGAACTTTTAACAATAGATATTTATCCATTACAAAACATGATGATGGATTATATTGAAAGCAAATTAAATAATTTAAGAAAAATAAAATACACGACCATGAGTCAACCTATGAGATTGGAAATTATGATCAATATGTTCTTTCTAGATATATTAGATAATAATATAGAACAATTAGTATCAAAATTTATCCATCCAATGATCTGCAAATATGAAGATTTGTTAGATTCAAAAATCTTATAAGGAAGATAGTGATGTCTATATGGATAAAAAAACTTGTTTTGGTGTTTTATTAGGTAGTTTATTTGGTTTGGTTGTCTTATCAATTTCACCATCAATAATACAATGTACTAATAAACAAGAAAAAAACACTGGAAGATATTGGGACATTGATCCTGATAAAAAATATAATTTTAAAAATAAAAATCAATCTAAAAAGAAAGCAAAGGTATAAATGTGATTGAACTGCTTTATGAACAAGATATGCAAAAAAGCTTAATAGAATATGGCAAAATTTGCGAAAATATAGACGAGCTTACTGAGCATAAAAACAAAATAAGAGATAGTTTAATTCGTTGGATGGAAATTAATAAATTAACAGAACATGAAACTGTTGATGGTAATGATGATCAATTATGGAAACTTAGTCAAAATATAACAAGACGAGTTAATATTGATAAAGATAAATTAAGACATCTTATAAGCGAAGAACAATATGATTCTATAACAACACACACTGAATCTAAAACATTCAAATGTGTTAAGATTAAAAAGAAATCAAGTTCCAAAAAAATGCCACAAGCTCCAGTTTCAAATAAAAAATAAAGGATAATATATGAGCTATTCTATTAGTAAAGAATTTCATTTCGAATATGCCCATCGTTTAAATATGAATTATGATTCTCCTTGTAAAAATTTACATGGACATTCTGCAAAAGTAATCATAACAATAGAACATGATTATTTGAATGAAAATGATATGATTGAAGATTTTGTTAAAATGAAACCTATTAAAGATTGGTTAGATGAAAATTTCGATCATTCTTTAATTTTAAATAGTTCTGATACTTTGAATTCATTTGAATTTATTAAAGATATGAAAGTTTATATCTTGAAAAATACAGAGCCTACTGCGGAAGTTTTATCTAAATTGATTTGTCATAAAATACCTGAATTAATAAATTATAATCCTAAAAAAATAACAGTTCAGTTTTATGAAACCGCCAAAAATTGTGCTTCATATACTTGGAGAATATATGAATAATAATTTTAATAAAATAAAAATTGAAATAGGTTCTGATATAATTAATGAAGTTAAATATGCTTTAGATGGTCATTGTGTTGTTTTGATAGAAAGATTATTAGAAAATTATAATCATATTAAAATTAATGATCATAATGACATTAAGAAACAGTTTGAAAATGAACAAGATCCTGAAATAAAAGAAGATTTAAGTATAATCTTAAGACTTCAAAGAATGAGTGAAAAAATAGAATTCATTTTAGATGATATGAATAAATAACAAAAGGAAGGCATATATGATAAAATATATGTCTTCTGTTTTTTTATTAATTTAATATAGATATTAATTCAATAAAGAGGAATATTATGTTTAATATTGAATTATATCCAGAAATAATAATACATCTTAAATCAATATCATCTAGATGTTATAAACATTCTTCTGGATGGTATGAAATATTTTGTCCTTATTGTAATGATGCAACTAGAAAATTAAATCCTAAACATGGTCATTTTCATGTTGCTCCAACATATGCATTTGCTCATTGTTTTAGATGTGGTACTCAAATAGGCCTACATCAATTATTATTGGACAGTGGATTTACTAATCTTGATATTATAAAAAAATTACAACAGAATAGTGGATTTACTTATAATAAACAAACTAAGATCAAATCTAAAAAAAATAATATAAATTTAAAAGAAAAAATAAAAGAACAATATGATTATTTCTTTAAACATAATTTAAAGCATTTAAATGAATTTAAGAATTATATAGAACATCGATGTTTTGAAATCAATCCTATTGATTTTTACTTATTACCGATTTTAGACAAAAACAATCAATTAGGAGTTTATTTTTTAAACTATGATGGAAATCATGTAACTACAAGATTAATATTTGGAAATATGAGATATTTAAATTCCCAAGAAAGAAATGCTTATTACTTTCAAGATTTAAATACTATCGATGAATTTGAAAATATTGTTATAACTGAAGGTTCATTTGATCTTATTAATCTATATAATTATTCTCCTTATTTTAAAAATGCATTTTATATATCAATTGGAGGAAATAATTACAAGGGAGCTATAATTGATATTATCATGAATTATCTTTTAATAGGGAAATATAATATTCATATTGTTTTCGATCAAGGACTTCCCTTTTTAGAAAAAATAATCAATACAACGAAATCATCTATAAATATTCTTAATCCTGAAATCAAAAATTATTTTTATTTACCTATATTAACTAAAGATGTTAGTGAGTGTATGCTCTTAAGTAGAATATAATGAGAAGAAAAACTGTTATAATTTATAAAAATAAAACCAAAACATCTAGATCCACTTTTAACCTAATAAGATTAAAAGAATTAATATCTGATGATGTTGATCATATAATGATGCATGATGATGAAAGTTGTATTATTATATATACAAAGAATATGTCTGTTAATGCTATCTATTTGAAATATGAGATTACATCTAAAAATTTAAATAAACTAGAAAATAATTTAAAAAACATTTTCCCAAACCACAATATCAAAATACAAACAAATACAATAAATGATATTAGAAAATTAATAAATGATAATATAAATGAAAGTTTCAATTTTGATATAAGAATATTTCAAAAATATATGGATTTAAAAATATCAATATTATTAAATAATCAAAGATACTATATAAATTATGGATATAACTTAAATAAATCAAATTTAAATCAAATAAATAAATATTTGGGAAGTTTAAAAAGTATATTAAATTATTTGAAAAATGAAAAATTATTATCTAGATTAAGCGATTTTATCATTGTATTAAAAAATAATCGAATTGAATTAAATAAAATATTTAATAAAACTCTTATGAGTGAATTTATAAATAAAATATTATCATTCACTAATGATGAATTTCAAATAATGATGGACAATATAAATCAAATAAATTCTGAAAATAATTATTTTAAATCTATAATTAGCATGTCAAATCATAACAGTGTTTTTAAAACAAATAATATTTTTATAAAAAAAAGAAATGGAAATATGAACATTACTTTTTATAACATGGGTATAGTTTGTAAAAATAAACAACAATTCAATATTATAGAAAATATTTTTAAGTATTTTAATAATATAGAATATCAAGATTTAATAACACAAATAGAATTAAAAAAATTAAAAATAACATAATAATTATGTAGGATTAAAATATGGCTATTTATTATCAGACTATAGAAAATAATAAAATAAAAAAAAATAAAAAATATATCAGAAATTTAAATTCTCAAATGATGGAACTTTATTTGGATGATATTAAAGAAGTCACTTTAGCATATGATTCATATTGGGGATTTTTAAATTTTTCAAAAGATTATAATTATGATATTATATGTCTAAGTGATGATTTGTCAGAAACTTCTATTCAAAACAATTTAAAACTTCTTAAAAATTTTAATTTACAAAATTTTAAAATGATATCTATCGAAAACTTAAATAATATAATCGCACTAAATGAATTATTTAATTTGACTAATGATAGTACATTTCAATCAGAATATTCTTTAAATCACCAATATTTAAAATTTATAACAAATATTGAAAGTAATGTCTTTTTACAACCTATGAATTTTACAACAACAATAACTCCTAATATCATACAAACATCTAATTTTAAAGATATTATAAAGAAAATCATAAATCAACATTTAGATATTTTAACTTTTCTAAATAATAATGATATGTTTTCTAAATTTAATAAATTTATAAAATTTTTAAAAATAAATAACATGTTCATGACTAATAAATTTCAAAAAACAAGTTATATTAAAATGAAAAAATTTTTAAGTATTTTAGATTTGGACAAATTATATTCAGATACTTATTCTTATAAAACATCAGAAAATTATAATATTATAAAAAATATGTATAAAAAAGCAACTATTAGACTGAACTATGATGATATTATTATATCATCCGAAAGCAATAATGTTGTTGTTCGTATATTTGGATCTAAATTAATAATGAATACAGAAAAATTATTTATTATAGAGAAAATATTAGATCAGTTAGGTCATTATGAAAAATACATTTCTGAGTGTGAAAAAATGAAATTAATATATAACTAAGAGGAAATTATGAAAACTGCAATTCCATGTTTGTATGCAACATATGGAAGATATACTGATGAATTAAGAGCTATTCCATTTCATTATGATTGTCTTAAACCAGTAGATAGAAGATTATTATATACTCTTCACAAAGATGCTAAAAAATTAGTTAAAAGTGCAAAAGTTATAGGAAGTTGTATAGGAAGTTATCATCCTCATGGTGATAAATCAACATATGATTCTCTAGTTAATTTAGTTCATAGAAATTTTGCCATAGGACAAGGTAATTGGGGAGCTAAATCTCTAAAACCAAGTCCAGCAGCAGCTTATAGATATACTGAAGTAAAAATAGATAAAATTATAGAAAAATTTGCATTTGAATATATTGATTTTGTAAAATGGGGTGATCCTGAAAATTTACAGGTCAACCAACCATTATATATATCATCTCCAGTTCCAATTGGGTTGATAGGAAGTGGAGTTACTAGTGGTATTAGTTTTCATACTGTTAAATTACCAAGATACAGTTTAGTAGATTTAATTAATCGTTTAATTAATATTAAACAAAGACAAACAAATCCATCTATTCCGTTGCATACAATCATACCAGATTTTCCTAATTTTCATATTGAAGAAGAAAATCCTGGTGATTTTGAAAATATATTAAGTATTGGTAAAGGAACTTTAATATTAAAACCACACATGACTACTGATAACTATGGAGTTCATGTATGGGGAAGACCTCCTGGAGGAGTTTCTACTTGGTTAAGAGAAAATGAAATATATAATGTTGATGATATGTCTACAAAAGGAATATTTGAAGCTTTATTTTCTCCAAAAGAAAAAGTAGCATATGATCAAAAATTTGTAGATTATATTTTTAAATTAACAACATCTAAAGTACATTTTAATTGTAATGTTGTTTTAGATGATGGAACAGTTGCATTACGATCTATAGATTCTTTAATTGAAAATAGTTATGATAATTGGCATAATGTATTATTAAAAAAATTAGAAAATGATTTAGTAAATAATCAAGAAAAAGAAAAAGAATTAATGATCATTTCTATTGTTAGACAGATTATAGTTAATAGTGGAAATGTTTTAAGAAAAGTGGATGATATCATAAATGAATTTACAAAGTCATATCAATCAACTTATCCAAACATAACTGTTAAAAGCATTAAAGATGTGTGTTCTAAATATAATATTACAACATTAGTAGAAATTCAAATAGATATAAACCAAGTACAACAAAAAATATTGAATATACAAAATGATATATCTAATATTTCAACCATAGCATATAATAAAATGTTAACTTATATTTAATAATTGGATTAATTTTCAATTAATTTTTAAAACACCTTTAACAAATGGAGAATTTAGATGCACGGTTACTTTCAATTATTGAAAAAGTATAATATTGAATTACAAGGTGATAAAACTACCCCAGTAGTATGTATATTATCTGGTGGTTTGGATAGTACTATTCTTATTTATTTATTAAAGAGAAGATATGAAAATGTAAGAGCAATTTCATTTAATTATAATCAACGACATTCATTTGAATTGGAATGTGCTACTAAAACTTGTCATAAATTAAACATACATCATGCTATCATTCCTTTTGAGTTTTATGGAAATATTATTAAAAATGTAAGTGCATTATCTAGTAAAGGACCTAAGGTTCCTGATAATGTGGAGATTACAAAAGATGTACAACCCATAACATATGTTCCATTTAGAAATACTATATTTCTATCAATAGCATTATCATATGCTGAATCTATTGGAGCAACATATGTATTTGGTGGCATGCAATCTCAAGATTTATATCAATATTGGGATTGTTCACAAGAATACATTGATAGGTTCAATTTCTTAATTTCTAAAAATCATAAGAATAAGATTGAAATACAAGCTCCATTCTCTAAATTGTCGAAAAAGGAAGAAATTTTAATTGGAACTGAATTAGGAGTTCCTTTTGAAGATACTTGGACTTGTTATAGAGGTCCTGATGAAAATGGTCTTGCGTGTGGAACATGCCCTTCTTGTTCTGATCGCTTGTATAATTTTAAAGCAGTAAATATAAAAGATCCTATTTCAATAAAGGTTTAATTATGGTGGTTTTTGCAAATTGTAAATATCGTTTGGAAAGTAAAGGAATGAGAATACCATATAATGATGATTCTTATCCAAATTATGCAAAAGGACACTATTTACCAGGAGATGAACCTAGAGAATATTGTAGTAAAACAGATGAAGATTGTTTTGAAAATGATGATATATCTGTGACTGATTGTTTTAGATTTAAAAAAGCAGAATGTATTTGTTCTGATTGTTTTAACTCTGAATATAGCGAAAATTGTTTATATTATGACTCAGAAAATCCAAATATATTGTATTGTTCAAATAATGAAATGCATATAGAAATATCAAATAATAAATATGATCTAATAGTCTTAAAATCGATTGAGGAAGTACTTTCTCTCAATTTAGCAGAATTAGAAGATATTGAATTTTCAGATTTAAAATTAACAAATGAAAGTCTTAATGAATTGATCAAAATAATGGAAATGTATGCTGGTACTTTAGTACCAAATAAAAAATTCAAAAAATTTACAAAAACTGAAATTAAAGAATGGATATATTTAAAAGACATTAGTAAGACAATATCTTCTCGATTTAAAGAAGAGTAATATAATGCCTAATTCATTTATAAAAAAATATATTAATTATAGTAATTATATTAGACAAAGTTTGGATATTGAACAAATTGAGTATATTTCCGAAGTTATTTGGGAATGTTTTGCTCGTAGAGGTAAATTATTAGTTTGTGGTAACGGCGGAAGTGCTGCAGATGCTGAGCATCTGGTGGCTGAATTAGTTAATAAATTTTCATATATGCGTAAAGGTTTACTTGCTATATCATTGATTCCCAATACACCAACATTAACCTCTATTTGTAATGACATCTCATATGATATGTTATTTTCTAGACAAATAGAAACATATTTAGGACAAAATGATATAGTTTTAGGTCTTACAACTTCTGGTAATAGTAATAATATAATAAATGCATTTAAAACAACAAAAGAAGTTTCAACTAAATTGAATTATAATTGCAAAACTATTTCTTTAGTTGGAAATAATGAAAATAAATTAAAAGAATTTTCAGACATACAATATTCAGTTTCATCTGACATTACTCCTATTATTCAAGAAAGTCATATGTTAATATGTCATATAATAGCATTATATATCGATTATTATTTTAATGAATCTAAATTTAAAGAATCTGAAATATATAAATCAATAATAAAATAGAGGTCTTAAAATGAAATACAGAGAATTGATACCTAAAAATAAAAGATCATTTATACCAAAATCATTAAAAGTATACATGCATAGTGTTGGTAAAACTTATAAAATCCATTTAAAAGATAATCCTCCTTATCAAAGTGGAGATCGTTTAAGAATATTAATACCTGAAGATAAATCTCATTTTTTCATTTGTCTAAAGAACAAAACTGGAGTTGGACCAATCCTGACGAAAACTGGTAATGGTCTTTCTTGTACATTTAGTCTATTATTTAAAGAAATGAATATACTTAATCGTAGATTTACCTTTTTTGGAGAATTTTGTACAATCGATAATAATAGAGGTTATAAATTTATAATACCTCCATTGGGACCAAATGAACCGATTCCAGAATTAAAAGAAGAAGAATCCCCATTTATAGATCCTACTTCTATAAATACTACAAATGGAGAAATATTAGAAAATGATGATGAATTAATCCCAGAATCACCATTTAAGTAAAATTATATAAAAGAAGGATAGAAAATATTTCTATCCTTCTTTCTTTTTTTGTCTTTAATATAGATATTAATAAAATATCAGTTTAAGGAGAAAAAATGAACATTGAAATGCAAAAAGAAATAATAAAAAAATTTATCCCAGAAATAAAAAATAATCAAAAAGAAGAAATTATGTATAAGGTCATTATAGAATGGTCTTATGCTTATGAACAGGTGTTAGTTGCATTTCATGGTTTCTTTAAGGAAACTAGAGTAACAACAACAATTTATAATGATTTTAAAAATAAACAAAATATAAATTTTCATGAAAGAATGAAAGAACTTTTAAAAAATTATAATAAGTCTGTTATAGAAGCTCAAATAAAAATAGTAAATTCTCAATTTAAATATAAAATATTTGGATTAAATGGAGATTTATTAAATACATTTTAAGAACAATAAAAGTGAATATATCATATTCACTTTTTATTTAGGAGAAATTATGGACATATTAAATAAAGTTTCTTGGTTTAAAAAATATCAACCGAAATCAGTTGAAGACTATGTTTTTGAAAATGAACAAAATAAAAATAACGTAATACAATGGATTGAAGAAGGTTCTATTCCAGGAAATATATTATTATATGGTCCAGCAGGAACTGGAAAATCAGCATTAGCATATTTATTAATACATGGTATTATTAAAAGTCAACATGATATTAAAAAAGTAAAAGATAAAGGCGTTAAATCAATTGATGAACTACATATCTGGGCTCAAAAAGCTCCAGTCAGTTCAAAAAAGAAAATTATATATATTGAAGAAGTAGATAGATGTTCTAGAGAAGCGTTTAATGCTCTTAAAGACGGTTTGATGGAGAATTATCAAGATCATATTTCTTTTTTATGTACAACAAACTGGTTAAGTAGAATCGAACATGCCGTTCAAACAAGATTTAATTATAAATTCAATTTAGAAAGCACAAATTTATTTGGAACTTATGCTAGACTAGCAAATATTTTAAATACAGAAAAAATACAATGGACAGAAGATGAACTTAAAGTATATGTTGAAAATAATATATCTTTAGGTCTTCGAGACATGATTAATAATCTTCAAATTAATGTTGTGAATGATAAAATTAATTTTGCAAATATCAAATTACAAAAATCAGATCAAGAAAATAGATTAATTGAATTGACAATATCTATTATTGATAAAATAATTAACAGTCAAGACATTAATGATAAGATGATGATTCTTAAAATGCCTCTAAAATCATCAATTACTGTTCAATGGGCTTCTATTATAGAACTTATTAATTATAATTATGAAATTAATTATGAAACTGTATTTTTAGAAATTCAAGAAAGAAATTCATTTGGTCCATTATTACCAATCATAGATCGGTATTTAAATAGTATGGATGGTAGAAAATTTCCACACGTTCATTATCAAGGTTTTCTGTATGAAATGATGAGATGTGTTTTGGATATTAGTATTTAAAAAGGAGTTAGTTGTGGATCATAATAAAATTTTAAAACTATATCATGATATTAGTAAAGCTAAAGAATTAATATTTAAATCAACACGTCCAGAATTAATAGGTTTAAAATCAGATAATATTAATCCAAATTATGAAGATCATATATTGTTTGATTTAAAACAAATTGAAAATATTATACAAATATATCATTCTAGAATAAACAACAATATAATGTATTTTGATTTAAATCGATTTTTTAATGATTTGATATATATTAAATCATTTGATCAAAATTTAATAACAACTAAAATTAATATAAAAACAAATAAAGAATATGATGATGTTGATATAATGTTTAAACCTATTAATATGTATCCAAATGGAGTTAATATACGAGTATTTTTAGATTTACAAAGAAGATTATCTACTAATTCATTTTATGTTAATTCAAAACCTATTCATTTTAGTAATATTCCAATTATACAAGATTTTATGGATTCTATTTTAACTTATTTATTTGAAACATATCATCCACAACTATCAACAATATATCAAAAAGTAAACGAATGATAATTATATCAACTTAACAAGATAATATTCATGTCAATTACCAGATATAATGTATTTCAATTTTTAGGATATGCTTCTATATTTTATGATTATAATTCTCAAAAATCTTATGGTAACTTTATCTATGAATCATACAATAAGAATATCAATAATGATTTTGGTTATTTAAGAATTATATTATTTAATAAATTTGATATAACATTGGACATAGGTTGTTATCACAAAACCAAATCAATAGATATTCATAGAATTATAACAATTAATTATCAATATTTAAAAATTCCAAATATAAACAATATAACATTATCTGATTATTATTGGAATGTATTAAATAATGAAGATGATAAAATTGAGGAGTTAACTTTATTATGTTTATAAACAAAACTAATAAAAAATGAATAATATTCGCAGCGAATTAACAAACTTATATGTTAAATTGACTAAGGATTGTTCTATTAATCAATTAGGTCCTCCATATGTTTATTATCATGCAAATGAAATGAAAACTAATATTTTAGGATATGATTGTTTAGATATTGATATTAAATCGGCATTTCCAACAATCTGTTCTATATTATTTGGAAAAGATCATCAATTTGTTAAAAACATTTATTCTTTAGATGATAAATTAAAAAGAAATATTTATATAAGTAATACTTTAACAGATCAAACTAAAAGAGATGGTTATCCATATATATTAGAATTAAATTTATGGAGTAAAATGTTAGTATTATGTTATACATATAGTAATTATGAAAATATAACTATTTTAGAATATGTAAAAGATGGATTAATAATTAAAGGAACTAAAAAGAATATTAAAAAGAATTATGATTTTAAATTAGAAGAATTTATAGAACAATATAATATAACATTTCATGAAGATAATGTTGATGCTTATATTAGATTTAATAGAACTAGTATTTATAGAAAACAAGATAATATAAAAGTAAAAGGACAATATCATCATCCTCCACAATATATAATGTATGTATTATTGATGTTATTCAAAAATAATATTTATAATCATAGTGTTTTAAAAGAAATTAAAGAAATATATAAAGATCTCTTTTTTCAAATATTGATCCAGGCAAAATTAAATGAAGAAATACAACAATATTTTTCGTTTAATAAAAATAGATATATTAGTGATGGAGGAAAATTGACAGAAAATTTAATGGAATGTAAACCTAAACAATATTTAGTAGAATTTATATATCCTATAATATCACTATTAAGAGCACAATCCAAATTCTAAATGATATTTTCATATCTTTGATATAGATATTATTTAAATATAACGATGAAAAAAATAAAAATCAGTTTTCATTTTCTTTTATTTGAAATAGATATAAATAATTCATGGAGAAAAAATGGAATCACCAAGAATTGAATTAAAAGGAGATATTGATCATATTCGATTACGTCCAGGGATGTATATTGGAAATACATATTCTCCTGATCATTTATTACAAGAAGTTTTTGATAATTCCGTTGATGAATTATTAAATGGTTTCGCAAACACTATAAACGTTGTATTCGCAGGACCAGGACATGTTGTTGTAACAGATGATGGAAGAGGAATGCCATTTCATGATGTATATCTTGAATCTACTGGTCAAACTTTAAATTCTATTATTGTTGCATGTACATATTCTAAATCTGGTGCTAAATTTTCAACAGATAGTTATAAGATATCTGTTGGACTTCATGGATTTGGATTAACTGCTGTAAATGCATTATCTACATACATGAGAATTTCTGTTAAGGATAAAGAAAATCCTAAAAAAATATGGGATATTATTTTTAATAATGGAATACCATCAGATATCAACTCTTATGAATGGAATGTTGATTGGTCTACACGAGTAGAATTTATAGTAGATCCACAATATTTCACAATTGGAACTTTAAATCGAGATAAATTTATAGAAAATGTTAAATTAATTCAAGCAAATTTTCCACAAGGAATTTTTATTGTAGATAGTGAACAATTACCACCAGTATCAATGGAAGAATGTGTTCGAAGTGTTTTAAATATCGGACCAACTCTTCAAATTCATCCAATAACGATATCTAATGAATATATAAATTTAAAAGCATTTATAACATATGATGTTGATGGATTGATGGCTGCTGATATTCAAGGAGATGTAAATCTTAGAAAATGTGGAGGATATTATAAACTTAATTTTACAAATCTATTTTCAAATATAGCTTGTGCAGAATATAGTAACTTAGGACTAACCAAACAAGATGTATTTTCTTATTTAAAATGTTATATAACGTTATTTATATCTGAACCTACATTTGACTCTCAATCAAAGAATGAAATGACTAAGGATATTACTCATTTAATATCTAATGATAAAAATGAAATAATTCGATTAGTTAAAAATTCTTATTTTAAAAATATATTTGAAGAAATAATATCTAGAAAAATAATCAAAAAGGCAAATAAAAAAATCAGTAAAACTCTTAAAAAGAGAGTTTCATCTGATAATCCATTAAAAGATTGTTTACAAACTCCTGGAGATATATTATATATCATGGAAGGAGAATCTGCTGATGGAACTTTATCTCAATTCAGAGATAAGAGAACAGAAGCAGTACTTCCTATTAGTGGAAAAATTCTAAATGTATTGAAATCTTCAACAGATAAAGCAATGGATAGTAAAAAATTCAAATATTTGCTTGAATCACTTGGAGTTCAAATAGGCAAAAATCAAAAAGATTTTAGATTTAAACAAGTCAAAATCTTATGTGATGCTGATCCAGATGGAATGCATATTGCAGTATTAGTTCTATTTGGATTATGGAAATATGCCCCTGGTCTTATTCATAGTAAAAAAGTTGGAATAATTATACCACCATTATATGGTGCTATAAAAGGCAAACAATTCATACCAATTTATGACTCTAATGATATTCATAAGTATCCGGATTATCATATTCAAAGATATAAAGGAATTGGTGAAATGAATGTTGATCAATTGGAAGTTATAGTAAAACACCAACCAATTGAATATATTGTCAGTCCTCCAACAACTGTGGATGAAACCAATGCTGTAATGAGATGCCTTACTGATACAAATGTTAAAAGACAATTGTGTAAAGATAAGGTCAATTTTAACTTAACTAGATTGTTCGCTGCAGTACAATCATAAACCATGGAGTATTAAAAATGTCTCAAAATCCTTTTGCAACTCAAGCTGCACCACAAGCAGCTCCTCAGGCCGCACCTCAAGCAGCACCTCAAGCTGCTCCTCAAGCTGCTCCTCAAGCAGCACCACAAATGGCTCCTCAGGTAGCTCCTCAGGCAGCTCCTCAAACAGCTCCTGTTCAACAAGTACCTCAAACAGCTCCTGTTCAACAAGTACCTCAGGCTGCACCACAAATGGCTCCTCCTGTTGCACCTCCTGCAGCGCCATCTGTTGATACCGGTGCTCCAGATGGTGCACCGACTGGTAAGACTCGTAAACCTCGCAAAACACCAAATCGTCAAATGACAGATGATGAAAGAAAATATGTTATCGATAACTATTCTACGACAGCAACAAATTCAATTGCTGAGCATCTTGGCTTAACTCGCCAACAAGTATATCGTACTGTATACGAAACTCGTCTCAAAGCGAAAGAACGCCTTACTGTTGCAGAACAAGCAAATGATCAAGCAATGATCGCTAAAATCAATACCCTTCTTGCAAAACTCCCAGAAAAACCATTTGGAAATGGTGGTGGTGGCAAAAAAGGCAGTGGAGTAGACTCCGTATTGGATAGTCTGCTTGCATAAATAAATAAAATGGTAGAGAAATTATTAATATTTCTCTACCATTTTTAACTTTTTTTTAGGAGTTTTATGTTAATTCCATATTTGTCATTTAAAGTTAAATTTATGGATAATGAATGTATCCATATATATACTGATGGAGCAAGTAAAGGAAATCCTGGTCCATCAGGATGTGGTATTTATATAAATTATAAAGATACTAAATTATATAATTCATATTGGTTAGGAGATAATAAAACAAACAACTATGCTGAACTAACAGCTATTAAATTAGCTCTAAGTCTTATAAAAAATAAGAGTATGCCAATAATCATTTATACAGATAGTCAATATTGTATAGGTGTTCTAACAAAAAATTGGAAAAAAAATATAAATCAAAAATTAATTGAAGAAATAGAACGTTTAATTGAAGAATTTAAATATATTACTTTTATCAAAGTTAAAGCACATTCAACAAATGAAGGAAATAACATGGCAGATCAATTGGCAAATGAAGCTATTAAAACAAAAAGTGATAATTTTTATTAAGGAGTTTTTATGATATGTATACATCATAATGATAATGATGGGTTTTGTTCAGCAGCTATAGTTTCAAAATATTATAAAAATAAAAAAATTCGTTTTATAGAAATGGCAATATACGATACTTTAGATTTTTCTTTAATTCATGAAGATGAATTGGTTATTATTGTTGATTATTCTTTTAATAATAAAAATTTTATAAAACTATTAAGTATAACAAAAAACATAATATGGATAGATCATCATAAATCTGCTATTAATGATATTGATAAAGAAATAGTAGATCAATTAAAAGGCATTCAACAAATAGGCAAGTCTGCAGCATTATTATGTTGGGAATATTTCTTTAAGAATGTAGAAGTTCCTCTATCTATTAAATTAATTAATGATTATGATATATGGGCGTTTAAATATAAAGAAACTAGAAATTTTCATACTGGTCTTTTAACTTTGAAAGATATAAAACAACCAGACTCAAATGTTTGGAAATTATTATTAAAAGATGATGATTATATTAATAAATTTGTTGAAATTGGTAAAACCATAAATGTATATATTGTAAAAGAAGAACATCTAAAAATAGAAAAATTAGGATTTATAAAACCATTTGAAGATCATATTGCTTTGTGTGTAAATACATATTTGCATTTTAATGATTTATGTTGGGAACATATTTCAAATTATGATACTCCTTTTGATATATTAATTATGTATCAATATAACGGCAAATATTGGAATTATAGTTTAAGATCCGAAAAAGTAGATGTTTCTAAAATTTGTAAGAAATATAATGGAGGTGGTCATAAAGGTTCTGCTGGATTTTCCTCCAAAGAGTTTCTATTGGGATAATCAAAGCATTATAGATATATATAACTTTATAGACTTGGAGGAAATATGAAAAATAAAAAAAATAAAGTAAAAAAAGATCCTTATTTGGTCTATAAAGCTTTAACAAATTATCTAATAACTGGAAATCCTAGAGTTTTAGATTATATTTGTAAAGATAAGAGTAAAATAAGTTCTTTAAAAAATAGAACCATTACATATTTTTATGCTTTTCCTAAATTAATGTGGTATATTAATAAGTATTTAAATTCTTTATATGATTTTTCAAAATGGTCTGATAAAGAATGGTTTAAAATGTGCCATGATATTTGTAAGATGTATGGATTGACAAACACAAATCAATTATTCTTTTCAAAATATCAAACAAATGAATATGCTGATTTTGCTAAATCAATTAGGGATTATTACAATCAAAGTGATATAATTCCTAGTAAGGGAGATATAGAATCCCTATATTCATTATATACTTCAGGAAAACTTCCTAGAGTATATATAGATGATATAGAATTGCTTCTTAAAGGAGAAGAAAAAACAAAAGTAACAAAACAACTTAAACCATTTGAAATGCCTAAAATGATGGATCAAGACATTATAACTAACAATAGAACATTTCAAGATTTAAATCAAAATATACAAATATTTTCAAAACAAGTAAAAGAATATATTCGTTCTCGAAAGAATTGTTATAATTGCTCATTAAGAAATAACAGTCCAGTAATATTAGATACAAATGCTGAATTAATAGGACCAGTTGATTTATTAATTATAGGAAGTTATCCTGGTAACGACGAAGTTGCTGCTGGATTGCCTTTAATAGGGACTTATGCTTCTTTATTTAGAAGTCATTTTGATAAATTATTAAAATCTTATAATTTAAAATACACTATCGTTAATTCTATATTATGTTCATCCACAGATAATATTGAGAAACCATTACCTATTATTAAAAATTGTGCCGAAATTGTTTCAATTGTTAAAACTCAATTCCCAGCCAAAATAACAATACTATTAGGTGATAAAGCCTTAAAATCAGTAGGTATTAAAGGGTCTATAACTAAATTAAACGGGACTATTGTTGATGGTTATTTTATTATGGTTCATCCTAAATCAGCGATGGAAAGTAATAAAAATAAACAATTATTTGAACAAGCTATTATCGAATTAACAAAACTGATAGATGAGCAGTTAGGAGTTTCTAAATCAAATAAAATTTTAAATTCAACAGAGTTTAGAATACCAGAAGATAAAATAGTAGACAGATTAACATCTCATATGACTCTTTTTGATATACGACAACATGAAGATAAAGTCGTATTTATTATGAAAGATCAAGATGGAAAGAAAATATATTATTTTGAAAAAATAGAAATTCCAATTTATATTAAAACAGGAATATATAAAGATTGCCAAAATATAACAAATTCAGTAGATTATAATTTAACTATTACATCTAGTGAAAAAGATAAATTGACTAGTAGATTATATCATGATTTGAAAAATTTAACGGATTATTAATGGATAAATGATGAAATGCACATTAGTATATATAATAACTAATCAAATTAAAAATGATCAAATAACTTTTAATAAATGCCATCATGCTATATTAATTGGAAATGATATATTAGATGGTCTGAAAAATTATATAAGTAATAGAGAATATAATAAAAATATAACTCCAATTCATGAATTTGCAAATCAATATAATCATTTAATGAATTGGAATGATTTAACTAATTTAATATATTATAATTTATTTTATAATCCAAGATCACAAATCAAGGCATTAACCATTATGGGAATTGCACATGAATATTGCATCCCTATAAATGGAAAAACTTTATTAAAATTAATGCCAAAAAACACATGGAACGATTATGTGGACTATAATACCAACAAATAAATATGATGAATACTTATATAGGTATCCATCATTAAATGATTTTAAAGAAGAGATTAAATTATGTGAAGAAAATAATCTTATATTTTTACCCAGATGGTTTTATAAAAATTATCCAGCAAAAGATTTATTATATTTTCATGAAGATCTTACTTGGCAAAGTAAAGATATAACTACAAATTTTATAGGACAATTAAAACCAGAACAATATGAAATCATAAGTCCATTTATAGAAATTTTAAAAGATAAAAATAAAAAAAGTGGAATATTAAAAGCTAGACCAGGAGCTGGTAAAACAGTTATGTCTATATATTTAGGATGTCTGGCTAAGAAAAAAGTTTTAATCAATATAGATAATAGTAATTTATTAAAACAATGGGTTAAATCTATTTATGAATTTACAGATTTAAAAAATGATATTAGTATTGATCCAGAAATATTAAATAATGATGATAATTTTACTCCTCAGATGGCTAAAAAATTTGGAGTAGGAATTATACAAGGAGATATATTTGATACAAACTATCCATTTACTATAGCAATGGTTCAGACACTTGTTAGTCGTTCTAAAAAAGATATCATGAATTATTATGAAAAAATAAAAGAAGCTGGGTTTGGGACTTGGTTTTTTGATGAATGTCACAAAACTGTTAGTGGTCCAAAATACGCTATAGCATCATTATTTTCAAATACAAAAAATATGATAGGATTATCAGCAACTCCATATGCTAATGGATTACAAGATATTTTAATGGCAAATACTATTGGTAATATTATATCTGATACTAAATATTATGATCTTAAACCTCAAATATCTATTATAAAATTCAATTCTCAATTAGATGAAACATATAAACCTGGATATATTTTAAATATACGGGATTATTTAAAAAGAAGAGCAAGATGGAATAAAATAAGTACGGAAAGCACTGTATATTTAAAATTAATATATGATATTAATAAAAGATTGATCGAAAATAATCATAGAATAATAAATATAGCATTTACTCAAAATCAAGTTAAAGTTATTAGTGAATATTTAGAAAATAATAATTTAATCAATAGACAATTTTATAGTAAACAAAGAAAAATAAATAAATCAGAAGATAATATACTTGTAGCAACATATTCTTTTGCTGGTACTGGTTTTGATTTCAAAGAACTTTCGGCATGTTTGATAGTTTCTCCTCTTTCAGGTAAGAAAAGTTTAATACAAGTTATTGGTCGTATTTTAAGAGAACATGAATCAAAGCAAGCACCAAGAGTCTTTATTTTAATGGATACTGCTTTTCAAGGAATATTTTCTAAAGATATAAATCGCATCAAAAATATTTTAAATGAAGAATTCTCATGTGATATTAAAATCCATGAATTAATATAAAATTTATAAAGAAGTAAGATATGAAATCTTGCTTCTTTATATTTTTTATACATAAAATATATAGATATTAATATAAAAAGGAGAAAATAAATGATTCATTGTTATCATTGTATATTTTGGTTTAAAATATCATCTGCTCCTCTTTTAGGAGAATGTAGACGATATGCTCCAAAAAAAATAACTGAAAAAGGTGTTTTTTTTATTAAAACACCAGGAGAATGTTGTTGTGGAGATGGTATAAAAGATGAAAATAATATTTCTGAAAATATAAATGAAAATTCAAATAAATAAAAAAGTCGAAGAACTTATATATATTTGTAAAAATAATAATATCCCAATAACTATAATAATTCAAGAAGATGATCATAATCTATTATTTTCAAAAGTAGAATTAAAAGGATTGAATGAAAAAATACTTATAGTTAATAATTTTATTGAAAATAAATATAATAGAAATATTATAATGAATTTAAATAATGATATTGTATTAAAAAAAATAATAAAAGGTAATAATAATCTACTTTATAAAATTAAAAATATTTTAGAAAAAGATATACTTACAAATCATAATAAATCAGAATATTCTAAAATATTAAACAATATAAGAGAACAATTAAAAATAAATTCTACAATAGAGGATAATGTATGACAAACACATTGCTTCCATCAACATTCTATACAGATGTTGATAAACCTTTAAATTATGTAATTTATGGTGATAGTGTAACAGAAGATATGACCTCTATAGTTATGATAGGTCAAACTTGGCAAAAATTATCATTTAAAGAAATATGGGATCTTGTTTTAAAACACGAGTATGAAGTTATATATCGAGATGGTAAAGAATATATATGTTTGGATATGAATAATTATTCATTCAATAGAATGCAAACCGTAGCTTACAATTTTAGTAAAAAAAATTTATCTTATAAACCAGTTCAATATATAATGAGACATAAAATAAATAAAGAAATTTATGAATTAAATATAAATGATTTATTTTTAAAATTAACAAATGATCATTCATTAATGGACATTGTTGATAATTCTTTTATAGAAGTAAAACCAGAAGATGCAACTCATGTATTATATATGAATGATGCAGAAGTAATTAGACGTAAAATAACATCTAAGAAAAAAATAAACTATGAAGGTTATGTCTATGATTTATGTGTTCCAGAAACACAAAATTTTACAGCAAACGATATTATAGTACATAATACAGATTCTTTATATGTTAATATACCTCAATTAAAACCAAAAAGTTCTGAAGAAGCAGTTGAGATGGCAAATGACATATCTTATAAAATCAACAGTACTTTAAAACATATAATGGATACACAAATTTTACCATCAATGGGAATAGATCCTCAATACAATTATACTGAATTTAAAACTGAATTAGTATGTGATGCTATTATATTTTTAGCATCTAAAAAAAGTTATGCATATCGCAAATTAGCTCAAGAAGGTAAAATTATGAATCCACCAGAGATATCATATACTGGAATTTCAGTAAAGTCAGATATTTCAAAATGGTCTAGAGATTTTATTAGAGGTATAATTGAAAATATAGCATTGAATCCAGAAATTGAACAAACTCAAGGTTATTCTTTGATGAATCAGTATGCTATATCTATGAAAGATAAACTTGTTGAAGCTATAGAAAGTTTAGAAGTTAATTATATAGGTATTCCAAAAAAATGGGGAAGTGGATTTAAAGGAGAAGATCCTTGGCAAGTTATAGGAATGAGATTATATAATACCATTACTAATAGTAAAACTTTAACTCCAATGTCTCCTGCTTTTTTATTACCAATACAAATAAAAAATCCAACAGATTTTGAAACTAAAATAAGTGGATTAAGACATTTAAACGATTATACAATAGGAGATATCCCTATAGCTAAATTGAATTATATTGGTTTTCCATATAATTGTGATGTTGAAATGACTAAAAATTGTTTAAAACAATATGGTATAGTTATAGATTTTCAAGATGTTTGGGATAAAATATATAACAAACAAGCTTCAGAAATAGTAAAAATACAACAAAATTCTATTAGAGAACAACAATACAGTTCTGTTAGAGGATAATATGACCAAATTAACATTTCAAGATGTTGAAGGAATGGTCAAAAGTAAACAATTAGGATTTCATAATTTTTACAATTTAGACATTCCTATCACAACACAATATTCTATAAAATATTACAAAGAACATCAACATGATACTATAGATTCTAATCAATTTTTAAATACAATATATCTAGACATAGAATTATATACATATAATAAAGGTTTAGATATGAATAATATGCAAGATGGGGAATTACCAATCAATATTGTTACTATTAGAAGTTCTGAAGATTATATTTTATGGTCTTATATTTTGTTATTTGATTGTAATTTAGAACAATTTGGTATAACATCCGATCCAAATTTTAAATATAATGAATTTATAAAAAACATAGAATTAAAATTAGTTGAGGATTTAAAAAAATTAGGATATACTGGAACACAATTCATATCAGATCAATATACTGTTAATTTAAATGTTTATAGTGATGAAAAAAAATTATTATTTGATATGTGGCAAAAGATACATGAATATGATCCAGATATTTTAACATCTTGGAATGGAGATCATTTCGACTATCCTTATAATTATTATAGATTATCAAAGTTATATTCTCCAGCAGATGCTTGTCAAATCATGTCTAAATTTAACGATGTTAAAGTTGAAAAAAACGGAATCAGCATATTTGAATATACTATTGCTGATTTATTAAAATTATATCGACCTCGTTCTGAAAATAATGGGTTAAATTATGGTAGAACATTAGCTAATTACACATTAGATAATGTTGCGTTTCAGGATTTGGGTTTAAAGAAAATAGAATATAAGGATAAAAATATAACATTAGATGATTTCTTTTTACAAGATCCTTACACTGCTTTACTTTATAATATAGTTGATGTTTTATTAATTTGTGGTTTAGATGCTAAAAATCAACATATTGATTTGAACAATACTATTCGCAGAATTATGAAATGTCCATTTCATAATAGTATGGTTGGTAGCTCTGCTTTATTTGAACATTTTGTTTTTTATAAATTGAGTATGGAAAATAAAGTTATACGAACAAATATTAATACAGAAAATAGTAGAAGTTTTAAAAAAGAAGATTATGCAAAATTTCCTGTTCCACATAATAAAAAAGGTAAACTTTTAAAAGTACCTGCAAAGATAGAAGCTAAAGGAAGCAATAGTAGTTATAGTGGTATTATTAATAAATTTCCTGGAGCATTTGTTAATACTCCAATTCCAAGAATTATTAATGATGGTAGTTTGATAGTAGATTGTGATGCAACGGCACTATATCCAAGTATGATATTGCAGTCAAATATATCATTCGATTCATATAAAGCAAGAGTTATACCACCATATTGTTATTCAACTATGCAATTATTAGAAAATTGTTTAGGCAAACAACAATATCCTAATCAATTAGTAAATAATATAGAAAGTTTTGCTATAGATTATGTTTATAGAGAAGATGAGACTAGTAAAGATCAATTAATAACAAATATATATTATATTACATTATTATTGTTTGATATGCTTTCTAGAGAAAATTTGGAAATACAACATATATATGAACCTAAAACAACAAAAGCATCTATAATTTTAAAAACAATGTTAATTCCATTATTAGATATTATGAATACAATTCATCCACATAATACTTTAAAAAATAATCCATTTGCTTATAAAAAAATAATGTATTCATATGATGAAGTTGCTAAAGAATATCCATATATTTATATATTACATAATCCTAATGAATCAAATGCATATATTAAAAAGTATTCTATATCTGAAGGATATGTAGAAATTAATAAATATATAATGACATTAGCTGGTACTTTGTTTGCAAAACACAATGAACAAATAGGACTTTTTGCAGATTTCTTGTTACGAATGAAGAATATGAGAAATGAGTATAAAAGTAAATTAAAAATTTATGAAAAAAATAGTCAGGATTATAACTTTAATAATAATAGACAAAAATCTGTAAAAGTAGTTATGAATACAACTTATGGACTATATGGATTATCAACTTTTAGATATTCTAATCATTGGTTAGCAAGAAGTATTACAAATAATGGTATTTTTACAAATAAAATGGCCCAAAGCATTACAGAAAGACTTTTAACAGGATTATACGGATAATCTATAAAGGAATATTAAATGAATGAGATTAACAACAATCCTTTCCAAGGAATCATACCTTCTGAACAGCAAGAAGTTCAAAATCATCCAGAGATGCCAGTAGGAAATCCTTTTACAAATGTAGAGGTTTCCAGCAATCCATTTGAACAGACTTTACAAAAACCTCAAATCGAATATGCTGATGAAGGTATTGGTATGTCTAATCAAAATCCAAATTTCAACAATCCTTTAAATTTAAATGAACAGACTCCTGAACCTTTTCCTCAACCAACAACTCCCCAGGAAGGAAATCAAATGCAACAGTATAATAATATTCAACAAACAACTTCTCCTCAAATTCAAGCATATCCTCAGGATAATATACAACAAAATAGTCCACAAGTATATCCTCAAGATAATATACAACAAAATAATCCACAAGTATATTCTCAAGATACAATACAACAACCACAACAACAACAACCACAACAATATCCGCAATATCAGCAACCACAACAACAATATCAACAACAATATTCTACAAATTTTCAACAACCAAATCAACAAGCAGAAAATAATCACAATTTTAATAATCATAATTTTAATAATCAGTATTCTAATAATGGATATTCTAATAATAATCAAAAAATGAAATACAATATAATTGATTTTTATTGGCTAGTTAATGATAAATTAAAACATCAACAATCTCTCGAACCCGGAGAATGCATGATGATAACTGTCGGTTTTAATGCTGATTTTAATAATATGAGATTTTCATTATTAAATATTAATAATATGAATATGTTAAATGGTGGTGGACTTGAATTGGATAATTGTCAAAAAATTACAAATTTCAACATCCATTCTGAAGGAGCTGCATCTATTTTAGCAAATAAAAATAAAGATATTAATATTCAAACATATGAAAGAGTCATTTCTTCTGGATCTTGGACTCC
This sequence comes from uncultured Clostridium sp., assembly GCA_964369695.1. Classification (GTDB taxonomy): domain Bacteria; phylum Bacillota; class Clostridia; order TANB77; family CAG-508; genus CAG-269. Next base: position 80,353 of record CAYJGL010000001.1, read on the forward strand.
TAATCAAACAGTTTGGAAATGGATTAAAAATTCATTATATGTTTACTCTAAACCAAATAATAATAATAATTTTTATTCATATGTATTTTCAAGTGAACAAATACCAATGATTGAATCCGCATTTAACTTCATGATTAATGGTCAAGGTTGGATGGCCGCTTTAAATAAAAAATAAAAACAAACAATAAAACAGAACTGTATTAAAAATACAGTTCTGTTTATTTTTAATATAAGGGAAATAACATATGATTGCTAAATATTTTTCTGGTTTATTTTATTTAATATCAATATTATTTGGAAATCTTTTTGTTATATGGTTTGGTATTATACAAATATCAATTTCTCCAGTTGATTTTAATAATTTGACAAATATCATTCCTTGGTTTATTTTAATATTTCCTGCAGGAGCTTTATGGATTGGTTTAACTTTTAGTGCTAGAGATTTTGCTCAAAGATTCTGGGGACATTATAAAATATGGTGGTGGATGATTTGTGCTGCTATTATAACAGCTTTCTTAAATTGGAAATTAGCATTAGCATCTGTAGCTGCATTTATAGTAAGTGAATTTGTTGATTGGTTCATTTTTGTAGTTTTAAAAAAAGATTTAAAATGGAAAATAATAATTTCTAATTCAATATCCTGCCCATTAGATAGTATTGTATTTATTATGATAGCTTTTGGAGCAAGTATAACTGATCCTGCTATTTGGGGTCAAGCTGTTGTTAAATATTTATCTGGTTTATTAGTTTTACCAATTATTCCATTTATAGAAAAGATTTATAACAAATATAACAATACATATAATTGTATACCAAAATATACTGAAGGATATAATAAAGGAGGATATAATGCAAGGTCTTAAAATAGCTAAATTAATATCTGGAGAATTAGTAATAGGAAGATTTGATAATAATATATTATTTAATATAATGCTAATAACAACTAATACAAATAACATAACACATAAAGTTTCATTTTCATTAACACCATACATGTCTCCATTTGATTTATCGATTAATCAAATAATATCCGCTGATAAAATAATGGCTTTTTGTGACTGTTCTTTAGAATTAGCTAAAGAATATATCAGAATATTATCTGAAATAATCAGATTAGAAAATGATACAGTAGATGAAAATGATAGTGAAATTAATAATATAGTAGATGAAAATATAGCAGATGAAGATGAAGAAAAGAAGGATTAAAATAATGATAAATAGACCAGAATTTCTTAAAACATTTATTTATCCAAGACAAAGTAAACTGAATGAATATTTAAATATAACAGATGCTGGAGCTTCTGTTTGGAGTAAAGGTGAAACAAATACTCCTTTATCAGAAGGTTGCATCTCTTGTAAAAATGGAACGTGGTTATGTATTTATGTTGGTCATAAATGTAATGCATCTTGTGATTATTGTCCTCAAGGAAATCAAATAGATAAATTAGAACAACAAGATCATCCAGATGCCGCCCAATCTTATTGGATCGATGATTTGATTAGGTTAGTTAAATTTAGTCCTAAAAAGGCTTTTACTGGAATTAGTTATTCTGGTGGAGAACCTTTTATGTATTTAGATAAAATAATTAAATTGGCAACTTCATTTTCTAAATTCAATGAACATATTTATCAATGGATTTATACAAATGGAATGTTAGCATCTAGTGATAAGATGAAACTATTGGCAGACTTAAATATTTCTGAAATAAGATTTCATTTAGGAGCTTTTGATTTTGATGAAATTGTATTAAATAATGTAAAAGCAGCTCATAAAATATTTCAAAAAGTAGTTGTTGAAACTCCCAGTTGTCCTAGAACTGCAGAAAAGTTAAAAGATGGTTTATTATTTAAATTAGAAGACATGGGAGTAACGCAAATCAATTTAGCGGAAAAATATTTAAATGAAAAACAGATAACAAGTTATAATAATAAAGAATTATATTATTATTCTTCTGCTTTTCGAGGTCAGCATATATCTCCTATTGATAGTAGAATAAGTACTTATGATGTTATTGATTTTGCAAAACAAAATAATATAGATATTATTATTAATGATTGTTCACATGAGTCGAGAGATATTCAAATTTTAACTAAACGGCAAAATATTTATCGTCAAATTAATACTGATTAAAGGAGATTATTATGGATATTACAATTGGGAAATTAACAACTGGTGAAATAGTTATTGGAAAATTATCTTATACAGGAGACTTATCTGAAAGTTTAATAATTCACATAATGCCAAGCCAACATGATGGTGGTTTACAAGTTGGATTAGCTCCTATTTTTGCTCCATTATGTTCTGATTTGATAGAAATACCTAAAACAGCATTATTATTTACACATATTGCTCCAATTGATTTGAAAAGTGAATATTTAAAATTAACAACTGGTTTAATAACTCCAAATTCAAAAGAAGCTAGTAATATTTTACAAATGACTTCAAAACAACCAATATTAAAATAGGATAATTTATGAATTTACCAGATACACAAGCATCAATTCCAAAAATTCAAATAGGAATTAATAGAGTCGGTATTGATAATTTAAAATTACCTTTTATAATTTTAACAAAAAATAATAAACACCAACATACAGTAGCTGATATTTCTTGTTTCGTTAATTTAACTCCTGATAAAAAGGGAATTAATATGTCAAGAATACCTATTGTATTGCAAAGATTTGTAGAAACTCCTTTAAATTCTTCTATGTTGATTAATATAGCAAAAGAAATAAAAGAATATTCTGAAGCGGATTTATGTCATATCATTTATAAGTTTCCATATTTTATGACTAAAAATAGTCCAGAAAGTAATATTCCTGGAATAGTACATTATATGGTTGAATTTAATGGTATTGTTTCTGATAATAAAGATGATATTTTTGAAATGAAAGTACAGACAATAGCAACAACATTATGTCCTTGTTCTAAAGAAATGTCAAAACAAAATGCTCATAATCAAAAATGCTATATTGATATATCTGTAAAATCAAATGATTGGATTTGGATTGAAGATATTGTCGAAATAGCTGAAAATTCTAGTTCTTGTGAAATATATAGTGTATTAAAAAGACCAGATGAAAAATATGTAACTGATAAAATGTATGAAAATCCAAAATTTGTAGAAGATGTTGTCAGAGATGCTTATGTTAAATTATCTAAATTAGATAACATAACTTCATTTGAAGTATCTGCTTTAGCAGATGAATCTATACATCTTCATTCAGCATTTGCTAAATTAAAAGGAACTATATGAGTTTATTTAAATATTTTATTATAAAATCAATTTTTAGAATTTTATACAATCAATTAGTAATACTAGATGGTGTTCTAAAATTAATATCAGTAAATCCAAATATAGGGTCTTTAGGACAAATCGATTGCAAACATGCCTATAAAAATACTATTGATTTTCTAGAAAAACATAAAGAAATTGACATAGAAATAAATAAATATAATAAACTAAATGAATCTAAAAATTAAATTTATAAGATTTGATATTAATAAAATATTATATCTGAAAAAATCAATTATATAAAATAAGATAATCAAAATTTAAAAGAAAAATTACAATAGAATAAGTGAGATAAAAATGAAAGGTACAAAAAAAGTTCAAATAACATATGAGCATTTTGGATATTTATTAGATAAAATGGTCGAAGATTTAAAAAAAAGAGAAATAATATACGATGCTGTACATGGTTTACCTAGAGGTGGTTTACCAATAGCGGTACATTTAAGTCATTTTTTAAATTTACCATTAATCAATAATATTACTCAATTTACATCAGAATTTACTCCTGATAAAAAACTATTAATAGTAGATGATATTGTTGATAGTGGAAGTACTTTTGATAGATTGATTGAAATCGCAAATATAAAAAATATTAATTATACAACTGCAGTTTTATATTATAAAAACCATTCAACATATGAGCCAGATTATTTTGTTGAAGAAACTCTTGATTGGATAGTATTTCCTTGGGAAGAATTTTCAGAAAATCCAAATAGAGATAAATATAAACATTTAATAGAAGATAACTATGACTAAAAAAGAATTATTAGAGTACTTAAAAGAAGTACCGAATGATTATGAAATAATATTAACAGATATGTATTCTTATCATAAAGAAACTAAAAATGTTGGAATTACTAATATTGCTATATTAGGAGTTTCAATAGATTCTGAAAATAATAATGTTCGATTTGTTGTAGATCAAACTGAAGTAAGAAGTCTAAATATAAATAGAGTAAAAGAAGATGCGGAAGACATGTTTAAAATGACATGGTTGATGGAGGATCTTTCTAATGAAGATGTATGATGTTCTTATAATTGCATTGTTTGTGTATGCTATGATCCTAGCTATACGTAATAACAACAGGGATGATTGAATATGGAAGAAAATAAAATATATTATTCATATGTTATATGTAAAAATAATATGAGAATCCTTTCTTTTGGTTGGTTCATTTCTGATAATCATATAACAGCTGCTGTTTGTTTTTGTAAACCAGGAGATGAATTTTCTAAAAAAATAGCAAGACATATTCTAAATAATAGATTAAAAGAAAATATATGTATTAAATTTGAACCAGCTTCTATAGATCTTAAAAATTTAAAAGAAATAAAGGGTAAAGAAATTAATGTTATATTAAAAGAACATTTTTACGCAAATAAAAAATTATGGGCTAAAAAAATGAACATTCCTGACGGAATTTAAAAAAATATACGATAGGTGAATTATTTAAAAGTAATTCATCTATCGTCTTTATTGAGGTAATTATATGAATATTAATTTATTAGTTTATAATATATTAAATGAAAATACCTACTTTGTTAAAAAAGCTAAAAAGAAAAAAGTAAAAGATTTTAATCCAAAAACGAATAGAATGAAAAAATTTAAAAGAAATGATTATTTAGAAACTAAAATACCTCCCGAAAAAAGAGGATTTAAAAATAGACCAGAAAGTGTTAGAATTCAAGATTGGTTAGGTATAAAAACTGAAAAGGATGGTTCTTATGGTCAAGGACATCGTGGACAATGGTGTGGTTGGAGTCATAGAGGAATTGGTTGTTTTCATATAGGAAAAGAAATAACTCCTGATACTTGTGGTAATATAAAACCAGAAAAAACATGGATTATTAAAACAGATGATGAAGCTAAACAATCTGCAAAATCATATGCAAAAGATATCGCATAACATGACTAAAACCAATTCTAAAAAATATGTTGTTGGTATTATATTATCTAATGATTTGAAATATACTTATCTGATAAGAAAAAATAGACCAAAAAAACAAATTGGGTATTTAAATGGTGTAGGTGGAAAAATAGAAGATAATGAAAATAGTTTAACTGCTATAAAACGTGAATCACTTGAAGAATGTGGATATAAAGGATTTTGGTATCCTATAAATATTATAGATAATGTTAAATTTTATTATTCAATCATGAATAGCAATTCTTCTGAACCTATTACTAAAACAGATGAAAAAATTGAAAAAATAAATAATGAAAAAATTGAATTATTAAAAAATGAAATATATTCACCAATATATGATTATATTAAAAAAATAATTAAGGATTAATATGAAAAAGATAAACCCAAATATCCCTCCTAATTTTGAAATATTATCTTATGCTGTAAAATCATTAACCAAATCATGGTCTGATGAAGAACAAGAAAAATTTTCAAAAAAATGTTTTGATACTGTATGTACTGAAAAATATATAAAATATGCAGAATGTGTTCGTTTAGATATTAAAATAATTAACCAATAGGATTTGACATGTCATTTATAAAATTTACACCAGAATATAATCAACAAATATCATATAAATCTGATATTAATTTATTAAAAGATAAGACATATGTTATACATTCCTCTCTTGTTAATAATTTAATAGGAACTTATGATCATTTAGAAATAGAAAAACAATATGTTTTATCAAAATGTGCTGATAATAAAAAAATATTATTTATAAGAACTGTTGGACGAGGAGATATGTTATTTTTAAGTCCTATAATTAAATTGATTAAAGAAATTTATAGTAATGTTCAAATAGATATGGCTTGTATAGTTGAACAAATGGATTTTGCAAATATTATATATGGAGTAGATAATGTCATTTCATGTCCAATAGAATTACATAAATTTGAAGAATATGATTATTATTTTGAAATTTCGAATATTGTTGAAAAAATGAAAGAAAATCCTTCTAAAAATATATATGATATTATATTAGAACAAGTCGGATATGATGGAAATGATAATAATTATAAAATACCTTATATAAAAGATGAATATACTAAAAAGTCAACTGTACAAAATAATAGAATAGGAATACATCCTTTTGCGAATGATCCATTAAGACAATATAATTTTCATTTATTACATATATTGATTCTCAGATTAAAAGTTTTAGGTTTTGATGTTGTTATTTTCGGAACGGCGGAAGAAAAACAATTATATCACAATTATCTTCCAAAAGATATAGCTTGGTCACATGGAGATATTCAAAATGCTATAAATTTAATTCAAACTTGTAAACATATTATAGCAACAGATTCTTTATTTACTCATCTGTGCCAAGCATTAAATAAACATTGCATTTCATTATATGGACCTTTTGCTTCAAAATCTCGAGTAGCATATTATAAAAATATAACAATAATAGATTCTAATCCACCATGTAGATGTAGTTTGCATGGAGTTGGAATTTGTAATAAATCTGATAATTTTAGCATATGTATGAATATAGAACCTCATTATATTATATCTGCAATATTAAATCATAATATAAAAGAAGTAATTGAAATAAAAAACCCAACAGATTTTAAAACAAAAATCAATGAATATAATATAGGAAAATAATATGTCAAGAATTAAAAAATCTAAAGATTTAACTACAAAATACGATATAGGTATTTATCAGATTTTAGAAAATAAAACAATATCTATAGGAAATAATAATATATTATTGCAAAATAAAGATGTTGTATTTTGCCCAAACAATTTACAAATTAAGAAAAAATTAATAAACACAGTAGAAACAGATTTCAAACAATTTAATGAAAATACTGATTTAAATCATAAAAAAGTATTAATTCAAAGATATGGTGGTATTGGAGATATATTGTGTTCTATACCTGCTATTTATGCTTTAAAACATAAATTTCCTAAAGTCAGTATAGGATATATGTGTTCTCCGACATATATGCCGATTCTTAAAAAATTTGATAATTTAATTGATGGGGTTTCTCCAACTGTTGTTGACTATAAGGATATTAAATCATTTCATCATTTTATATCTTTAGAAAAAACAGTCGAAATGGTTAAAGATCACAATAAACATATTCATGAAATTTATGCAAATGAACTATTTGTGAATATAAATAAAGATATGATTCAAGAAATTATAAAAAATTATAATCAACCAAATATAATTCGAAAAGGAATAGGAATACAATACAAATCTAATGCATATATTCGAGATTATGATTTAGAAAATATTATAATTATTATTAATAAATTAAAAGAAAAATATCCAAATGAACCGATATATTTATTAGGAAAACCAGATGACTATTTAAATATAAATTATATTCAAATAAAAACAGATGGTAGATTTATATCAAATGGATGTGGTTCTTATCCTTTAACGTATTATCAGAGTTTTGATTTAATTTCTAAATTAAAATTAGTAATAGCACCAGATAGTTCTGCTGTTCATATGGCTGGTTTTAATAATACTCCTATAATAGGATTATATGGTCCATTTACATCTATATCTAGGATTAGTAATTATAAAAATGCATATGGAATAGATGGAATTTCATCTTGCCAACCATGCATGAGACATCATCCCACACCATGGTGTATTTGGAATAGTGGCAGATGTTTAAATTTAGATAATATCGACCCAAATGATGTTTTTAATCTTTCTTGTAAAATATTGGAGGAATATAATTAATGAAAATGATAACAATTAAAGATGATGATAGTATAACTACTGATCTTGTCGAGAAATTATGTTTGATAGAATTAACCCAAGATGCTGTATTGGTTGTACCACATATAGAAGATAAAAACATATTAGATTTTTCACATCAATTTTTATTAAAAAATACAAACAATATTAAACCAAATAATAAAAATATATATCATTTTTATCCTAAATTGAAAATGGCATTACCTATAGGTATTTATCCTAATTTTGAAACTAAAATACCAGGGATGAATATTCTGCAGAAGAAACAAACGACTTTAGATGGTATTGAATTATATGCTGATATACCATGTAGTGATGATGTAGATCTTAAGATTTCTGCAATTAAAGGAGAATACATATATTATAAAGATTTAAATTTCTATTTAAATGTGTTTAATAGAGAATTATTTTTAAATCATATTGGTTTAAGATCTGGTTTATTAATCAAAGAACAATATGATATTATTTCTTTAAATTTAATTAAAAATTTTATAGGTTTAGAAAATAACGCAATTAATGAATTATATATTATTAAAAGTAATTATATATATGAAAGATTTCCTAATTTATAAATAATGATTAATCAAATATGGAGTGGTGGACAGACAGGTGCTGATCAAGCAGGATTAAGAGCTGCTTATGATTTGAATATAACAACCGGAGGTTGGGCGCCATTAGGATTCTGGACATCTAAAGGTCCAGAATATAGATTACAAACTATTTATAATCTTAAAGAATGTTCTAAAAAAGGATATGCTTCTAGAACATATGCAAATGTGAAAGATACAGATGCTACTATAAGATTTGCTATTGATTTTAATTCTAAAGGAGAACTTTGTACTTTAAATGCTATAAAAAAATATAATAAACCATTTATGGATATTGATTTAAATAATCCAAAAAATATAAAAATAGTATTAGATTGGATTGAATATTATAACATTTGTATTTTAAATGTTGCTGGGAATAGTGAAAAGAAAGGTTTGGATATTTTTAGAAATACGTATAAATATCTATATACTGTTCTTTTTTATAATAAAAAATAATAAAACGAATAAGGATATTATTATGGATCTTAGAGCTATTATGGAACAAAAAATGAATAATCGTAAGTCTCAAAATAGTAAAGTTGAAGAAAATAGTTCTGCTAAAGAACAATTAGAACAACAATTAAAAGAATATAATAATCAACAAAACAATGAACAACAAAATGATGTTCATCAAGATAATGAAAATGAAGAATTTGATTTTGAAAGAGCAATTGAAGAATTAAAAAATGATTTTAAAAGCTCATTAAATGGGTTTTATGATAGTCTAAAAAATGAAGCAGATAATGAAGATGATAAAGTTATTTTTATTAAAACTTATATGATGGCTTTATCTGAGCATTTTGAGGATGTTATATCATCAGCTCAAGAGGATGGTATTGAATTTGACGATGAATATGAAGATCAGTAGTTTCATAATTCTTATATAGATATTAATAGTTATCATTAACATTTAGCCAAAGGAGTTTATTATGACAACTATTAATACTACAGTAGACACTTTTCGATGTTTGGATGTAGAAGAAACCACAGATACCATTACAAATATATTCGGAACGGATATTGATTTGACAAAGACATCCTACTTGTTCGCTCCAGAGGTGAACTGGTATACTCTCATAGAATTAACAAAACACACACCGAGTATAAAGTTACTCACAGATCCATATTTATTGCATCACGAAAACCCTCAAGCAGTCTTAGACGGCATGGTTCAGATCAATAATATTAACGGTTGGGTCAACAACCCAACAGCTGAACCTGGAGTTATGACTTTAAACAATAATATGTTATATTTAAGGTCGTATAATAACGTTGAGTATTTCTTCAAGATTAATACAAATTCTGACGGTTGTTTGTTGGTTAAGTATAACCGAAAAAGTCATAGCCTAAGAACTGATCATATCAGCGAGCTAGCTCGTTGGGCTATTCAAACAGAGTAATAATATTTTCAAAGGACTGTTAATTATATTAACAGTCCTTTTATTTTTAATTATTTTATATAGATATTAATACTTAAACAAATAATTATTATTTGTTTTTTATTATTTATTCATTAGATTTATAGGAGCTATTATGAATGTTGTTGTTTTAAGTGGTATTGTTAAAGAAGATATCGATTATAAAACAAGTGCTAAAGGACATACTTATTGTAATGTCAAACTATCTTTTAAAACTCTTGAAAGAAATGTTGAAAATGAATTTAAATCTGGAGATATTCAAGTTGTTTGTTTTGAAAAAAATGTTAAAATATTGAAAGATCAGAATGTAAGAAAAGGATCTAGAATAACAGTTACTGGATCATTAGATCATCAAATTTTTGAAATTGATGGTGTTATAAAATCATTTCACAAAATAAGAGCTCTCATTATTGGAAATTGTTATCATCCAAATGATAAATCTAATTAACCTATAACAAAAGACAAGGAGTCTATTATGACAGATCAAATGCAAACTCAAGAACAAGATCAAATTCAAGATCAAGAATTATTTTTGGATATTGAAGGAGATCAACTTATTATTCAAACATCATCTGATGAAACATATCTATTCGAAAATTTATTAGAAAATTTCATTGATGATGAATTTGATGATATTGAAAATTCTGTAATCGAGGAAGACATTTTATACAAATATCAAACACTGCAAAAGTTTTTTGAAAAAATTCAAAATACAATTGATCAAAAAATTAAGGAAACTGAAGGCTATTTAGCTGAACTTTAAAACTAAAAAAGGGAAATAATATTTAAAAAATTTTATTTCCCTTTTATTTTTTTTGTTAAAAAAAGACCCAGTCCATATAAAATAATATGGACTGGGATTTTTTAACAAAAAAATAATTAAACAATATCACCATATTTAGTAGAAGTAACATCTTTAAGATATAAATCATATGTATGCTTAATATATTCTCTATTATTAAGTAAAGTAACAGCTTGATCAACAACACCATCATCTATTTTGGTTAAAGGAAAACCATCAAAGGAGAAATTCATAGCATATTGAACAACATCATTTGAGGAAATATCAGTTGCCATTGTATCATATGGTGTATTTTCAGGCCAAACACCATGGAAATAATATACTTCTTCTATATCTTCATTTCCAATAGGTTCGCCCTCAAATGCTCCGACAGGTTTAGTTAAAATAACAAAACAACTTCCTTTATAGAAATTTGCATCCCATTTTTCTCCAACTTCTTCAGATACACCAGTATATGGATCAATAACAGAAGACCAAAGGTTCAATAATTGCATATTAGGCATATCTCTATATTCTCTAAAAGTTAAAGAGAAATTTCTAGAAAGAGTTTGTCCTGTAACATATGACGAACCTAATCCACCTTGGCCTGGAACATCTGCTTTATTGAGGTTTCTAGATGGTGGAGTAAATCCTTCAGCTGTACTATGGAACCATTCAATTGCTTGATTGTGTGCTATTCCAAAAATACGTTGTGGAGGACTAAGATATAATTGCCAATACCCATTAATAAATGGGTGATTTTTTCTATTATGACCGCCAAAATAACGAGTTAATACATTTGGTTTTTCTAATGTAAGAGCAGGTATACCAATAGCTCCACCACCAGTTAAACTGGTCTTCAATCTATTCATTATGGTTAAAGAAGACATAAAATTACTCCTTTATTAAACGACTACGATATTAACAGTGATTTTCTCGATAGCACGAATAGGCTGAACTGTAAGAGTAATAAAAATTTCAGAACGAACATCATCAAATTTAACATTGGCATTAAAAGATGTAATCGCAGCATATCTATCAGAATCGCCTTTATCTAAGAAAGGATTCATAAATCCATTAATTCTTTGCGAGCATTGATTAATCCAATATGCTGTTGCTTTTCTTTGTAAAATATCTTTTAATAATCTAGGAAGATTCTTTTTACAATAATGTATAAATTTAACGACATGTTGTCTTTTCATAACAGACAAGCGTTTCCAAGTAGTAAATTGAGTCAGAATATAAGTACCATCGGGTTCAACTATTACTGGATTCAATTCAGCATCTGTTAAATCGCCTAATTTGGTTATATTCGGTTTATATGCTAAATCTTTAGCATTTTCAATAGCACCTTTTTCTATACCAGCTACTGGTTCTGCTATCCAATATAAATTATCAGTATGTAAATGTCTTATAACTGCATGATATACTGGAGTTAACCAAATTGATTTTCCAGTATGAGGATCATCTATTTCTCTAAATTGAGTATATATTGCAGCATTCCAAGTATTCCAAGACATTTGCATTTGTCTAATTTCTAAATCTTCATCTGCAGAATGTGTAAAAGAACCAGTATCCGTAAGTAATAAACAATCACCTCTTGTATCAACAAGAGTTTTAGAAGAATAATTGACCATGTTATTATAACCACCACAAACAACATAATCAAAAATATACCAAGGATAAACTTCTTGTAAAATCAATTCAACAGAACCATCTGTTGAAGTTAGTGAACCATCATATGCTTGTGCTACTAGAGCTTGATATGATTCATTACTAGCAAATGTTAATAAGCCAATTTCATCAAACAAATTACCATTTCGACCATTAGACAAGAATAGTCCACCACTACCAACAGAACCTAGACCCAATATATTACCTTCTGATAATAACGATTGAACCATAAGTCTCTTTTTATCATCAGGAGAATATGGATATGTTATATTTTCTCCAATAGTCATTAATGATGAAGAACCTAGTCCTTCTGTTACTTTAATTAATCTACTATGTCTATTAATTACAGTTGGTAGGTATAAATCTAAACCTGTATAAATATCTTTAATAATAGATCCAGAAGCAGTTTTATTAATTAATGATACTGTCCAAGGACCTTCCATTAATGTATTTGTATTATCTTCATTTCTGCGATATACTGCAATATCCATAAATGCATATGGAAATAATACATTTGCATCATTATCCATATAAATTTTTTCAAATTGAATATTTCTAGAACCTTTTATAAAATATTTATTATAAGGTTCTCCAGCACCAGTTGCATTAAAATACCATAAAACATTAGTTGCTAATGGATCGACATTATTGTCAGATCTCATATTTTCAATAGAATCAATTTTAAATTTCTCAAATTTAACAATATTTGATACAGTATTAGTTCCTTTAAAAGCAGAATCTAATATTAATTCATTATTTTCATAATCAATATCTATAATCTGAGAAGCAATATCTGAAGTCTGATCTTCGGGATAAATCCAATCGCCTACTTTGAAATCATTTTCATCAATCATGGATGTACTATCTAAAATGACCATATTTGTTTGTTGAGTAAATATAAAATCATTTTCGATAATAATATTATCATCCATTCCATTTAATTTAATATATGAATTAGAAATAGACATACAATCATCATATGTCGCATCTCCAATTGGTTCCATCATAGCAGGTCTACAAACATATAATTTACTAGAAGTAGTAAGATAAGCATCTGCAAGATAATGTGCGTGTCCGTATCTTGTAAAATCTGGACGTCCATATAAATCATAAAGATCTTGTCTAGAATTAAGTTCTACGATCTTATTATGTGGACCTTGATCACTAAGAATAACAATATATCCTGCTCTTCCGGTTTCTCCTGTTTCAATAGCAACAGATCTGTCTTCTATATCAACATATACACCGGGAATGCGTCTATCAAGAGCCATAAATTCCTCCTTATTTTATTAACAAAGTATATACCATTCAATAACCAATTCACTTTTCTTTTCAACATATTTAGGAGAAAAACAAATATGCCCAAACATTCGACATTTTTTGGAACCATCAGTATAATATAAAGCAGCTTCATTAATATTCAAATAATCATCATCATTTTCTAAATAATTAGGTTCTGCTGGAAATTTAGAACAAATAATACGAACATATGAATAAGTTCTACCGAATGAACAATTAATATCATCCGCTGCAACAATATCTATAGTTCCAGATGGTTTGATTGGCTTTACAACATATGGTGTAGGGTTTACGTTTCTAGAAAGATCTCCAGGACTTGTCAAATATGACATATCTCCTGGATTACCAGATAATGGTGTTGGATTATATAAATCAACATCGCATATTTCTGGACCTAATAAATTAACATATCCCCCAGCAACTAAAGCACCACCACTACCTAATCCAAAATGAGTAACTGTCCACTCCCAAATAGGTTTTTCTACGAATGGAGGGATCTCCGTTTCATTTGGATGGGATATTCCAAAAATTCGTTGAGCAACATATTGTCTTCCCATAGCAACTACTAAATTTTCAGAAATATTTTGTACTATTTCTCCATCTTTAAAAATCCTATATGCTCCAACAACTAAACCAGTTTTCTTTTTTCTTATATTTCCAAGAATTTTTTCGACATAATTTTTTTCTACCATGTCTTTTAAATCTGGTTTAAAATATTTATAATTCATATTTAACCTCATTTAAGATGAAGGATGCCACTTCATAGCAGATTGCCATGTGCCAGAAGTACCATTATAATCATCTTTTAGTATAAATGATAAAGTATCATAATCTTTAGATATAATTTCAACAGCATCATCTAATATATCTACTGGTGAATAGATATAATCTCCTACAGAAAAACGAACAAAACCTTCAAATGTAGTATGTACTTCATTAGCGTTAATTACATTTGTAAAAGAATAAAAATTTCCTTTAGTTAATAAAATTTCTTCATGTATAAAATTATTATTGAGCAAATATTTATATGCTCTTGGAAAAACTCCATAAACTCCAAAATAAGGAGATTCTAATTCTAAAGCATATATATTATCATATAAATTATAAATATCTTTAATTTTTAAAGCAGATGATGTATTAAAAATATTAGTAGATATATCTCTAGAATAGATCAAATCATTGACAGTAAAAGCAGTTGCTCCTCTTATATCCGTTTTAACAATATTTGTATTATCAAATTCAAAATAAGTACTTTCAATACTTCTTGAAATTTTATAGTCATCACTAATAACGGTTGCTGATTGAGGATAATCATGTATAACATATTTACAATCGGTTTCTATAAATACATTATTCAATTTGCTTTTATTATTTATTTGATGTTTAGAATAAGCGATTAATTGTGTATGAAATGGTTTAAATTCTAATATCATTTGATATGTTGCCGTTTTTTCAGCATCAACCAATAATTTAGAAAATAACATCATTAAATCTTTTTGAAATTTTAACAATAAAGAATCAGAAGAAGAAATAAAATAATAATTTAAAGAATCTTCTATCATTCCTAATGCTAACATTATACCATCTATATGTGGATTGTTTAAACCACCAACAGTATCTTCTATTTCTGAAACTAATTCTAACCCTAAAGATATTACTAATTGTTTTCTATAATCATCAAGAGTATATTCATTTACTTTAATGGGTTTTGTTAATTGTGATGATATATATTTTTTATAAAAACTTTCTATTTCTATTTTAGAATCTGGTAGATTATTATATTCCTCTTCTAATTTTTGAATAGAATTTGGAGAAGAGGGATCTAATGTAAATGGAAAATTATTATCTATTATATTAAAATAAATACTTTGATGATGTTCTATTTTTGATGAATTTAATTTTCTCTGATTTAAATATATAATATAATACCATAATCTATATGCGTCTGATATAGTAATAGTATATTCATTTTTTTCTAAAAATAATGATATATAATGATCTTTAAAATAGTTAATTGTTGCTACAGATTTTATTTGTTGTATATCATTATCATAAGTGATATTAACCATATCTAAAACAATCAAATTGCTTTTTACTGGTAAACTAATAGAAGATGTCATTCTCAAAGTTTCTAAATATTGTTTAGATACAAAATAAGTAGGAGTTTCATTATAAACTGATTCATAATCATAATATAACGGAAATGAAGTTCCAGAAGTATATATTGGTTTAGGAATCATAATCCAATCCATTGATATTTTGCCCTGATTATCTAATAGAGATCTATAATCAATGTATAATTCAAAAACATTAAAATTTTCATCCAATACTTCACAAATATTTTGAATATGTTTTAATGTTCCAGAATATTTTGGATAAGACATTAAATTTTCTATAATTTTTTTCTTTTGAGTTAATCTCAATATATTAACAAGATATACAGGATAGCCTGCACCGATAAGAAATATATCATATAAATATGGTGATATTATTTGACTTTCAACATATTCTTTTAAATTAGCAGGAGTATCATTATATCCATGTTTAAAAAAGTGATTTCTTAAAATATTAACCATTGATTGATAAATTCTATTATCTTTAAATGGAGCTAATTGTTTTAGATTTTTATCGGAATAATTCAGAATATGTTGATAATCCATATTTTATTCCTTTTTTGAAAAATTTCTAACTTCGTTATTAATTTTAATATTCTTAATAAAGTCATTAGTATTAATTGTATTTTTAATTTCATTATTCAAAATAGGTACTTGAGATTCTGGTGTTTTAAAAATAATATTATATTTTGTTTTATCTCTTTCCCATATCCATAACTTAATATAATGACATAATTCATAAATAGATAAAGGATATTTCATATTTAATATATAATCACTATATTTGTAATTTGGTATAATTAAATCTTTTAATCTTTCTATTTTATTACCATGAGTAATATCTATAAATCCTTCTTTTCCGAATCTATTAATACCATATGGTCTTTTAAAATTATAAAAATGATCTTCATAAGGTCCTTTATTTGCTAATAATTCATATATTATATAGTTTTCATATAAAGGAACAATTTTTAAACCATTATAATTCATATAATAGAGATCGTAAAATGAACTGAAGTGATTTTTTTCAAATAAAGAGAATACAGATACCAATAAATCTGTTTCTTGTAATTCTCTTTTAAATTCTTTTAAAAATAAATTTTTTTGTAACGGCAAAGAATATGCATAATGATTTAAATAATTAAGTTTATTCAAATCTTCTATAGGTGCATATTCTAATGTTAATTGAAACCAAGATGTTGTTGGAGATGAATTCATAGCATTTAAAGAACTGCTAATTCTAGAAACTCTAAATATTTCAAAACCATCTTGAGGTGGTCTATTAAATATTAATAAATCTTCAATTCTTGGTGTTTTTATTGTATATACAGTTACTGTTAGAGGAGCTGAAAATTGAAAACCTATCAAATCATTAGAACTTTCAATTTCATTTATAACTTGACTTGATGAAAATAAAGGTGTATAATCATATATGTCATATTGTACACCAGAATTATATCTATCAAACGTGCTTTTCGTATCTGAAATAAATGTTGAAGCTTCTTTATTTATATTTAAATAACGAACAAAAATAGAATTTCTTTTTAAATTTTGGTATCTATTTATATTTGTTAAATATTCTCCATATATATTTTCAACATATTTATTTTCATCTAAAACATTATTATACATGAATAATCCTTTTTGTTTACTTTTGAAATTTATATATAGATATTAAAACTAAAAAGGAGACTATATGAATGAAAATGTAAACATAAGAGGTCATTTATCTCTAGTAAATAGAAATAAATCTCGTTTTATTATTTGTGGGATGTTTAATAAAAAACCCACAATAATATCATTTTTTAATGTTATAGGTAGAGAAAATCAAGCATCTTTATTATTAGATAATTCAAGATATCATTATGCTAAGAAACTATTGAATGCTCTTCCTTCTTTATTTGTATTGCGATCTGATGGATCGTATATTGAAATCGATGCAGTACATAAATGTATAGAATTTCAAGAAGATAATTATAAAGGCATAATTCAATATGAATTATTAGACACTTCTACTTTAACAACAAACATCAAAAGTATATTTATTGAAAATCAAAATAAAGAAATACCAAAATATTTATCTGTGAAGATAGAAGATGATACAAAAAAAATTCCAAAAAATTTAAAAATCATACCAACTATTTTTGAAAGTGGATTTATGATAACAATGGTTGATATGATTGAAAAAATATTATATCTTAATATAGTTAATGGATTAATAGGAATAACTTCTACAAATGAAATGCCAAGATTACTACAAATACAATCATTATGGCCTGAAATTGGTTTAGAATTAACAATCAAAGATGATAAATTATTTATAAATTGTCCTATATTATCATCCATGGCGAAAGACAATTGCATATTAAAATTACATAGAAATTTTGGAGGAACAGATATATGCATAAATAATATAGCAACACATATTTAATTTTATTCAATAAAGGTGGTTATTAATAAAATAACCACCTTTTTTTATTCTGAATCAACTATATATTCTTCACCCTCAATTTCTACTTGTAACCGAATACTATATGAGGTATGATCATAGTGTTTTATAGGAACAATATCATATGTCTTTACAATAATTTGCAAATTAAAATCTTTTCCTAAAACACCAGCTATTTGTGCTATTTCATTTGATATAAGAGTTTGTCTTAAAGAAGTATCCCTAGTTTGTAACTGTTCTTTAAGATAAGAACCAAACAGCACATCATATGGATAAGATCCTAATTTTAAAACTAAATATCTTTTAAAATAATCTAAAACTAATTCTTTAGGTGAATTATAAATTTCTAAATCACTATAAGATGATATTTCAAACTTAACATCCAATAATTCAAGATATTCTATTTCTGGAACTTTTTGATCATAATATTTTTCTATTAAATATCTTATACTAGTAGGCAATTCACTTAGATTATAAATATCTTTATAATTTCTAATACTAAATGGGATTTGATTTTGTAAAGATACAGGAAGTTCAGATAATGTTATTTGTGAAATAGAAGACAATCTTTACCTCCATATATTTTATTTTCTAAAATTTTTAGAATTTTTATTTTCTTTACTAATTTCTAATTCTTTCTTTTTTAACTGAATTTGTTTTAATATAAGATCTTGATATAAATTATATGGTAATGATAATAAGGTCAGAATATCCCCACCATAATTAAATAATCTTTGGTAATATAATAAACTTTCGATAGTAAAATTATAAACTTCTTCAACAGATACTAATATATCATCATCTACGAAAAAATTGTCTAAACAAAGATACCTCTGGATCAACAACAAAACTAAATTGATTTAAACATTTATCACAATTATAAAGTTTCTTAAATACCGGAACATATTTATTAAATGTTGAATTATATTGTAATAAAACATCATCTGAAATGTCCATTGTTAAGAAATTAGAAATAATCATATGAACATCATGTGCTGTTATCCAATGATTAGGAGAACTATCATCTTCAGATTTATATAATGTGATTTCTCTAGTTACAGATGCAAGTTCTTCTGATCGTGATAATATATTTCCAAATTTTTGATAATTTTCTTTGATTTTTTCAATAGGAATTAATTTTAAAACATCCAAATGATTTTTTATAGTAGGTATACTTGTTTTGAATATTATTTTATAAATACCTTCTATATGAACAGGAGGTTTATATTCTATAGAATATATAAATTCATTAAATGAAACTTCCTCTTCCCAAATAGTAATACTATCTTCTTGAATTATTTGTTCTGCAGTTACTTCATCTTCAAATTTATTTTCACAATGAGGACATTCGATAGTTTTATTCCCTAATGTTCCGTATGTTGAAGCAAATAATCCCCAAATTAATATTTTCCTATCAATATAAGAAGAATTACTAATAAAATCATCAAATGATATATCTCCAGTGATATCAGGCCATTTAATTCTTTTCCAAAGAAGATGGCTTATTTCTTGATCATATAGATCTGGAGAAGCAATTGTAGTTCTTAAAGATAAATCATCTATAGTCATAAGTGGAGAAACAAGAGCTCTTGTTTTTGCCATAGGACAAAAAACTTCACGTTGTTTAATTTTATGAAGATTTTCTAAATTTCTAAGAACAGATAGATTATTAATGTCCATTATTTTGTATAACTCCTTTTAATAATGATTTGCAAAATTATTATGATATGGATAAGTTTGATTATTCATTTCATCTCTTTTTTTCTTTTTTTTATATTTGCTATAAATATAACCTAAACCGGCAACAGCTAAACCAGCACCTATATATTTCCCTTTATGTCTATTAAAATGATTTTCATTTGGAGATATATTATGATGTGATTCTCTAGAAGATATTTCAGTATGTTTTGGTATATCTGTTTGATGATGAAATCTATTTTGATGATTTATGATGGGTTGGTGTTTTAATAATTTCAATAATCGATATCTTCGCCGTACTATGGGGCGTCTTTGTTGATTTTCTAATATAATATTTAAATTTAACATTTGTCATTCTCAATTTATTATATTGTTAATCTTCATATTTGACTATTTTGTATTTATAAATAATTAATAAAATTGGAAAGACAGCTTTGTTTATTATTTTAAAGCAGATCTAGCCATTGCAAATTTACCTGCTCTACGACGCAAAGCATCACCATGATTATAATTATTTTGTTGAGGAGTAGGAGTATTTCTATTATTGTTTGTAGATTTAGCCATTGCAAATTTACCTGCTCTACGACGCAAAGTCTCTCCATGATTATAATTATTTTCTTTAGGTGGATTATAATTATTTTTTCTATATTGAGACATTCTTTCTCTAACAGCACCCATAGCTTTACCTTTTAATGATGATAAATTTTGGCGCAATGAATCCATATATGATTCTTTAGGTGGATTATAATTATCTTTTCTATATTGAGACATTCTTTCTCTAACAGCACCCATAGTTTTACCTTTTAATGCTGTTATATCTCTGCGCTGAAATGGTGGTGTTTTACTAAATTTATTTTGTATTTTTTGTTTTATAGAACTAAAAAAGTTAGAGCCAGGAAATGATGATTCTAGTATTTCAGAATGATTTTCTAAGAATTGATTTACTAATTTATTCCTTTTCATTTTTAAAATTCCTTTTTTTTATTATTTATTTTTATTTAACAGATAATCCATATGTGTTTTAGCAGTTGATTTAAACTCATATCTGCTTGGGATTTTATTATAGAATCTTTTTACTAAATGAGATCTTCTTTTTTTCATTCCCACTATCATATGCTGCGTTTATTTTATTTGTTACTTTTTTCTAAATCAATTATTCTAGGATTAACCTGAAATGATTCAAATACTAATTGATTAATTATATATTACATTAAATTATTTCTATTTCTTAAAATATTTCTTTGTCTACTTAATCGTTCACTAAGAGGTTTATCTTGGTGAGGAGAATAAGTATAATTTCTACCACGACCAGCATGATGATCCACAGATCCTCTAAAATTATATGAATTGACTCCTTCTCTTTTTTTAGCTTTTTCAACTGCTTTATCGAGAGAAAGTCTATTGCGTTTTTCATTATTTGACATAAAAGTATAATTATGTGGATTGGTATTGTGTTTTCCTAATAATCTACTTCTTGCAGATTTTGCCATATATGCTTTTTTTGCATTATCTTGACTAATTGTTCCACTTAATATTTTTTGTTCCACTCTATTTAATTCAAATAATTCATCATTAAATGATTCGAACACTAATTGATTAATCATAATTTCTCCTAATCATTAGAGGAGCTTAAATTAATAAGCTCCTCTAAATATATTTTAATTATAATTTTTCACCTAAAACATTAGGTGCCGAACGATAATCTGTTCCTAAAATATTATTAAGACCAGTAACATTAACACAACCAAGAGCATGTGTTGCACAAAGTTCAAGAGCAGTTCTTGATTTTACAAATGTACGCTTCATGCTATTTGTAATTTCTTCAATAATATAAATAGGCTTATAAATAAAGTCAATAATAACAGAACGAGAAAGATTATCATTAGGAGCTTTATAAACTTGATAAATCTTTTCATCACTAATTGCAGGTGACATAAGTACTGTTTGCTTTGCAAAAGATGCAGATTCAGAAACATAACCTACTTCACCCTGAGACATATTAGGCATATTCGTTGCCCAAGTCTGCATTGTCTTTAACAATGCACCAGTGCGTAAACCTGTCAATAAATATTGAGGTTCTGCTCGGAAGTTGCGGAAAATAACAGTATTATTCATAGTGATACGTGGAGTTACAGATTTCATGATATCTATCAAATTGCGAGGAGACATTACACCAGCTCTATCAAAATATGTTCCCATATTAATGCTTTGATAAGTACCATTATCATTCATTTCAGTTTCTGCAGATTCTAAGAAATATGAAAGATCCCAGTCTTTATTAAGCAAAATCTGAGTTTTGATAGCTTCAGACATAGTACGAACCAAATCAATATTATAAATATCTTTATAATCTTGAATTGTTTCTGCTTGAAGTTCAATTTCAAAATCTTCTTTAGTATCGATATTAACATCCCAACCGCTAATTTTGAGATCGACTTTTACTCGACCAACTTCACCAGTTTTAGGACTAAAGATAACTTTGCTATTCATAAATTCAGTTTCATATTCCATACCTTCAATAGAAGTAAATGTGGTACTAAACTGAACAACTCCCTTATCCCAATCAACATGACCAATAATAGATCCATTAACTGTAAAGCCAGCACTATCAGTCATTTCAAATTCTTTATGAATTTGACCTCGTGCATCTGGACGAAGATTTAAACCAATCAATGATGTAGTATCACCAACACCAGAACCAACATCTTTCCCGATAACAGACATGGTATTGATCATAAAATAACGTTTATTGATACGAGCTAATGTGCTGTTTACTTCATTAGGATAACCATGAGACATTTTGAAGAGATCATTATTTGTATTAGGAAGTAATGTAATATTTTCTGCAGCCCCTCGTACCAAATATTGTGCTCGAGGTAATAAAAATGTTTTAGAAGTTCCATCTGTATTTCTAACAGTTGCTGTTAATTGTACTTTTGGAATAGTGTTGATTGGTTTCGTTGTAGGATAAATAGTAGCTACTCGACTTACAACAGGATCAGCATAAATATCTGCTAAAATTGGGAAATATGTTACAGCATATCCAATTACACTAGCACTTGGACCTAATTGTGTACTTTCTTCTAAAAGAAATTGACGTTGACGTTCACATACTGCCATAACTGCAGATTTTTGATGAACATCTAAACCTTCAGTTAAAGCAGCCATATAGGATCTAAAAGAACCATCGGATGATAACATTTCAATAGCACCAGCAGGTGTATTTAATTCATTTCTATGTTGATTTAAATAAACATCATAATTTTCAAAAATCAAATCAGTGTGATTGTTTACGAATTCACTCATTCGTTCCTCCTAAATTTAAGTTATAGATCCTATAATCTGAATTGTACAGGACCAAGTGTTCTAAAAGTTGAATTTATAACTCTATCTAAATAATCATATACGGATTCATTAACATCTTCAAGTCGGAGATCATCTCCTATTAAAGTTGTTTCATTAATCATTTGTGCTTTAATTGATGGATTTACTAAGAATGTATTTATATCTTCAGTTACAAATTCTAATATTTTTGCTGTCCCATGAGATGGATTAGTAACAACATCATATGTTATTGGACGAATAGGTCTAACTACTCTGGTTATTCCTGTATTTTCTTCTAACTGGGTTCTACCAAACATTCTTAAAGAAAAACCAATATCTGCTTTATCATACATGATTGTTTTATATAAATCAGGACCCAAAAACCCACTAAGGGTTTCTGCTTCCCCAATTATATCATTATTTTTAACTCCAATAGAGCTAATTAAGGCACCACAATTTTTCAATTCAACAGTAACTGCTCTTTTCCTAGCTAATAATTCATCTCCACCAGTCATGGGATGATCTACTTCCATAAATAATGTTCTAGATTTAGCTTTTGGACTAAGAGTTTCTGCTATTTCTTTTCCAATAGATAGATCATAATATCTTCCATTGTTATTTCGTTCTTGAAGAGTTTGTAATCTTACTTTGAATTTAGCTTTGGGAGTTCCACCCATTTTAGTATCTTCAAGAACTACTATATCATTGTGGCTAACTGGTTGAAAGTATTCGAATAAAATACCAGTTTGCATAATATGTCCTTTTAAAATTTTTATAAAATTATTGATTTATGTTTGAATTTTGAGGAGGGATTTGTTGATTTGGATTTTGAGGAGGGATTTGTTGATTTGAATTTTGAGGAGGAATTTGTTGATTTGAATTTTGAGGAGGAATTTGTTGATTTGGATCTTCGGAATTAGGATAATTAGGTATAGAAATATGAAGAATATGAGAAATATTTTCAATAAGAGAATTTACAATTCTCATACACTGATCATATGTGAATGTATTATAAAATAACAATATCGTATCAATAAAATTGAATAGATTTAATATATCTTCATCACTTTTATTAATATTTGATAATTCTAATTTTAATTTAATCTCTTTTAATCGATTAAATAAAAGGAATTTTTTAATATCTTCAAATTCAACAGATGGAGATTGTTGTTCTTCCGGAGATATTTCTTGAGATTGATTTGGTTGAGGTTGTATATTTTCAAAGCATAAAGATTCAGGATTATAAATACTATTAAAATTTTCTAATAAATACATTATTATTACTCTTTATCTAAATATTTTTAATAATTTATATCATGTTTTGTTTTACTCATATTATTTTTAAAATCATGAATCATTTGTAATGTATGGAAATTTTCAGCAACTCTACGATGATGATGTTGATATTTTGTTTGATCTTTATCTAAATTTTTCATAAATTTTTTTTGATTTTGATAATTAGAGTTTTGCATAGTATTTGATATTATAGAAGATTCTCTAGTAAATTTTTTAACAGCACTAGATCTTCCACTCCGACCATATACATGATGTTCAAATTCACTTTTATGAGAAGCTGTATTTTTACCACAATCAATACCGTATATTTCATTTTTAACGACTATTGGATGGGTATGTGACGTAAATTTAGCTTCTTGTCTCTTTTTATGATCATTTTCAAATCTACGCATTTGTTTTATTTCATCAAGTTCATGTTCTATAGTTCTATGTTTATTATTATTTACCAAAAGTTGTCTCATTAATTTGTTATTTTTAGGTATATGAATATAAGACTTTCCGTGTAGTAATTGAACAGATGGAGTATCTCTTGGGCTTGACAATATTGTAACATTATGTTTTTTTATAAGATTTTTATTACGACGATTTAAACCTTTATCTATAGATTTTTTAGGTTTAATTATATTAGCAACATGAAGATGATCTATATTATGCTGACTTAATTGTCCTCTTCCAAGAAATCCTTTCAATCCACTAGCTTCCAAAACTAAGTCATTTGCATTTATCACATAGGACCTCCTTCTGCTTCTACTGGATTCATAGATGCTTTTTTGAATAAAGCATATTCTCTAGCTTCTTTAGAAAATTCATCCCAATCAATTGAAGTTACAAATTTCTTCAATAAATAAAATGGATTATATTCTATATTACTACCTTGGAAAGACATTTGAATATTACCTATGGATGACATGGTTGATTCTAATAATTGTAATAAAAGTATAACTGGAGGTTTTAAAGCAGGAGTTATATATTTACTAGGATATTCATCATGTCCTAATATTTTAGATATCTTATCTGTCAAGTCACCTAAACCAGAATTTATTAGTGATTGTATTGATATAATCTGTGTTGCAAAAGTTATATTAATATGAACTAATTGTTCTCTTAAATCTACAACATCATTATATCCTAAATAAGGAGCAGGAACTCCAGATAATGCTATAAGTTCTCTTCTAGCATCTTCTAAATCTGCTATTTTAATATTTGGATCTCCGAAACTTTGAATATCAACATCTACAAATTTAGTCCCTTTCTTAGTCAATATAATCATATCTTTAAAATCAGATAAAATTTTAGGTATAGATTTAAAACTCGTAATATCATCTACAGTAATTCTTTGATTTCTTAATTCTCTTTTTAATTTTTGTATAAGATTTGTGTGTTGTTCTCTTGGGCCTGTTTCGACAGTCCATTTTCTAATCAAGGCAGCTCTAGACAATTTCATAACAATATTAGTTAATTGTGATAATAAATATAATTTCCCAGGATAAATTAAAGGATCAATAATACTTGTTCCATATGGTGAATATTCTATCGGATTTAAAGATAAAGGGACTATTCTATCACTTGGTATAAATCTTATATTAATTTTCTTAATTTTTTCTTTATCTTTATGTTGATCTGATTCAAAATATAAACGTTTAATAGTAAAATATAATTCATCTCCAATTTTTTGATGAATTAAATTTTCATATTCTCTTTGTACTGCTTTTTTATTTTTATCATCCGAATTTAATTCTGGTATTTTTAACTTGACAATCAATTTATTAATCATTTGATGAATAATTCTTCTAATTAAAGAACTATGATCTTCATTTTTGTTTTTGCTTATAGCACTCACTTGTTTAATGATAGATGCAAATTGCATACCAACACCAGGAGTAACTTCTATGGACTTATGTTCTTGTACTTCAACATATCCTATAATATTATTATTATGAGATGTTGTTAATACAACCATATTTTTAGGACTATGAAATCTTAATAAAATACGATTTAATTGTTGTTCTTCAAAACCATCAATAGTATTGTTTGATTGTTCAGATTCATATAACATATCTAAATTCATATTTGATTTAGTTAAATGCATATGTACATCTGTATTGGATGATGAAACATCATTAAATTCAACTAAACAATCAACAAAAAGACTAATACAATCATTTAATTTTGTATTTTTTTCAGATTCACTAATATTTCCATTATTTTTTAATCTTAAATTTATATATTCAAATTGTTCTGATATAAACTTAAATTCATCATGGTCTGTCAATATTTTATCATTTGATACGTTTCCTGTTCCAATATCATTTATATTTATATTATGACTTCCTTGAAATGATGTTGGTAAATTAGCTACATCATTTAATAAATCTATAATTTCAATATAATGATCTCCATATCTCAATAAATCATGAACTAATTTTTCATTTAAAGATTTTTCTATTTTGAATGTATTAATAATGGATTGTGATAATTTTTTATATTTTTTAATACTAGAACTGTCAGTTTTGAATTCTGGAGATTCTATATATACTATAGATTTACCAGTTATGACATCTTTTTGTAATATATTAGAAACATATACTCTTATAATATTTTTAATTAATTGAACAGAACTGTACATTTCATCATAAATACGATATCTGTTAGATCTTTGAGCAGGTATTCCTATATTTTCTAATAATTTTTCAAGAGTTCCTTCATCACTGTCTTTTTCACGACTACTATTAATAAATTCATTTATAGCATTTGAAGAATTGTCTTTAATTTCGACATTTGGAGATTTATTTTTTTCAAGAGTACTGACAATAGTATCTACTCTTGAAATCATATTATTCAAATCATTATCACCAAATAAAGAACCAATATTAAATACCATGATACCACCTATGTTATATTCTGAATATGATTAGAAATATCTTCTTGAATAAGAGTATTGAATTGAGTACAAATATAAGTTACTAAACCATCATTTGATAAATAATTTTCGTTTATAAATTTTAAATATTTTGGAGCCATATATTTAAGACATTCTTTGGAACTTGAACTTATTAAATCATTGATTTCTAAAATTGCGTTTTCATTTTTTATAGAATTTTCTTTATACTTATTAAAGTGTTTTATAATTTTTGGTTTAATATTATAAACAAAAATATTTGCAATTACAGTTTCTAAAGCCGTCATATCTAATTCAAATTGACTTTTTTGATATGTATTTTCTACATAAGATTGGGATTCATTCATTTAGTTCTCCGAAGAGGGTGATTTAATTAAAAATCACCCTCTTTTAAATTATAAAATACGGCTCAATTTATTTCCAATATTATCTAATTGTTCGTAAGATTCATAAGTTGAAGTTGCACCATCAGTTTCATCAATCATATGTTGAAGCAATTCATGAGCATCACCAGATTCTGCAATTACATTAGAAATTTGTAATTGTTCTTCTAAATTCTGCAAAAAACTTTGAGTTCCAACTTGATAACCTTCTATAATAGCACCGTTGATAAAATCTTCTACAGAAATGTTGTCATTATACATATTAAGTACTCCTAAAATAAATTGTTTATTCAAGCAAATTCATAGATGAAGTTGCTTGAATTGTTCTAACATCATTTACACCCAATAACTCAATTTGGTTGTTAAGCATAGAACTTCGCCGATGTAAATCAGATATTGTGGTATAAACATCATTTAATTGTTCATATATCCTTAAGTTATTACCAGAAAATATAAGATATTTTAATTCATTTTTAGCACCATCTTTAGCTTTTGTTATCTTCATTTCAAACGGTTGTAATTTTTGATTATTCACATTATTCAAGTCTGAAAAATTAAGATCCGCTTGATCTTCTAAAGGAAGAATATCCTTTTTAACACATTCTGCTAAAATGTTTAAATCATTTCTGATACGCACCATATAAATATAATCAGAATATCTTACTTTTTTGTGACTATCTGCCATATTTTCATTACTTACTGTTGGCGAATTTTCAGTCGATCTTGTCGCCTGAGTGATAGTTATAACTGGTATAGAATATTCGGCTGCCAAGTTTCTAAGCTCTTGGGTTATAATACCTTGACTATTATAATCATCATAACCCCCAACCTTACCACCATGTGTCGGAGCCATAACATCGATATAATCAATGAATAAGGCTCTTACTCTCAAACCTTCACATCTTCTAGCATCTATAAATTTAATCATATCACCAGGAGATACAGGTTCACCATGAGAGTGTTTCAATAGAAAACGTAATCGTTTTCCTGTTGATTTAAACAAGCTTTCTTCTAAAAGATTTTGAAATATTTTAGAAATATCTTTGAAAACTTGTGTATTTTTTATATCTTTATCATTATGTTTTTTAAGAAGTGTACTACTTCTTATAAATAACTCTCGAATAGCTAAAGTATCAACATTCCCTATAATAGAAATGAAACGTCTAATTAACTTATAAATATCATCTTCTAATGTATAGAAAACAAACATATCTCCATCATTAAAAAGTTGCATATTTTCTAACATCATCTTCCAAGACAAATTAATCATAAAAATAGATTTTGCACTATTTGATGGCCCACAGATAATATGAACATTAGCAGATTCTATACCCCCAATAGAATTGTCTATTAATGAAAATCCAGATTTAAAGAAAGAGTATCCTTCAGATAAATATGTCGTGATTGAATTAGCTATATTATCTGCTTTTTCATCTCCACCTATTATCATGTAATCTGATAATTCAGAAACTTTATGAAGTACTTTAAGATTGGAAATATCAGAATAAGCTCCAGAAATTGCATTTTTCCATTCTTCTGCCATTGTTAATAATGGCATGCTTCCTGATTCAGATTCTGCCATTAATTTATCAACAGCTAACATACTTTCACGTATACTTCTTAACTGCGATGATAAAGTTACAGTTTGTAAAATAATATCATGATTTTTTCTAAATTCATCCGCAGTTTTTAATCTATTTTGTTTAATATTTAATATCATTTTTTTAATTTGAATATCTTTTATATTAGCAAAATGATCTTCAAGATTATCATATGTTATTAATCTATTACCAACACTAGATCTTAATTCTAAAACTTGTCTAGTAAATCGAATAGCATTTCTTAATAAATCGATAGGCAATGTAGAGACTGAATTTTTTATTAAATCTAAATCTTTATTACAATCACTCAAAAATGTTTTAATAGATTGTAATGCCTGATTATTTTTACCACCAATAGAATTACTTGAATCAATATTATACATCATTGTTATAATTATATTTTCAAAAAAAGGAAGATTCATATATTGATTCGCAAAAGCATTTAAAATTCTAAAACCATTTGGAGTGCTTGAATGTATTTTAGAAATATTAGGAGCTGCAACAAATGCATTTTGATTATTATTATAACTATGAAAATTATTTGTTATGTTTGGTTGTGATGGTCCATTTGAAAGACCTGTGTTTTGTGCTTTAGGTGCACTGAATGGATTTAATGCGGGGTTGGCAGATTGCATTTATTCACCTCATTTTTATATATTAGGTTTATTATATCTATAATTTAATGTTATATCTATAACGAATACCTTTTTAAAAGACTATTCTCCAAATGCTTTGCTAAAAAAGAACTTTTAAAGAAACTATTAAATATGAAGTAATATTTTTCAAAAGCTTCTCGTTCAACTTTAATTAAACCATCTAAAGAATTTACATTTGTTTTTAAAGTACTATTATTAATCCCATTATAAACAATTGTATTTAATTTATCTATATAATTTCCCCATATTTTTGGTTTTCCATTTTTAAATTCTAATAAATGTTTCATGAATAAAGATTTACAAAATGTAATTAATTTGTCCGTTTCTAATGACCATTCTGGTAATACATAATAATGTTTATTTATTTCTTTTTCTATATTTTTAACAAATGTAGACATAATAAAATGTTTAAATACGGAATTATCACAAAATCTAATTAACAATTCTCTAAATCTTAAAAAGTACGCCATTTTAAAAGAATCATTATATGATTCATATTTTAATTTATGAGATACAATATATTCTAATAAATTTTCAGAATTATTATTTAACGGCAAAAGCCTACTTAACCAACTATTAATCTCTTTTATTGTAAATGCTTCATGTTCATCGTCATGCAAAAAATCCGAAACAAAAGAATTGTATGTTAAAATGTATGAATTTAATAAATATAAAGAAGAATCTGTAAATTGATTAGCAACTGCTATGCATGAATTTGCATGATTTAAATGTGAATTATAATATTTAACTAATTTAGATAAAACAACATCTTCTTGTATATTAAAATAGTCCCAACTACCACTATCAGTATTGAATATATTTTGTAAAGAATTGTAGAAATCATTATGAATATTATGTAAAACATTATCTTGAAGTATATTATAATTAATATCAGATATTAATATAAATGAAATATCTCCAAATCCAAGTACTTCAAATTGATCAAAAAATATTTCATAAAAATGGTATAAATGGTCTTTTATTATATTCCGTATATACTCTATAACCGTACTATCTGTTACTTCTCCAAATAATAAAATATTATTTCTAACAAATTCTCCTATCGAATCAGATATTTCATCACTATTATTTATAATATATTCTTTAAATTCTTGTTTCATAGATTCTTCTGAAAATTCATCAGAAAATAATAATTCTGTTGAATTAGATGGAAAATCATAGGCAGTTTGATAACATTTAAATAAAATAATAGAAGATATGATTAGAGGAATGGAACTATAATCATTAATATTATTGAAAGGTTGCATTTTAAAAATATATGGAAATGAATTAGAATATCTTACAAATTTACGCATATCACAACTTATAATAAAATCATTATATAAATTATTAAAAGCATAACTTAAATATTTATGATATGATAAATCCTTATTAACTTTAACATATAATTGTTTTAATTCTAATAAATTATTTTGATAAGTATCTTCTATTTCTTCTAAAAAATCAATAGGATCACCAGTTATGCTTGTTGCTATTTTTATAGGATTATATCCTATTTTTTTAATTTTTCCATCTATTAATTTAGTTTCAGAATAATTTGTTATAGTATTGACTAAAGACAGATTAACATTATATAATAATTCATTATATTGATAATCCAATATAGGTAATTTTAATTTACCAGTTAAAAGAATATCATACAATTTCGAAATAGATAATTGAATATCTGTCATTTTAGGAGTTGAATTTTGAAGAGTGTTAAGAAATATATTTGCAGTTTTACCAAATACTCCCATATGAATAATCCTCCTAGTTATATTGACATAACTGCCGTTGATTGTTCTGTTGTTGTTCTAGATTCTTGAGGAGGAACAGCTCTTGTTGGAGAAGCATTTTCTGAAAAATTTGGATTTTGAGATATTTCTGTAAATGCCGCATTTTGATTAACAACATCATCGGGAGCTGGTCTTAAAGATTGTATAATATTTCCTAAAGTTGTAATAGCTGGAGTTTCTGTTATATTTTCTGCATATGGTTTTGATGCTTCATTAAAAGTTGCTATATCTTTTGGTCCATAATGATCCATAACGGCAAAACCATCAGATAGTGGTATTACATTTATCGAAACATCCAATATCAATGGTTGTTTATAAACATTATATGCCGTTTCTCTTCCTCCTCTACGTATTTGAATATTATCGATTGCACCAAGATTAACATTCGCCATACCATATCCTTTTATACGGACAGGTTGAAATAAACCATATGATAAACCATCTGTTGAACGAGGAGAAGATAATATCATTAAATGTAAAAGAGGTTGTGTTATGAAATGTTTAATACATTCTGGATGTCCATATGGAGCAACTAATTTTAGATTCATTGTGAATGTTGGTTTATATTCTGATGTTTTCCAAATTTTAGGCAATGAAACTTGTTTACCTTGTAATACAATTTCTGCTGCAGTTTCTGCTCCACCAGAAAGTATATCTGATAATTTACTTCCAACAGTATTTGGATCTCCAGTAGATATTTTATCTAATCCTAGTCCATTAGCAATATCTCTTGTAAAACTACCAGCTATTTTTGGACCATCTTTAAATATTGCATCATGTATTGCATTAGAATTTCCTACTGATTTAATAATATGTTTTAATTGATTTCCTATTCCAGATAAAGTATTTACTGCAGTTTCTATAATATTATTATCGAATGATTGACTAAAATCCTCAAATGCTTGAGTTTCATCAGTTAACCATAAACGAATACCACCATAACTTCCAGGTAAATTATAATGTTTGCATATTTTTTCATAAACTCTCATAGGAGTTAAAAAATCATAAACAATTGCCATTCCACCATTTTTTCTATTAACTGCTCCTAATTGTAAATTATAATCTACTGGTATAATATCTACTGTTGCTAAATTTGCTCTAATATGTTTAGTTACTCTAAGATCTGGATCTATTTCATCTCTTAGTTTTAAAACATTTCCAATATCTTTTAAAGCATATGCTGTTGAAGACATAATATACTCCTAAAATAAATATGGAGAAGATTTCTCTTCTCCATATTTTTAAGCACTTGCGCTGTTTTTAAATACAGTTGTTGCTTTATTTCCTAAACCGAAATCAATAGCGCCATTCATAAAACTAGTTATTGTATTTTCAAATATTCTGTCCATTAATGTGCTAGTAACATGATCCACTGTTCTTGATTGTTTTTGAGCCATAGATGCTGGTTGTGATTGTGTGTTTGCCATAATCGGAACATTATGACCAGGAATTGCAATAGGAGTTATACTTGGTTGTGGGTGAATTTCTTTTTGATAAGCTCTTGCAGATTCTGTATTTGATATTTGAGTATAATCTTTAGATACATTATTTAATTTATTAGGATGATTTAAATTTTGACCTTTACTTTGAACATATTGTTCAGCTGCTGTTAATTCTTTAACCATATTATTTGTTGAAGAATTAATATTATGACTCATATTACTATCTAATGTATTATAAGCGATAGTTTGCTTATCTGTTTTTAAACCTTTTTCTGACATTATTTTTTCTAATTTATCAATATTCTCAGTATCTTGTGTATCTGTTGCTTTTTCGTAGTCTTTATATAATTGACGAATATCTTCAGATTGCGTCTTATTTTCTTGCATTGTATTATCTGAATTATTGGAGTTCGCCAAATTGGACTCATTTTTCAATTCAGATGAAGGGCCTGATGAATTTTCAGACATATTATTTTTGTCTAAATTAGTATTTGAAGCTATATTTCCATTACTCAAAGAACCATCTGCAGTTGGTTTTTCTTTATTTTGCTCTTTATTCTTATCATCTTTAAATTCTGATGCTTCAGATAATTCTTTTTGTGTTGAATTAGATTGTTCTGATGCATTTATTATAGATAATGGATCAATAGGTTTGGTATCTCTATTATTGGTACTGTGTCCTTTTCTTATTTCAAAATGCAAATGAGGACCAGTTCCTATACCAGTATTTCCCATTTTTCCTAATTCTTGACCAGCAGTTACTTTATCTCCAGAACTTACCGAAAAATTATGTAAATGTGCATATCTACTTTGCATTCCATCATCATGATTTATATATACAACATTTCCATATCCATTTAAAGATGAAGCTACTACAACTTCTCCACTTTTATAAGCAACGACTGGTTCTGATCCATTTGGATTACCAGGTATTCCTAAATCTATACCTCTATGTTGTCTTCCATTTCTCATACCGAATTTTGAAGTTAAAACACCACCAGGTAATGGGAATACAGTTGATGAATTTTGATTAGAAAAATCATTCATTGATGATTGATTTATATTTGGTGATGAACTATATGATGAATTTGTTTGTTGTATTGGTATATTAGATGAAGATATATTTGGTGATGAAGCACCATATGAAATGTTTGTTGATAATGATGGAGAAGCTGGAGGTGGAGATATGTTTGATAATGATGGAGAAGCTGGAG
>CAYJGL010000001.1:115081-189773 GCA_964369695.1 uncultured Clostridium sp.
TGGAGAAGCTGGAGGTGGAGATATGTTTGATAATGATGGAGAAGCTGGAGGTGGAGATATGTTTGAGGACCGAGACAATTCAGAAGATTGGACATTATAAGGAAATTGAATTTGTTGTTGAGATGAAGAAGATGGTGGTAATGAGTATGAAGAATTTACTTGAGTCAGTGATGTATTTTTTGAATATCTGTTAATATATTCATTGCTCGATTTTATTCTTATTCTTTCTTTTCTATCAGCTTCTTTTTCATCTTCCATTTCTTTTAAACGAAAAATATTAATATCTATATTTTCTAATAATGAATGTTGTTGTTTCGCTGTTGTTAATAAAGAATTTAAAACAGTTATTAAATTTTTAGTTTCATTTTTAGTAAATACATATTCTCCTTTCTGTAAAGTTTTAACTACATTTTCTGATGAATTATCCGAACCAGTAACTAATCCTTCTTCAGATTCTATCATACTATTTGAATTTAAACCAGAAATTTGTGATGAAGGCATCTTATCATTGTCAGTTACTATTCCTCCCATATGCATCATAGGAGGTGAAGAATTTGTTTGTTGAGATGCTTGTGTTTGATTATTTTTACCAATATCAGGAACACCAGAATATGATTCTATAGGCATCATCGTCGCTGATTGTTCATCAGATATTTCAGGTGCTTCGTTATAAGCATTTTCAGCTTTTTGTATTTGCTTTTGAACATCTTCTGGTATTTCAGTTTCTTGATTATCACTATTTATCCAATCTCTAATCATTGGAAGTAATAAAGATAATCCTCCAGCTATAATAAGAATTGTTGCACCAACTGGACCAGTTCCTGCTAATAATTTACATATTGGCCAAACAAGTAATGCATTACAAACTATTATTAATATACTTAAAACTTTATCCATAATAGACATATTTTTATTATCAGATGATAAATTTGAACATTCTTGAAATATATCCCAATATGCCAAAGCTCCAAAAAATCTTCTAAACACTTTTGAATTTATAATAGGAGATATTATCCTTTCTTTGAAAAATTTAAAAATCTTTTCAATTTGAACCAATATCCATTTTAAGCCTTTATTACTATTTTTTATAGAATCATATACTCGTTTTATAGAATCAACTTGTTTTCCAGCAAATTCGATCAATTTATTAAATTTTTCTTTTATATAATTCCAACCAACTTTAGCTTTTTCTACAACCCAATTAACTCCTTTCTTTCCAGTATCATATATTTTTCTTCCAAATTCTAAACCTTTTTGACCTATATTAATAACAGTATCTTTAACTTGTCCTGCTTTTTCTATTAGTTTATTACCAGTTTCTGATGCGTAATTAGAAATTTTAGTAACAGTTTCTGATGCATAATTAGATATATTGCTACCAGTTTCTGATATAAAGTTTTTAGCTTTATCCCACATTCCTGGTTTTGAAGGAGTATCTCCAGCTAATTGACTTGCATTTTTTGTAGGTTTGTCTATATCTTCTTTTAATTCTTTATTTTTTACATCTTTATCTTTATCTTTATTTTTTGCATCTTTCTCTTTTTCATCTCGTTTTTTGTTAGCTTCATCAAGATGACTCAATGCACTTGCTGTTTTCCCTAATGCAGTTCCAATATCCGTCATAGCAAATTGAAATATACTATTTAATCCAGATAATAAACCAGTTATTAAACTTAAAGCAGCAGGTAAACCTCCAACAGCAACAGCAACAGCTGTTACTCCAGTTGCTATCATTCCTAAAGGAGTAGTTAATAGTGGTATTATTGTAGTTAGAAAACCTCCTCCAAAAGAAGAGAATAAACTGCTTATATTATTTTCTTTATTTTCTTTATTTTCTTTATTATTAGATTCTGCTATAGATTTCAGATGACTTTTCATAACTTCTCTATCATCATCTGCATCTTTTATATTCATTAAATTCAATTTCTTAGAATTATCTTTATCGATTTCTGATAATTCTTGAGAAACTGTTCTTTTTTTAGAATAATTCTTTTTTATTTTACTAAGTTTGCGATTACTAATGTTATTAGATGATATTGTATTATTTAATGAAGAATCTTTATTTATTGGAGTTTTATCATTAAATCTTACAAATAAACCACCTTCATCTTTTATTGATTTAAAAACATTTTTATCAATATCTTTTATAATAACAAAATCATCATCTTTTTCTATAATATTATCATCATTTATTTTATGAATCCAATTTGAATTAATATCTTGACCAACATCTAAATAATTTGTACGTTCTGGATATTTAATATCAATATCATTTGATATATCTTCTAATTTTGGAGGACGAATAACAGAAATATTACCATCTTCATCTTCATATTCGAAATGCAATGATTTTTTCATATCATTATACATTTCATTATGATTAGGCATTTTAATATTTCTAAAATATGTTGATGGATCTTTCCAATTTATTTCTTGTTTCTTACTTTCTATAATTTCATCAAATCTAGCATCAGTACTTCTTTCATATTCGATCATTTTAGCTATTAAATCTTCTCTGTCCCATTCTGCTCTAGAAGAATCATATAAATGTGTTTTTGTATTTTCAATATAATCATTTTCGTTCATACCACCAATATCTGATCCAAAAATATCTAAACTTTTTTCATTTAATAATTGTTTTAAATCAAAACCAGTGTATTGAGATATTAAAGCATTTAAAGATCTAGCATTTGCATTTTGCATAGCCATTTCTAATTTTTCAGTAACCATATTTACATCATGTTTCATTTCTTCATCAGTTACATAATCTCCAGTTCTCGTATTAAAAATTTTAGTACTAGTATCAATTGTCTTTTCATAATTTATTTTATTACCAGTATGAAATTCTGTAAGAGTTTTATTAACAGTATATATATTTCTTAAAACGTCTAATTGTTCTTTTTCTAAAGAAGAAAACTCTTCTAATTTTGTTGGTATGATTTTTGTTATAACTTTATTAGATAATTCAACATCAGTTAAACGTTGAACACCTGCTATATCCAATAATGATTCTGGATTTTCTTTAAATTCAGTTATTTCAGCTCCATCTAACCATTGTTGGCCTTTTTGAAGCAATCCTTTTGATTTTTCTTGTAAAAATTGAGTTGATTTTTTTATAGGATTTATAATAAAATCAGCAATATTTGCCATGCCATCTAATCCAGGAATCATTCCAGATGGAATGCCTAATTTTTTCAAAATATTATTTTGTTTAGGCATATTCCAAAAATCAGAAGGATTAGGTTTTTTATCATCTATAGCTTTAATCTTGTGACCTTTGGATCTAATAGCTGAAATTTCATCATAAACTGATTGTAATATATTTTCTATATTTTGTAATGAAAATGTTTGTTTTCTTTGTTCTTTAATAATATCTACAATATTTGATATAATAGGATCTAATGATGATTGATTATTTAGATTTTGATTAGGATTGGAATTATGACGTTGCATATCCATTGACATATTTGGACCAACCATTGATTGATTAGACATTGATTGATCATATGTTGATTGATTTGTTGTATCATAGTTTTGATTTTTATTTTCAACCCATCTTGTATCATATTGATTTCGAGGGTCAAAATAAACAGATGCTTTTGTGTAATTATTCCATACAGTTTCTGCTATATTTTGAGCTTCTTCTTTAGATTTACCACTATGCATTAGCAGTTTACCACTTCTATTCAAAAACTGTTCTTTATTTTCATTTTGTCTTGGTAAATTTATAGGAGAAGTATGTGACATTTAAACCTCCTTAAAATATAGTAAAAAACTCACTATCGTTCCCATCATCATTATTATCGTCAATAATATATTCAATACCACCTTCTTCTTGATTATATCGAATAGCTATTCCTGGAGAAACATTTTGAATTAATGATGTTTTTAAAGCATTTTGAATTTTTTGAATATGAGTTTTTTCTTGCAATATAGTAGAAACACCTAATAATGGTTCAAATTCTAGTGCTGAAATTTTACGAACATAAGCACATAACGCTGCTGACATAAATAAATCATCATTATATCCAGATTGAGCAGAAATAGATCCGTTAATTTTGCGTTCAATTATATTAAGTTGATTTATTAAATCAGAACTATTTATACATTTTGGATTATCTGTAATAAGATTATATAGATGTGAAACCATCAAACCTTTTGTTTTAGTATTTGTATTTATACCTATATATTTATTAGGTTCTGGTGAATATATATATTGACTATAATTTTTATCTTTTGTATTTGCATTTTCTAAATTTTCTATAATAGATGTTCCAATAGAATTATTTTCTATTGCTAATATTATTCTATTATTTACAATAGGAGCTAAAATATCAATTAATGATATAATAACATCACTATATTTTGTTATAGATCCTAATTTTCCAAAATATTCTCCACATTGTATAAAATTAGCATATGAAAATATTTGAATAGCATTATAATCTCCAGTTAATGATTTTGCAGTATCTATCCCTATTATAAAATAATCAGTAACATCAAAATTTAATCTATTTAAATATAAATTAATATTACAAGTATGTATTAATTTTAACCGATCAATTGACTTAGAAGGTAATAATCTACTTAATAAATCATCGTCAAATATACATCTAGTGGAACCAACAAATACTAAATCTAATTCTTGATTTATATTTCTTGTATCAAAATTTAAATCTTTTCTTTGTTCTTGATACCATTCTTCTCCTTTTTCAGGGTCTTCACTCCAGTGAAATCTAATTTTTATAAAACCATTTTTTTCTGGATCATCAACTATTACAGGAGCTTCCTCTTCTACAATAAGATCATTATCATCAAATATAAGATCAGAGTCTATAGCATTATTCCACATTTGATAAAACCATTCTCCAGTACCGACAGTTCCATTTGGAGTAGAGGTGACTAAAGTATAATATGGGTAATTATTTTTTCTAGCTTGTTCTCTTGCTCTAGATAATACCGGTTGAGCAGAACCATATGCTACTCTCATATGTGGAATATGAGCAGATTCATCAATATATAAAATAGGAGAGGTTAAAGAACGAGCTAGCATACTAGGACTAGTAGTTGATGATGGGTAAAAAACTCGCAATACAGAGTCATTTTTATAATCAATTGTTGTTTTTCTTTCTCCTTTATATTTTAAAGGAGTTCTTAAAAAAGCAGGAAGCTGTGTATGTGTAAATTTAACTTTTTCTAAATTTTCTAATGCAAAAGTTTTATTTGCATTAAGAATTGTAGCTGGCATCCTAGGATAAAAATTACAAGCCCATTCAAGCAAGGATGCTGCAATTGTTGAATTATGAGTTGGTATTTTTGAATAGGTACATAAAAACATACCACTCTTATTTTCAACTTGAATACATTTAACAGGTACTGAATTTATTTTTTGAATATTATCGATATATATATTATTATTAAATCTATCTACTATAAAAATTTCAACATAATATTCTTTAGTTTTTAATTCATATATTTCTTTTGTAGTTATTAATTTAGATGAATCTAATGAATAATTAACTTTCCATAAATGATTTTCATCTGCATCTACATTTTGTCCATTACTAAAAGAAATATTATAACAAGGACGATTAAACATAATTTCAGTATCAGCAACTACTCTAGTTGGATTTTCATATTCATCTAAAACATAATCTCCTACTGAAATGTCTTTTAAAAATTTATAATTATTATTAGGCATAGGAATTATTGTTTTTAAACTTAATGCTTTTCCAAGTTGTCGACTTGCCATTAGTATACATTTATGATATCTAGCAACAGATCTTACTGTTCTTTTAATTTTAGAATGCATACGACTTTCTTCATATTTTAATATTCCACCAATTTCAGATATACAAACATAATTGAATATAAAATAAAAAGGATTTCTTCGACATAGCCACCATTCAGCAGTTGCCTCATTACTTGATAATTTATCTGCTTTCTTTTGCATGAATTTAACAGAACTTAACATGAGAACCTCAAATATTATTAGAAGATATATTATTATTTTTAGCTTCTTCTGCTAATTTTTCTAAAACAAGAATTCTATCTTCAAGAATTTTATTATTTGTCCTTTCTTGTTCAAATTGTAATTCTAGTTTTTTATTTTTGCTTTTAAAAGAATCTATATATGTATTTTCATTAGATTTTAATAAAGTCCAATAAGTAGTATTCCAAACGGACAATGGTATTCTGACTGTACCATCTAAAGTTTCTATAATTATATATGTTAGAGTATAGTTTTTAATTCTACCTATAATTTCAGAATCATTAAATTTAATAATAGCACCTATACCAACATGATCATCAAATCTTAATTTTAAATAATAATAAAAACTATATACTAGATTTTTCCCTAATAAAAATACAACAGCGACTATTCCAATTTTCAAAATCCATTCAAACCAATTAAAATCTATTTGATTTGCTATATCGATGATTATT
The DNA here is from genome assembly GCA_964369695.1 of uncultured Clostridium sp. Classification (GTDB taxonomy): domain Bacteria; phylum Bacillota; class Clostridia; order TANB77; family CAG-508; genus CAG-269. Next base: position 121,529 of record CAYJGL010000001.1, read on the forward strand.
TCTGTAATTTTTGTTGAATTTGTTATTTCATTTAATTGTTCTTTTATAATTTGAGTAGAATCCATCTAAACTCCTATCATAAAGATCGTCTAATATTATCCGCTAATTCACTCCACCATTTTTCTAATTTATTATTATTTTTTTCTTTAAACCAGTTTTTAGTAGCTACGCAAATTCTATAAGAGTTTTTAGTACCTATAGTATAATCAGAATATGTATTTGGTATCTTTTTTAATTTTCGAACAATATTAATAATATAATCTTTATTTTTATTTGGTAATTTGAAAACAATATATGCCAATCTATCTGCATTATGTCCAGCACAAGACGATATTATTGTTATTTCTTTAATAGATGCTAATTCATCTAACCATTCTTTCTTCAAATTAACATCAACATGTAAACCTCTCCATAATTTAGTCTCATGATCACTTCCTCTGAAATTTATTAAAGGAGGTAAACCATATACTGTCTTGAATGCAAATTCTGGAGATCTTAATTTATTTTCCACATTTCTAATTCTGAATGACTTCTGAGGATTATTCTCAGATTTTAATAAACTTGAATGTAAAACCAAAGAATTTATATTTGAATTGAAATTCATAAATTATCCTTATTCAAATAAAATAGAAATTGTTATATTGTCTAAATCCCACCAAATATACGTTGGACAATATGATATAGCTTCCAATTTATTTAATTTATTAATAATTGTACTTTGATCTAATAATTCTAAATTCGCATCTCGAATTTCTCTTTGCTTATCATCCCATACTCTAACATTACAATGTTTAACCCATATTAAATTATGAACAATATCTACAATTTGGGTTCTATAAAATGAAGTTTTATGCCCAGTATAAACATCATGTAGATATTTAGATAAAATTTGTTTTAATTCAAATTCAGCATTTATTGTATTAGTTCCTGTTTCGCTAACTTTATCTTTATAAGCAACTATATCAATATGAAGGTGTAACGGCAAATTAAGATCATGATTTAAATTTTGTTTACTTAATATTTTAAGTATATTTGCTGGAATATAATCTGTATTGGTAAACCGAATTTGCATATCGTCTGATATCATTCTATTTTTATCTTCAGATAATAATCCAAAAGTATTTGCCATAATCTGAATATAATAATTCTCATTTTCTAAAAATTTATCATATCGCATAACAGGAACATTTAAAACAACAGCATTTTCACTAAAATATAAAGAAATAGAACCGTTATCATTTGAGTCTTGAAGATATTGTCCTTCATATGTTTTTAATGTTAATAAATCGGATATATCTGTTATTATACTAAAATCAAATAAATTATATGTTAGTATATGTAAAGAATCTTTATATGCTTTTATAGATATGTCCATTTCTCCGAAAATAAAACCAGTTCCTAAAGTTTGATTATAATAATCATAAGTTGCAGCAATTTCTGATATAGACTTTAAACAAACATCATAAACATTTAAAGAAGGTATAGATATATAAAAAACCCATTCATCCATATTGGAATATGATTGAACTGTAAATTTGGTAATATCATTATCTTTATAATATCTGACATTTAGAGTTAAAGGAAGTGTTGTTATATTCTCAACATTAGTGTTATTATCTGTTTCTAAATGATTTGTAATTTCAGTAAAATATGCTGAAGAATTTTCCCAAGCAATGTAACCTTTATAATATCTCATATTATAATCCAATTCATATAAAAATGGACTAATATAAGTTACTCCATCAACAACAAACATTGGTCTGTAAATATAACATAAATTATTTGGATTAAATAGACTGTGTAAAACAGATATTGACATTGATTTTGTAGGTATAGTATATTCATCTCTAAAAGGCATGAAACAATAAATAACATTATCAACAACATGGGTTTTCTTAAACATTAACATGAAATCCGCAAGATATTCAGATAATAAATTATAAAAGTCCCTTTCAGAAATCAAATTATTTCTATTTCTAATAAAATTTATAATAGAAGTTCTAAGATCTTTTCCCTCTAAAGCATCTGTTCCACCATCAGCATATGTTATTTCTGCTTTTACCAAATCATTAAGTGGAATTGTATATGCTCCTATCTGTTCTTGTGTATCCAAAGATGATAAGAATATACGAGCTCTTCCGCCTGTTACTTTAAGATTTTGTTGGGATATATTTCCTAAAGTACCAGCAGTATATTTGATAATTGCTTTAACAACTGTATTTGGAATATGTTTTCCATGTATGCCTGAACCTAATTCTAAAAATACTTTTCCGTTAGGTAAATATTTTATAAAAACAACATTCTCATCTCCTTGAGTAAAATAATCGACGAGCCTTGTTTCATATTTTATAAATTCACCATCTGTTTCTTCTTGTATAAATACTTCAACAGAACTGATTTTAGAATCATTATTTCCATTTGATAATTCTAAAATTTTAGAATAATATGAACCATATGAATAAAATGGAAGAGTGAATTGTTTGATTTCGAAATCATATTGAATTAAATCTATAATCGGTACTTTAGGATTAGCTGTTGAAAAAGGTATATAAGTTACTTTTCCTCCAGAATCTGTAATTTGACAAGAAGAACCTTTAAATATATATTTTGAATCTAATAAAAATTTCAGTCCATTGATTATAATTTCTAAATTTTCTATCAATATAGTCATTTCAACATTATTTGAGGAAGCTGGTATAGCTCTATAATCTAATTCAAAATTTCCAACAGCAGAGGATGGAGTCGATAATAATGGAAAATATCCATAAACGGAACCATGCATAATTAAATTTTCATAATTATCAGCAGTCCCAACAAAAGCTTCTCTAAATAAAGTATCATAATATTGTTTTATATCTTGTTGAGTAAATCCAAGAATATGTAATAATAATCCTATAATACCTACTTTTGATACTTGTAATCCTCTAGCATTTAATTCTTTTTTCAATTCATTATAATAATGATCTATATATTCAGAAGCAGATGTTAAATTTTGAATAGAATCCATAAATTCTCCTAATTATTTGAATAAAGTAGTAAAAGATCCTCCATCAGAATATAGGGCTGATATTTTGCTATAAAATTCTGATAAAATAAAAGAATCTTTATCTAGTCCAACTGTATTTGTTAAACCTCCAGTATATTGTCTAAACCAAGAACAAGCATATGAGACTGGTAGCATAACAAGTTCATTTGAATCTCTTCTACCTATTATTTCTTTATCTGGTATATTTAACGGAAATATTCCAGTAGCTTTTCCAACATAGTTTATATCACCAAAATATAATCCTCTAGTTGGTTTTGTTCTAACAACATATGCAGATGACATATAATCTATTTGACCAAATTTACTATTAGGATCATCATTAGGTGTATAATATGCAGCGTCTGGTTTTATTTGACTATTATCAGATGTCTTTTTTCCTCTTAAAATATCTTCAATATAATTTACCCATATTTTATGAAAGGCAAACATATGATTATCTTTATTATCAATATAAACAATATTTAATTGTCCTGTTGGATTTACTTGAGCACCAAAAGGTAAAGCACCAGTATGAGCTGGTAATTCGGATGCAGTTACTTGTATGTTTGGAGGAGTAAAATCCATAGCTAAAAAACAAGCTAATTTACAATGTTTTCCTAAAGGACTTATATCTCCTTCTGCTAATCCATATCCAGATAAATGAGGAGGCATTATAAATATTAATGTATAACCACTAATATCTGGATGAAATTGTCCCATTTCATTTGGTAAACCATACAACATACTAGTAAAATAATATAATGGACCATTAACTCCACCTAATGATCCATTTAACATTTCTCTTATTAAAAATGAATATTGAGGATCTTCCACTATTACCTCTTTTTAATATATTGTTTTTCCACTACAAAGAACTTTTTGTAAATTATATGCAAAACCATATAGAATAACTTTACGAATATGTCCTTGTCTTGGGGTTGAATAACTTGAATATTTAACATATTTTATTTTTTCATCAAATATAATTTCTAATAAATGATCTATTATTTTTTTCAATTGAACAATTACAGGAGAGTGTTTAGATGATATAAATTTGCGTTTAACAGTATCATTTATAAAGGATGGATTACAAATATCATTTTTCGAAGTTATTTGTAATTGTTTAAACATAAGTTCTAAAATATCTCTAATATGATCAGTATATCTAGTATCATGAAGTCCTTTCAATATCATATCGATTGCTTGTGCATTAACCGTAGATGTTTTAATTACAAAATTTAAAAAGACAGAATCATAATTCGGATTAATATTCATAACAATATAATTAACTGCTTCGTTTATAACATCATCAAATTCATAATTGCTATAATGATCTGTATTATTTGTATTATTATCTGAATCATATGGGTTTGATGTTGATTTTGGTTTAGATATTTTAAGTCCTTTTTCAGAAGCATCATAATATGCGGCAGCTATACCACTTCTTGCTTTGTTATTTCCGGTAGCAAGATCTATTCCTATATTTGAAACAAATAATTGCCTTAATCTTCCCCAGGATTGATCAAATAATCTTTTTGTTTTCAAAACATCTTTACCAATATCATTACTGTATTTTTTTAATAAAGTTGGTGTAAAATATTGAATAATCATAGTTATAGGAATGTCATATTTTCTAGCAACATATTTACCACTTAAATTTGCAATAACATATCTCATAATATCTGGATTGCACCACTTAATATATGTCATTCTGCGCCCATTCCATAATTTACACATCATCAATGAATGGGCTGATTTAGCTATAGATTCATTTCTATGTCTTATTCCATAAATTATCAACAAGCAAAGAATATGATAATACGGATTATTGGCCATAAATGCAGATTGAGGTATTTTCCATCCAGATGTAAATGATTGTTGAATTTTATTTATATCAATATCTATTAATTGAGCTATATTTAAAATGTCTTTTTCTGGTATTTTAAAAGTCATGCAATATCCAGTATTTTGACCTATAGCATCAGAATATAATTTTCTAAGATTTTTTTCTAATTCTATTTGTATTTTGAGTTCTATATTATCTTTTGAAGTTTCTATTTTATTTTTTAATTCAATATAAACAGATTCAATGGGGTTGGTATTAATCATATCTGCTCCTTAAATTATAGTAGCTAATATTTTGGAAATATCATAAGATTGTTCTTGAAATAATTCCCATATTTCTCCTAATTTATTTTGCTCAAATATCTTACCATAATTTTCATCTGATAATAAATCTTCAACATTTGAACGTATAGCTAATGGGAAATTTATATGTTCTATTAATTGATGCATAATAATAGTTTTAGTTCCAAAAACAATAGCTTCTTCTTCATTAACAGATTCAGAGATAATGATATCACCTGCTATTTGTCTTACTGATGATAAATATTTATTTTCTCGTTGTTCTTGAGTTAAAGAATAATAATTATTATTAATAAATTCATTAATTATTCTTTTTGCAGAATTATATAAAAAATCATCACTCTCATTTAAAGAGTTCTCTTGAAATCCATATAACTTAGGTTTTATATTTAAATGTTCATATAATTGTTTCGTTGTAGTTAACATATTTGCTAATAAATGATTAATAGAATCTTTATATTCTTCATTTAAATTTTCAAACATAACTTTATAAAACATTGTATCTAATTTTATTTTATTTTCAAAAAAATCATCATGATATTCTTCAAATATTTGTTTTTGAAAATGCCGTTTATAATCTATATTCTCTTCAACCACTTTATTATTATCATTTATTCTTTGCAATGCCCCTTGGGCTGTTGATGCTAATTTTATTCTATTTTGCAAATCAAACATTTGATCCTCCTTAAAATCCAGGAATAATATCCTTTTGATGTTTTATATAATTATCTAAATTTTGTAAAGATATTTTATTAGGCCAAGACATATGCATAAATTGATAATATACCATATTTTTATAATTATCTATAACCATTAAATTAGGAACTTTTAATTGATCATTAATTATATTTATCATTTTATTAATATTATTTAAATTTGGATTAACATAATCATATTTTTTTAATAGATCTAATTCAGGATCTTTATCAGGATTTTTAGATTTTAATAATTGTTGTAAATTTCTAGAATTATATATAGTATATAAATATTTAAAAATATCTAATGGAATAACCATGCAATAATTTGGAAAATCTAAAACATCTTTTCTTTGTATATCAATATCAATCTCAATATCATTAATATATTCACACATATATGAAAAGAAATTCCATATAAAGAAAAACCATAATAATTCAGAAATAGAATTTGATATATTATTTATTGTTCTTATAAAAAATTTTAAACATTTAAGATCATCATTTCTTCCACAAACAAGTCTGTGGAAATTACCATATCTATTTCTAAATAAATTTAAATCTCCATTATCAATATTATCATCATATAAACTATATTGTTCCCCTTTATAAAAAAATGTTTCTACATTGTTTTTAAATCTATTTTTAATATTGGTAAACATATTTTCTAATTGAGTTTCTCCTACTACAAAATCTAATAAAAAATTCTCTATAGAAATATAATAAGGTTTTATAGAATATGCTGTTTCTGATATTGATTTACTAAAATTAATAATGTCATCTGTATGAAATCTGATAGGTATTCTAATATTTTGTTCTAATATATTTAACTGTTTTTCTATTGCTTGAGTATTTGTTTTATTATTATGACACATATTTCTTAATTCATCAATTTTGACTTGAGCATTATCTAATCGAATATGTGTATCTTTAGTATAATCTATTAAACTAGATGTTAAATGAGTAGTCACATCATTAAATATTTGAGACATTGAATGGCATGTATGTTCTGTAAATGTATTTATTTTTTGATTAAAATCTATTTCAGAAGGAATAGGACCCATTAAACTTTCTAAACTATGTAGAGCAGGAATAATAAAAGAACTAACATATGCAGAAAAACTATTCATAGCATTATCAAAATGTTTCTTTTGATTTTTTGTTTGAATAACAGGAACACTTTCACTTGTAGATGATGATGTTGTTCCTAAGTTATGAGTTTCTACATTCCATTTATTAATATTTAGCATTTTCTTTAAAGATATGCATGCTTTTTTCGTTTCATCACTAACATATGAATTAATACGATTCATCCAATAATCTTTATCATTTATTTTTCTATCAGGAGTTCCGTAACCTACTTTAAATTTATCTTTTTTCAAATTATTTCTATATTTATCATCAAATAACATAGTTAATAATTTTTTAGAATCTGCATTTTTTATAATATCCATTATTTTATCTAAAGAACTTTCTTTATTTAACGGCAAATTTCCATACAATATAGAAATAGATAATATTAAATACAATGCATTCGCATTTATAGTTGTATGTTTTGTTCCTAATATTAATGGGATTTGTAATAAATTTTCTTGAACTGATATAGATGAGATGATAGGTCTAAATACATTATATCTTGAATCATATTTTAATTGATTTTTTATAAAATGAATTAATTCATGAATTCTTCTTTGATATTCAGCAAGGGTGTATTCATTGTCATATGATTTATAATTACCAAAATCTGGTATAGAATCATCATTCATATGGTTTAATGATTTTAATATTTGCTGAGTTGGATTAGTATATTTATTATTTGATGTAGTTGTATTAAAATTAACAGCATCTGAAATTACAGAGTTAATGTTTGATAATTTTATTTGACTTATAAAATCAATACACATAAAATCTCTAAGATCATTTGCATATTTTTGTAATTGTGAATCAAACAACATAGGATATAAAAAAACTAATCTTTGTCCTTCTTGACTAGAATGTTTCATATTTGTTGGTTGTCTTATATTTCTTAGAGAATTTGATCCTATTAATTGCATTCATCATCTCCTTACGAATATGTTTTATCTAAAATTTCTTTTATTCTACTATTTTTATATTCATTTGCATATTCGTTTTTAATCATTGTTATTATTTTTTTTATTCTTCTTTCTGAATTTGGGTGAGTACTTCCATAAATAAAATCTCTAATAATATATAATGTTCTTAAAAATTTCCCATGACTTTCTATTTCTTTATTTTTAAAAATTTTAAATGCATGTATTAATTCATCACCATATCCATATTCAACTGCTAATTTATCAGCATTATATTCTGACATGTGTTGAGTAAAATATAATGATCTGCCTACTAAAAATAAAATTCCAAAAACACTTTGTCCAATTATAGGTATCTTTGATAATAAAGTTATAAATTTAGTAGACAATTCACTTATTTCATTTAAAACTTTTAAACCACCAGTTAAATGATTTACAATATGTCCTATTTCATGAAGTAATATGGCTGTAATTTCTCTAGGATTTAATTCATCTAATAATTCTTTACCATAAACAAGATGTAACCTTTCTATATTGCCTAATTCTATTTTCTTTTTATTTTTATTTATCTTTCCAAATTTATAAATAGGAATAACACAAAAATTAAAAGCACCTGAGCCTAAATAGTCAGTATATATTTCAACCTTGCAACTTAATAATTTAGATAAGTAAATTTCTAATTTTTTATTTAACTTTGCAATATCCAATTTATCTTTACATGCTTTTAATTGTTTAAAAATTAAATCAACTTGTTGCAATCCTTGCAATCTATTAGTTCCAATTTCTAATAAAACTTGTTGAGATATAGATATATTATTTTGTTTGCACATTATTTCCTCCATATTGTCCACATAATTGTTTATATAAGCAAAAGAAACAACCTTTCGTTAAGATATATTCATCATTCATTGGAGGTATAATTTGATTATCAATATAATAATTAATTCTTTTAATTTTATTCAATAACCAATTCATATGTTCTGTTATATCCAATTTTGTTAAATTTAAATCTATAGATGTTATAAAATGAAATTGATTTTGTCTGGATTGTAATAATTGTTTGACTTGTTTTGCATTATTTTGAGCTTCACTAAATGATTTTACATCAGATGACATTATATCATGAGCAACATATATTAATTGAATTAACTCAATATTGTAATGATCTAATTTTGGAGGAGGAGTTCTAGTATTTTGTTGAGATTGTATTTCTTGTAAATGATTTTCTAACAAATATTTATATAATAATGTTTGGTAAAAATCTTCATCTCTGGGTCTTTTACTTTTTATAATTTTATAATAATCAGTATATGTACAACTTTTAATTTCAACTAAAACATTATTATTGATTAAGCAGTCAATTCTTGTAGAACATTTTATAGAAGGAACTTTCATAGAGACTTCTTGTTCCGTAAATCCAGTATATGTTGATTGTATAAAATCATGTATTGCATTTCCTATATTCGCTCTCAATGATATAGGCAACCAAACATCATGATAATCAGCAATAGGATAATGTAATAATTTAAAAACAACATCTCTTATACAATTATGTGCAATATCATAAGAATTAATCAACTGAGCATTATTTCTATATTCTTTATTTTTATTATGTGACTTATCATTTAAATCGTCTATAAAATCCTGAACATGAAATAATTTAGGAGCAGGATTATTTTGAATTTGTAAATCTTGAGTTTGAGGGTTATTATCGTTATTGATATTTTGATTAGTAGTTTTATCATTTATATTATTTAAAAGATTTGTATAACTCATTAAAATCTTGCTCCATTATTAATTATTTTGGATGAAATGCTTTTTTGGCTTTATCCATAGCTTTTACTCTATACTTCTCAAATAACATAGCTTTAAACTGCATATGTTTAGATTTAGCACCATGATATTTTTTATATAATGGGTCTTTAGCTTGAACTGCTAAATCTATAGCAAATTTATGAGCTAATGCATTTATTTTAGAAGACCTATCTTTTCGTATAAAAGATGTGTTTGTTGACATATTTTATCTCCTATTTTTATCAAATGGTTTTTTATCAAATGGTTTTTTATCAAATGGTTTTTTATCAAATGGTTTTTTATCATATTGTTTATTGCTGAATCCATTATTAATAGTTCCTAGTTTCAATTGTTGACTTAAAACACTTTTATATTTTTGATTCCATTCATCTCTTTTTTGAGGATCTTCAAATAAAACTTCAACAGCTTCTCTAAAAACAACATAATGTTCTTTTAATAATTTAAAATACGGCTTACATATTCCTTCAGAAGAAACTGGAGATAATAATAACATAATATCATTAATGTCTTTTCCTCTTTCTCCACTACCTTTTAAACAATTAGAATAAGATTCGCATAAAAATTCAATATTTTGCAACATAGTAAGCAAGTAACATTCTATCAAACAATCAACTTGTTTTGCAGCATATGTTGGAACTAAAGAATTACTATTTAAAGATATACCAGCCCATGCCGTTACTTCTGAATCTTTAACATTACATTTCTTATAACATGTTTGAGTATTATTATTAAAAACTGCTTGTTTAACTTTTCCAGATAATGTTTTTTTATTTATAAATGTAGCAACTTTTTTATTTAAATCATTTAATTTAGTAAGAATGTGCCATTGAACTTTTGATAATTTTTTATAATTTGCAATTCCTATTAATATAGATAATAAACCACCAACAGCTGCACCCAACATAACACCTTCAGAATAATTTAATAAAAACTCTTCGCTTGTTTTGTATTTTGTTAAATCATCAAATTCAAGTATATCTGAATTTATATTATATATTTCTGATAAATAATTATCTAATAGATTATATAAAACTTTTTGATTGAATCCCATGTCTGAATTTTCATGCAACTCAATATATAAATTTTCATCTTCGAGTTTTAAATTATTCATTAAACCAATCAATTCATTAGATAACTCATTAATAGCCTGTTGTTTAGTTTTCCAAATATTTAATGAATTTAAATTAAAATCATTATAATAAGCTTCTGACATACTTTTTATAAACGGATGATTCATAAATTATTCTCCTTCTATGTATATTCTTTATATCTATATTTTTTTGTTTCAAAAATAAGAATGAGAATAACTTAAAAAAATATTCTCATTCTTTCTTATTAATCCACCGATAAGGAAATAACCAAGTTTCTATTTCTTTTCCATATTTTTTAGTAGTTATTAATGGTTTAAATTTTATAGATTTTGAATTTTTATTATTATGTATTTTTATTTTACCAATATAATTCATATCAATAGGTTTAGTTATCCAAGTTTCATCAGTAACATCAGCATCAAATACTAATCTTCGTTTTACAATTTCTTTATTAGAAATAATATGATTTGGACTTATTTTATTTTGTTTAATAGCATAAACATATCCTACGGCTACTCTACTTCTAAATCCTTCGTGTCGAAATTTTTTAGCTTTATCAGCTCTTACAAATACATATGGAGAACCTAAAATACACCCATCTATACTAGTCGATACACATATTCTAGGAATATGCCCGTCTTCTAATGATTTAATATTTACTTGAGGAACTCTTGGAATTAATTTTATTTTTTCTCCATAATATTTCATAGATAAGTGATAATAATATATATTATCATTATCAACATCATCAATATAATCAGATAAAGATTCATATACTAACATATTGATATTCATATTAAATCCTTAAATGGGAAGATTAATGATTATAATCTTCCCATTATTTTATTTTTTATACTTTCTTTTATTTTGTCTTCTTATTTTATTTTTTAAACGCCTTTTTATCTTTTCTTTTTGATTGATATATTTATTTTTAACATTATCATTTTTCCATAACAGATAATAAATATATGATGAACTATTAAGAAATTCAGATGCATTTGGTATATTTAAAATATCTGAATTTGGACTTATTTTCATTTAATATTCTTCATCTGGTGAATATGTTTCTGGTGAATATGTTTCTGTCGAATATGTTTCTGAAGAAGTTTCTGGGAAATAAGTCCCATACGATTCTGTATTTTCATTATCTGGTACTGTATTTTCTGCAGAAGTGAAATTTTCTGAAATAGTATTTTGGGATTCATATTGTTGATTTTCTATAATTGGATTTTGATATGTTTCATTTTCTATAATTGGATTTTGATATATTTCATTTTCTATAACGACATTTGTATTATCATTATCTTTACTATCTGCTAAATTTTGTTCATATAATGTTCTAAATAACATTACTCCAATTCTTTGTTGAGCAGAAACCGTTGCAGCATAATCAAACCATTGTTTAAAATTAAGATCACTATTGTATTTTTTTATAAAATCTCGTTCATTAAATTTTTCACTAGAATACATCAATTCACCAGTATTAGGATCTATTACTTCTAAATGTCTAGCATTTGTTGCTCCATTTATTAGTAAAGGATATGGCATTTTCTTTTTATCTGGCCAAAATTTCTTTTCTGTCTTAGTTTTATTTGCCATAAAATAATATTCACTTAAAACAGGAATAATCCCATATTTTTTATCAAAAACTAAGGGAATAGAATATTGTGAAGGAGCTAATTTATTCTTTTCAGTAAATACATTTAAAACCCAACCATCAACACCAAGTGGGTCAGTTGGCTTGAGTTGAACTCCTTTAGATAACCACAACCATTGTCTAACATTGTGTTGAAGAGCACTCACATTAGTTGCAGATTTAAAATTACCAAAAGTACCAACAGTCTTTTCATCTGTAGCTGCTTGCCATGGTGCTTTAATTTGCATATTTGCTCTGACTTGATCTATGACTATGAAAGTAATTCTATGCATTGCTAAAAATTGTTTAGCCTTTGTTAACTGAAATGTTAATTCTCTTGCTTTATATCCTATAACTTCATTTGGGTCTTCGGCATTTAAATCTTTACTCGATGGAGTAGCAGCAATAGAATCCCAAACTACCAGAATATCATATTCTTTCTGAGTTTTAACTTCCATTTGTTTCTTTAAATCAGCAAGTTGTTCTATTACTTCAAATATTTCTTTAACATTCATAACAAAAGGTTTATATAAAAATCTTTCTCTATCAATACCAAAAGTTTCAATACGATCTTCAATATCTTTACTTTCGCCACCAGCTGCAGATTCTGTATCTAAATAAATAACACATGAATTTTCATGTATTTTTAAAAACTGAGAACATAAATATAATGAACATGTTGATTTCCCAGTTTCTGGAGTACTAGAAAATGCAACAGGACAACTAGATGTTATTCCTCCACCTAATAGAGCATCTAAATGTTTAATTCCTAATGGAGTTATGCATGGATTAGGAGGTATATAACTTCCATATTTTTTTTGTAAAGTAATATCAAATGCTTTTGTGAGTATGGCGGCATGATTTTTTTCAGACATTTAAAGTATTCCTTTTTTGTTAAAATTATAGTCTATACTTATCATCATCTTCTATTCTTGTCATAATATTTGATAATGAATTATTTTTAATTTCATTTTCAGTTTCATTTTTTAAACTTGATTTTTCTAGATTATTTAACATTTCAACTAGTCTTGCTGTATTTACCTCTTGAGATTTATCTTCTAATCCTAATTTTGCTAATTCAATTTCAATATATCTTGCTTTTCTACAGATAAAATCAGACTGTTCTTTTCTATATCTAAATTTAACTTCCATAGCTTTAAGATATAAGCTTTCAAAAGTGGCTATTAATTCTAAACATTCATTTAATATTTGATAAAATTTTCCTCTCTGCCCAGGATTAGTTTCATTATTTATTAAATTTTTTAAATTATTAACTTGAGTTTGTAAACTAGAAATATAATCTTGTATTTGTATTAATCTTGTATCAACATGATTAATATCATTATTATAATTTGTTTTAATTTCAATGAAATCTTTACGATCATCACCAGGAGATTCTACAGTTGGTGTTTGAGTTATAAGATTATCTATCTGATTTTTATTATAACTTTTACTATAATTTTTATTATTCATTATATTCTCCTAAGCCAGATAAAACTATTTTTAAAAATTCTTTTAATTGTTCAACAAATTTTACACCAGATAAATTAACAGAAGTTAGAGTTAACATATCAATGAACTCTCCTTTTGTTAATGAATTTGTAAATGTTATAGAAATATTATTCACAACATCATATAATATATCTTTATTCAAAACATTTTTAAATTTAAGATATAGTACATCTTTTACAGCTTCTTTTATCATTATTATATCATTGTCTAAAAAAGTTTTATTATCTGATATTATCTGAACAGATCTTAATAATCTATATATTTGTGGTAACTTATATTTTATATTAGACATTTCTTTCATATCTGTATGGATTTTTAATAAAGAAATTTTATTATTATTAATATTAAAATTACCATCTGTAATAGAATATAAATATAAGCGTTGTAATTCATTTGGGATTATCATATTTTTTATCATGTCATATTGATTATTTATCCGATTAAGAGCACCAGATTCACTACACATACTTTGTATTTGACTTAAATATAATGCTTCTTCATAAATTTTATATCGTTCGGACAATACTATATTATTATCATCAAGTATATTTGGATCTATATCACAATTTTTAACTCCTGAAATCTTATGTTTTAAATAAAAATATAAGATTTTACTAAACAGAGCTTCATAAAATTGATCAATATCTTCCATTTCAAAAGGATTGAATTTGTATATTAAGTTATTAAAAAACATTTGCATAACATCATTTTTAATAATCATATTATCAGATTCATATAAATCTTTGTAAAAATCTATAGCATGTGATACTTTATGTTCTATCTTAACATATGCATTTTTTAAATATCGATATATCAATCTCCTAGCTTTTATTAAGTGTTTTGAACATAAATTTATTATATTTATAAAATAAATTCTTTCAATATATTCATTTTCTTTTAAATCAAGATGTTTCACATTATATCTTAAAAATAAATTAGAAACAATATACAATATATATAATTGTTGTTCTGAAGTTGTTAATTTTAAAATATTAGGACAACTATAATTATATATTTTATCCAAAAAAGGACCCATAATTTCTTTAGATATAGAATATTGTCCTTTTGTTTGAAATTTAACTTGTAATTTTATTATTTTTTGAATATGCGGTCCTATTTCAGATTCAAATAACTCATCTAGTGGTATAAAATTAAATTTAATACAAATATCATTATTGTCTAATAAGGTGTTGTCAAAAATTTCATCAAATACATTTGACATATAAGATCCTCCATATAATAGTTAAATCCTTATGAAGGATCTTATATCTTTATACTCTTGTTTATAAATTTATGACTTAAATCGCAAAACAGATTTTCCATTAGGAGAGTTTAATGAATCATCTCTGGCAAACGAAGATTGATTTCCAAATCTCAAAACACTTCCACTATTTGAATTAAGATTACTTGAAACATCAAAATTTTTTGAAGTCCCATAATTTAAAACAGAACCAGAACGAGTATTTATTTCACGACCACCATCATCTTGGTAAGATGGATATTTATCATTATACATTTCTGCACCATGAAAACCTTGCTGTTCAGTTAAAGCATCCATAACTAATTGATTAATGTCCATAATTTTCATCCTCTAATGATATTATTGTTATTTTTTATTTATTTTTTTAAATATAAATCTAATTTTTTCAAAATAAATTTAGAACCTATATTTAAATCAATCACTCTTTGATTAATATTTGTGGGTAACTTCCAATATCTTAATATAGGACCACTACATAATCTTCCTATCAATTCATATATTTTATCAATATAAACATCAGTATTTGTATCTCCAATTATACAAACATGGATAGCATCTGAAATATCAAATGGTTTTGTTTTAAAAAAAGAATTATCTGATTTTTTGAGTTTTAAGTTATTTGAATTTATTAATTCTAATGCTTTATTTGTATTTATAGGATATTTCATATCTAATGGTCTTGTATTAAATATATAATATTGTCCTTCTATAATCTCAATACAATAATGCCATGGTAAAAAATCTACAATTCCCTTAGTATATATATTTTTATAATGATATTTTATTAAAGGTAAATTAAATTTAGAATTATCTAATTTAGGTTCAGGCATTGGAAATATAAGATTATTATAAGTATCTTCTATTATAATACCTTCTGGTTTTATTTGTATCTTATTTGAACTATTAGAAGTATCAGATGCTGCTAATTCTGCTGGAGTTGGTTTTATTCTATTATATAATTCATCTTTATCTCTATTAAAAAGTTTATCTTTGACTGATTTTTTTACAATATCAGTTGTTATTTTTTTAGCTATGATAGTTGCACCAGCAGCAGCTATCATAGCTTCTGGAGAAGATGCTACAGTACTTGCAACTTTACCTGGAAGAGTCAATGCTGGTATAGTTGATTTTTTTCCAATATAATAAGCAGCTGATAATCCTAAACCACCAACAGTAGCAGCAACTGCATTTTGTTCTAATAGTACATTAGTTTCTTCAAAATCAAAAATAGATTTTTGTATTTTTGGAGTAGACATTTTCTCTCCAATTAATTTAATGTTTTAATGCTCTAATTAAACATCCTTCAGATACTGCTGTTAATGGATTATTAGCATGTCGTATTTCTGAAATTTCGAATGGAAATTCATATGAATTAAATTCATTTATAAATATGTCTAAAAATCCTTTAGCTTTTGATGTTCCACCACTAATAATGACTGGGATTTTGTCAGGAAAAGCTATATCTATCTTCTCTAATTTTTTAACTATATGATCTATTGTATACTTTATTAAATCATTATAATAATAAGATAGTGCTTCTCTTATTCTTCTTTCTTTTTTATTAGAAGTTATAAAATTAGAAATATCAAAATCATCTTTCTCTTTAACCAAAGTAACCCGATTACTGACTAATCCAGCAATATGAGATGACGTTTGTTCATCTATCCAATCACCTCCTCTAGCTAAAGAAAAATTAGAAACTTCTACTCCTTTAAATACGATTGCTATATTTGTCATACCAGCACCAAATGATATTCCAATACCAGTAAAATCTGAATTTTGACATTCAGAATAAATCAAAGAAACAGCTTCATATAATGGTAGAGGTTTATAATTTAATTGTTCAATTATTCTACTAAATACATTTTTATGAAATAAAACATTCATATCAACATCTATAGGATTAGCAGGTATACTATAACAACAAATAGAATTAGGATTAGTAGAATTTCCTATTAAAGCTCCTATAATAACTGATAATATATCTATAGAATCTATTTCTGAATTACTAATCATTCCTTTAGACATTGGTCTAGAAACTTGTTGTCCGAATATATTACCAAATATATAAGCATCTTCTGATAAAATATATGTACTGTCATCAATAACGGTATGAGAAATAGTACTCAAATCTCTTGTTCCTAACGAATCTGTATCTACTTTTAAAAAAACATTTCTAAAACTATGAGTAGATATTTTATTATCAGCTAAATTTTTTGCCATAACGATATTCATAGTTCCTATATCTAAACCTATATTATTAGATATAACAGAAGTATCTTCAACAGACATAAAATCAATCTCCTTTAATGATGTTATTAAACTCTCAACTACTAATCCTATTGAATATTCAAATTGATCATAATCCATATTCATGTACTAATATTTAAATGTTCGATTATTTCCTGTGTGTTTTTATGACATTGTGCTGATTTGATATCAACTATAACGGCTGTAGATATTTGATTTATATTTGGTATAAAACAATTTTCTTCTTTGATAGTCTTTTTAATTATATGATGTTTTGTTGGCACAACACAAGATGTAGTATCATATTCATTTTGATTAGAATGACATTCACATTCATGATGAGGATGATGAGGATGATGATGAGGATGGTGAGAATGGTGATGGTGATGATATGGTGAAGTATGATGATGTAGATGATGATATGGTCTTGGGTGGTATATACCAGTAATATTTTCAACTATAAGTAATCTATTATTAAGCTCTGATAATTGACAAAGTATTCTTTCCATCAATTCTTGATTCTGTTGTCTATGTAAAATATCATAGTGAAATTTACAATAACCATTTAATACGGATGGACTATCACAGTTTTTAAACTTGCATATACCTGCAGGGCATGCTTTGTTCATTATTCCCTCCTAGGTTGATTATATTTTCCTTCTTTTTTGGCTTTTCTTTCCATTTTATTAAGACGAGTATAGTAATCTGGTATTTCTGCTAAATGATCTTTTGCTATTTCGTCTGCTTTTTTAGGATCATTTGTATGTTCTTTTTCTACAGATCTTCCTATTTTCATTTGATTATTATTAAAAAATTTAGAATCAATATGTTGGTGTTTTCCTATACCTAAACTTTCTATAACTAAATTATTAATACTCATATTCATAATTATATCCTTAGTTCACTTTTTAAATATCTTAATTATCTTATATTTCATTTATATCTATATTTTTTTGTTTTATTTTAAAGATCAATATTTATTTAAAATAGACTTATAATTTTGAACAGTATCTTCATCTTCATCTCTTTTAAAGCTAGGCATATTATACTTTTTTTTAAAAAAACGATTAGAAGATTTTATTTTTTTACAATAATTATCAATATCAGTAAACGTTCCATTTATTTCTCCATCATATGCATTGTCAAATACATATGATGGACTTATAGATTCATAAACTAATAAGTTTATATTCATAATACAACTCAAACAAAGAAATCAGATGAATAATATGTAGGATGTCTTGATGACATATCTTTATTATACCTAAAACCAAAATCTTCAGAATTATCATCTTCTTGTATATTGTCAATTTCATCTAAATTTATATTTTCAATCATTTTTTTAAATTTATTAAATTCATTTAATGGTATTAAACAATGTTCATTTCCATTATAATAATGAGGTGGATTTGTTACTGTTTTTTGTATTAATATCTTGCTTATTTCTAGTAACTTTTGCATATTGAATCCTTATATTTGTAAATGTTGTTTTTCTAATTTTGTTCTATCAATATCATCATAAATAAATAAAAATTCAGTACGTTCATTAGGATTTTCTTCATCTTCAAACATACCATATGGTTTTACACCCTTAAATGGACCTATATTTATTTTAAAATCTTTATGATTCATAAACCAATCTTCAAGAATCTTATAATTATTGCTACTATTTTCTACTACAATGTAAGCATCGTCTTGATTAGGTTTCCAATATGTATTCATAAATGTTAAAATATCATTATTCACAGTCATCTTTAGGTTCCTCGGTTATATCTATAATTTTTGGATTAGATACGTCGAAATCCATTCTAAGACTCAACATATGATTATTATTTGTATTAATTGTTTCATAATCATGATATAAACTACCATGACCTATCTTTTGAATTTGACTTGTTTCTTTTAATTCATTGAATTGCATAAGTTCTCCTGGAATAGTATCTGAAACATATAATGAATTTAAAATACCATAAATAGTAAATTCAGAAAGGTGTATATTTCTACTAGTATGAATATTATCGTCTGTTATTTCTAATCGTACTCTATTATATATATTCTCACTTTCTACATTTATCATTCTAACAAAACGATAATTATTAACATCACTATTATAATAATTAGAATCAGATATATGACTTATTAATTCCCAATTAACTCCATTATCTGGAGAAGCAAATATTTTCCATTTTTGTATATTTGGAGAACATAAAAAATATTTATATATTCTCATACGAATATTCATTTGATAATCGACGAATACCTTATAATTCTCCATAGTTGTAGTATTGCCTATTACCCAACCTTGAGAAGAATTATATTCTGCTTCTGATAAAAATAACCATTCATTATTATTATGTGTTGGAAATATCTCATATTCATATCCAGATGGTGCTTCAGCAGATATCCAATTAGGTAATATTTTATTATCATTTTCATCATAAAAAGTAACTCTTTTCATAGAAATCATACTGATATCATATATCCATATTTCATCAAATTCAAGATTATCTGGATTATTAAATTCATAATATCGTACTTCTAAATCAATCCAAGGAGTATATTCTATATTATCATTACTCATAAAATCATTAAATGGTACTTCAGTATAAAGACGATAAAATTTATCAGTTCCTTTTATTTTGCCTTTTACTGAAAAACCTTTAATTCCTTCTGACCACGCATTAACTCCCCTTGATTGAAAACTCATTCTTTTAAATATAGCCGATTTTGGCATTTTGATCCACATATAACACAATTCATTATATGTTAAAGTTCCATTTAAATTAATATTTCCTGGAGTTGCAAAACTATTATTTCTAAATGATTTAATTCCTATACTATTATAATTTGTAATAGAAGATAATTTGATATACGAGCTGTTCTTAAAAAATTTAAAACCTAAATCTATATTAAATTCTTTACGAATATTAGTATGAGTATTAATAGTTGAACTATTACCAAGTTCTTGATATGTATAATATGGAGTTATATCCTCATTATAACATTCTTCTACATTAATTTCTATATATCCTAATGAACTTCCACTTCCATGTTCATATGGATTATATCTTCTAAATCTAAACCTATTATATTCTTTTTTTATATTTTTAAATATAAATGTCTTTGATGAATGAAGAGGTATAACAACATCAGAATTGACATCATAAATAAGATCCCAATTAATACCATGATCATCTGAAGCAAATACTCTCCATTTGTTAAACATAACAATATAACTATTAGTATTAGTAACAGTGAATGAATGAGGTTTAAAAGGCTTATTAAACATTATATCTAAAAAAGGAGATTTATGGATACTTCCAATAATATTACTAGCATCCCAACCATTTGAAGAATAACGTGACTCTTTATTTAAACAATACCAAGCATTATCATAAGAATTTGGGTAAAATTCTGCAGAAAATCCTTTTGGTGGTATTATACTTGACCAAGAAGGTAAAAATGAGATATCATTCTCATCATATAATTCTATTTTATTAATGGCATAAAGGGACATATCATATAATTGTAATTCTTCAAATTCTAAATTATCTGGATTATTTAATTCAAAATATTTAATTTCATTAGAAGAAATCCAATCAATATCATATGATAATTTTGCACTTCGATGTTCTGCCCTAAACACATCATCCGTAGTATAAGGATCTGTATAATAATTATCAGGATATGAACTGTACAATAATATCCATTTTCCATTTTTTATTTTTCCTTTAACGGAAAATCGTCTAAGTTGATAACTTAGATGGCTTAATTGTATACTTATTTTTTTAACTATTTTTGGAGTTTGCATAATTATATTACAATATGCAAGTTCAGTCCATGCAACATAATTATCTCCATTACTCATATGATCAAAATGACTAGTATGATGATGTGTATTTAATAAAGAAAAATTTCCTATTCCATTAAACTCACCATCACGATAAATAGGAAATCGCATTCTTTGCATAAAAAATTCTTTTTTTAGTTCATCATAATAATATATTAATGGAGTATAATTCATGTTTTGTATATAATTAGTTATTTTCTTATTTTCAAATGGTACTATAACATCATCATAAAAATCTAAATCTGTAAAGTGATCACCCTCACCTCCTTCAGAACTACAATATCTTCTTAATCGAAATCTATTATATCTTACAGTCGAATATTTTAATTTATAATAATTAAATCCAGAATTAAATGGAACATATTTCTGATCAGTAGACACATCATCTAATAATTCCCAATTAATACCATTATCTTCAGAAGCCCATAGTCTCCATTTATTAAATGTATTTACATCTGGATGTAATATAACACTATATGATTTTGGTGATATTTTAGAATCAATATATAATTCTAAAAAAGGTGAATGTCCTTCATATCGATCAATTAACCAACAATATTGTCGATTTCTACTACCATTTGATTTATCAGTTTTACTCAATATGTTCCAATAATTTAAAGTATCATCATCATGGATATAATCTGGATAAGCATTTACAGAATAACCTTCTGGAGGAATGATACTATCCCAAACTGGTAAAATATCATTATCATTTTCATCATAAAAAAATATATTTTTTATATATTCCTTTGCTGATATATTGTATACACATATTTCTTCAAATTCTAAATTAAGATCATTCATCAGATCACATTCATAATGTCCGTCATCAGCATATGTTGATGTTGTTATATCTCCTAAAAATACATATTTATCAGAATCTTTTTCTCTTCCTTTTATACTAAATTCATATAATCCAAAAGTACTTCCTATAGTCGGAGTATACATTCTAAATTTTTTAAATATTCTAGGAGTAGGTAATTTTATAGAAATATACATTAATTCCCTAATAGCATATGATGTACTTCCGATACGAAGAGCACTTGGACTTTTATCAAAAAAGATATTTGGAACATATTTATTACTAGTTAAAAGAGTACTAGTAGCATATGCAATTTGTCCATTTATATCTAACATATTTTGTTGAGTCATCTGTTCTATTAAACTTGTTTTTTTATAATTTCGAAAATATAAATATAATTCACCATCAGAATTTGCAGCAATATCATTAACGGCAATGGCTCGACAAGGCATTTTATTAGGATCAGATGATAAAGCCTTCATATACTTTTTCAGATTATCATCATAATATAATAAATCCCCTTTTTTAACGTCTTCTCCAACAAATGCTAATATAATATTTTCTTTTAAAGGATTAGTATATGGTCCAGGATAATATAATGAGTTTATTGGTAAATTTTGAAATCTCATAAATCCTCTCTATTATTCAACAAAATAACTTCCATTAGTTAAACCAAACCAACTTTTACCAGCATCCATACTAACAAATGTCATAAATGTTGGTTGATCTTTTGTTGTACTTATTAATGGTTTTACTCCCATAGCCCATCTAATTTTATCATTATATTCTAATTTATGTTCTCCAATTTCATCTTGTAAAACGATTAAAGTTATATTTATCCAAGAATTTTCAGGAACAGTATATTTGTTTTTATCATAAAATAATGTAATAAACGTATCCCCAGATAAAATTATTTTATGAACAGTTGATTTAGAAATATCTAATATAATTTCTCCAATAGTATTTTCTTGTATTTCTATATATTCATGAAATGCTATTTGATTTTGCAAAGTTCTAGTAACAGACATGTTTGATTATCCTCTTTTATTTTATTTGTTTAGTATATATTTTCCATTCACCAATCGAATGACCAGTTCCTCCTTCAGTTATAGAAGAATATCTACAAAGTCTATATCTATTATATTCATTGGTTATATTTTCTAAAGTAAATTCTTTAAGTACTAAATTTCCCCAAGTTTGAGGATCTGAAACATCATGAATTAAGTCCCAATTAACTCCATTATCTGGAGATGCATATAATCTCCACTTATTAAAACAAGGATGATTATAATTGATTTGTTGAATAGAATATGAATATGGTTTAAACCGTATACTAAATTGAATATCTATGAATGGAGTATCCTTAATATTTGTCGGAGTATCCATATGCCAACAATATGTATTTGATGTTGCTGTGTCAAATTTCTGTAAACTCCGATAAACCATATGTTGAGGATGTCCATGTTCAGCATTATATTCATACGTATAACCATTTGGAGGAGTTTGTCCAGTCCAGGCAGGTAATATATCTTCTCCATTTTTATCATAAAAGAATATACTACCAAGAGTCTGACCTTCAATATCATATATCCAAATTTCATCATATTCAAAATCATAATCAAAATCTAATATCATTGAATGAGTTGCATCCCATTCTAATGAAGGTGCTATATTTAAAATTCCATCAGATCCATCTCTTGTATAAGAATCATATAACAATACATATGTGTTTGTATTTGCAATTCTAGCTTTTAACTTATATTGATTGATAGTTTGTGCCAAATAACTCCCTCTTCTACAAATTTTAGCACTTTTAATAGATCTTGGGGATGGTATTGTTATTTTAAGAAATACAGTTTCTGAATTAAGACAGTTTCCTTGTTCATACCAATCTTGATGATATGAACTAACATCTTTATTAAATGCTTTAAATGGATAATAATCAGTATTATACATGCTTGAAGCAGTTGCTCGTTGATAAATTTTCTGATCATTCCATTTTCCAGGAAGAGTATATGATAAAGTTTTATTAGTCATTTGACCTATAATATCATAAGCTTCATCCTGATATTCTGGTAATGGAACACCTTTAAATTCTAAAAATTTAGATTTTGATTGTTTTGTAAATATATTCCATTGACCAATAGCATGCCCTTCTCCACCTTCTAATGATGAATATCTTCTTAATCTATACCTATTATATATATTTGTTATATTTTCTAATACAAAATTTTTAACTTCTAAATAATTCCAAGTTTGATGGTCAGAAACATCATGTATTAAGTCCCAATTAACTCCATTATCTGGAGATGCATATAATCTCCACTTATTAAAATTAGGATAATTTAAATCAGACTGTTGTAACGTATAAGAATACGGTTTAAATAAAGCATTAAAAATAATATCAATAAAAGGACTATATTCTGGCATTTTATCTTCTGAGTATGTTTTTGATCTTGTTGGTAATTGCCAAGATCTATTCGTTATATGACCATCAGACAATATTCTCCAAGGTTTGAAATTAATATGATTTTGATAAGGATAACCTTCACATTCATATCCTTCTTCTAATTCCTCAGTAGTAAATCTTGGAAATATAGCCTTTCCATTATTATCATAAATATATATTCTGCTGATTAAACTGGTAGATATATCATATATATATATTTCATCAAATAATAAATCAGTAGGATTATACAATTCAAACTCTAAAGAGTCTTGGTTCCAAACTAAGTTTGAAGTTGTATTATTAAGTCCTTGATTTTCATAATTATTATATGTATCATATAATAATATAAATTTAGAATATCCTAATGGTTTAGCTTTTACTCTAAATTGTCTTGGACTTCTATTATAATATGTTGATATTGTTGTTATCTTTAATTTTTTCAATATTTTAGGAATTGGTATTTTTAATCTAAAATAAGTGCAAGAATTATAAGTACCTAAACCATTTGCAGACCATAATGTATTATCATTATTATCAAATGATTTAAATGGGGCAAAATCAATAAGATTAGCACCATCAATACTAGATGCTATAGTCTTTTGTTGAATAGGTAAATTTTCAAAATGACCATCAATAGTATGTTCTAAAATATTAGAAAACATCATACCAATCATATTATAAATCTCTATAATAACTTCTGTACTTGGTGCTTTTGGATTAATATTTATTTGTTTAGTAAAAATCTTCCATTCACCAATAGAGAGATTAGAACCTCCTTCAGAAGTTGCATATCTTCTAAGTCTATATCTATTATACTCATTTGTTATATTTTCTAATACAAATGTTTTTTCTACTAAATTTCCCCAAGTTTGAGGTTCTGAAACATCATGAATTAAGTCCCAATTAACTCCATTATCTGGAGATGCATATAATCTCCACTTATTAAAACAAGGATGATTATAATTGATTTGTTGAATAGAATATGAATATGGTTTAAATCTTATATTAAATAAAATTTCTAGAAATGGTTCTACTTGAGAATTATGTGCATACCAACCACTATAAGATCCTGCGTTTGTAATTTTATTTAGAACGTTCCAAGTTTGCCAACCACTAGAACTGTACCATGGAAATATTTCATATTCGTATCCAGATGGAGCAGATGAACTTGTCCATATAGGCAATATATCTTCATTATTTTCATCATAAAACCAAACACCAGTCATATGAGTAAATGAGATGTCATAAAACCATATTTCATTAAATGATAAATCATATTCATTATCTAAATCAAATATTTTAAATGCTTCAGAATTTTCCCAAATTATACTAGGAGATATTTCCAAAATACCATCCGAACCATCTGAAGTATATGAATCATACAATAGCACGAATTTATCTAAATCTGGACTAAATCCTTTAACTCTAAACTGAAGTATTCCATCTTCAGAATAATTTGCTAATTGCTGTATTTTTATTTTTTTAAATATTTTTGGATTAGGCAATTTAACCCACATATATGCCGTTTCTTGAAAATGACTTCCATTTCCAACATACCAATTTTGATAATAACTACTGACATCTTTATTAAATGCCTTAAACGATGCATAATTTGAATTATAAATACCAGAAGATAATGCTCTTTGGTGAATTTTTTCATTATTCCATTTCCCAGAAATATTATAAGAATGAGTATTTGAAGACATTTTTCCAATAATATCATAAGCATCTTCTATAAATAATAAAACATCAACAGATATTGTAAAAGGATTGAAATTATAATAATATTTAATAAAATTAGAAATTAGACATTGTCCAATATATTGTATTATATGATCTTTTTCTCTTGGTTCTTTATACATAACTTTACCAGATTCTATATTAGAAACATATATATTAGAAGAAACGGCATTACTATTTGTTTGTTTAGTATATATTTTCCATTCACCAATCGAATGACCAGTTCCTCCTTCAGTTATAGAAGAATATCTACAAAGTCTATATCTATTATATTCATTGGTTATATTTTCTAAAGTAAATTCTTTAAGTACTAAATTTCCCCAAGTTTGAGGATCTGAAACATCATGTATTAAGTCCCAATTAACTCCATTATCTGGAGATGCATATAGTCTCCACTTATTAAAACAAGGATGATTATGATTAACTTGTTGAATTGAATAAGAATGTGGTTTAAACATTATACTAAATTGAATATCTAGGAATGGAGTATTCTTAATATTTGTTGGAGTATCCATATGCCAACAATATGTATTTGATGTTGCTGTGTCAAATTTCTGTAAACTCCGATAAACCATATGTTGAGGATGTCCATGTTCAGCATTATATTCATACGTATAACCATTTGGAGGAGTTTGTCCAGTCCAGGCAGGTAATATATCTTCTCCATTTTTATCATAAAAGAATATACTACCAAGAGTCTGACCTTCAATATCATATATCCAAATTTCATCATATTCAAAATCATAATCAAAATCTAATATCATTGAATGAGTTGCATCCCATTCTAATGAAGGTGCTATATTTAAAATTCCATCAGATCCATCTCTTGTATAAGAATCATATAACAATACATATGTGTTTGTATTTGCAATTCTAGCTTTTAACTTATATTGATTGATAGTTTGTGCCAAATAACTCCCTCTTCTACAAATTTTAGCACTTTTAATAGATCTTGGGGATGGTATTGTTATTTTAAGAAATACAGTTTCTGAATTAAGACAGTTTCCTTGTTCATACCAATCTTGATGATATGAACTGACATCTTTATTAAATGCTTTAAATGGATAATAATTAGTACTATACATACTTGAAGCAGTTGCTCGTTGATAAATTTTCCGATCATCCCATTTTCCAGAAATAGTATGTTCTAAAGTTTTATTAGTCATTTGACCTATAATATCATACTCTTCTTCTGATTCTGGAGGTGTTCCCTCTTCAGTAGTAACAATATATCCAAATAATAGCAAGTCACAACGACTATTTGAAGATTTATTTTCTAAAGAAACAGCTCGTGCTGGCATTTTTTCTGGATCAGATGATAATGCTTTCATCCATCGATTCAAAGGTATATCAAAATATAATATATCTCCTATAATAACAGATTCTCCAACTACACCATGTGTATATAATCCTGAAGTATCATTTTCTGCTGTTATATTAAAATAATTATTGGACCCTTTTGTTAAAATATCAGAAATAAATTTCATAATCAATCCTCAATCATCTGTAAAACAAGTGGACTAAAATCAAAATATCCAACATTAGTTCCTAATGCTGTTCCTATTACTTGTTTAAATGAATTAGTAACAGGAACAATATCTGTAGCTAAACCCAATTCAGTATCAGAAACGTAAATATAATTAGATGTAAAATTCCAATTATCATTTCTTATTGTTCCATTTTGTAATAATTTAATTGTAGAATCTACTAAACCATTTTCACAGGATATTGCTTTACAAGGTAATGTTTCTTGAATATTTGATTTAGCTAATTTCCATTTATTTAATTTAAAATCAAAATATAAACATTGTCCAAAATAAACATCTTCTCCTAATAAGCCATCAACTATAAATCCACTATATTCAAGATTATTTGGAGCAACATTTACTCTTATTTTTGAATTAGGACCTAATGATTGTAAACTTCCTATTACTTTCATAATTTATCCTATTATTTTTATTAATTTCTTAAGTTCTTTTTATAATCAATATATAGATATTGTTTATAAAGGTATTAAGGTGGGATATTCCTATCTGAAGCATTTTGTGATATCTTAATTCTTTTGGAGGAACATATGTTCGGAAAGAAGAAGACGGATACCAAGGATTTACTTCTTGGTGTGGCCGGCGGAGTTGCCGGCACTTTATTGGCCGTATGTGCGGCTGTCTTTTGGCAGGATGTTATTCCTACTGAAAGACAACAATCACGGCAATCACGGCGGGAACGCCGCCGTGCAAATGGTAATGGCAACAACAGCAATACCCCATAGTTGCCAAGGGAACGTCAACATCCCTCAATTTGTTGACAAGAGGGGGACGTAAAACTCTCCCTTCTTTTATTCATTTTAGGAGTCAAATATGCAAATCTATATCATTTATGCCTTATTTGCAGCGGCTGGGTCGGCTGCAACTGCTGGAATATTCAAGATATTCCGGCCAAAAAAGAGATGCTTCTTCTTTTAAAAATATCAGAAAAAAGAGGAGATTTAAAAAAAAACCTCCTCTTTATTTTTTATTTATGACATCAATATTAATGCAGTTAAAATATCTTTTTTTGTCATAGGTTTGTAAACTCCATTTTGAACCCACCAAATATGATTACAATCACAAGCATATTCTTTAATTCGTAAATCAACATGAAAAGCTCCTTTTAAAATTTTAGAATCGTGTTCTAAAGTTCTATCAGGATAAAATCCAACACTACTAAAATACTTTAAACAAAGTATAAAAGCTTCAGCTAATGATCCTGTTGGAAATATATCAGCCGCCATAGCATATAAATTTCTACCTTCTGTAGGAGTATGCCAACTTTCATATTCGTGATTTACAAAATTAGGATTGTAAACTGCACCAGGAGATTCATCTATAATAAATTTTCCTTCATATTCATCGGACATTTCTCCTAATATGATAACTAAATCAGCACAAGTTAAATCTTCATTTCCCCAATTACAATTACTATCAAAGTGATTTGATATACGAATAGCTTCTGGTCCAAACATAATTATATTATCCTTTTTAATCAATTATTATTGTTTTGGTTATAGTATCAGTACCTTTTGTATTTTTAATTATTAATGTAACAATATATTCCCCTTTAGAAATATATATGTGTTTAGGATTTTCTTCTAATGATTTTATATCATCCCCAAAATCCCAAGAATATGTAAGATATTGTCCTTGACTAGTATTTTTGCACAAAATTCTTTGATTTAACGAATCTATTTCATATTCGAAATTAGCAACAGGAGTACCTATATCAATATTTAATTGTTTATTAAAAGTGTTTATATTTCTATGTGAATCTTCAACAGTTAAAGAAACTTCATAAATACCATAGTTATCAAATATTGTTGTTGGATTTTGTTCTGTTGATGTTTTTCCATTTCCAAATTCCCAAAACCAAGATAATATACCACAAGATTCACTTTTATCTATAAAAGAAATATATTGTGGCAAAATACTCAAATGTGTATTATATTTTTCTTCGAAATTAACAGAAGGAGGTCCAGTATATGGTAATACTTCTATATAATCATTTTTTGTTAAAGTATATTCTCCAGTAGAATTATATGTAGTCAAAGATATATCATATAATCCTGTACTATCATATTCATGAGAAGTAAATTTTGAATCAGAAACATTTCCATCTCCAAAATCCCAATAACAACTATCTACACTTGCTTCTCCAATATATGAAAATTTAACTTCATTAGGAGCCCAAATTTTTAAAGGAGCTGCATTAAATTCTGAAGTTGGTTGTTGTGGGTTAATAGTGATATAATCTTCTTTTGTTTGTATACTAATATCACCATTTAAATTTTTAATAGTTAAACTAACAGTATAAGTACCTTCTGATGAATATAAATGATAAGGATCTTTAATATAACTAAATTTATTATCACCAAAATCCCAAATATATGAAATTATATCAGTTCCTTCACTTAATGACTTGAATTGAGTTTCTAATTTTCCATTACCTGTTGTTATAGTAGCTTCAAATTCTGATTTTGGTTTACTAAATTGTAAAACTTTAATAACATCTCTTTTTATAGTATATAATCTTCCAGATTTAGAATCCAAAACATCTAATTTAACATCATATGTTCCAGGATTTTCATAAGTATGTTCAACTACTTCTCCCTTACCAATATGACCATCTCCAAAATCCCATAACCAATCACTCTCATCTATATTAAAACAATTAGATTGAAAAGTAACAGACAATGGGTTAAATCCTAATACTTTATTTATTTTAAAATCAACTAATTGTGTATTGTTTTCTTTTAACATGATAAGTGTTGTTGAAACTTGATCTACATCAATTCCTCCTAAAAAGTTACAATGTTTACATATATAATATTTTTTAAAATCAGTATCTGATCTTAAAGGTAATAATTCATATAAAGGAAAATCACATTCTGGGCAAATTTTAATACTATCTATTAAACGGCAATCTTTTAGTTCTATATGTATCATAATATTATCCATCTAAAAATGTATTAGGTGAACATTGAACTTGACCATGTCCGCTAGTTACACCATCTCCACATGTTTGGCAATATCTATTATTAACGAACATAGTGTGTTTGCCTCTATTTTTTCCATATTTTTTAGGACAAGGTCTAATATCTCCATATCTTGCAACACGTTGACTATTAACAAATGTATTTGGGCTAGATGTTGAATTAGAATGACCTGCACTATCAACATCTGGCATGCGAACAATTCCTGGCATAACTCAACTTCCTTTTTCAAATATTAATAAATTATCTAATTGTATATTTTTGAATTTATTTTTTGATTTATTTTTAAATTCTAATATTTTATCATCATCATATTTAAATCCATATTTATCAAAATATGAAATATATTCTTCTTTAATAGTATAATCAATTATATTATTAAATAATAATATATTTTTAGAAACATGTCGTCTTATAAAATCCAAATATAAATTTCTTTGATGTTTGTCTTTATATTGAGTCATATTTATATTTATTATATTTTCAAAAGAATTTATAATTAAAGCTGGACTCAATTCATCATAACACCTAAAATCTCTTTTAACTCGTTCATCTAAAAAATCATAAAAACATTCATGCGTATCGATTGATATTACTTTTCTAAAACAATCATATAAAGATCTAGAAACTATTCCATATCCAATATTTGTACATAAAAAATCACCTTTTGGAAATATATTATCAATAACATGTCCTAATATTAAATAATCTTGATAATATAATATTTTCCAAGCATTAAATTCTTTTAGTTTTTTAGATTTTTCAGTACTCATAGAAGCAGGATGTTTCTTTATATCCTTTATATTCATTTTAACTTACCTTCTAATTCTAATATCTTATTATTCATATCAGTGAGTTGTTGTTTTAATTCAAATATAGGAGAAACTACAGGATCTGCATCTATGGCATGCTTATAACTTAATGGATCAGACATTAGTTGTTTACATTTAAATGAATTAATCCACATATTAGAATTTAAGGAATCGATATTTATATCTGAACCTTTAGATAATAGATTAATTTCACCAGTAGTTTCTATATTTAATTCACCATTTATTTCAAATTTAAAATCTTTAGGTAATGTTAATTTTAAAGTTTTAGTTGAAATATCTAAACTTACATTTATATCAGAAAATGCAAAAATCTCTATATCTTTATTCATTTAGGACCTCTATATTCTATTCCTTTTACAGCACAAATTAATCTATCAACAGTTCGACAATCTATCAAATAGTACCTTTTATCATCAATTATTTGTTCCCCATTCTCTTGAATATCATCTATCATAAATAAAACTTGATGATATATTAAAGAATGCAATTCTGTTAATTTGGAACCTATTTTCAATCTTTTAGAAATAAGAGAATTATCTTCAGTCATGACATTTTACCTTAGACTTTAGAAATGTATTTTTCATTTCCCCATACAGTCAACAAGTCTTTTAAACCATCAATTATTGTAACACCAGTAGCTTCTGGTGAAGTTAATTCCATAGCTGTTCTAGATCTAACAAAAGTTCGTTTAATACTGTTTGTAACTTCTTCTACAATATATAATGGTTTGTATATAAAATTAACTAATGTAGTATATCTTAAATCTTCTTTATTTTCTGGTTTATAAATATGATATATTTTATTATCATCTATTGCTGGAGATGTTAAAACAATTTGACTAGCAAAAGATTTTTGATGAACAGTCATTCCATAAACATTATCAAATCCAACAACTCCATTTCTTTGGGTTGGCATAGTTATAGCAAATTCTTGAAGATTTTCTAATAATGCAGCTGTTTTAATCCCAGTTAATAAATATTGAGGAGAAGCTCTGTAATTTTGATAAATATATTTATTAACAATACTTATTCTAGGAACAATTAATTGAAAAAATGTTGATATAAAACCAGGAGATAACCATCCAGAAGTATCTCTATATATTTGCAAATCAATATATTCATAATTTCTAAAAGATTTCATTTTACTTTCATTCGATTTTAATAAATATGAAATATCATGATCTCTATTTAATAATGTTTGGTTTTTAATAGCTAAACTCATTGTTTTTATTAGATCAACTTTATAAATATCTTCATATTCTTGAATTGTTTCTACATCTAATTCATATTCAAAATCTTCTTGAACATCTATATTCACATCCCAACCTTCGTTTTTGATACTGATTTTAACTCTACCAATATCCCCTCTTTTAGGACTGAAAACAACATTACTAATAACATATTCGCAAACATATTTATAATTATCTTTTCCATTTTCTAAAATAATATTATATTGAATTACACCAGTATCCCAATTAATATTTCCTATTAAACTACAATTCAAAACATCATCATCATGTAAAATTTCTATT
The DNA here is from genome assembly GCA_964369695.1 of uncultured Clostridium sp. Lineage (GTDB taxonomy): Bacteria > Bacillota > Clostridia > TANB77 > CAG-508 > CAG-269. The sequence goes on from CAYJGL010000001.1 coordinate 154,740, forward strand.
TCTTTGCTTAATTGACCTCTTGCATCTGGTCTTAAACTAATTTGTTCTACAATATAGTCTTCTTCATTTTTATCATTTAAAAACTTAATATAAATTTCTTCTAATATAAAATATCGTTTATTTATAGATGATAATTCTTTATTTATCTTATTAGGATAACCTTTGCTTAATTGAAATAAATTATTATGAGTTTTAGGCATTAATGATAAAGTTTCTGGAGAAGATCGTATCATATGTTGTGCTCTTGGGAATTTCCAAGTTTTCTCAGTACCATCGGAATTTTCCACTTTTGCTTGTAAACTCATATATGGAATGGTGATAATAGGTTTATTATAAGGATAATGAGTTATAGCTTTACCCAAAATATCATCAATATAAATATCACATAATATTGGAAAATATGAAACGGCATAACCAATGGCTCCATTACTTTGAGATATATTACTCATATCTTCTAATAATAATTGTCTTTGTCTATCACATGTTTGTCGAGCTATTTGTTGATCTTCTTCCGAAATATTTTTTAATAAACTCGAAATATAATGATTATATTTATTATCATTTGTCAACATTTCAACAGCATATGATGGAGTTTTCATATCGGGATGATTATCTATATAATTTTTATAATTTTCAAAAATAATATCAGTTATTCGTTTCATAAAACTTTCTCCATATGTTTTTTATTAAAAGCATCTATCGCTTTATTTCTATGATAATGATTTAAATGTTTTAATATATTTTTTCTTCTAGAAGTATGTCTTCTTAAATGTGGTCTGCCAAAAAATTTTAAACGAGTACCATGAGATTCTGGTAAAGTTCTAAGATATGATGATATACTTCTCGGCATAGGTAAACCATCAAAACGATCAGGATCAGAAGAATATTCTTCTAAATAATGGAAAACTAAATTATTAATCATTATATTTTCCTAATTTATTTTAATAAGTTTATTATAAGGAATATTCTTACAATCAATAGCTAAATGAACAATATATTTATATAAAAGACCATCGGTTTTCTTATTACTGTTCATTCTAGCATCTTTCACATATTCATTATAATTATCCTCTAAATTAGTCCAAGAAATTTGTTTAAAGTCTTTGCCTCTAACAAGTATTGGACTATTCAAACTATATTTTTTTAATATGTTTATATCAATAGCATAATTTGTATAATTTGGATTAGCATTATGAATTAATCGCATTTCATTACCTGGGATAAATGACCAAAATATTGAATCTGCAGAAGTTGGTTTTCTTTTTGGACTATTATCTAAAAAATCAATAATATCGTCAATTATTATAGAATTCTTTTTTTTATATAATTTAGTTCTATTTAAATAATTTGAATATGTTATTTTTTTAAATAATTCTGGATTTTCTTTTAATAATCCTCTAGGAGATAATAATCCTAATTTTTCTACAGATTCAGAATTGTATGATATATGATATAAATATTTTTTATTATCATTATTAAATGATTCATAAACTAAATTATTAATCATCAGACATATCTCCTCTATCATCTGGATTATTATTTGGAAATGTTGCACAGAATTCTTCCCAATTAAATATTTTAATATTTTCAGGAGGAGCCCATTGAACATCCATTTCAATATCATACAAACATTGAGGTTTATACTCATCATTTGATGCTAATATAAAATCAGTCCCATAAATAAGACCATTACCATCAATATCAATAGAATGTAACCATTCTCCTAATAATCTTGTAGAAGGATAATTACAATCTATAATCTTTTTATTTGTAGTTGTTGTAATAGATGTTTTTTGTTTATATCCATATCTAGTTAACATATCAGACCAAGTTATTTGTTTTTCTGGTTTGATAGATAAATATTGATTTTCTATTTCTTTAAGTACTGTTGGTTTATCATTATCATCATCAGATACTATATAATCATATCCATAGATATATTGATCATTTTTTATAAATTTAACACCAGTTATGATTTCTTGAATTAATTTTCCTTCTAATGTTAACGGCAATTTTCTTTGTTCATAATATACAGAATCTAAATATGAATGGAAATCCATTATTTGCAAAACTCTAGAAGGAAAATAAATATTATGCATCGTTTCCAATTGTTGTTCTGCGTGAATTAAAGCTCTTGGTTTTTCAATATCATAATTACTAATTATAAAATCAATACCATATATTAAACCATTATTATCAACATCTTCTTCAGAATATAATTCCGTCAAAAGTAAATCAACAGGATTTAATCCAAAACAATTTGATGATTCTCCTGCTTTTGATTTTGATATATTTTCATAGGTATGAGATGTAACATCATTCCATTGATGTAAATGAGAACGATGAATATGTTTTATATATTCATCGATCTCCTTTCTCATTTCAACAATTTCAGAAATAGCTGCAGAAATTTTAATCCATTCATTTGAAGTCTGACACATTTCTGCAGCTATTTTATTGATTCCATCTAACATGTCTGAAAATGGCATAATAATATCCTATTAATTATTTAAATATAGGAGATTGTTTATTAAAATATTTTATAATATTATTAATATTTTGTTGAATATTTTGAGATGAAGTATCTATCGTTATTTTAGATTTAGAAGGTTCCTCAAAACGAGAATCTATACCTGGGAAATTTTCAATTTCTCCATTCCTTGCTTTAGCATACATTCCACTCACATCTCTAGCTTCTGCTATCTCTAATGGACATTTACAATATATCTCAAAATACATATGTTCATAATAATAACTAACATGTTCTTTAAGTTCTTTTCTTAAATCTTGATATGGAGTATTCATAGCAACAATATGAAATTCTATATTAGTTTCCTGAGTTATTTGTTCTCCTATAGTCATAGTAAATTTTCTTACAAATTCTTCATCAAATTTATAATTATTATATTGTTCTCTAAAAGTAGATTCGTCCCAAAGTTTCTTAGAGGGATTATCAATTCTATTATATAATTCATTTGCGATTGTTGTTTTTCCAGAGCCAGGTCGTCCATAAATCCAAATTACCATATTAATTTCCTTTTTAGTTTGTATTAATCTTTTCGAAAATATAGAAATCTGAAAAAGAAGAATTGTGAGGATCTTTTAATTCATCATAAGGATATTTATTTTTTATAAATTCTTTAAGTTTCCAATCATTTTTATGTTCAGATATCCATTTAGTAAATTCTCGATGCAGGACATGATTGGTATGCTTTTGATCTTTATTCGAAGAATAAATCATAACATATCTTTTTGATGAATTAAATAATCTTTCCATATATTCATTAAATACATCATCTTCAATAAGATGAAATATAACATCAAACGAAATTGAAAGCTCTCTTTTTTGATCCTTAAATTGATCTATATGAAAGAACTTTTTTGTCTTATCATCTTTAAATTTATTTTTTAATTTATCTAATATAGTTCTTGAAACGTCAAATCCAACATAATCTTTAATTTTATATAATGAAAGATTATTACCATCTCCAGCTCCAAATTCTATAACAGATTGTATGTTATGTTTATTGCAAAAATTGTTTAAAACATCAGCTTTAAATTCAGCTAATCTATTATATGATCCAGGCCCGGAATTACCTCCTCTTAAATATCTAGTTTCCCAGAAATCAGCTGAACTTGACTTAGATTTTATTTTATCTAATAATCCATTATAGTGATTAAATAGAATTTTCAATGTTTTATCTGCACCATCCGGTTTACTATTTATTCTCCATAATTTAAAACCTTTACTTTTAGCATTTGTATCTATAACCTGACTGTGTTCTGAAACAATTGAATTTGTCTTTGTATTATTTTTTATTGCCATTACCCAAAACCAAAGATCATCCGACCAAGGAGCTAATTTAGTAAATGTTTCTTCATTAAATACATCATTATCAAAACAATGAGGAGGAAAAAGTACTCCCCCTCCTGTAGTTGGAGAATTTGTAAAAGATGGTTCTGTTTTAGTTTTTATAAGACGTGCAGATCCATATGGAGTCAAATTATTATCTATAACATACATTTTAACACATCTATAAGCATGGATATATTCTGGATTTTCATTATATGCAATCAATAATTGTTCTAACCAGGTTTCTCGATATTTAATATCATCATCTGCAGTAATGATAATATCATCTGGATATTTCAGTAATGCTGGAATTAATTTCTTGTAGGACTTAATATCATGATACCAATCTATTTCTAATCCTTTATCCTGCAGTTGAAGTATAGAATCTGGTAGTTTCTTATCTGGAAATTGTTCTGGAGCAAGCCACAGAATTACCTTATCTGCTTTAACAGTTTGGTTCAGTAATGAATTTATGGATATATGAATTATATCCATTCTTTCCGGAAATGAAGTTAAAGAAATTATCACTTTAGACACGATTATCTCCTTTGCAAAAATCAGAATATAATTTATCATACAAATTATAATAAGTTAATACGTTCTTTATTTGTTTATCATTTCCATCAGGTTTACTATTTATATCCCACAATTTAGGACTATTTGTAGGAATAGGAGATATTTTGCTGTATTTTGAATTTGCCATTTTTATTTTTATATTATTTTTTAACATCATTGCCCAAAACCAAATATCATCTGCAGAAGGACATAATTTAGTAAATATATCTTCCTTAAATATTTCACTATCAAAACAATGTGGAGGAAAAAGAACTCCTCCACCAGTTGTTGGAAAATTTGTAAATGCTGGTGGAAAACTTGAATTCAGGAATTGCCATGAAGTATATGGAAGTAATTTATTAGATTCAGAAAATTTTACTTGACGAGCTCGATATGAATGAATATAATGAAAATCATCTTTATGTGATTTGATTAAGTATTCGAGCCAATTTTCATTATAAACAATATCATCATCAGCAGTGACAATAATATCATCTGGATATTTCAGTAATGCTGGAATTAACTTCTTATATGACTTAATATCATGGTACCAATCTATTTCTAATCCTTTATCCCGCAGTTGAAGTATAGAATCTGGTAGTTTCTTATCTGGAAATTGTTCTGGAGCAAGCCATAGAATTACTTTATCTGCTTTAACAGATTGATTCAGTAATGAGTTTATTGAAATTGGTAATATATCAAGCCGTTCCGGAAAAGATGTTAATGAAATTATAATTTTAGGCATTGAAAAATTCCTTCTATTATTTAATATATTTTTTTAATAATGGTATTAAATAATCTGTATAATATTTTGGTAAAGTATAGTTATTATAATTTTTCAATCCATTCAAATAAATGGTATATAAGTTTTCATCATTCAAATATTTATCTAACATAAGTTTAGAGTTTTCTATATCTATCATAGGAAATTCATATTTTCTATCTTCTTCTATTTCTTTATGCATTTCATCATATTTTGAAGTATATTTTTGTATATAAGGAAGTATTAAACAATTATCTCCATGAATCCAAGGATAAGTCCATTTCATATCTAAACCATCTTTTAACATAATAGCATTTTTAGATACCTCAAGATGCCTCATGCATTTAGGATTAGTACCTTCTAAACTTACACATAATTTTGATTTATAACCAATATCTAGAGCTTCTGATATTGCCATATTATTGTGTTTATTAGTTATACGATCTAAGATAACTATATTATTCTTTGATTTTAATTTTTTTAAATCATTTTTATTTGTTATAATATTAAAATCTGAGAACTTATCATTTAAAAAATCTATAAATCTCATTCTTGCTGGTATATTGTTCAAATTACCAAACATGAAGATATCAATTGGTCGATTATCAAATTCTTGTTTTGTGTGGATAGGATAATCTTTTTGAAGAATATTCAGATTACAAAATCTAGATTGAGGAAATAATTCAAAGGGATATATGTCTATATCAGATGCCATATATTCTTTTGTAGTTTTCCATGAACCATCAATATAATTATAATAATTACTTTTAAATACAGCTTTTAAATTATTACCTAATTTTTCTTCAAATAAATATTTATTATTAAATTGTTGAACTTTTGATTTTATATCTCTTGTGCCTCCAAAATCTCGACGTTCACTACAATCAATATAAATAATTGGTTTATTTGAATTTGATAATAAAATAGCTTCTTGCTCAATGCCGGTACCTTCAATACTACACCTATCATTATAAACAACAATAACGATATCAGAGTCTTTTATATTATTAACAATTTGAATTTCTGGAATAGTATCATTTAATAATTTTTTATGATACGATGCATTTAATGAATCTAATGCAGTATGAAGTGTTGTCCAATAAATTTTCATAATTATTTCCTTGATAAAATAAGTTGATAAATATCTCGTTCTTTAATATCTTCATCTTTAATTAAACTTTGAGGAATTATAGAATATCCATTATTCAACATATATGGAATCAACTGTTTTCCTTTACCTTCATATGTATTAGTATTCAACACATCATCTATAATTATTAAAGAGTCCTTATTTAAATATTTTTCCATATAAAGAAATGCATTTAAATGATTTTTTTCAGAGTTTATATTTATTTCATCATCTAAATATAAACCATATTCAGGAACATGTATTGTATAATCCCATGCATCCAAATATAAAATATCAATATTTTGTTTATTATCATAGTCATATTTAAAAATATCACAACATATTAATTCACTTCTTTTTTGAGATGCAGAATATTCTTCTAATAATAATTTGCAATTTTTCAATGCATTTAAATCTATATCAACAGATATTATTTTTCCTTTATTATTTTCTTCTAAATACCAATTCATAATCAGAGTAAAATAACCATCATGCATCCATGCCCATGGATGTAAATTTCGAGTCATTCCAACTTCAAATATTAAAGGTTCTTTTATATTGTCTAAATAATTAAAAATATATTCTATATTTTGTTTACGACCATATGGTGGCTTTATCATAAATTTAACCTTATATCTTTTTCAAAATAATTTCAAAATGACAACATACATTTTGATTATAATCTAAAGTTTGATCAATTGAGGTTCCTAAAGAAAAATCATAATTTTGTAAATTTTCAAATATATCAATTATCTTAATTTTCGAATTAAACTTTTTCAAAAAATCAGTTATAACAACATTTTTAGGAAGTTCTGACTTTTCATTTAAAGTAAAAGACCATTTATGATCAGCATTCCATAATGAAGGCCATGATTTTTTTTCATAATACACTTCATGTGGGAGTACTATATAAATATAACCACCAGGTTTACATATTCTAATCCAATTATCAAGAGCCATACACAAATCAGACATATGTTCTAAACAATGAGATGAATAGACGAAATCATATATATCATCTTCAATATTTGATAATGTTTGTGCATTACCTTGTTCTTTATCATAACAAAAAACAGTTCCATTTGGAATAACAAGAGGATCATCTCCTCCACCAATATCAATACCATTACCTTTTAAATATTTATCAAAATATCCTTTTGAAAGTCTCATATCATAACATTTTGAAGTTTCTTTTGTCATAATCATTCTCCCCAATACTTATTTTTAATAGATGATATATCTTCAAAAAGAGTATCCATATATTTTAAATTATTACAAGAATATACTTTCATATTTTTTGAAAGTTTCCAATTTGTATTTAAATTATTAACATCATTAGGATCAGATAATACTAGAGTTGGACATATGAATTGAGTCCATACATATAAAAAAGTTGCAGGAGTTATACAAATAGCAGCATCTTTTGTATATTCTAAAACTTGACGAACAGATAATTGATTTCTTAAATCAATACATCTATTTTTATTTGGAAAATTATCTTCTATTCCTATTATTGATACTTCAAATCTATTTCTTATTAATTCTTGTTCTATACGACACCATTCCATATAAGATCTATTTCTTTTTGGAAAATGCGAATGCCATGCAGATCTTCTTAAAATAATTGCCTTTTTGGAGTTTTGAGGTTTTGGAAGTATACCTAATAACGGCATAGTCATATTATCATATCTTTTTGTATTAACCGCTCCATCAATAAAAGGTATATCTTCCGATAAATGTTTTTTAGCTTTCATTATTTCTGGTATTTGACAAGCTATATCTCCCCCACGTCCAGATGAATCATAAAAATAATGAGCTATTCTTCCATTATCAAACCAATATGATAATAAATTATCTACAACTACTCGTATTTTCGGTTCAATATTTCCTTGAATAGGATATGAATGAATTATAATCCATCTATGATCCGGATATTTGTCTAATATATAATTAAATTTAGTACTAGCATGTATAGTATCACCTAATAGTCCAGTCAAACGAATACAAACATATTTTCCTAATAAATCAATATCATAGATAGAAGAAAGAGGTTTTATTTTATATCTCATCTTTTATTCCTTCTATATTATATTTAATAATATCTTTAATTTTTTGTTTATCTTTATAATGTATACAGACCAATGAAATTCCATTTTCTATAGCAAATTTATTTTTTATTTTATCATGAAGTACAGTCTTCTCATGAACTCTTTTAGATCTATATGATTTATTAATTGGTTGATAATGATGTATCCCTTGAAATTCAATCAATATATTATATTCTGGTAAATAAAAATCAAATCTCAAGGGATAGTTTTTAGGACTTTTGCAAGTAGAAAATGTCTTTTCTCGAATATACTGTATATTATTTTCTTGAAGATATAATAATATATCTCTCTCACCAGTACTTCTACAAGATTTTTTCCTTTTAAAATATTTATGCATTATTGTATTGCTTTAGTTATTATAAATGAAATTATACCCCACCCAATTAAAGATAGAGTAAATGTAACAGAAATTACAGATAATACTAAACCAAGTTTAGTACTTAATTTCATCATATCATCTTTTAAAGATCGTATACTTTCTTCAACATCTTCTAATTTATTTTCTGAATCACCATGATTTTCTTTATTTGAACTTAATAATTCAGCAACAGTTTTATCTAATCTTCTTGATATTTCTATTAAAGAACTGGATATTTTTCTATTTTCGGTATTTATTAAATTTAATTCAGTTATTTTATTTTGTGTTTTATTATCATGTTCTTGTATTTTTTCTGCTAAGAAAATTTTTAAATCTTTACGACTTTCTATATTCACTTTTTCTGTTTTATCTAATGCAAATAATATTTTATCCAACAATTCTGCTCTTGAAGGAGGCAATGAATTTAAATGTGCCAATTCTTTTATATGATTTGTTGTGTCATTAATAATTGATGTTATTGTTATTAAACTTTCTTTAATTGGCGTAAATATAAGTTTTACCATCTCTTCAGAGATCATTCTTTCATTATTAGAAATTATAGACATCAGTATCCCTCGTGTGATTAAGGATGTTAGATATTTCTTTCAAATTATTTACTGCTTGTTGACTTAACACTGTTATTTCTTCTTTTAATTTTAACATATCACAGTTTATAATATTTTTAGATATAGGTATCTCACTACTTAATACTAATAAAAAATAATCATCATCTAAAAAATAAGCAGCAAGTACTCCTTCTATTAAAACGTTTTTCTTTTTTCGTTTCTTTTGTTTTACTAAAAAATTACAAGTACTATTAATTATTTTTATTACATTTGAATCAGATATTAAATGAGATGCAGAATTATTATAATTCATTATTTCTAAAGTATGTGTTTTTATAATAAAAATAGGATGAGGAGATAAATCAAAACCTTTTTTATATATATTAATAGGTATATTCATAGGTATATTCATAATATCTCCTTTATAACTTAATAAGGCGTATTCTAGAACCTGGCATTCCATTTGGTTCTAATAAATTATATCGATCATCACAAGTGTTCATTTTAAATATAAAATCAATTCCATTCTCATATGTTAAAGATCCTCCCCCAACATAAGTCGTTCTTTCTTTTTTAAAATCTTCAAATTTTAAATTTTTAGGACCTTCTAAAACTCCAATTATTTCTTCTCCTTTATTCAATTCATTCAAATTGATTAAAGGAAATGTAAATTCAAGATAATCGCTATGTGAAAATTCTTTATTTACTTCAAATATTAATTTAATATCATCATTATCTTCAAAAATAATCATATTTCCTTTTTGATTTGACATTGAATTTTCTTCTAATTCTGTAGGAGTATAATTTTCTAATACAATATTATAAAATGACTCATATACAAGATCATTTATATTTTTCATATTTTCTCCAAAATATTTAAATTATTTTATTTAGATTGTTTTTATTTAAATTCCAATTGAATTCTGGAGAACAACTATTTAAATATTCATTCCAAGTCAATATCGAGATATTATATATTTTAACATTACTTTGTAGTCTTTTAATTTCAAGTGGAACATTTATATCATCATAATTAAACAAAAAATCTTTTCCAAAAATTAGATTATTCATATCATAATCAATCCAATCTTCAAATTCTTTTATTAAAACAGAAAATGCAGTTAAAGGTGTATCTGGATCTATAAATATAGGATATATTGGCATGTTCTTTTGACATAATATTTCTAAATTATCATCTTCTTTAAAGGAATGACATTTTCCATGACAATGTTCGATATGATAATGATTATCAACATAATTAAAAATATTAGTTGAAATTGTATTTAGTTCTATTATATTATTTTTAATATCTTCTATTGGAATGTTTTTTATAATATTTGCAAGTACTGAAATTTGTTTACCAGCATCTGTTAAAGTTGTTTCTAAATTATCTATTAAAAGTTTAGTTTCTATATAAATAGACATAGATTTCTCACTTAAGGTAATCTGGTAATGTTTGTTTATATGAATCCCAACTTATTTGATTATAATTGAAATCTATTATTTCTAATAATTCATTTATTTGAGGAGGAGCATTCTTATCATTAGGGATTATTACAAAATCTTTACCATATATTAATCCATTTCCATCACAATCAACATTATGTTGAAATTCTCTAATTAATAAATCAGAGAGACTCAATGAACTATCTAATAACGGACTTCCAGGTTTTGCTTCAAATTTATCTGAACATAAATGAGGTGAATTATGCAAATGAGAATTATGTATATGTATTAAACAATCTTTTAATTCTTTTGTATTTGTAGAAATAGATGATAACATTGTTTGTACTTCATTCAAGTTATTAGAAAGGAAATTTATAGATTCTGCAGTTAGTTTTAATGGATTTAATAATTTGGAAACGTCTACATTAATTATAGTATTTGACATAAATATCTCTTATTTTAAATCATTAATTGATTGTTTTAGTCCATGTTTTAAACCTAATTCATATGCTTTTACATTACTTTTAACATTTGCTATTCCTCTAACTCTTCCAGATTTTGTAGTTCCATATTTCTTAAAACGTTTACTAAAATGATCTCGAGGATTGAACGATTCAGACAATATGTTATAAATCATATTATTAATATTCATAATACAACTCTTTAGTATTTTAAAAAAGAAGGAGCATGTCCTAAAAGTTGGTTTCCTATAAATTTTAAACGATTAACCCAACCTTTCCAAAATTTTTGTTGTGTTGGTTTTTTTATTATAATTTGTTTATAAAATTTATATCTTAATTCTATATATTTATTTATAATTTCAATTTCAGATTTATAATTCATTATGGAAGATAATGCTGTTAATGTTTTTGGTCCTATTTTACCATCTTCTGAAATTTTATTAGATAAGAATTCGTTTAATGTTCTTTGTAAATATTTTTGACCAACACTTACACCTGAATTAATATTCATATCATATACTAGAATAGCTATATTTTCTGGTAAGTCATCACAACTCGAATTATCCCAAAACTGAGATTTAAAATATAATATAGATTGATATTTAAGATTAATATCATTATCTACTTTTTCTATAAATTTTGAACTTCCTCTACCAAATTGATTAGCCATTTCATCAACAAAAACCCACCCATTCCAATTTGGATGAAAATTTCTAGCAACACCAAAAATAGTTTCACCTCCTCTATCATGAGTAACATCATTCCATCCACCTTCATTTATCGAAACTATCGAAACTGCTTTTTGAAATGGTTTTGTAAAATTCAATAATAATTGTTCTAAAGAATTATTATTAACTTCTTTTTCAATATTAGAATTATCAGTTTCAATTAATAAATCATCAATATTTATTAAAATAGTTTCTTTTATAAGACTTAATAATTTATCAACATCTATCTTCATATTATCCTCTTTTTCTATAAAAATATAAATTTTCTAAAGATACTTTTCTTATTTTTGGGTTACAAGATATAAGTCCATCTCCTATAATTGATGGTTGTATAAAAGCTTCACATTCATTAAGATCAACTATATTAAAAACACCAGGAATATCATATGATTGCACGATATCTCCAATTTTAAATTTTCGTTTAAAGATAACTGGAATGTCTTTATATTTCAAATCTATATTTTTCAAAAAATGTTTAACAACATCTACATCTTCTGGAAATTCTACAACTATAACATCTCCTGGTTTTATTTTCATCGCTATCTTATGAAGGTGAAACATCACATCACAACCTTTAATAAAAGGATATTCCATATAAAATCCTTATACGAATAATTTTATTAAACGAAATAATACATCTGTTATGCTTTTTGTTTCTTTAGAAGTATATTTTAATCTAGTTAAAAATCGATCAATTAATTTAGTTATCAAATATATACTTCCACTAGTTAATGCTTGATTTCCTATTCTAGAAACATTTGAATATAATTGTTGATAACGAACATCTTCTCCGACCATATATTTTTGAAATTTAGAAGGTAAATCATATTTATTAGCATAATGTAATATTGTTTCTGCTTTTTGATTAACATTAGAATCATTAGGATGTGCTTTTTTATAATTATTAACAACGTATCTGATTGTTGAAGAACCATGTCCTATAATTGATCCTATCAATACCAATCCTAATAACAATAATAATTTATTAAGTTCAGTATCCATACTTGAATTGTCTAAATTGTCATTTCTATGATTATTATGTTGATGGTGTTGATGATGTTGATGACGATGTTGATTATGATGTTGATTATGATGTTGATTATGATGTTGATGACGATGTCGATTATGATGTTGATTATGGTATTGATGATTTCTATTATATTGATTATAATAATTTCGATTATCAATACTTTCAGATATATAATCTAAAGAATATAATAATTGATGAATATCCCTCATGAATAAATCCTTTAATTATTTTTTAATTTATCCTATTGTCTCATTTAAATATTTGAAATTATAAGATAGATAATTATTAATATAATCATAAATACTTTCATTCAAATCAAGACAAACATGATCACTATATTGATTAAGTTTAGACACATCTGCTTTAATATAATGTGGATAATTATTATGCAATTTAATAGGAAGGTATGTTAATTGAATATTATATTCTCGTATATTCAAAGTTAAAGAAATATAATTCACAAGATCTTTGAAAGATTTTGCTACACCACTTCCTATATTAATTATTCCATGTGCATCATCATTATTCATAATATTGAATAAATGTTGATTAAAGTCTTTAATATAAATATAATCTCGACATTGATCTCCATCTTTAAAATTATGATCAATTGATTGATATAATGAGACCATATTTTTGTCTTTTAAACTTCGATATATTTTAAATATAATACTAATATAATCTTGTTTATGATATTCATTAGGTCCAAACACATTAAATGGTTTTATGTTTATAACTTTATCTAAATATCCTTTTCGAAATAACCAATTATCAAATAAATTTTTATTATATGCATAGTAATTTAAAGGTTTTAATTTTGGTGGCATAATATCATCACTAAAACCATTCTCACCATTTCCATATGTTGAAAATGAAGATATATTTATAAATTTAATATTTTTATCATAACATGCTGAACATAAATTTTTTGAAAATTGCATATCATTATTATTTTCAGAATTTATGTTTATAACACATTTAATATCATCATTCAATTCAGTAAAATGATCTTTGGAATAAACATCTATAAATTGTTGTTTATTCAAATTCTTCCAATTCTTTTCTGTTATTGTATCAATGCCTATGATGTCTGTTATGTTTTCTTGATTTAATTTTGTTAAAAAAGAGCTTCCTAAAAAACTACATATTCCATTTATTAAAATAGACATAGTATAATTTTCCTTATTATTTATAAAAATAATTTTCTAATATATCATCATCCCACATATTTATCTGACATGTATATGGTCCGTAACCAATATGAGTTGGTTTTCTCAAATCAGGATTATTTTTAAATAAATATAAATCTTCTTCTCTCATGTAATTTATAAAATTTAAAAATATATAATCTGGTTCTAAAAATTCTATCATTCTTTTATATTGCATTTTACTAAATGTAAAAATTCTTCTAACTTTATTAGTAACAGTAGTATATTCTTTTTCTAATTTCAAATCATCCCAAGATAATTCTATACTATCATCATAAGTTGGGCCACTCGTTCCTATAATTTTACCATTTTTATCTGTAGGATTAGCAACTCTAATAGGATATGTTCGAACTGTTGTTATACACGATCCCATATATTTTGGATGCAAACACAAATCTGCCAATACAGCACTTGGTATAACATCAACAGAAGTGCAATATGGATAAGATAATCCACTATTAATACCCAAATCAAATCCTTGACCAGTTTCAACTAATATATTTAAATCTAAATCTAAATATTCTTTTAAATTAAATGATTTTTGTATAAATCTTTTTAAAGCTGGAGTATTCTCTGCTAATGGATTGGTTCTTAAAATTTTACTTGAACGAGCAGAACCACTACCAGATAATGTACTTCCAATATTTGTAAGAATATTATTTTCTGCTAGTTTATCATTATTTTCAATAACGGCAATTCTTGGATGAAGTATGATTCTATCTTCATCTATATCAAATTTTTTAATTTCATGGAGAAATAAATCAACATCAATAACACATCCAGCAGACATGTATATTGTTGATCTTGGTTGTATAATTGCAGTTACTGGAATTAGTTTTGTTATATATTTTATATCATTATAATAAAAAGTATGTCCAGCATTTGGAGATAATCTTCCTACAACAATATCAATATGATAATTTTCAGCTATATATGCTGCCATTAAACCTTTTCCTGTACTTCCAAATTGGCCATCAATAATCATATTTGCTTTGCCTGATTGGATCATTGATTTATTTCTCCATTTGATCAATTAACTTAAAGATTCTTCTGGAAATGAAACGCCTATATTATTTTGAGAAACTCTTACAGTTAATCCATTCACCTCAATATGCATTTTTAATGGAAAATGATTAAGAGTCAAATCTTCTTCTATAATATCAGATATTTCTTTTAATTCTTTTGGTAATTCATATTCAAAAAATAATTTACGATTATGCGGATCATTAATAAATAATTGTTTATACAATAATTGTTCAAACAATTGTATTTTATCTTCACTTAAATTATTTGTTAAATATGCACTATTCAAAATTTGATTAGTTTCATTCAATGAATATGTTCTAAATTGATTAGTTAGTGTTGATTTTTTTCTTAAACAATCTCCTATAAAATAGGAACTGATCATACAACCATAATGATTTTGAGTTGCATTAGTTAAACCTGAACCTAATTGTTCACTCCAAGACATATTTTCTTCTCCTTATTTATAAATTTCTTCAAATATTTTTTCTATTTTGGATATATATGAATAATGAATTCTACGACCTAAAATATAATTTGCTACTGAATCAGAAAAACCATCATCAAACAATGCTTGTATTATTTCTGTCCATATGTTAATATAATTTTCATCATTTACAGATACAGCATAATTGCTATATGGTAATCCCAACTTATGAATAATATCATTAGTACATGATCCATTAATGTCAAATTCAATTAATATTTCTTTAAAATCATCTATTGTTATATATGTTGGAACCCAAATTTGATAATATTGTAATAAAACATGATATTGTAAAGTTGCATTTTTAAGACCATATGATATACCATCATGATATGATAAAATAAATGGTAAATGATTAGTAGCATGTTTTATTAAAGTATGATCTATAGTTGTACTATCTATTAGAGACATGTCCATCTGTTCAACACAATATTGTAATTCTTCTTCTGTTGAATTAACGTCTTTTAATACATCATATATTCCACCCAAATCTACAGTTACGTCTAAAACATCATCATAACTGGCTTTTGAATATTTTAAAAGAATTTGATCAAACATATCTGCATCAATATTACTTTCAAGTATAACTTCTTTAACTAATTCTTTATTTGATTCAAGAGGTGATCTCACTAAAAAAGTAAGATAACCATTTTGTAATAATATATCTGGCATAAATGATTGAGCTAATTTTATTAATAAAATATCTATAACTTTAGCTTCAATTCGTTTAGATTTTAATAAAGATATTAATGCTGATATATCATCAAGTTCACTTTCCGGATTAGATAAAATGGAAATTGTCCATGCAAGTTCTTCTGATATATCTAATATATGTTCATGCAGATTTATATGATTATATATTAAATTATCAAATACTTTAATATGAGCATTATTTGTTTTTAATTTATTTAATATTGTTTTTAATTCATCAATCTCTAGTTCTTTTATTAATTGACCATATAATCCATCTGTTCCAACTCGTGAATAAACTGATAGATAAAGTTCTCCAGTATAATATATTAAAACATCATCTATTTTATCAAACGGAGTATTATGTGACTTCATAATTGAAATTATTGAATTTATCGTAGTTACTGTCAATTTATCATCAGATAATTTATTATAAAAATTACTAATAATTCCAATTTTTTCAAAAATCCTTGGGAAATGAATAGAACCATACTTTGATAAAATAACATCAATAACATCACTACTAAGTCCATCATTATATGCGTCAGTTAAAGATCTTATGACATGATCTTCTTTGTTAACATCATTTAAAGAATTATAAACATTAGACGTAAATTCTAATAATACTGGTAAATGGCTTCTTGCATATTTAAATATTATTTTGTCTATCATGTCTGGATGAACTTCAAATTGAGTCAATTTATCCAATGCATATTGCATTTCATCTACTTTAGTAGATGATGTTTTTAAACTTTTATAAATACCATCAGTATATTCAAGAACATGTGGTAAATGAACTTTACCATATGTTAAAACAATATCATCAATCAAATCATCAGAAAGGTTTGCTGTTTTTAATTTATTTATAACATATTCTAATTCTTCTAAAGTGCTATTTTCATTTTGTAGAGTTTCAGATATTTCAGATTTAATTTCAAATATATTTGGTAAATATTTTACTCCATATTCTAAAATAATATCATCTATTTGATATGAAGGTATATTTTTACTAACAATATAATCAACAATAGAAGTTGCATCTTCTAATCTTGAATTTTCACTTATAAGACGGGAATATACTCCATTTGTTAGCGTTAATATAGATGGTAAAAATGAATTAGCATATTCAAAAACAATTTCATCAATTAAATGATCATTTACTTTATATTCTTGTATTTTTTTAATATCTGCTGTAATTATTTCAAAATCTGTTTCCGAATTATTAAAATGATTATAAATTTCACTTATATTATTTGCTATTCCAAATATATTTAAATAATTTTCATGACCATATGTTAATAAAATATCATCGACTAATTCAGGTTCGATAGTTTCTAATCTAATCTTTTCTATATTTGATGTTAATTCATCTAAAGAACTTTCATTATTCTTAAGAACATCAGCTAAACCAGTTATATTATAAGATAATAATTCTGGCATTAAATGTTGACCATATTTTAATAAAATAGTATCTATAACATCAATAGGAACTTCATGCAATTTAAGATAATAATATGTGTTCAATCCCTGTTCTAATGTTGTTGCTTTTTCTAAAGGTTCTTTAATATATGGTTTATAAGCCCATAAATAATCACTAAATCTAGAGGCATATCTCAATAAGATTTTATCAACAGTTAATGGATCAATCGGACAAGAAGCTATATAATTCATTATAACACTAGCTCTTTCTAATGTCAAATCTGGATCTATTAATTCTAAAGATAAACCAAGATTATAATCTAAAGCTTCTGGTAAAAATCTTTCACCATAGTGTAAAAAAATATCATCAATAATTTCTGGACAAAGATTATGTTGATCCAAATAATCAATTAAAGAAGTAGTATCTTCTAAAGTTGTCATAGGATTGATCATATCATTATAAAATAAAGATTTTTCACTAAATAAATTATTGATTTGATTTTTACCATAACGGAAAATAATATCATCATATAGTGCTGGTGTTATATTATCAATATTAGTTAAAGTATCTCTTACTGAAAAAATTTCATCATCTTTGGCATCATAATCACAAGCTACTGTAACTAAACCATCAGGAACATACTCTAATAAAGTTGGTAGAAATTTATTATAATATATTAATGTTTGATCAATTTTATCAGAAGGTACCCCAATACTATGCAAATAATCAACTCGAGATAATGCAGTATCAAAAGAAGTTGTATCAATTAATAATTCATAATTTTGAGGAGTTTCTTGGATTATAGTTGGCAAGAACTGTGAACCCCATCTTAAAATACTTCTTTCTAAGAAATAATATTTATCAAAATCATCTTTATCTTTATTAATTTCATCAGCAAATGTATAAATAAATTGAGGAACGTCCATTGCTTGCTCTAATGTCGTAGTTCCATTATGATTTAATAAAATATCTCTATATCCTGGTAGAGTACATAAACATATATTTTTTTCATGTTTAATACCAGTAAAAGTTTTAGGTGGCCAATGTTCCCAATAATCTGTATATGACCAATCAAAATCAGTATAGTTAAATAACGGAGCATCTGGTTTTTCACCTATATCAATATTTGGTTCTCTTATTAAATTAGGAATTACTGGCTTGTTTATTCCTTGTTTGGTATATTCCCCACTTAAAAGACGACCACTCATATCTTTCCAATTACCAAGATATGCATCTATACAATATTCTATCTCAATAGGTTTTTCTTCAAGAGTTTCATAATCTGTTAATGGAGGTCTAGAACAATAACCATCTTGCCAACGATCTTCCATTTGAGAATTAGTATTTAATCTCTTTAATTTAGTTTCTGAATGATCTGATCTTTGTTCCCAGTCTCCTTTATCCTCTTCCCATTTTTCTACAGGAGTTACTAATTTACCCTGATCATTGAAAAAAGTAGGATCATCTTGTCTGTAATAAGTAGCATCTGGAGGTTGAACTCTTGTTGGGGATAATTGATCATCATCATTATCATGAATACTTTTTAATATTAATGGATCGATATAAGGTTCTTCTGAATTTTTTTCTATATTCTCAAAATTTTCATTTGTTTGACACATGAAGTTTAACTCCTTCAATTTATATAAAATAGTTTATTCTTTTATTTTATTTTATAGAGATATAATATAAAATAAATAATTTTTTGTTTGACAAAGGAGGAAAAATGTCAGATAATACTAATTTAGATGATAATATTAAAATTTATTTTCCATTTAAAGAATTCAGAACTGATCAATATGAAACTATAAAAACGATACTTGAAAGTTTTATAGATAAGAATAATGACAAGTTTATTTTAGAAGCTCCAACCGGAACAGGAAAATCAGTAATCGGATATACTGTTGGAAAAGTTCTTCATGATTACTATAAAAAGAACGATGATAAATATGAATTTAAACCTTCCAGTCCTCCAATCATAATATGCACTTCAACAAAACAATTACAACAACAATATGCTGATACATTCAAAAGATTTAATGTTAGAAGCATATGGTCATCGCAAAATTATAATTGTGCAAATCCTCAAAACAAAGGAGATGATGTTAAATATGGACAAAATAATTGTCTTGGAACAAAATGTCCATTTCTATCAAAATGTACATATTATATAGATCTTAAAAAATTTAATAAGGCGGATGTTGGTATTTGTAATTACCACTATTTTTTAAATAAAAAAACTTTAAGTTCGAAAATATTAATTTTAGATGAAGCACATAATCTACAAAACATATTATGTGATTATTCATCTTTAAAATTATCAAAATGGTTTTTCGACAGAATAACTTCTCAAATAAAAAAATATTCTGTTAAAGTAAAATTAAAAGAAACTGAATTATTTGAATCTTTTCAAAAATTATTTTTCATTCCAATTGATAAATTAGAGAATGGAGTATTTTATGAATATGCAGAGGAACTTTTAACAAAATTAAAAGATATAAATAAAAAATTATCAGCAGAATATGAAGAGATTAGAAATCAATTTAATGATGAAGAGGATTTAGAAAATAATAAATTATTACACAGCCAATTAAAAAATATTGGAATAATTTTAGATTCTTTAAAATCAACTATAAATAAATTAAAGAATTATTTAAAATCAATAGTCAAATGGGTTGTATCAGAATTAGATATAACAAAATATAAAATTACAATTAAACCTTTAGAAATTTCAGAATGTATGAAATTGTTTGAGAATAATGGTACTAAAATATTATTCATGTCTGCAACAATATGTGGACACAAACAATATATTCAAGAATTAGGATTAGACGGATTAGTAGATACATTATCTACGAAATGTTTATTTCCAATTCAAAACAGAAAGGTATACAATCTTCAATCTGCTTTTTTAAATTATAAAAACAAAAAAGAAGTTTTGCCAGTAATGGTTAAAGAGATTGATAAAATCATTAACTGGATGACCTCGAATTGGACAAAACCAATAGGAGGAGTAATTCATACTGTTAGTTTTGAAAATGCTCATTTTATAAAACAACATTCTCAATACAAAGATGTTTTATTTACTCCTGATAAAAATGAAATGCTAAATTTGAACAATATATTAAAAGAGAGAGGCCCTACTATTCTAAATTCTCCTTCTATTTTAGAAGGAGTTGATTTAATGGACGATTTATCTCGTTTTCAAATATTTATGAAAGTTCCTTATGCACATTTAGGAGACAGATGGGTTAATCTAAAAAAAGAATTAGATCCTATTTGGTACTCAAGAGATACAATTATTAAAATAGTTCAAGGAAGTGGACGTTCTATTCGTTCCATGGAAGATTGGGCTTGGACATTTATATTAGATTCAAATTTTAATATATTACTTAATCGAAATAGTCAATTATTTCCAACATGGTTTAAAGAATCTATTATAGGAAATTGTCAAGAGGAGAATTTTAAATGAATAATATAATCAATATACTATTTATAATGTTTTATTTTATAATATATGGTTGTTTATTATTAATCATATATGTAACAAATCCATTATATCGAATTTTAGAACATTTATCTAAAATAGGAATTAAAAGAGGCATATCCAAAGAATACTTTTTATTAACCAAAATAAATTCTAAAAAACCAAAATAAAAAAATAATATAAAGTGGGTTCTATAATAGAACCCACTTTTTTTATTTATAAATTAATGGCAATTTAAGATGAAATGGAAAATGATTATAATCATGATATATTTTATAACAATAATGAGAACATGAAATTATTAAATTATTGCCTTCTAAACTATAATTATTGTAAAATCCTATTTCTTTAAATAAATTTAAATTAAGGTTATTATCAAATTCAAAATAACCTATTATTTTTTTAGACATTATATTATTTTTTTCTAATATACAATGTAATACTTCGATTCTATTATCACAAATAACACACAATGTGTAAATTATATTTTTTTTAGTGTTATAATGAGGATTGCCGCTAAGTATATAAACTTCTTTTTCATTACATTTATATATCCCACTACCATACAATCCATCTTGTCTAATAATAGGTATAATTTTATTTTGATTTAAACAATCAGTATTGAATAAAAAATCATAAGTATAATAATCATGATATACAACATCTTCATCATCTTCATAATCAAAATCAAAATATTTAACATAACATATATTATTTGGATATTGTAATGATAAATCTAGAACATCATCATCTGATATTGTTCTTTCTAAATGATCTTCATATTCATTAAAATCTATTTCTTTTAAAGTTAATTTAGATATATAATTATCATAGATATATTCTGAAATCATAATTATTTAATCCTAAAATTAAAATAAAAAAGTTATATTTTGATATACTTTTAATTGATATATGTTTGGTTGTATTATTTTTTCAAAAATATTATATTTATTAGCTAATCCTGCTCCTAATTTTGATATTAAAAAAGTATTATTTTGTTTTGTTTTAATTTCTAATATTAATTTATTCAATTCATTTATAAATACAGGATAGTATTCATCTGGTTTATAAAAACTAGAAGGATTATTATTTGGATATTTCTTTGTTATAAAACCAAAAGTATTAGGTTCATCTCTTAATTTAGCAGCTCCCCCTTTTCCTTTACGTAATAAATTATCACCATAAACAAATATTAAATTTGGATATTTTTTTAAATAATCGGATGTTATATACATTATATATCCTTTTTATTTTCTTCTAATTCCAATTTAGAACCATTCATCATCAAAGATAAAGAATATTCTTCAGCGAATTTTCTTATTTTATCTTGAGATAAATATGATAATTCTTTTGCAAATTCTAAAACTATAGCATTGAAAAATTGAGAGTATTGATTTAATAAAGATTCATAATTTTTATTTATAGTACTTAAAATATTCTTTTCTGTACTGTTGATTTTTCTCGAACGTATTAATTTTAATAATTCTTGATTTGTATTTTCATAAGAATATTCATTTATAAGTTTTAAAGTTCTACTTTTATCTAGATGTTCTATAATAGGATTTTGTTGAATAGGACAATTTTCTATATTATTTCCTTCAATCGCAGATATAGTACAACAAGATCCATAACCTACATTTGGATTAAATAAAAATGAACTCCACTGTTCAAACGTCATAAATATATCATATAACGGAGCTTTATTTGGTATTGGTATGAATTTAGAAATGTTGTCTTTAATTATTTCTACAGCTTCATATATTTGTAAGTTTACAATATTGATAGGAGTATATGAAACACCATAAATATTTATTTTATCATTTTTTATATTATTTACTTTTATAACTCCAAATTTATTATTTCTATTAATATCGAGTTGATCTTCTATATTAACGTCTTTTATATTATAACTATTTAACTTTGCAAAATTATTTACTTCCATCATTATATCAAAACAAATTTTTTCAAATATCTCATACAATTCACATTCAACATAAACTGAATTGCTTTTTAATAAATTAATATTATCTTTAATATTATTAAATATTTTATTTTTTAATTTAACATCAATATTCATATTCCCTAATTCTTGAAAAAATGAACTATCTATTTGTGCTATTTTTTTGAAATATTCTGATATTTGTTTATACATTGATATTTTAGATTTTTTGGAAGATTGATCTTCTTGTGTTTCTATTTTATTTCCATTCACATCAACATAAAACAATAAAGCACATGGAATATAAGTATCTGTATTAATAGAAGATACTAATAAAGCTAACTGTGAAGGATGCATATTTAAACTGAATAACTTTTGAGTAGGATGATAATGAGGATAACAATATTCGGATTGGTTTAATGAAATTTGACAAACCATATGAGAAGATTTACTTTCTATTCCAACAAAAATAGGTTTATTATAAATGGTATTGATTAAATTTAACATCCCATATGATGGATGATTTGTAAGCATGATATATCTCCTTTAAAATTTTATTATTAATATCTATATTATTTTTTTATATAATAAATCTAGTTTAATAAATATTTTCTTAAGAGTATACCATGTGTGATATAATTGTTTATCTAAAAGTTTATAATGACGCCAAAAACCATTTCTTATAAATTCAAATTCTTCTTTTTTTACATTTTTATATAATAATTTAAATTCGTTAAATGTTATCACTAAATTTAAATAATATTCATCTATATCTTTCCATTTATCTTTTGTCATTTTTATTTTCTTACTTAATATAGATTCCATCTCTAATAATCCTGGATGATTATGAAAATGGTGATATAATTGAAATTGTATTAATTTTGATAATAATAAAAGATACCTATCTTTTTCATTCATATAATATGATGTTGTAGAAAAAGTTATTATAGGTATAGCTTTATCCAAATCTCTAGAATTTATGATTATATTATTTTGTACTAACGGCAGAAATGTATATTTTTTATATAAAAATTCTATATTTTGTTTAATTTCTAATTCATATATATTATCTGGATTAGCAACAATTACATCAACATCTGGTTTTAAATAAGATTTACAAATATCATAAGCTTCAGATTCATAATTATTAGAAGACATTTTAAAATCCTTATGTTTTTTTGATATTCAATATATAGATATATGATATAAACATTTAACCCACAAAGGAGGCACTTATGTGGGATTGGTTTAAAAATCTTGGTCGGCCTAAAAAGCCGACAAACATTGATTACCTGAACGCAATATTAGATCGCGTTCAGGTAGAAATGACAGTAGACCAACATGGATTAGTTGGTCCAGTCAAAATAGTTATAGGAAAAAAAGATGTTACAACCAACACCGTTGATACAACAATATCAACGGAAGCAACGGAAGATTAAACTTTTTAGAAGATGAAAAATATATTATAATTTTTTCATCTTCTAAAAATTTTTATTTCATTCTAAATCCCATTTGAGGAAGTTGTCCAGTTGGAGTAGGAGATGCTGCTGGATTTCTATAAATATTTTGAGTCTGTGACCTTTGATTTATATTTGATGGTCTTTGAGTTGGCGATCCACTTCTTGCTACTTGAGAATATCCTCCACCAGCAGAAGGTTGCCATAATCTTTCAAATAATTCAGTAGAAAAACTTTCAAAAACCAAATCATTAATAGTCATATTTTACTCCTTTATTAATATTGTCTATTTGAATCATATTCTTTATTCTTAAAAAAATCAGAAATACCATTTTTAGCGTTAGTCCCTTTATTATACAAACGTTGAGCACCATAATGAGCTCCACCAGTTATAGCTCCTCCAACTCCTGCTCCAACCATCATTGATTTTTTAAATGAATTTTTAGAATTTAGATCATTTAATCTATCCCTAAAGTAATTTTGAGCTTCGCCGGATTGAGCTGAATTCAATTTATTTTCTAAACTTCTCCTTCTAAAAAAATTAACAACTTTACTTCCTATTCCAAAAGTAAGCCCAGATGCTAGTCCTCCTAATCCAGCACCTACCATTGCTGTCTTAGAAGTTGCAGCATTAGCAGCAGAACCTAATCTACTTGTTCCTCCAGAAGATTGTGGAGGAGATTGTTCATTTTCAGTAAATGAATTTAGAACTAATAAATTTATATTCATTTAATTCTCCTTTCTTTTATATTTATTATATCTATTTTATTTTGTATAATTTTAAAGGATATAATTAAGATAAAAATTTATTTTATATAAAAATAATATAGATATAAAATATAAAATAAAATTAGAAAGGATAATTTGATGAATATGACTACTATTAAAAATTCAACTATTTCTTATTTAAATCATAATTTAAAAAATTCTAAAATAATAGATTTTAGAAATATTAAATATGATGAATACAACATTATAACAGAAGATAATATCGAAGGAGATATTAAACGTTTATTAAATTTATTATATGGAAATACATTTACTGAAAATTATTTGAAAAATGAAGATTTTTTTGTTTCATATACAGATAAACTTCATAATAATCAAAAAAAGAATTTAGGAAAAAATAATTATCATAATATGGATAGTGATTTTTTTAAAGTACTTCCTATTTATAAATTTAATAATACTATGATAGACAATATAGTATTAATGGATAATGATGATTGTTATTGGATAGTTAAAGAATATAGATTTGAATCAAACTATGATCAATTTATTTTATTTGATTTAAATCAAGATAACAGACAGTTAATGTTTCAAAGAGGAGTATATTGGTTACAAGAAAATACAAATGATGAATTTATGTTTTATCCTTTAAATATCACATTTCATAATACTTACAAATACGAATTACACCCATATCCATTTAAAACATTATTATGGATGTTAAATAGAGTTATAAAAGCATATAATCAAATAAATATATTTAATAGTAATCAAAAAGTATTAGATAAAGATAATGACATCATTATAGTAAATAATAAATTAAAAGATGTTTTAGAAGAAACAGAGGTTATATCTGTATCTGGTCATTGGAGAACTATTCAAAATGAAAATGTTTGGATAGATAAACACACAAGAAGTAAAGCTTTAAAAAAATAAAAAAATAACAGGCTATTTAAAAAATAGTCTGTTATTTTTAAAGGAGATTATGAAAATTATAACAGATATATTTGAAGGAATAATATATGATGAATTGGAATATTCTAAATTAATTTCTAAAAGAATCATTCATTCAACATTATATCATAATATAACTTTAAAAAGTCTTAAATTTAAATTAGGACTTTTTAATTTTATTATTGAAATAGATTATATAATAATAGCAGAAAAGTCTTATATTTCAAAGATAAAAACTATAAATATTGATTTAAACATTATTAAAAATCATAATTTAAAAAATGATAAATATATAAAAAAACTAATAACTATAAGATTTAATCAAATTTTACAACAACGACTAGATTTAATTCAAATATATGAATTATGTAAATTAGAAAGATAAGGATTATTTTATGATATTACCATTGTTAAAAGACTGTATAATGAAAGATGTTGATTATAAAAAATATTTTTTAGAATTTAAATTAAGAAAAATAATGGACAATACGTATGCTGTACAGTTCTCTCTTTACCCAATATATTATAAGAATGATTTTATAATAACGACTATAATTGTTCATTATTTTTTAATATCAAATGTGTTAGCTATCGAAAATGTTTATTCATCTAATCAAACAAGACATATAAAACTAGAGGATGAAATCAGTTCTTGTTTTAAGTCAAATCATATAGATATTAAAACTAAAAAAGAAATGGTTTTAAAATTGATAGAAGACAGAATTCTTTATTATTTAATAATAAATGATAAAGTAACTTATGAAATAACTAAATTATCTTATAATATAGATTAGGAGGTATTAATTGGAATTTAATATAAATGAATTATTACATATGATAATATATTCTAAAAAATTCAATTTACCTATTATAAAAATTATTCGTGTTCAAATATTTAGTAATTTAGATCATATCATTTTTGAAATACATGAAGAGAATCTAATAACAAAATTCAATATATATTATTCTTTACAAGATACTAAAATAATAAGTTATCTTAACGTATTATCAGAATGCAAAAATGTTAATTTTTTCTCAAAATATGAAAATGCTTTTCAAAAACATTCTTCAAAAGAATTTCTATTCAATAAAGAGGGTATAAATGAAAGAACAATAGAAATCAATAATGTGATTAATGAAACTATTGAAAATTATTTCAAGAATAATATGGAGAAATATGAAACTTTAAAATTATTATGGAAAATATAATATGTTTTTTACACATTTGTATAATGAATTTTTAAATTTGCATTTTGATTTTCAAAAAATATTCAAACAACACTTGCATACAACAACGAAATTAAAGAATAATGAAACAGTGTATAGTATTAAAGGATTTACAAAAAAATTAAGAAATAAATCTTATTATATATGTGCATATGGCTTTAAAGGACATATAAAAGAGCACTATTATTTTGATAAATGTTTTAGTTTTCCATTTCATGATATAACAGAAGAAATATATATATTATTTAGTGAAGATATATTATCTCCTAAATTTATTTTGAAAGGTCACCAGGTACCTCTATCAAAAATCAAAAATATAATTACAGAACTAATAAAATTATATGATGAACAAAATTATTATAAATTCAAATTATTAGAATGGATTGATTAATGGAAATTCCCTTGACTTTTTTCAGACTATATTTCGATAATTTACATGAAAATCCAATAGATATTAAAAGTTTATTTAAAAGAATTGTGCGCTATGATATGAAACCATATAATAAACACTTTATATATATATTCTTAAGCCATAAATTAAAAAATGATAATTTATTAAGAATTAAAGTTTTTGTATCAAAAAGAAATAATCAACCTGAATTTATTAATTGTTATGAAGTTGATAAAAAATTAAAAATTGGAAAAAATAATAAATCAACAATACATAATTTAAAGAAACTGAATATACCAAAAGAATATGAAAAAATGATTATATTAAGAAATGAAGATATTATATTAGATTTAATCAAATTATATAATCCTAAAATATATGAAGAAATAATACTATTAACATGTTGATTGATTTATTAAAAGCTATTGTATTTCAAAACTATAGAGATAATTGCATAATCATTAAAAATTTATATGTTAAAGATAAATATATAGACAATAATTCTGGATATATTTATTTAATACTAAAAAACAAAACTATAGATTTAAATATTCAAATAAATTTTCGAGTTTTTGGAACAAGTATAACTATAATATCTTATAAATGGATTAGATTAAAAAGAAAAGGACAAATAGTATTTGAAACTAAAAAAATAATTGGACCTAATAAAAAAGGAAACATGTCCCTTGAATTAAATAAAATAATAGATTCTGAATTTAGTAATATTAGTGAAATGATCAAATTATTAAACACATAGTAGGATTTTATAATGATACATAAACTATTTGAATTATACTTTGAAAATCCAGATGTATATAAATCTGTATTTCAATCTGTATTTCAAAATATATTAAAACATGATGAAAGAGAATATCTTTTCATAATCAATGATATAAAAACTAATGGAACTGTGCGTATAAAAGCAAATATAAGGTTTCAAAATACAATCTCATTAAATGGGAAATGGGTATCGAATGATTTAAAAATAGGAAAAACAAATAAATCAACTCAAAGATATCTAAAGAAGTGGGATTTGCCAGATCATATTAATAAAGATATTAAATCAATAAACATATACTCTTTTTTAATGAATTATCTTTCAGAAAATCATATTGAAATATATGAGACTTTAAAATTACAATTAAGCTAATTTAATTAAGGATTATTAAATGTATAAATTTATAAATTCACATAAGATCGGTTTAGATTATCTATCAAAGTATGATGCAAGGTTAATAGAAGAACCGACAAAAGAAATTAAATTAGAATACCCAAATAGCAACAAATATATAAAATATAAAGATCTTCAATTTATAAATTTCGATATGATTTTTCAATTATATTATAATTTATTTCATATTAGGCTAAATGATAATAATAATAAAATACATTGTTGTTTAAATAGACCTTTATGTTTATTATCATATTCAGAAATGGATATAGATGAAATATCTAGAATTGTAGGAGAAAGTATAACTATGATTCATCCATTTCCAGATGGTAATAAAAGAATGGCATATTTATGTACAAATTTATTTCTTAAAATAAATAATTTAAATTTATATAAAGATCATATAAAATTGTGCAATATGATAATTTATTATTCATCAAATCAACGCGAAAAAATCAGGAATTAATATGTATAACTACACAAATCATAAAAGACATGTTCAATTAAATATATTAATAAAACAATGTATGTTTGAAGAATATAATTATAAAGATATGTTTGAAACATTTGAAAGAATGGATAGCTTTAATGGAAATAACATTATTCGAATAAAATTATTGCCAGTTTTTATAAAACATTTAAACTGTACTGTTCAAACAATTGTTCAAGGAATATATGAACGAAAAACTATAAAATTTTATCAGATAAAGTCTTATAATGTCAAAGATTTAAAAACAGAAATAGATGATATACATAAAGCAAATAATAAAAAATTATTTGGGACTAAAATTACCAATGAAAAAGTATGGTTAAGAATATTAGACATACTTAAAATAACAAATCATGAAAAATATGAATATTTTAAGATATTAACATTATAATTTTAATTATAAAAATTGTTCTGAATATAATTTATTCAGAACAATTTTATTTAAGAAGGTCAGAAAAATGAAATATTCTTATTTTATATTAGGAGAGATGGTTGAAAAAGATAGTACTCTTAATATATTTGAAAAAGTAGAAAATATATCTTCAAATGTAAAACATGAAATATATTCAGACATCAATTATCAAACATATAAAATTATTACTAAACGAATAGATAATACAGAAATAATAATAACTCTTAATTATTCAAATGATCCAGAAAGTATGGTGATATTGAGTATGAAGACAAATCAGAATATCTTTAAAAGATTTTTTTCTCTTTTTAAAAAAGAAGATAAATTAACTATACTTGAAAAAATATTTAAATTAGAATATAAAATATATATTAAGAAATTAGAAGATAAGTATCCTAAAATATATAAAATGTTATTTAAAAAATATAAGAACAGAGATAATTATAATAAACGCGAATCATATTATGATCTTAGATTTAAACGGATTATTATATTTAATAATATTATAGTAACTTTATTAAAACAATATGATCCAGCACAATATGAAATAATATGTTTATTAGATTGTTAGACAAGGACATTATATGAATTTTCTATATTTAAAACAAATTATTGATTTATCAATAAATAGAAACTTAAACATATTTGAAAATATTTCAATTGATAAAAATGAAGATATATATACATTAAATATAGTTACAAAAAAATTAGACGATGATTTTATAAAACTAATTATTTGTCGAAACTATATTGAAGATATCATATATGTTAAATCATTCAAAAATAATACAAATATTATAAAAAGAATAATCAGAAATGTATTTAAATATGAAATGAATAAAGATATTCAAAAGTT
The DNA here is from genome assembly GCA_964369695.1 of uncultured Clostridium sp. GTDB lineage: Bacteria > Bacillota > Clostridia > TANB77 > CAG-508 > CAG-269. The sequence continues at coordinate 185,675 of CAYJGL010000001.1, forward strand.
ATTATCATATACTCCTCAATTTAATTATATTACAAAAGAAGCAGAAAATTTTATTTATCCATTTTTAACAAAAAAAATGATTTACAAAAAGACACATCAAAATATTCTAATACAATTAGAAATCATTTTAAAAAATCTTTTAAAAAAATATAATGTAGTAGAATTTGAAAAATTAAATTTACTATATTCATAATAGGCAAAATATGAAATCAGGAGACTATACTGGTATAATATTAAATAAATATAATAATGGTATTGATTTAAATATTTTTAAGAAATTTAAACAAACTACTATAAATGATTGGTATGAATGTTCAATTATAACAAAACAAATAAACAATTATGAATTAAAAATTAAATGTGATGTTCATAATCAACACCATTGGGTTATATTAAAAAGTGTAAAATATAATAATTTTATAATAACAATACTTAAAAAATTATATCAAAATCATAAATGGACATATGAAGATAATCTTATAGAATTTTTTAAATCAGAAAGTATTTTAACAAAATACAAATATAGAACAATATTTGAAGATGCCTTATATAGTCATTTAGATATTATTTTATTAGATCTATTAAAGATATATAATCCTATAGAGTTTAAAAAAATAAAATCATTACAATAAAGGACATCATGTTTAAATTCATAAATATAATCCACAAATCTATACCAAATTCAGACAATGTTTATAATTTAAATTTATTCGAATATATTAAATTTACTAAAATTAACACATTTAATAAAATATATAAAACATATGAAACATATGAAGTTTCATTAGTAACAAAACAAATATATAGAAAAAAATTAAAATTAGAATATTATATTCTTTTAAATGATTTTAATATATTAAGAATTACGGATGTTGAAATTATAAATGGACATTCTTTATTTTTAAAAATTGTCAATTTATTTAAAAAAAAGAAATATGATAATATTGACTACATATATTCACATTTTAAATTATATAATCAGATTAATAAATTATCCAATTTAAATAAAAAATTAAATATTAAAGATCAAAATGCAACAAATATAAATTTAAGTACTATAGATGAATTAATAAAAAAAGATTATAACAATATTCTTGAAGAATTGTTAATAAGATATAATCCTATTGAATATGAAATTTTAAAATTAAGTTAAAGGACTAGTTATATGAAAACATTGGATTTTGAAAATAAAAGATCTTCTACTCTTGAAATATTTGAACATATTAGTTTAAATATAATAAATAATAATGGTATTAATCTAAATTTATTTGAAGAAATAAAATATTCAAAAGGAACAACCAATTGGTTTATTATCGATTTTAAAACAAAGAGATTATATGAAAAACAAATATTATTAAATTATCATTTTAATGCATTAAAACCAAGCATTGCATTATACAATATAAAAGTAATATATAAAAATCACAGTTTATATAAAATTAAAAGATTATTATTTCAAAAAGAATGGGATATAATAGATTATGCAGAACATCACTTTAATGCATATTCTAGATTAATATCATTAACACCTCTAGAAAGTATGGTTACACCATCATTTAAATTTAAACAAAATATCAACGGAATACAAAAAACAGTATATTATGAAAACCCAGACAATGCATTGGAACTAACTATGGAAAACATAAATCTTATTTTAATAGAATTATTAAAACAATACAATCCTATAGAATATGAAATTTTAAAATTATCAAATTAAATAATTAAGATAAACATATGAAACTAATTTATACGTATAATATAATCCAATTATTACTAAGAAATATTAACCCACATATATTCAAAAAAATAAAAATAATAAAAAAGAACTCTATATATAGAATAATTTTAATTACTAAGGAATTAAAAAAACACGATTCTATAAAAATAACAATGCAATATGATGAAGAAAAGAACATGACATATATTGAAAATTTTGAATACAATAATATATTAAAAAATATATTATATAAAAAATTAATTGACAAAATATTTAACAAAACAGAATCTGAACACATAACATCATTATTTAATTTAAAAAATCAATTTGATTATATAATGTTTTACGCAAATGATTATGGTTATCGATTAATAGTCACCAAACGATTTAAAACAAAAACATTCAATTTTATTAAATTAAAATTAGACAATATATTTAAAAATCTATTAATCAGATATAACATTAATGAATATGAGAAAATAATATTAATATGGAACTAAAATATACAAAACACATTTTATCTAAATATATGTCTAAAAATAATTTAAATATATTTGAAAATATTAAAATAGAATATAGTGAATATTGGTCAGATGTAAAATACATTCATATTAAAACAAAAGAATTAGATAATAAATATTTAAAAATATTATATGAATATAGCATTAAGGATAATATGATTATTATTTTAGAAGCTTCATATAATGAAAATATAATAGATAAATTTTACAATATATTCAGTATAAATAAAAATAAAGATAATATACGAAACTTTATAAGAATATATAAACAATTTGACGCATCAAGAAAATATATTAATAATACAACTGAAATGTTGGGTAGATTAACACATAATAAATCAGATATTATTTTAAGAAATTTATTATTAAAATATAATAAAGAAGAATATGAAATTATAAAATTAGGATATATATAATCATATGAGTGAAATATTAAAAAGAACATTAGAAAATGAAGATTTAAAAATATTTAAAAAATTTAATCAAACAGAATATGATAATTTATTATATAAAGAATTTCAAATTATCACAAAACCAATAAATGGACAAATATTAAAAATTAAAGGAACTTATGAAAAACGAAGAGATAAAATACATATAAGTTATTTAAAAAGTCGTAGAAATTTATTTAAAAATAATTTAAATAAATTTAGAGTCGAATTGACAGATATAGATGATCTTGAATCTTTATATAATAAATTAAAAAGACATAGTTATGTTTTAGAAAATGTTATTTTAACAAAATTAGATATGATTTTATTAAATTTATTAGAGATATATAATCATATAGAATATGAAATGACAAAATTAAGATAAAACAAAATATTTAAATGATATTATCAGATTTTCAATTCATATAAAACATATGTTTAAAGATAAAACAACACGAAAAATTGAATATATTTGAAAATGTTGAATCTTTTAAAAATAGACATAATGATAAATGGGCTGAAATATTAATAACAACTAAAGAATTAAACAAGAAAATTTTAGAAATAGTCATGCTAACAACTCAAAAATATAAAAAAATTAGAAATTAGTAACATATAAAAATAATGATCAAGCATTAATATTAGTAGCAGAACATTTAGATAATGTCTTTAAAGAAGTATTAATAAATTATAATCCAACGAAATATAAAATTGTAAAACTAGGAATTTGAGTAATATGTATAAGAAAATATATGAAATGAATGAATTAAAAGAAGATTATCATACGAATATTCTAATAAGAAAAATATTATGTTTAGCTATACAGAAGAAAATTGACAGTCGAAATTTCTTTAAAAGAATAAAGATATATTCTTTTAAACATATTGAAGTTGATATTAATCCAGTTCAAATCAATAAAATTAGAGTAAATATTCAATTAGTAGTATCTGTGCATAATATTCAAAATCCAATTCCAAAGGAAATGACTATTTTACGAATAACAATTATGCCAATAAATACTAATATAAGTTTAAAAGAAGTTATTTCTAAATTATTAGAAACAGACTCTAATCAAACAATAATAGAAATTTTAAAACTTATAGAAATGTAAATATGAGTTATATATCTTCTGGAATGTTAATAAAAAGAATAATTCATTTAGCATTAATGAAAAGAATTGATTATTCTAAAATTTTTAAAAATTTAAAAATCATTCTTCCTAATGAAATAAATGTCGAAACACAATTAATGGAAATTAATAATAGAACAACAACTGTAAAAATAACTATGTTAATAACAGATATATTAAATCCAAAAGTAGAGAATATGATGTTAACAAGATATGAAATAAATAAGAAGATAAAAAATACAGATATTAATCTAACAGAAGTTACGAATAATATATTAGATAAGTCACCAGAAACTTCAGA
>CAYJGL010000001.1:189783-263784 GCA_964369695.1 uncultured Clostridium sp.
ATTAGAGAGTTTTGTCCAATAACAGATGAGGCTTTAAAATTAATGGAAGATTATTATGATAATGAGTTACTTTGATGTTCAAGAATTTTTAATAAATAACAGTATTGAATCTGTTAAATTAGAAATTCCTCATATCGTTAAATATATTTTAAATCATGATGAAATAAATATATTAGGAATTGCTATTCCACATATCAAAAAATATATAATAGATTCAGAAAATCTTATTAAAATATTAAAAACAATAACAACAAAAAACAATTTAAAAAACAAGAGTTTTAAAATTGTAATTTCAAATAATATATTTGAAATTGAAAGAACATTATTGAATGAAAAACAACTATCATTATATTTGTATTAATTACAAATATAAATTGGTCATGGTATTCTTTTATAAGAATACCATGATTATTTTTGTTAAATCATTTTAAAAGGATTTGAATATGAATATAAATAATTTAGTATTTCAATTATTAGAAAATAAACAAAATATATCAGATTTTCCACTACATAAAAGTATTGTAGAAATCAATAACTGTATAGATTCTATTATTAAAAAAATAGATAATGATTTAAAAGATTTAAACAATATTAATTTAAGAGCAATTGTTAGTAAGTTACTATATCTAACATCAGGAAGAATTGGAAATATTAAAAGTATTAGAAATCATGATACATATGGTATTCATAATTTAAAAAATAAACATATAAATATAGTAAAAGACAATTATGCTATTATAAGTTATATTGGTAAAAAACAAGTACCACAAAAACATATAATAAAAGACAAATTAACTATAAAGGTATTGTCAAAATTATTACATAGAAATAATAACCCAGAAGATTATGTATTTAGTGTTACTAAAATCAAACCAGCAAGTCCATTAGGAATTTATTTATATTTAAATAAAATAGGTTTTCCAGGTACTCCTCATAGATTTAGAAAATATAATTCTACTATGTTATTTGTTAAATATATAACTGCAGAATTAAAGAATAATGATAATATTAAGAAAGCTTATAATGAAAGTGTTTTAAAAGTAAGTCAAGAATTAGGTAATACTCCAGCTGTTTGTATTTCATCATATATAGATCCTATTGCTGCTACTTATTTTTTTGACAAATATGATATAAAATACCCTAAATCTTTAGAAAATGCTTTTCATAATATACACAAACAAGATCCAGATGGAGATGAATAAATAAATATTTTAGACAAAAAACATATAGATATTAATACAAAATCAATTTTATAGAGGAAAGAAGAATGAGAATGTCAAAAGAAATTATATTACAATTAATATCAGAAAATGATCTGAAAAAAATATCTGGAAATTATTATATTAATGAAGTTGAAGAGTTTATTTATTTTGTATGTTTATTGTTTCCTACTAAATCAAATGATAGATTCATATATATAGGACAATTTGATAAAAATAATAGAGATATCAATAAAGTATATACATATGTGATACAACTTCCATATTATCATCATTTAAAAAGTTTTCAAAATAGAATGACGTTGTTTGAAAATTATTTTAATACAAATTTAAATTTTGAACAGTTTATAGAATTTGCATTGAGCACATTTGTATATATTCCTGAAATTAAAGAGACTGAAAATAATGGAAATAATGAAAATTATTCTTTATCAATTTTTGATGTACTAAAAAAATACAATACAATTCAATACGAAAGATTTAAATTAAAATATGGAATATAATATTATAAACAAAATGTTAAAAGATATAGTAAGAACAAATCACAAATATTCTGCATTAGAAACCTTAATATTAGTAATAAACGAAGAAGATCCTGAATTTTACTTATTTATATTAAAATTAAAAAAATTTGAAATAGAATTAAAAGGACAAATTTCTATTTGTGGAAAAATCATTTTCCCAGATATTAAATGCCACTTCAATAATAAAGATCATTATACTGAACTTTTTTGGAAATTAGCAAATATTCATATCACAAAATATATGATGCTTAAATATCCAGACGAATATGAAAGACTGAAATTATTATAAATAGGAGTTTAACTATGAAAATAGATCTTAATTTTCCTCATAATATAAATTATGAAAATGATGAACAGGAATTGAAATGGAATGACATTGTATTTAAAACTATAGATTTTATTATAACAGATATATATCATAACAATATTGATTATTTGGATTTGATAAATCTACAATTTGGACATCTAGAAAATAAGGATATGCTTGATTTTTGTGCAGATATAAAAAACTGCGAATATCAATTATGTGGTAATTTGAATATTAAATCAGATTTTATCTTTAGAGATTTTAAAGATGCAGATTGTTATTTTAATCCTCATCCAAATACAATATGGAGATTTGCCAATTTTCAAATAACAAAATTAATGGAAAAAAATAAAAATTATCAATATTTATTAGATAGAATTAAACTTTCTCTTACTTAAATTATTCTCATGATTTATTGATAAATTAATAAATCATGAGAATAAAAATAGGTGTATAAAATGAAAAGATTTTTAGATATAATAATTAATGATAGTTACTTTAATCGAATAGATTATTTTGACTTAATCATTATTAAATTTTTAAACACTGATGATAAAACGTATAATATCAATTATGATCTACAAATTAAAAATTTTAAACATAAACTATCAGGAGGTTTTAATTATAAAAATCCAGAATTATCATTTAAACAAATGATTAAAACGACGGAACCTCCTTATTATAATATATGGGATGCTGCAAATAATCATATTATTAAATTAATAGAAGAAGATAAAAAATATAATCATCTTTTAGATAGAATTAAACTTTTAATTTCTTAAATCATTTTCCCAATAATTATAAGTAAAAAGGAATGAACGATGAATACAAACCTGGTAGAATATTGTATATTCAATAGAAAAAATGTTTATTCTAAATATCCGATAATCGTATCTCTTATTTTATATAAACCGTATATTGAAACTGAATTAAATTATAATTTATTATTTGACCAATTTGATATTACTCAAAAAAAGATTGAAGGTGAAACTCTTTTACAATTTAAATGTAAACTTAAAAATTTATCAAACATCATTTTAAAAGGAATTTATATTGAAGAATATGCCATTATAAAAGATTCTAAAAATAATGAAATATATGAAAAACAAAATATAAACATATGGGAATTATCTGAAATAAAAGTGAGACAATTATTATACAAATATTATCCTTCTCAAATGGATAAATTCCTTTTGGAAAATGCATAATATGTAATAAGTTTAAAGATATAGTATAAAGTTACAACTTTAAAGGAAAAATGATGACTAAAATAGATATTGGAAAACATTTGTTAGAACAAATTTTAATATATAATACCTATAATTTTAATACGATATTTGATAAAATAGAAAATACTATTACAAAACCAGACAAAATAAAATTAATTACAACCAAAGTTATTTTTGGATATATATTTAAGATTTATTATATGGAATCAGGTGATTCTTTTAAAATATTAAATGTTTCTTCTATGATTTATGATAGCAATATTTGTAATGATGTATTAGAATTAGAAGAAGACTTTTTTAGATATAATACATTTCCAACTTATCGAGAAAATAAAAATCAATACAATAGATTTAATTCATTAATGCTTGAATTACTAAAGAAATATGATTCATCATATTATGATAAATTAATATTAGAAAATATATGAACGGCAAAAATTACACATTCAAAGATATAATTATATTATCCTTAAAATATTCTCAAATTAAAGATTTGTTTTTCGATTCTATAGAAATAACATACGATCATCCTAATATCGGATATATTCAAATTGAAGGATACCTAAAAATAAGTTTAAAACGAATTATGGTTAATTATAATTCTAAATACGATCGCATAGTGTATTTCAATCATGGAATAATGATAATTGATAAAATAAAGAAGTTAGAATATAAAAAAAGATTAAATATCTTTACAGAACTCATATTAATTGAAAATCCAGATATTTGGGAGACAATTAAACTAATAAAAACTTAAACAAAGGATTTATTATATTTATATGAATATAATAAATCCTTATTTTTATTTATTATTCATATAGATATTATTAATAAGTATGTTAAAAAAACATAAGACGAGAAACATATGTCACATAATCATCATTTTTTAAATACTTTAATTAAACTAATTATATTTGAAAATAAATTTGAAAATTTAATTAAAGAACTAGAATTATGTGAATTTGATAAATTTTCATTTAAATTTCATATAACTCTAAATATCAAGAAAAATAAAAATGATATAAAATACCATGGAACATATTATTTTAAATCAAACACATTACAATATATACACAAAAAACAAAACACAGATCCTATTATTGAATTATATAAAAGAAATAAAAGTAATATATACTTAAAAACATTTTTAAAAAACAATTATTTAGAATATTATGAATATATAATATTATTAGAGGAGATATGCTAATATGATTTGTTTTCATCATCTTATCAATAGATATAGTTATCATATAATTAATAAATTACAAATAACAAAGTACTTTTTTAGACACAATACATGTATAAATGAATATAGATATGTATTTCTTCTTAAAAATGATTTAAAAAAAACAGATTTATATTATGATGAGAAATTACATTATATAAAACAAATAAGATTTGATTCAAACTATAATTCAAAAAAAGAATTGAACTTTAAAATAAATAAGATATTAACGGAAAATCATGAATGGATATGTGAAGAATTCAAACTATTGGAGAGTTAGATGAAAGATCCTATATTCTTAAACCAACTATTACAAACGATTATGTTTGAAAATAAATTTGAAAATTTAATATATGATTTATGTTTTTTAAGAATGGATAAAGTAACGTTTGAATTCAAAATAACATTATCTGTTAAAAAAAGAAATCAAACATTTAAAGGATTATATTATATCAAAACAAACACAATAGTATATCATAATGGAGATGAACTTATTGGAAGATATAATAGAATCAAATATAGCAAATATTTAGAAAAAATATTTAAGAGTAATAAACCACAATTATCTGAATTTTCTCAATATTATGAAGAATTAATATTATCTCAAAAATAATATATAATTACAAGGAATATGAAATGATATATTATATATTAAGAGAGTGTATTAATTCGAATATGAATGAAAAATATAATATATTTGAATTTTTTAAAACTATGAAAATGCCAGGTTATACTTTTGTTAAATTTAAACTAAAAGGAGATGATAAAATATATGATATAACAGTTTTAGAAAAACCTCCATTAAATAAAACAGTTAATCAAAGAATAATAGATGAAATTAATTATAAAATAACAATTCTATTTAAAGATAAAATCCATAAATACGAAGAATTGAAATTGTTAAATGAATAAAATATGATAAGTTTAAATCTTCTTATTTTAACATATGGATATAATATATTAATCGAATTAGATTTAGTTGAAAATTTTAAAAGATATTGTATTAATAAAGAAAAACAACTTTATTTTTACACGTTTCGTATGACAAATCATTCTGAAAAAATTTCTACATTATATGATGAATATCATAACGTATTTGTGGAATATTATACAGGATTAGAATATATGGATATAACAGAAGTTAATAAAAATATAGATAATTTATTAAAAGAAAAAGACCCTATACTGTGGGAAAAGTTAAAATTAATAAAATGTTAAATAATGAAATGCTACATACTTTACTCAAATTAATAATTTTTGAAAATTATAATTGGAAAGACATTTTTAAAAATGTTAACTATACAACGATAGACAATATTCATTATTATATTATTATTATATTAGAAAATAATAAAGAATTTCATATATTTTATAATAAAAAAAACAAAGACACAAATAATAATATTATCGTAACATCAAAACATGAATCAATAGAAAGAGATGCTAAAATATTAAAAAAAGAATTATTAAATTATATACAAACAAATATAATAAATGATAAATATGAATATATTAAATTAAGAAGTTAGAAACATGTTATAAAAACAAGATTCTATACTTTCAAATAAATAATTATATTAATTATGAATTTGCAAATTTTAGAATAAGGATATGGAAGAACAATATATGATTAGTACAATTATTACAATGATAATATTTGAGAAATATAATTGGCTGAAAATTTTTAAAAAATTTATATATTATAAATCATATTTAGAACCTGAAAATTATTTTGAAGTAAAAATAGATCTTTATAATAATGATATTATAAATGGATTATATGATAAACGTTATCAAAAACTTTTAATAAGTAGACACAGTAATTTTGATAAAAATAAACTTAAAGGAAATGATGATGATGAAATAATAAGCAGCGGATATGCTCAAACATATAAAGGACTTTATTTTGATAGCGAAAGATATAGCGATTATACAAATCAATATATTGAAGAATATTTATTTCAAAATGAAGAATATGAATATATTAAATTGAGATCAGGATTATGAAAATCAAATCAGAATATTTTAGAAATATAATCAAAATCATCATAAAACATATAATATTTGAAAAATACAAGTTAAACGATGAAACCACAATATCAATATCATTTGTAAGAATATATATGGGTGTTTTTGAAACTAAAATAGTGATAAATGATTTTGATAAATTTGTATTTCGATATTTTGAAAAAACAGATGAATTGATGTTTGTATATCATTTATCTCAATTCGAATATAAAAGGATAGGTAATATCAAATATGATCAACCATCATACAAGATAGTAAATGAACGGAATTTAAAAATACTAAAATATATACATGATAAATTTAAAATAAATTTGAATGATGAACAATATGAATACTTTAAGTTATTAATATAAATTTTTAAAATATATATTTAAACAAATAATAAATACAAATATAGAATTATATCAAAATATGAAATGTCAAAACTATTAAGTATAATAAAGGACATAAAGCAATAAATGAAAATATTACAATTTTATATGAAAAATTATTTAATACAACAAACATATAATAATGAAGATATTAAAAATGCAATTTTTAAAAATTTTAAAGGAAGCGATTATGAACAAAATAAATTAAATAATGATGCACTTTTTGAATTTACATTAAATTGTTCTTCTAAAAAATACAAAGGATATGTTCTAATGGGTTTAGAATATTATGAAAATGATGATTATGCAGAAATTGACATATGGTATGATAAGTTAAATATGAATCAATGTCTTGATTTAACTAATAAATTAAATAAAAAAATAAAAAAAGATTTACAAAAAAATCATCCTAATATTTTAGAAATGATAAAACTCATGTAAAAGGATTTTATATGAATATATTGATGATAATCATGAGATTAATTTTGGACAAAAATATCATATTGAATGATATTAAAGAAATAATTTTTAAAAAATTTGAATATAGAAAGGACCATATAAATACTATGTTTGAATTTAAATTAAAAGATAGCAGACAAGTGTATAAAGGTTGGTTCTTCATTGTAGACAATAATATACAAATTTATTATAATGATAATGATAGAATAAATAGTATTAAAATAACAGAAAAATTAAATAAAAAAATTATAAAACGATTACAAAAGAAAAACGAATATGTTTTAGAATCTTTAATTTTACTACAAAGTTAAACATCTATCGATTATATTTAAATTATATTTAATAACAATTAAATATAATCGATAGATAATTAGTAAATAAAAATAATTTCATATTCTTTATTTCTCAAACATTTTATGAGTTTTTTAGAATTTAAAGAAATCCTATCTGTTCAAAAAATCACTCGATTCTATGAGGTCTTAGAATATTTAATTCTACAAAACTAAAACACATTCGTTATATTTCGATATTTCTATTCAAATATAACAAATGCATCTTATTTAGGAGAAGTATGTTCTTAAAAAGTTTTATAAAATATATAATAAACAAATATGAAGTAGAATTAGAATCAAAAGAAATGATATCTTGTTCTTTATTCTCACAGATTTTTGAGAGCTTCGAATTTAGAAAAGTCATAGCTATTGAAAAATATACTCGTTTTTATTTTGAATTAATAGATGAGAAAGACATATATGTTGTTATAACATATAATAAAAATGATGATAGTTTATTTCCAACAGCCAAAACAGAATCTTTAGATGAATATATTAAAGAAGGATTTCAGAAATATTATGTTGAATTATACGAAGAAATAATTCTATTAAATTGATTAAGTTCTTTTTTAAAGTCTTCATATAGATATTGATTATAAAGAACTTGGCATTTCGCCTAAGTTCATAAATAGTCCAGGAGAATATTATGTTGAGAGAACACGAATTAAATATTGTGGAATTTACCCAGGGAGAATCACCATGGTTGGCATGTGCCACCATGGAAGGAACAAAGATTACCCGCAATATCGTCATGGGAAATTCTACAGAATTAACTGTGGGAGAATACTTATGTTCTATGATGGATGCAATGGACATGGTAACTCATTTTTGGCGTTGCCCTAGTGGCAATCGCCACACGTTGATTGTAGCAACATTTGGAAATTCAAATGTTTCTACGTGCGCAAGACACGTTTAAAAAACTTGCAAATGGGCCGTATTAAAAACGGCCCGTTATTTTTTTGTTTATTAATATATCATATAGATATTTATAGTTATATTACTAAGGAGGTAATTTATGACTTGTGAAGAGTTGCAGAAATTAGTATCTACCGAGAAGTGCTCGGCGAATACTAAATTACATGGATGGAATTACAACGGATTTATTCCCGGATGTGATTCATTTAAAGACAAATCTGACAGAGGACCTTTAGAGGCTCTCCGCTCAGGAATTGCTTTCTCTTGCAAGAACTGCAAGAATTATAAGCAATAGTTTATTTAATAAGGATTAATATTTTATAATATTAATCCTTTATTTTTTTGAATGTTATATAGATATTAATAATAAAAAAGGAGAAACTGAAATGAATACTTTCTTAATTAATTTTTTAAAAGAAATATTATGGCATCCTATTAAAAGAACAGATATTGAAATTGAAAGAAGAAATCCTTTAATATTAGACTATTTTCGATATTATCAAACTATAAATGATCTAAATAAAGATATTTACATATTCTTTAGATTTGAATTTATTAAAAATAATAACCTTGAAAATTATGGATTATATTATTATCCTAATTTAAATAATATTAGTATTTTAAATAAATCCAATAGTAATTTAGAAGAATGTTTAAATCTTCAAAATATAATAAAAAACATGTTACAAAAACATGATTTAAAGTTTTATGAATATCTAAAATTAAAATCAAGTTAAAATTATGTTTGAAAAATTATTAAAATATCAATTTGAAAATAAAAATTTGAAAGTCAAAAAGTATTTTAAAAAAATAAATATAACATATACTCCAGATTATACGTATCATACACCATTTAGTATAGCTTTAAAAAATTTAAAGCATGTAAAATATGAAAATTATGATCTTATGAAATATTATAAAGGAATGATTTTAGCAAAAAAACATGACATGAAAATTGTTATTTGGTGTACAGAAACAGATAAAATGATAGATAATCATATTATAATTAATAATTTAAATAAATTTTTTAATGATGGGTTGTCTATTTTTGATCCCTTAGGATTTGAATATTTTAAGTTAGGATAATAGTATGTTCGAGAATTTAGTAAAATATGAGTTTAAATATAAAGACAAAAAAATACACAAATATTTCGGTTATTTTGAAACATATTATGATGACGAAAGTTTTTTTAAATTTACATTCAGTTTGAAATTTGATGAAGATTATGAAGACTATAAGGAATATGATCTTTGTAAAAATTATGCAGGAGAGTATGATTCAAAAATCAACATAATCAGATGCTTTGCAGTACATAGTTTCTCTAGAAGCACTTTATCATCTAAATTAGAAATTGATAGATTAAATGAATATTTTAATAATTTATTAAAACAAAATATAGTTGAATATGAATACTTTAAATTGGGATAATCAATCAATAAATGTATTAGATATCTTATTTGAATGTCATATAAATAAAACAGATGAATACAATATATTAAAACACTTTGATACATTTAAATGTAAACAAACAAATATAATTAAAACAGGAGGATTAGTAAGTTTTAAGTTTGTATTCAAAAAATACAAAATAATTAAATACACAAAATATAACTTAGTAAAAGATTATCATGGAGTCATAACATATATAAATAATGAATTCATTTATCAATTTTATACAGATATGCATATTTATAATGAAATTCTATTAAAACAAATAAATTCATATTTGTCAGAATTGATATTCCAGACAGATAAAATATCTTTTGAAAAGTTAAAACTATTATATTGAGGATTGTTATGTTTGAACAAATTATAAGATATGAATCAAAATATAATAATAATCAAATAAATAAATATTTTAATAAAGTTAAAATGAAACATTATATCAAAAATATCAGATTTAATTTAACTTTAAAAGACTTTCCTAATCAGAAATTTAAAGACTATAATATAGCTAATAATTATACCATTATATATAATATGGAAACAGATAATATAAGTTGTTTTATAGGATCAAATACATTTAAAAGTAAATCAATATCAAGAGTTGAAAAAGATAAACTAAATTCATTTTTTGAAAATGTTTTAAAACATAATTTCTTGGAAGATTATGAACTGCTCAAATTATTATAATATAAATATAATAGATATATTATTTTATTCTCAAATAAATAAAATGAATGATGAATATAATATGTTAAATTATTTTGATAGGTTTAAATGGGAAAAAATTCAAACTCTTAAACATTCATGCTTGATTTCTTTTAATATTAAATTTAGAAAGTACAAGTTGCACAAATATTCAAACTATGGTCTATCCCAAAATTATAATGGACTTATTACATATAATAAAAAATATGATAAAACAACATCGGAGGATTTTATTTATAATTTTTATCAACCAAATATATATGAATCTAAACAAATAATAAATAATATAAATCGTTATTTATTAAATTTAATAATTATAAAAGATATTGCATCTTTTGAAAAATTAAAATTATCACATTAAAGGATGAAAAATAATGCTTGAAACAATAATAACATATGATGTTAAATATAAAAACCAAAATATTCACATACTGATATCAAATTTTAAGAATGAAATTTATGTTAAGACGATTATTTAAATTATATTTCAATTATAATTATGATATTAGTAAATTCTTTTTAGAATTTAAAATCACAGAAGCAAGTAACGTTAATGGAGTGTTCTTCTTTTATATAAAATTAGATAATGATTGGGATTATAGTGGACATATTCTTATAGATGATAATGAAGGAGATATATTTATTTTATCTATTACTCTTGAAGAATTTGATGATTATAAAGAAGAATGCTCAGAAAGTGATAAGTTAAGAGATTATCTTGATGAATATATTCATAGTAAATATCCAAGCGATATTGAAACTTTTAAATTATTAGGAGAATTATAATTTGATTATACAAGTTATTAAGTATGGTTTAAACAATAGAAATTTAAATAAAAATGAATTCAATGATACACTCAAAAAGTACTTTAAATATTTTAATCTAAAATATATAACTACTACTCATATTCAATTTCATTTTAAATTTAAAAACATAGAATATTTTCAAAATAAAGATTATATTTTATTAAAATTTAAAGGACTGTATGATATTAGTTCTGAGTCCTATAAAATAACATCTAACACATCATTTGATTTAGAAAATGAGATTGTTTCTTCAAAAAGAATAAAAATTCAAAGAGAATTAGAAAAATATTTAAATGATATTATTTATAAAACAGATCCGCAACTATATGAATATTTAAAATTAATATGAATATGTTAAATATATTATTTAGAATTCATTTAGAACATGGATACAATATATCTAAATACTTTTTAGATTTCAGAATATTAAAATTAACGGAATTTAAATACAGATTTAATATCAAAGTGGATATTAATAGTATGTATTCCGGAGATGTTATTTTAAGAAATAAGATAGTGACCATAAATATTATTGATGGAAGACAAGATATTGAAACAAAAGCTCACATATTATATCAATTAAATCATTATTTTCAATTATATATGGAAACGTATTATGCTGAAGATTTAGAATATATCAAATTATTATACAATAGTTAATTTATGTTTGAATGTTTATTAAAATTAAAACTTGATCATGGATATGATATAAATAAATTCTTTTTATATTTCAAATTAGTAAATCTAGATAATTTATATGGTTTTAAAATTAAATTAAAAAGTAATGAAGAATACTTCGGATATGTATATAATGATAATGAAATTATAGTTCGTATTGAAAATTGTTCTAGTATTAATGAAGAAGATTCGAAATTACAAAGTATAAATGATCAATTAATAAAAGATATATTGATTAATCATGAAGAAGAATTTGATATATTTAAGTTATTAGGAGAAAATTGTGCTGAACAATTTAATAAAATGGATTAGTTCAAAATTATAACTGATAGATTTTTTAAATATTTGTCAATTGATCAAATAAGATCATTTACCCTCTTTAAATTTATATTAATTTATGATAAAACAAATTATGAATATATAATATTTTTTGATGAAGATGTTGATAATTTAAAATTATATTAATATTCTAATGAAAAATCAAATTATAAAACATCAAATGCATCCTCTAGACAAATATTAAAGACTATTTCTCAAGATTTAGAAATTGTTAAATTAATAACTAACTAAATTTTAACCAAGAAAGGATTATATTATGCAAGAATATCAATATCATGTACTATTTGGACAAGATGAAAATTCTATATTTGCGTATATTTCAGATTTAGACATAGCTACGTTTGGAATAGACAAGGAGGATGCTATTTTTATGGTGAAGGATGCTATAAAATCATATATTGAAGTTTGTTTATCAGAAAATGATAAAATTCCTTCAACATCATCATTAGATGAAACAATTAAAAAAACAGAAAAATATTTAAAAGAATTAGATATTAAACTTATATCTTATAATTATGAAATTATAACTATATCGATTTAATGTGTTAATTTTTATCGTTAAAGATCGATTCTATAAAAAAAATATCATTAATACAAACAATATATTCAAAATATTTAAAGTAAAGAAATATTATAATGATAAAATTCAGTTTAAATTAAAATTAAAAAAAAGTATTAAAATATCTAGAGAGCATTATGAAATTGATCCTACATTGATGATGAGAGGATATTATGATGTCAAATTAAAAGAAATTATAATCTATCATCATGAAAATAATTATGACTTTGATTTATCATCAGAAGAAATATATAAAATAATATTAGATTATTTAAATAAATATATGAAAAAATATTGTAAAAAAGAATATGAATATATAAAACTAATATTATGTTAACACATTTAATAAATATAATTATAAATAACGATTTCAAAGAATATGGTCCAGTATTTAAGTATTTTGAAATAGGATTAGTCATAAATAATCACTACGATATTCAAATTGAATTATTTAACGAAACGAATATAATATTAAGTTATAATAACAATACAAATACTATATTAAGTTGTTATTGTATTACTTGTGATAATATAAGAAAATTAAAAGAAACTTGGAAAAAAGATAAAGAAAATAATAAATATGATGAAACAATATATAGTATTAACAATATAATAGAAGATACTATTATTAATTTCATAAAATATAATCAAAAAGATCTTTATGAATATTTAAAACTAGGAATGACAAATGATTGATGTTTTTGAAGTACTATTAAAATCAATTATATTAGAAAACTTTCAAGATTATAAAAACATATTTAAAATTATTAAATTTAAAGAATTTGAAAATACAAAAATATTTGAATTAAGGTTATTTAATGGAAGACGTATAAAATGTTGTTATAATATTAAATCTGAAGCTTATCATTATTGTTATTTTATGGATGATAATGAATATATATCTTTAAATAGTACTTCTGACTTAGATATTATAACAACATTAATAGATAATTATACAAGAAAAAATTGTCCTGAAGTTTATGAATTATTAATATTAAAAGAATCTTAAAATTCAAAATTTTTAAAATCTTAAGTATGAAAAGATATAAATATGGCAGATGCATAATATAATTGAATATTGTTGTTTTGTGTCTTTAATTATAGATATTACTAAAAATCATGTTAAAAATGAATATAAATACTTTTAAAATTAAGAGTTTTCCAATGATTAAAACATTTTCAATTATATTGGATATGAATTCAAAAAACCCAGATATAAATCTATTAAAATGCTTTAAAAAATATAACATAATAACTACGGATAGTAATTTAGCACATATTGTATTTAATATAAAATTAAGAAAATATAAAACGTTAAATTACAAAAAATTTAATTTAAAAAAAAACATATTCTGGATATTATAATCCAGAAACAGAAATTAATCGAAATGATGAATTTATACAATTATGGAAGGTTTCAAATCCATTTGCAACTGTTAAGTATTTAGATAATTATCTTTATCAAGTTTTAAAAACTTATGATACAGAATTATATGAAAGAATAATATTAATGTAAAAGGATTAGTTATGTTATTTTTAAATTTATTAGAATCTATTATAAAGAATGATTTCAAAGGTTATAATAGACTATTTAAAATTGAATTAAAACGAGAATTCAAACAAAATATACATTTTGAATTAATATTATACAATGATTATAAAATAAGATGCTGTTATAACACAATGTATAATGCATTTGAATATTGTTATTTTAATCCATATATAGAAGAGGATGGTAGTAATTATTTTCGATTTGATGATTCAGAAGAATCATTGGATTTAAATGATGATGAAAATTGTATTAATATTGTTGGTAAAATGTTTTATAGATATATAGAAGAAAATCCTTCATATTATGAATTTTTAAAACTAGGAGGAATATGTGTCTAATTTATTTTCTAAATTAATACACTTAAATATTTCAGAAAAAATAATATGTAATCATTGTTTTAAAAGAATCCAAACAAAAATAATTAAAATACCAAATCATAACACAAATAATCGAACAATACATATGAAATTTAATATAAAATTAAATAAGCACAAACAACTACATTATAAAGATTTTGAATTAAAACAAATATATTCAGGATATTATGATGATGAAATCAAAGATCATTATGTTCGTATTATCAATATAATTGATCAATCCAAGACTATAAATAATTTAAATAAGTATTTATCTATAATATTACAAAGATATAATTTAGAATTATATGAAAGATTAATATTAATGTAATAAAATCAAAAAGGATTTATTTTGTCAAAAATTTTAGAATTGAATGATCTTGATACTAAATATCAAAACATTATTAATGAACTCTTAAATAAATTATATGAAGAATATTTATATACAAATGCATTTGGTATTACAGAATATGATTATTTTGCTCATATAGTAATAGAAAATGTAGAGAATACTATAAAAATAACATTCGTTAATTTTGAAAAGACATATGATGTAAAAACATTTAATTTAGATGAAGAATTATTTAAATTATTTTCTCAAGATAATATACTAAAAGTCTTTATAGACTAAAGGAGATTACAATATGACAACTCCAAGGATAATGAGTCCTTCAGATTTTGATGAAGATCTTCAAAGTATTATTTATGATTTTTTAAATGACATATATGATGAATATTTGGAATCAAATCAAATGAATATTGTTCAATACAATGATGATGATCACATAATTATTGAAAAAACAGGAACTGCTTTAAAAATTATATTTGTAAATTCAAAAAACAAACATCATCTATCTGATTTTGATTTAGATCATGAAATTGGAAATATATTTAAACACACTAAATATAAAAGACGCAAAAGTATTAAAATATTTTTAATTTAAAAGAGACTGACAATGTTGAAAATAAATAATACTAAAGAAAATATAAGAACATGTTTCTATTTTCATTATATAAATATGCATTCAAATCAAGAAAATGGAAATAAAGTAGATTTATCCTCAATCAATGATGAAAGTTATATAATATTAAAATATATAAAAGAAGAAGTACAAATCTTTTTTAATAATGAAATGATATTTAAAGTAACTAAGAATGATCCTATAAAATTAACAGAAGATAGAAAAACAACTCTAGAAGATATAATATATTTTCTTAAAACAACTAATAAAATATATTTAAAGGACTTAAAATGTTAAAAACAAAAGAAATATATACAAAAATATATGATGAAGTATCACAAGTAAAATATACTTTATTAAATACAAATGGATTAGATGTTACAAAAACAGATTTAGATGTTAAAAATCCATCTAAATGTCGAATAGTTGGAGGAAAATCCCTACTTTTACCTAAAAATATGAAAGGAACTTGTTATGATCAAGCAATATGTATTGCTTATTTATTAAA
The DNA here is from genome assembly GCA_964369695.1 of uncultured Clostridium sp. Classification (GTDB taxonomy): domain Bacteria; phylum Bacillota; class Clostridia; order TANB77; family CAG-508; genus CAG-269. The sequence goes on from CAYJGL010000001.1 coordinate 206,307, forward strand.
TAAACACAAAATTAAATATAAATGTGTATTTGTAAAATTCCAAGATCAATCAACACATCTAGTAACTCATGCTATACACAATTCTTTAAATACAGTAATTGAAACTGCATGGGAATCTAAAAAAGGAATACATCCTATAGGTGGTAATATTTTATCATATTTTGGTAAACTTAATATAATAGAATACGATATTGATGTAAAAGTTTCTAAATTCTTTACAAATAAATATTATAATTTTACAGATTTATTTAAAATATTAAAATTAACTAAAGCATGATAATACATATAATAAAGTTAAAAATATATAAAGAAAATTTATACAATAAGTATAATGTAAAATCATATTTTAAACAAATTACATTTTACAAAAAAGAACATATAAATAGTTATTCTATATCTATATCATTCAATGATGAACAATTGGTAATATATTATGATTATGTTGAAGATACAATAATTACAATATCTCCTAAATATGATGAAACAATTAATGAATTAAATGAATATTTGGAAAAACAAATTTTGGAAAGTAAAAATTATGAATTATATGAATATTTAAAATTAATAAATGGTTAAAATATGCTTATTAATATTTTAAAAGATATTTTTATAAATAAATCAGTATTATCAAAATACAAATATATACTCAAAGATTGTACTTATGATACAGATCAATATAGTCATAAATTCAAAATTATATTATACGATAATAAAGAAATAACAGGAAAATTTGTATTTAATCTTCCACAAGGAGTTGGTGAATTATATGATTGTCCTTTTATATACATTTCCAAAATCAATAACTGTATAATAGAAAATTCAGACGAATATATAATATTATTAAATAAAATCATATCTCAACGATTATTTAAAAGAGATAAAGAACTTTGGGAGTATTTAAAATTATGTTCTTAAAAATAGTACAAAATATGATAGATGAAATAAATTTAGATGAATATAAATGTATAATTAAAGAATTTACTTTCCAATTAGATGATCAAGATGATAATTTAATTGAATTTAATATGATATTATTTAATGATCTAAAAATTCGAGGACTTTATGAATTAAATTACCCATCATTATTTGATCTTATGTTTGACAGAAAATATCCTATAAGATTATTAGATTCTGATGGAGGTGATAATTTATGTTCAGATATGGATATTATGAATATAAACATAATAATAGAAGATGAATTAAAGAAATCAAATAATACACTATATGAATATTTAAAATTAAGGTTAATTTAGAATGTTCGTAAAAATATTAAAAAATATAATTTCGGATAATAACTTAAAAGATTATAATCATATTATTAAAAAGTTAGAACTAAAATTTTTAGGAGATGATTATGAATTTAATTTAACATTATTTAATAATCAAAAATATCGAGGAATATATTTAATAAATTTCCCAACATATTCTGATAAGTTTTTTCAAAAAATATTTCCTATTAAAATATTAGAAGTCACCACAGGTGAATTATTAAGATCAGATGATATAGTTTTTGGATTAAATCAATTAATTGAAAAATATTTATTAAAAACAAATATTCCATTATATGAATGGATTAAATTACAAAAAGAATAATTTATGTTTGTAAAAATATTAAAAAATATAATTTTAAATAAAAAAAGTATTGAAGATTATAAAAACATTTTTAAAAGTTGTGAGATAATGAATGAAGACGAAGGTCTAATTCTATTTAAAGTTGTATTATTTAATGATAATGAAATAAATGGAACTTATGATTTAGAATATCCAGATATTCCAGATATTCTAGATATTATTACGAAAAAGAAATATCCACTTCATTTTGAAATAATAAATAAGAATTTAAATGCACATCAATTAAACAATAAAACAGAAATTTTAAATAAATTAGTAGAAGATGAATTATTAAAATCTAATATTATATTATATGAATTGTTAAAATTAGAAAATTAGAAAATTAAATATATCTTTCATTTTAACATATTTGATATAGATATAAAATATCATGGCCTCTCTCTGATAAGAGATTGAGAAGAGAAGAGGTCATGATATTTATCTAAGGTGGATAAATATCTTAACTTGTGAAAATTTAAATTATTACAAACATCTGATGTACTTAGAAAAATGGACATGGTGTTCATATCTGAGAATATTAGATTAAAGTGATGATTTGAATTAGAAATAATGTTGCAACATTATTTTGATCAAGATGAACTCTGAGAAATTAGATACGTACTAATTTCTTACCAGTAATAAGGTACTAATTATTACTGTCACCCTGCATGACAAAATCCTGCAGAAGAATTACATATTCCTATATGTAATTTTTTTCTTTTTTAATCTTTTAACAATAGGGGTTTAAGATGTTTAAAGTGAGTGATAAATTGAATGGAAGTTTATTTTTATTAACAAGTGTATTTCTATTTCACGACTTAATTTTCATTTCATTAATGATGATAATGGTGATCTATTCTATAAATGTAAAATATACTTATAAAGATTTATTAAACGAACAATTATCTAAATTATGTTTATATGTATCATATCTTATATTTATTATAGGCGTAATTTTCATATTCAATAATTTTTCTGCAGTTGTTTTTCTAATTATAGGATTGATATATTTTATGCCTGATAATGATATATATTCTTTTAGTAATCGTTCTAAAAAAGATTAATGATATTTGAAGGATTTGTACTATGAAAATCATATATGAAAAGAAATTTGATATTACAAAAGATGATGAATTTAATTTGATTGATTTAACAAAATTAAGTCATCCTGAAAATAAACGAATACTAATAAAAGATTTTAATAAAGTTTCAATTAAATTTCCAGAAAATGATATCAAGATCCCTCTTATTAGAATTATAAATGTTGAAACTATATGTTTTCAAAATGAAGGTAATATTAAAAATTTAATTCTTGAAAATGATAGGATACATTTAGATATATCTTCAAAAAGCTCTATTGATAAAGCAATATTCAAAAACGTAAAACATTTTAAATCAAACATAAATATTAAAGAAGAAAATGTTTATATTGATTCTCTATACTTAATAAATTCAAACATAAGTTTATTCAAATTACCAAAATGTTATTTATCATTTCTATACAATAGCAAATTATATTTAAAACATGAACATGAATTTGGCATATTTATTATAAAGAATGCTAAAAAATATAAAAAATATAAAATTCCTATCAATTTCAGTATAAATGATTTGATTCTTAAAAATTGTTCATCCTTCAAATATAATAAAAAATACAAATATAATACAATTACACTTGAAAACTGCAAAAATATCGACTTAACACATTATAAACATGATGTGATGTCTTATAATTCGTCAAATATTAAATTAGGGGCAGAACTAGAATTTTTACAAATTGAAGGATATTTCTTATATAAAAATAAATACAAAACTATTATTGATGAAATAATATTCGTTGAATCTGATTTTACTAAAATCCCAAAAGGATTTATAATTAAGAAAAATCTGACTATTATCGATTCTAATATTAAATTAAGTTCTAATTTTTATTGTCAAAATTTAACTTTATTAAAGTACAAGTATGAACTTCCAAATAATTTAAATATATTAGAAAATTTAGACATTACAGATAGTAGTATAAATATAATTTCACCAGATATTACATTTAAAAATCTAGTTTTGAAAAAATGCAATGCAATAATACCAGAAAATACAATTATACGAGGATCATTATACTTATCAAATTGGGAAAGAAGTGTATTACCAAATATTACAATTCAAGGAGATTTAAGTATAGTTGAATGTTCTAAATTAAAGAAAATAAAACAACTTAATGTTAAAGGAAATATATACATTGAAAAATGTAATATTATGTCTTTGCCTCAAAAATTAATAATCAATAAATCATTCGTTCTTAAGAATAATTTATGCAAGCTCAAAAAGTTACCTAAAGAAATCTCTAATAATAACAGACTTTAGTTAAATAAATCCCTTTTAAATATATAGAAATATATTTAAAAGGGATATTTTTTATTTGTAAAAATCTTTATAAAAATCATAATCTCCGGTATTTTTCTTTAACTGCATCGATCCAGAATCTCCATAATATCTTGATGTAAATTCGAGTCCTGAACCTTTTTGATTTTTCTTAGATTTAACTTGTCCAACCATATCTTTTCTTATAACATCAGGATGAAGATGACCATAAATTTGGGAATATTTACTCGTCACAAAGGGAGTTTTGTCCATATTTAATTTATTTGCAGCTTGCAATTCATAAGCTTCGTGTCTTTTTATTTCTGGCATCATATGACTTTTGGGTTTGATTCCCATATTTTTAAGATCATTAAAAAATTTATCAGTATCCCGTGGCATATAGATATGAGGAGATACTCCACCCAAAACATGAGGACCAACAATATCTGCTCTTTTACTGTATTTTATTTCACCAGGTTTAGGTCTAGTTAGCTTAGATGCTATGGAATGTCCTAAATTTCCCATTTTACTAATCATATAATATGGTGGTTTTTGTCCCATTTTCATTCCTATATTATCAAGAGCATTTCCAATAATTGACCCTCCAATAGCCATCATAGAAGTATTTTTTATTTTATTATTTTTTAAAATGTTATCAGTCCCTTTATCTACTCCATGATAATAATCTTTTCTAGATTTACCAATACCTTCTCTTTTAAGTCTGCCGATATTTTGAGGACTGATTTTACCTTGCCCTACCATTACTTTCCATTTAGAAGCTTCTTCTAAATAATGAAATACTAATTTATTTATATTAGACATATTTTATCCTTATTTTATTGTTTTTTATGGTTTTATATAGATATTATATTATAAAATAGTAATTATACTATTTCATAACAAGGAGATATTATGATTTTAAAAGAAACTTCATCTGAAATTTCAGATGTAACCCTCCAAAATTTAAAAACTTTAAAAAAGTTTCGAGCAGTTATCGAATGCACAAACAAAAACGGAAAAGAGCAGCTCAAAAAAACAATTGAACTTCATGAAAAAGGAAATCACATAAGTACTCTTTTGCAAAAAATATCAAATGATAAAAGTATAAAGAAGTACAACATAATCAATATACTTATAACAGAATGCACATAACAGAATAGTAAATATATTAGGTCATTTTATATTTTTAAAATGACCTATAAAAAGGAAATATACAAATATGTTATTAAAATCGATTATAGTCTTTTTACTTTTTATAGTCTTTTATTTTTCAAATATTTTATTTTGTCAAGGAGAAGAATTTAATTTCAAAAATTGCAAATATAGTGATGTTGAACTAATTAATATTAGAACAAATGATACAAATATTCGACCAATACACACATGGTGTATTAATTTTATAGATGATATTTATTTTAATATTATATTATTTGATTGTAAAGATGAAACCTATAATATTAAATTAAGAAGATCAGATTGGATTATTTATCAAAATAATTATCCTTTTGAACCATATTATATCATATTGGAGAAATGATTGTGAAAATAGAAGTTAAAAGATTAACGGATAATGGAAATGATGGAAATGATAAATATATACTCAATTCTTTTTTAAAAATTATAGAGGATGAAAGTTTAGTTGAACTATATTTAGATAATTATCCCCATCTTCTATTTGAATTAGATATACATTATTTTTTAAAATATTCTAAATTAGCTATTCAAGTTATTAAAAAACACCCAATATTCATCAGAAAATGCAAAAGTGATTTATTATATAAAGAAAATTTATATTATACTTTAAGCTTAGAGGCTGTTCATAAAAACGGCATGTTACTAAAGTATATAAATACGGAACATTTTAAATTAGACGATTTAAACAATTTATATAAAAAAGCTCTATCAAATAATGGTATGGCATTATATTATATTGATTATTCTGTTCTTGATATAGATAGTTTATGCAAAATGTTAACAATATGCTTAAAACAAAACATCAGAACTATAAAATTATTAGATTTAAATGATGATGATAATGTTATTGCTTTAAATAAAGTATTAGAAGAATCATCTGAATGTATGTATATTGATTTAGAATATTTATTATCCATATTAAAATATATAAATAATCCTGAAGTAATTATATTAAATCAACTCAAAAAAGTTCCTGCAGATTTAATACATTTAATAGATCAACAATACATTTATCTTTATAATTCCATTATTGAAAAAGCAGTGCATAATAATCCAGAAAGTATTAAATATGTCTTGAAAAGTGATATTACACAATATAATAAATTAGTTCAAATTGCTATAAATAAAAGAGCTTTTTCATTTTTATATATTGATGATAAATTAATATCCGATGAAACATATAGTAAATTAGCAAAGAAAGCATTCCATAAAAACACAAATATATTTAAACGTATTAATCCAAGCAAATTAATAGAACAAACATATTATGATATTATCAAAATAGATAATAATTACACAATTATTCATATATTTAAACATATTGATCCTAGTTATTTAACAAAAAAACAATATAATCATATATGTCGTATTGTTTTAAATCATGATCCTTTACAATGGAAATATGTTATTCAAAATTGCTTAGAAGAAGATCATCTTTGGGATTTAATAAGCACTTATTTCCATAAAGATGTTTTAAACTATATAGATTTTGATAGAATGGATATAAGTAATGAAAAATATTACACATTATGCATGGATAGATTGATCACAAATGAAGAAACTATTCCTCAAATTAATCTTAATCGAATAGATATTGATAAAATATTTAAATTATGTAAAACAATTATACGATGCAATTATGAATATATAAAATTTATACCAAATATATTAAATAAAAGTTGTTTAAAATTATCAGAATATCACATATTATGTCAAGAAGTTATCAGAAAAGCTCCTCATTGTATTAAATTTATCAATCCTAGATATTTAGAAAATAGAAATCAATATTATACACTATGCATGGATATTATTAAAAATAAAAATAATAATGATATTCAAAATATTGATTTTGAATATTTAAATGGTTTTAATGGTCTTGTAAAAGAAACTGTAATTAAAAATAAAAGTATTTATCAAAAATGTTTAGACATAAATAAATCGAACATCACACCTGATGATTATTTTAACTTTTTTAAAGAACATATTGATAAATATCCACACATCATAGGATTAATAGATTATCATAAAATTAAAAATATATATGAAATTTATCATACAGCAATTTCTAATAATGGATATTGTTTTTCTTTAATTAATAAAAATATTATAACATCAAAAGAATATCAAATATTAAAATCTATTTCTATAGAATATTTAGGAGAAAAAGAATGGGAATTGATATTTCAGAATTAATTAAAATAGACCCAAGTTTTATAATAGAATATTATGATCATTCAAATAAAGAAGAAGTCAATCAAATTTATGAAGAAGCTATTAAAAGATCTCACAATGATGATATAAAATATTTGATCAATTGGGATACGATATATCCTGATCAATTTGATTTATTTTGCCAAAAATATCCATTAAAATTAAATCAATATATACCAAAAAAACATATTAAATATAATGACGAACTTCAAAAAAATCCATTAATTTATAAAGAAAGCCCACTACATATAAAAGATGATTATAATTATACTTTAAAAGCAGTAAAATCTGTTGGAAGTCTATTAAAACACAGTTCTCTTAGATTAAAAAGAAATTATAATATAGTAAAAGAAGCTGTTTGCACAGATGGACATGCATTTACACTTATAGATCCTTATGATTTTGAATATAATCATTTCTTTAAATTATGTCAGTTTGTTGTTTATTCTAGCAGACCAAATTATTGGATAATAGCAAATAGTAAAAGAAAAATTGATATAAATGATTTGTCAAAATTAAAATGGATCGCTATACAATCTTGTTTAGAGAATATACGAGATATTATAGATGAAAATGATCCATATAGTCAAGAAAATGAAGATCTCTTAAATTATTTTATATCAAATAGTAAAAAAGAAAAGCTTCATTTTATAAAAACAATTCTTTTAAAATACCCTAAAATATTATTAAAACTTATAAAAGAAGATAAAATAAACATATTTACTTTAAATGAAGAGAATGTTTGTTTTGAAGCTTGGTATTATATGTATGAAAATAATAAAGACATAATAAATGACATGCCTTATAAATTTAAAAAAGTATTTGAAGAAAAATAAATAACTATATAAAAATGTCTAAAAAAGTATTGTAATTATAAATACTTTTTTAGACATTACATATAGATATTCTTGTTTTTAATAACTTCAACAAAAAAGGACATTATTATGTTAACTCAAAGTCAAAAATCTATAATTTTGGATTTTATAGAAAATCCAGAATATATCCGTCAAAAAGTAATAATCAACATTCTCCAATTAGGATTTACATGGTCAAATTCGAGGGAGGTGTATCAACTGTTCCAAACATATTGGGAAAATGGAGATGCAACATCCACTACTGTAACTACATATGTTTCGGAGTTTTTAAAAAAATTCGAAAATTTCGGGATAGTTGAACTAATTCGTGCCCCAATACGAATTAAATTATTTAAAATAAAGGACGAATTAATCGCTGACATTGGAAATTTATTGTATGAATATAATTTTAGATATAATAAAAATCCATATATTGTCCCAAAAAAATTAATTCCTTTAACAAAAGAACAATTAAAGCAAATCGATATTGAAATTAATGGTGAAAGCACTGATAACAAAATAAGAAAAAGAATTATTGTAATTGGTGGCTTTCCAGAAATAATTAAAAAGTTTCAAAAAGTATGTGAACAATATAAAATCGAAATGATAGTACTTGAAAGCAAAATTCGCGAAATGCCACAGAAGGCAGATGTGATAATATTTTGTACCAAGTGCATGAGTCATTCTCAAACTCAATTAAGCATTAAATATAATAAGGGAAATATTCCTTATGAAAGCATGCGAACATTCAGTGTGTCTGAATTCTGGGAAATATTGTTGAAATATTTTCCGGATATTAAAAAATCAGAAACAATTACTTCAAATGCTTTTGAAACAACAACTTCTTCTAAAGAAATAATTCCTGAAACAATTCCTGAAACAATTTCTTATGAAGAAACAATTTCTGAAGAAATGATTGATTCAAATGCTTCTGAAGAAACAATTTCTGAAGAAATAACTTCTGAAGAAATGATTGATTCAAATCCTTCTGAAGAAACAATTTCTTATGAAGAAACAACTTCTGAAGAAATAAAAGAAGGGGACATATGTTTAATAAATATGTTGAAAAAGAAACATGAAGATAAAATTACCAAAATAATGGAAAATTTACAAAATGAACTTATTGATTTAAATTTATCTCCAAAAAAGATAAAATTAAAATCAAAAAAGAGTGAAGTTCAAATACAAATCACATTTTAAATTATAATGGATAATTCATATAATCAAATATGAATTATCCATTATAATATTTTTAAGGACGAAAGATATGATACTTTTGAAGAATAGATGGAAATATTGTGAAATTTTAAAAGACGGTGATGTGATTTTATTAGATGGAATTGGGAATAGTCAAAAAGCAACTTTAAAAGATATAAAAAGGCAACTCAAACCTTTTAATTTTATCGAAAAATGGAGATATAATAAGTGGGAGATAATTATTGATAAAGAATATAACTTAATGGATTTTATTAAGTTATACATTAAAATAAATAATCATAGATTTATTGGTTTTAATATTAATAAATGGGAAATATCTTCAAAATTTTCTCATTTCCTAATGTATGAAAATGGTTTAATTAGAGGAGTAAACTGTGTTGATCAATTTATAGACATAGATTGGATCAATATATTAATGCTTCAATGTCCAATTGATCTTGTTTGTAAAAAAATTACATTTGAAACATTTTATTACTCTTTAGAAGATCTTGTAATTTTAAAATAAAAGGACTATTATGAAAAAATTATATATTGAAAAAAATGGATATATATATGTCATTAATAAAAATGAAACTAAAAAATTAGCATCTGAATTTTACATAAAGATACTTTTATCGCGCAATGATTCTTATCTTTTAAAAAAGATAATATCTCATGTCCCTTATATAGTATTAGAATCTAATTATACATTATTCGATTCTATTAATATATTTCTAAAATATAATTTATTGAGTCAAATGAATTTAAGGAATTATAATAAAGTTCCGAAATATGATATTGAAGAATTATTATTAACATGGGATGGAAGTATAACTATACGATCTAAAGAAGATAATATAAAAGTATATCTTAATAATCCAAATATTGGCACTTATATTAATTGTCATATACTCAATTATCCTCTTAATATTTCAAAAGAACAAAATATAACATTCACTATGATGATGGATATATTTAGCACATGGTTATTTAAACCAATATAAAGTTTAAAAAAACCAAGATAATAAAAATATATTTATTATCTTGGTTTTATTTTATTTGCTTTAATAAGTATATATCAGATTCTTTAAATTTAGATTCTATAAATGAAGCTCTGTTATTTTCATTATAACATTTATATATTATATTTTTATATCTGAGATTTACTTTTGAAGCATAATCTTTAATACACATTAACATATTATTAAATTTTGAAATTGATACAATTGATAAGATTATTATATCAAAACTATGAATATTAAAAATAACATATCCATTATCTATTTTTAGAATAATACTAGAATTATTATGATTTATAATAGAAGAATAATATTTATTAATTATATTTGTATTACTTATACTCTTTATATTAAAATGTTCTTGTAATGCTTGTTTTTTTGCTAATACAAATATATTTTTATCACTTCTATAATTAACAACGGCATAATCTAACTTTGAAGTTGATGATGATTTAATATGAATTGCTGGGATTGTCCAAGTAGTTTGTATTTTTTTAAAACCTTGTTTTTTATAAAAAGATAATAAATTATAATCATATGAGCCTATAGAAGTTAGAATTGTTGATATATTATTTGTTTTTATAAATTCTAAAATTTTTGGTATAAATAATTTCGCTAATTTATTATCTGTATTGAATTTATCATCATACCATATTTTATGAATAATAGGTATACCAATATATATCCGATGAACATCTAAATTTTGATTTTTAGATATACTACAAAATGCTATTATTTTATTAGATTCATTTCGTATTATTAAATATTGAATATTCGAATTTGTATTTAATATTGATTTATTTTTAATTGGAGGTATCTGAGTTTTTAAATGTTTTGTTTTAATATATCTTTGATAATCAATAGAATATATCGATTCAATTAATAATTCACTATCTTCTTTAGTTGGATTTTCTAATAATTCTATATTAGTTTCCATATTTCTTTCTTTTTTCTAATTCTTTTCTTGCTTGTCGTCTATCAAACCATTGCTTTAAAACTGGTGTAGCAGCTCCAACAAGACCACCAACAGCTGCTCCTTTCATTGTACTTTTACCAACACCCTTATGCATATTAGCAACATAGGATGATTTTTTTGGTTTTTGGAAAGTCATTTTATTCCAAACTTTTTTTGTTAAACTTGGATTATTTTGCTTATGATTATATGTTGCTATATTTTTAGCATTTCTACCTACTTTCTCAACAGCAGAACCTAATCCACCAGTAATTGCTCCAAATTTAGCAGAATGCAACATATGATGATGATTAAATTCTAATTCTTTATCTGCTCTTTTTTTTAATTCAGCATCAGATAAGTGACTTAGAGATTCGTAAACAAGCAAATTTATATTACTCATATTATATCCTTTAATTTAATCAATAATTATGTTCATTTGGATCATAATGTCCTCTACTAAGTTTTCTTCTTAATGCTTTAGCCATCCCAACAGAAGCTGCTCCTAATCCAAAAAGACCAACATAAGTAGCTGCTTTACTAGGATTTTGGTCTATAAATCTTCCTAATTTAGTTAATCTTCCTTCTTTATTGAATAATGTTTGACCAGTATGTTTTATTCTATTTTTACCATCTACCATTTTTTCTAAAACACCTTCATCTAAAGTAGTCAGTACTAAATCATTAATATTATTTGACATTTATTTATCCTTGTTTAATTTTTTAATCATAATCAAATTCATGAGGATCATCATATTCTTTATTATTGATATATGATAATCCTTTTATGCCAGCAGCAACCAAACCAGCAGTAATTGCTCCTGCTTTTAATTTTCCTTTATTATTATTGGTCCATTTTTTTATTTTTTTAGTTTTCCCATAAATTTTATCACCAATATTTTCTTTATTTCTAATTTTTCTCCAACGTCTTTCTATACTACCAGCGGCATCTTTAAGTTTTCCTTCTAAAAATTGATTAGTTAATATTTGATTTTGTATTTTATTCATAATATTGTCTTTTTTAATAAGTTTAATCAGAATTATTATCCCGTAATCTTTTTTCTAATTCTTTTTTTGCTTTATTTCTTAAACGAGTATGATACAATAAAGAACCAGCAGTACCAGCTAAAATTCCGAGTTTTGTAGATCTCGCTAATCTTTTACCGGCTTTTTTAACATCATTATCATTATAATTTCTTTTTAATGCTAATTTAGTACTATTATAACCCAAAGAAGCTGCACCAGTTCCTGATCCTACTAATAATCCGGTTTTTAAACTTTTACCCATTACACCACCATATGCTAATTTTCTTAGTTTTTCAGTATCTAAATGTTCTAAACTTTCATAAACTAATTGATTGATTTCCATATTTAATCCTTTTTAAAAATTAATAATTATTAGAATCATGATAATTATTATAATTATTATGATTATTATGATTATTAGAATTATGATTATTATTTCTTAAAGCTTCTCTTCTTGCTAATTCTATTTTAGCAGCTTTTCTTTTTTTATGAGTCGAATATAAAGATAGCCCAGCTCCGGCTAATCCAGAAATAGCAGCTGTTTTAGAAATTGCATTACTTGCTTGTCGAACATGATCAAATTTTTTATTAGCTATGTAGTTTTTATTATGTTTATTAGCATTATAATCTTTTAATTCTTGTTTTTTATTTCTATCATTATGATATTTCTCTGATTGATATAAAGTTGATCCTGCAACTCCAGCAGCTCCAGCAGCTAAACCAGACATTGCTCCTTTAATTAAACCTCTTCCACCATGAGCTAATTGATGTAATTCCGCATCACTCATATTACCTATAGACTCATATACTAATATATTAATATTTGACATATGATTATCCTTGATAATTTTCAATTAATAAAAAAACAATTTCACTAGAAGTATAGTTACTACTTCTAGTGAAATTTGAGGGGTTTTTAGATACTTGACCCATTCAACCATCTAAATTTGTATATTAATTTTATATCTATATATTTTAAGTTGAATCATTAAAAAAAGGACGAAGATTCGAATTAAATGAATAATTTAAATCTCCGTCCAAAAATGGAAATTATATAAAATAACCAAACCATTATTAATTCAAATAACTAATCTATGACATGATGCTATCATTCATAATAACGGTTTCTAAGAGCAGTATCTGCCCTTAGCCATTTCATAATCAATAATTGAATAAAATTGCAAGGATCAGTTAACAATTCTTTTAGACAAATGTATCATCTGTATAGTCATCCTCAAGATGATAAACATATGAATTAGTCATTCATTGATTATAATATTCTATATCTTTATAAATATTTTAATAATAACAAAAATAAAATGGGAAGATTATTATATTCACAAAATGCATAATAATCCAAGAATTTCTTCTTATATAATGCGATATCTCATTATACTCCCAAATTTAAAACATTAGGAGAATCATGATTAAAACGTTGCGTTATTAAAATTATGATTCTCCATTGACAATGACATATCTAAAGAGAATTTTTTAAACTCTTCATATGTTATTAATTTATATCTGTATATAATTTTTAAAAATAACAAATAAATATTTTTGATTTTTAAATTATGGATGGATTCGTAATTTTATCCATTCTATAAATGATATTGTAATAATATTAATTTTCCAATTACCAAATTGACCTTTACTAATTACCTTATTCCAAAAGTCTTCATCTTCTGAAATATCAATCATATTAACAATAATACCATGGTTTATGAAAACTGCATTTTTTTCTACAATAAATATAGTCATATGATTCCTCATTTATGTTTTTAAAAAAAGGACGAATAATTATTTAATTATAAATAACTATTCGCCCTTAAACCGCAAATAAACTTCCTAAATATAATCCAATACTATATTCAGTATATAATTATATCTTTATATAATATTCGATAATAAAAGCTTAAAAAAAGAGTTGATGGTCATTATAAAATAACAACCATCAACAACGTTATACAACAGTCTTAAAGAACCAATTCCTTTAAGATTAATATTCAATATCTATATATTATTTTTAAAAATAAAAATAAATCCGATTAAGGAAAGAACATCTCTCTTATCCTTTCCTTAATCGGTAGCGAACCAATTGACACTAGAAAATCAGACACATCATTGGTCGACTTCAATTTCAGCATTCTTTCATTTCCAGGAGAACGCGTCAACAGTTCTAGAGACACCCACCCTCTAGTGGCAGTAATGTCTCCTATTAATATATATCTATATAAAATTTTAGAATAGTACAACATATATCGACCCATAATATAAGCTGTACTATTCAGGAGCAAAAAATCATAAATAGTCGCGGTAATATTTATAATCAGGCTCCTATAATATTAATCAAAAAATAAAATAGACCAGTGCAGAACATAACACTATCTTCATATTATATTTATATCTGTATTTGATTTTTAAAAATAAAAGATGAATTATTTTATTCGCCTTTTTTGTTATTAATATTCTTAAGAACAAAATTCAGTACGATCTTGTTATTAATAATATTAATAATATTAGATAATAAATTGTTATATTAATATTCTCCTTTATATTTTACAATATTAAAAACAAAAATAAAGGAGCCAGAATAATCCAGCCCCTATCTCTCAATTATATTCTCGGGATCTATAAATATCATCCCAAGATTGAGCATTGGGACGATATGTTTTTTTTCTCACGGCGTACGTCATGTTGTTTGTTACAAAACAATCATTGACGGCCATAACTCCATATCCTCTTTCCGAAGAGGATGGATTTGATTTGGGAACAATAATCCCCAGACCCGGTCTCTCCTCTTGAGGAGAGTAAAGGATTATTCTCTTATTATCTGTTTCGACAACAAGCCCAACTGAAGTTTTGTAAAACACACACTCCTTTTCATTAAAGGAGATTTCCCGAGAGAGAATTGACAAAATATCACTCTTGTTTCTAAAATTGAAAGTTATCATAAGATTCTCCTTGTTTAAGAATCGGCTTAATTACTTCTTCTTTATAAACAATATCTATATATCTGAATCGAAAAAAACTTAGCAAATCGTTAAAAAAAGGACGAGAATAATTATTTATTATCTAAATAATTATTCTCGTCCTAAATATAATTTTAAAAATAAAAAAAGGACCATTCGCCACGATTATAATTATCGCGACGAAGGCCCTACCAGTTCAGAACATAAAACACTCCTGTTTAAGTCTGTACTGGCTTGCGAGTAGCTTCCTAACTAGTTAGGCCCAATAATTTGCTCGACGGCATGCTTCAATCGGCAAAGGGTGAGGCAACTAGGGAGTTCATATTCCACTACTCTGGAATGGATTTAGGCTTTATGCCATATCTTCCATCCTTAATTATTTATATCTGTATGTATTTTTTAAAAATGACAAACAAAATAAATTATAACATTTATTAGAAAATGAATTTCAGAATAATTAACAAAGAATCAATATATCTTCAAACGAAACAGACAGCTAAAATGCAGTGGTTTCATTTAAAATTCATTTTCTAATAAATATTATAATTATAAGGACTTTAATATTAATCCTGAAAATAAAAATATAGATGGATTACGATATGCAATATTCAAAAATAAAATAAAAGAGGATTATTAAAAAAATAATAATCCTCTTCGGAGCTTATAATGATGAAGCAAGACCATTTCCGATCATTATATAAAATTTATATCTCTATAAATATTTTAATAATAACATCATAGTTAATTCATTTTCTTTTTTGTAATTTAATAAGAAAAAAAGGACCGGTTTTAATCGGTCCTATTTGCCTTTTAGCTTTTCAGATTAATACTTCGTATGTTGACCCCATTTTGGGCAAGATAATTGATTATTATTACCATACGGTCATCCGTCTTGTTAACTGCAAGAACATTGTCATTATGATTCATATTGAACCACAAGGACGATTCTTTTTTTCCGTAGGTAATCGCCCATGTATCATCTATTTTCTCAACATCATCTGATTGCCGGTTAAAACCGGCTGCGGATGCTGCATCGTTAAATAAGGTAATTGATAACTTATCAAAACGAATTTGTAAATCAGTATACATAAGATTTCTCCTTGTTTAAGAATCGGCTTAATTACTTCTTCTTTATAAACAATATCTATATATCTGAATCGAAAAAAAACTTAAGTAAAATCGTTAAAAAAAGAACTAGTAAATATAAAAATATACTTACTAGTTCCTTATATTAAGTATTTTTCAACAATAACATCAAATCAGAATATAATGCACCATGAATATAAACATCTGTTTTTATTTTTATTTCAAATTGTATATTTTCATTATTATGTGTATAATCATAGAATTTAGAATATTCGATATTTAAATAATAGGTCCATGGAAGAATATCTCCAGATAAAATACTAGAATTTAAATCTAGAACTAACTTATTTTTTTTATTATAAGAAAAATTAGGTATGTTCTTTACTTGTATAAACCCATTTGTTCTACCATCTGATATATTATCTGTTATAAAGTGTTCTATATTATGAACGGCATTTATTCTATTATCTTCGATTACAATTTGATTTAAATCACCATTTATATGAATATGATTATTTATAGAATTATCTCCAAATGTAAATAATTCTGTTTTACGTAAAACATTATCAGTTATAGACAATTTATATGGATTTGCATTATCCTTATTTATTAATTCTATAATTTCGGTATCTTCTAATGATTCAACATCTCTTATAATACTAAAAGGAAGCCCAACTGCAAAAAAATGATCAGAGTAATGATTAGGATGAACTTTAAATAATCTAAAGGACATACTTTTCGGTTTAAACATGTATTTATAATATTCTGATGATACTTTATAGGTATATTTTCGCATATAGGATTCATCTAGAACTCGTATATGTGAAATATTTAAAAAATCTAATGATTCGAAGAAATCCGTTCCAACTTCTCCTGTATGACCTGTATGACCAGTTTGGCCGCTGAAACCAGTTTTTCCAATTCCTCCTGTAGACCCAGTTGGTCCAGTTCCTGGTTCACCCGTTCCTCCAATTGGTCCAGGTCCTCCAATAAAACCAGTTCCCCCTGTTTCTCCAGTATGACCTGTTCCACCCGATCTACCTCTAAAACCACTGTTTCCAGTGCCTCCCGTAGGTCTATCAGGAGCATTATCACCAGTCCCTCCAGTTGCACCGCATCCTCCGATGCCACCAGTTTTTCCTGTTTCTCCAGTATGACCTGTGATACCTGTTTGGCCAGTTCCTCCAGTTCCTCCAGTTTTACCCGTTTCTCCAAAACCTCCAGTGCAACCCTTATGACCCGTAAAGCCGGTTCTTCCACTACCACCGGTTTCTCCAGTACTTCCTCTATATAAGACATAATCCCATCGGGAGATGTATCCTGTTCCGCCTGTTCCGCCGGTTCCGGAATATGCTGATTGGGTTTTAATATCTGGCAATGGCAATAAGGACAACAAGGCAAACCCTTGATGTACCAAACCATCTTTCCACCATATTTCTGTATTGTTGTTATAATTTTTGACAATATACTCTTCATTTGACACCAATATGTTATCATTTGTATATACCTTTATATCATGTTTTAAATTATTCCAATTATGTGATATTATCCAAACATATGTATTTGGATTATCTTGTTCAAATAAAATTGTTTTAGGATGTGTTTCTAAACTGTATGGACGATCAGGTTCATCTAAATTTATAATAATAGCTTTCCCAGATGTATATCTATTAGAAGTAATATAATTATTATCATCTAACCATTTATAATCTGGACCAAATTGACCAATATGTAATTCTTCATAACAAAAAGGATTTATATACTTATTATTATATTTTATATATTCACCTGTTATTTTATAATAGATTTTTTCTATTTCTGGTATATATTTTAATTGTGGAGTATATGTATATTTTATATTTGTTGAATCATTATTTATTATTATTGGATTTGGATCTGTATTATTATATTCATCTAAAAACATTGTAGTAGTTATATATCTATGAGGATTGATTAATAGTTTATTAGTTAACGGCAGATTAGTATTATAAACTATATCTTCTAGATGTTCATAGGGATTACACATTTTATCTTCCCACATCCATGGAGATATACTGGTAGTATCTGGACAAAAACTAGTAGTATCAATATCTTTTATACAACGAATATCTATATCTCTACATTCATAATCGGTATCATATTTAGAAAATATATTAAGACTAGTACCATCAAAACTAGTAGTATCATAAACTTCTGAAATGGACTCTACTTGACAAACATTTATTTTTTTATAATAATAAAAATCGTCGTTGTTCAATTTATGTTCTATATAATTATTATTTGAATCATGTATCCAATTTTCATTATATATGCCTGATAATTCACCAGTTCCACCAGTAAAAGTCCAATATGCTGGAGTTTTATTAGTATAATTACTTTTCATATCATAATAACAACTAGTTTTATTATAATGATCATCATATTCAGGATATTCAAATTCTTCTTCAGGTCTATATATCCATCCTGGAACTCCAGTATAATCATTTATAAAATCAACATCATTATTTTTAAAATGAACCATACGATCAACAGCTCGAGTAGGTATAATAGGAAAAGGAATATGACAGGGCAAGTACTTTTGAAATATTTTAATAAGATGATTAACATCTGGAGGTACACACCAATTATGATCATAATAAATAATAATAAAATCATTATAATCACAATCATTATAATAATAAACTAATTTACGATCATCTACAATTATACACATCTTATTAACTGACCAAATATAATTACCGTACTTATCTAACCTATTATTTATTTTATTATAATGATTATTTGGTGGTATTATTGGATTTGATTTTATATCTAGAAATATTATTGGTATTTGATTTTTTATATTTTCTTTTGATGTTATTTCATAATAACCTGGTTGACCTGTTGCTCCTGTATATTCATATTTATTTGGATCACATGTACTTATTATTGTATAATTAGTTGTTGGATCATTTGGATTTTTATTTGGATTATTTAGTATTTCATATTCTTTATATGAATAGATATGTATATTGAAATATGATGTAGCTAATTTTGATAAATAATTGTTGAATAATAATTTTTGATAATTAAAGAACTTTCTAATATCTGAATAGATTGGAATATTACATCTATTAAATAACCATGAATGATCTAATGATAAACTATCTAATTTTGTATAATATAGAAATTTTATTTTTATTGTATTATTGTCTATTATTATTGATTGATCTGGACCTATTTTGTTATTATTATTATCATATGCATGTATTGATATATTTTTTGTATTTAAGTTATGATTTATTATCCATTCGTAATTATTACAATTTTGAATATGTTTATGTATATATTTTTTTTGAAGTTTAGAATTATATTTATTATGTTGTTTATTTAGATCTTTTATTGAATGTGTTATTAACGGCAGATTATAATTTGTGTTGTTATAGATTTCTATTTTTAGGGATCTATATAACGGCGAAACTACAATATTTTTCGACAATGAACTGTTTACATTATTGTTTATAATTAAACAATTCATCGTCAAATGCGTTACTTCATATTCACTTGGATCTAATTCAATTTCAATTAATTGGTTTTCTTGATCTTTCAATTCAAACAATTTTACTATAATATCTCGTCTATTTAAATTATGTTGAACATTCCATGATGTAACTTGTTCATTTATTTGATTTGAATATAATAATATTGGTTTTTTATTTATACTATCATACTCTGGTCGAATATATAATGCTGAACAAGATCTACTATTTAATAATTCTTCATACAATTCTTCCGTTATAATATAATCTTGATGAACTACTTCACCAGTTCTAGTTGATAAAGGTTGAACTGTACCATTAAATGTTATTTTAACAGATCCTTTTTGGAAATGTTTTACTGGAAACGTTCTATCTAATTTGAAAAAAACTATTTTTATATTATTTTCATCTAGATGTTCAAAATCCCATCCAGATATTCTAGGAACTTCAGAAGCTGGTGTTCCTATAATTAGTGTTACATCTTTGAATATTGCTCCTGTTTGAGCTAATACTCCAAATCCTATTTGACATGGTTCTTTAAAAGGTGTTAATAAATTATTAGAGTTTAAGTCAAAAGTTATTTCATGATTATTACATCTACATACAAACATATCATTACATCTATCAACTGAAATGTTTAATCCTTTTGGATAAACTGACCAATTTGCAATACTATCTATTAAAGATGACCCATCTGATATTATTGTTTCACCAGATTGACCTAGATTATAAACTATACTGAAAGAATTATATTTATGTTCTACTTTTGAAGAAGATTCATCATAACAAGAGATTACTAATGATAATGTTTTATTATTAAAAGATTTTGCTATAATGATTGAAAGATAATCAGGACTATAATTATTTTTATAATATTGATTACTATCATATAATAATTTTGTTGTTAATTTATAATTAGTTGTTTTGATTATTGATGATATTATTGTTTTATATGTATTTGAATTTGATATTGTTAATAGGTTATTGTTTAATATTTTAAAAATAGAAGAATTAGAATTATTGAATAATAAAGATAATGTATTTATATCATAACTTGAATATAATAAATTACTTTTATTTATTGGACAGAATAATTTTAATTTTTCATGATAAATATTTGGGTTTGTTTTTGAAGTTATTTTATAATTATCTAATTCATAATCTCTATAATGCCATTTTCCATCATCTAGATTTATTATTTTATTTTCGATAATATTATATTGTTGTTGGTATAACGGCGGAATTTCTGAAGGATTTAACTCATAATAGTATTTTTTATGAGGTGTTTTGCCGTTAAATGGAAATACTGGTATTATATTTCCTTCTTCATCAAAAACTTCTATTGTGAAGTTTTTTCTATCTAATAAACCTATTAGATTTCCATATGAATGTGTCACCGACCATTCATAACCTTCTTTTTTTAGATGATAAGGACCAACAGAAGAATAAAATAATTCATCTTCTAAATGATATTTTGGATCTATATATGGATTGAATATTTCTAAACAATCTATAAATAAATAACCAGTTATAGGAATATGTAATAATAATTCTGCAGTTTGACAATCTTGATAATTTAATAAATTGGATAATATTTCCGAAGTATATAAATTACCACTATAATCTATAAAGAAATTTGGAGTTATTATATTACAATTATTACTTATTTCTATTTTATCTATTAAATGATTTGTTGATTTATTATTATATTCTAATTGTATTATTTCTTTATAATTATATGTGTCAAATATTTCTTTATGTTTTATTTTTAATGTTTCAATATAAGTTGATAACGGCAAAATAAAAACATATATTAGATAATCATATGTTTCTAATAGTTCTTTTGGGAATTTTAATCCTAAACTATTAGTATGAATTTGGTATATATATGATGAATCAAATGATATTATATTAAGATCTTTATCATATAATGATATTATAATTTGTGTAGTATCATATTCATGAAAAATCCATTTTACTTTATCTGGATCAAATAAAATAGGCTCTTTATCTGATCCGTTTATACCATTTTCACCAGTTCCGCCTGTATTTCCAGTTTTACCTAAACCCATAGGACCGACTGGACCGACTCCACCAGTATTTCCAGATTCACCAGTACAACCGATACTTCCAGTTCCTAATCCCATCCACCCAGATCCATGCATTCCAAAAAAGAACGCATTATGAGTTAGACTAAAAACTATACGACCAGCGTTTGAATCTGATCCTGTTGGAAGTTCTGTGACGAGTTCTACTTTAATACCATATGTGTTTATATCATAGAAATCCATTCTATAAACCTCCAAGGATGATCTAAAAATCATTAAATTGATTTAATAATTTTATTGATATTCCTTAAATGTTTTGTTAATAATCATATAGATATTAATAATTAAATATTAAAAAAGGAGTACAATATGCAATTTACAAACGAACAATGGACATTTATTCAAGAATGTGTAATGGAATGTATGAAAAATATCGGATTACACCAAAACGAATATTATCATAATCCTAAAACTGATCCAGATTATGTTATTAAATACTTTAAAGAACATGATACTTGTGGAGGATGTTTCACAGATAGTCGAAATGGTACTTCACAAATATTCTATTATTTCGACAATGTGCGAATAACAATATGTCTAAAAGACCATGGTGCGGAATATATTGATGAAAAAAGCATTTGGAAATATATCTCATTCCTTATGGGAAGCATGAGACGATACGAGTGGTTATATCAAAATATTCCAGATATAACTTCTTGGGATAATGATATGAAAGACAAAGAGTCCCATAAAGCAGGAATGAAATTTGCAAATACAATTTGTAAACAAAAATTCGGTATAGAAGTTTATTGATGATATTAAACACTGCCGGTCGCAACAGTGAAATTTTTGCGACAATTTTATTGATATTCCTTAAGTGTTTTATTAAATAAATATATAGATATTAATTAATAATCAAGTTACTTATTATGATGTTCTAAGGTGGGTGAAATTCCCTAATAGCGGAAATGCTGGAACATCATAATAAGGTTGATTAACCTTTTACAGGGGTTATTATATCACGATCGGTACGCGACGACGATGGTGTGATAATCTCTCTTTTTATTGATATTTTTTAAGTATTTTATTAAATTAAAATATAGATATTAATTATATGACAACATATCACCAAAGGAGGTCTATATGAGATTTGTCAATTTCACAGATGAGCAATGGACTTTCGTGGTCCAATGTTTGTCTGAGTGTCTGGAATATATAGGCCTTCATGAAAATGAAGATTTGTATAATCCAGACAATTCTCCCGAACATGTAGTCGCTTTCTTCCAAAGCGGATACTTCGGGGGGTGTTGCTGCACCCAAAGCAGCACTTTCCAATCAGAGATTTTCTATAATTTTGACGATGTTGGATTATCAATGTCGTTAAATCATGATGGGATTCGTCCTATCACGGAACTCGACATTTGGAAAGAAATTGCCTTCGTTGTCGGTCATGAACGCCGGCATGAATGGCAGTACCTCAATGTTCCCAACATATTGTCTTGGACACATGAGGAGAAAGAGGATGATGCTGATGAAGCCGGATTTCAATTTGCAAATATAATTTGTAAAGAGAAGTTTGGTGTGGAAGTTTATTAGTACACCTCACACTGCCGTTACAACAGTGAAAATTTGTGACACTTTTTTTGTTAATTACATATAGATATATTTTAATAAAAGAAAATAAGGAGAATGACTATGGAAACATTATTTGCTATTATTATGGTTATAACCATACTTGGTCTAAGTATAGCTTTTTGGTTATTAGGAATTATGATTAAAATATCATTTGGGATATTAAGTATCATATTCTTTCCTCTTATAATAGTTATTGCTATTATATGTGGGATCTTTTCTATGCTGTTTTAACATTTAACAAAAGGGTTATTTTAACGGCCCTTTCTTTTTATTTCTTAAGTTCTTTTCAAACCACATATATAGATATTGTTTATAAAGAAGAAGCAGTTAAGCTGATTCTTAAACAAGGAGTATTTTATGGATATTATCTATATGTTAATCACAATTATTGTATGTCTTATTATACTTGGTTTCATAGCCAAGTTAGCTTTAGAATTCATACGTATAGTTTTCCCATTCTTCGTAATGGGATTTGCAACAGCATGTGTAATTGGGATTGGAATATGGGCCTACACTCTATTCTAAGCCATAAGGACCGGTTTCACTGGTCCTTATTTTTTATTTATTTCTTAAGTTCTTTTCAACTTACATATATAGATATATGATATAAAGAACTTGGCATTTCGCTAGGTTCCTAAACAAGGAGATTTGTTATGACAAACATCATATTATTAATCTATGCTATTTTAAGCATCATCATGTTCATATGCACCATTACAAGTTTCTGGAACCTACTTTTTCCAGGAACAACTGGGATGTTGTGGTGGAAATCCACCAATTCAAGGGCATTGCCCCTGGTTATATTCGTCATATGCATAATGGCACTATTCTACTTCGCTACCTCCATGGTAGCGATGTGGTACACATTTGACTTGTGGGAAGCCGCAAGTCAAATACCACAAGAAATACCAGCCCAGTAAAAAATGGGCACAAAGGGCCGGAATTTAAATATTTCGGTCCTTTATTTTTTGTTTAAAAGTTATATAGATATTAATAATTAAAAGGAGAATATTATGATACAAACAATATTGATAATAACCATTATAATGTTACTTACAGGATTTAAGATAATAGAAACAGATACTCCAAAATTACCATTTAATAAAAGATTTGAACTTCAGAAAATAACTTGGATTTTATTTATATCGAGCAATTTTGCTTTAATTATTTGTATAGGTCTTTTGCCTTTTATTTTCTAATTTTTAATATAGATATTAATAGGTATAAGGTTCATATTGGCGGATATGAACGGTTCCAAGAAACGTCAAGGCTTGGAATAAATATTCAATATTAACGAACGGGTACGATTTTATATCGTAAATTAGTAGTTAGTTGGTTTTTATGATCAATAGCGAACGACAGAATTTATTCTGGATCAGTAACTTGTATTGAATGTTTAAAGGTACTTTGACTGGGTAGTAAAGTCGGGCCAGCGGGTAAGAGCGCTCCGATTACCGAGAAAACATCTCTTACGATGCCCACACCGCCAATAATGATCGCCGCAAGTGGGATGACTGCCAAAGATAGCAACTAGGCATAGGCAATAAGGTTCGCTACCTAGGGAATAGTTAAGATTTCGGTCTTAACTGTTCCCATTATTTTTTGTTGTTTCATATAGATATATTGATACAGGTAATGGATTAAATGTATTATTAACTAAATGAAAAAGGAGTTCTCTATGAACAACAATGCAATTTATTCTGAGATTAAAAATTCCAAAAAGAGATTCAAGATTGTCAAAAATGGTGATGTTCAAAGAGGCTTTGCCTCTCGAACAGTTGTTTTTGACGAAAGAGTCATCCCAAGACCCATATTTGAGGTCGTCCGTCAGGGATATATATCCCAGCAAGGCACAATTCAGATGGTCTTATCAGATTCTGATTGGATTGTCACTTCGGAAAGAGAATATCCTGATAACCAGATATCTTTTATGCAAAATGGGGAAATCAAATTTGAAGGATCATCATGGGCCTTATGGGGAGGAAAAGTTCCCATTAATTTACCCGAATGGGCGAAGGATTTCTTGGATGATTTGGAGGGAGCTCCCAAGGCTTCCCATCTTCCTATTTGGGAGGAAGGAGATCAATCGTATGCTGAGTGGCTTAAGCTCGGTAAACTTATCTCTTTCGGGAAAATTTACGGTGTTAAATTTTCTCTGAAAGAGGCTATGCGAACACCAAAGAAATTCATCAATCTTTGGCCTCAAAGTCTAGATTTTGATCCAGATGAATTTGTTGGAGAAATAAGAAACGAAATAAATCAGGGAATAAATATACATCAAAAATTACAGTGGTTAGGAGTTAACGAAGGTAAAGCCCGTTTAATCAATGTACCAATATATGATGGATATTATCGTCCTAATCAAAAAGGAATCCCTAATTGGAGGGATTATGAGTTTCTTGTCAAATTATTATATGGTGCTATTATCAGCGAAAACAAAGAAGGTATAGCATCATATGGGTTATCAATAGACGTTTATAATACAAAATAAATTTAATAAGGGGAGGAAGATTAAAAATTATCTTCTTCCCTTTTTTAAAAGGAGATTTTTGGTGTTAAATTATTTTATTTTAATATTAGGAATTATTTATTTAATATTAGGATTCATTTCTAGTATAGGATATTATTATATATCTGCTATTTGTATAATAATTATTTATATTTCAGACTATTTTATAAATAGACAAGATAATAATATTAAAAGAATCATTACTATTCTTTTATTTATATTTAATATAACCAATCCAACATCAGGATATATTGGATTATATATTATAGGAGTATTTTGTTTTATGTTAGTTTTAATAAATATCATAACATCTTATGTTCATAGGAGCACAACTAATGACTAAATTAAATATTGATATTGATTTTTCAAATAAAAACATTGAAATTAAAGAAAATTGTAGTATTGAAGAATTTAAATGGGCATTAATTGAGATTTTTAAATATTCAGCTACTGAAATTTGCAAAAAAGAAGATATAAAATACGAAGAAGTATTTTATCAATTAGTTAATGATGTTATAAATAATAAAAATGTTGAGAATACTAAAGAAGGATATATATATTTTAATGAAAATCATGCAACCGATAATATTTATATCGGATTTTATGGAAATCAGGAAACTATAAAATATTCAATCATTAAATGTATACGTATTTTTAGTGATATGTATTTGGATTATAAATCAAAAGAAATAGATATTGATATAAATGATCTTAGAATAAAATTATATGAAGAAATTATAGTATTTCTGAAAGATCAAATAAAAAACACAGAAATGACTCAAAAAAAGATAATAGTATTTAAACCCAAATTAATTTTTGTATTTATCATAATATCAATATGTTTAATTGGAGTTTGTGTATTTGTTCCAAGTCATTTAAATTTAGCATTAGTATGTTTTGGAACGGCAACTTCGTTATTTTGCGTTGCCTTAAAATGTTTTATCAAAAAAATAATAATGTTTATTTCTATAGTATTATTAATAAACATAATTGGAATAAATATTATATTAAACTTTATACCAATATATAATATGATCTTTATATCACTAGCTACTATAATATTATTAATTACAATCTTAAACTTTTTAAGATCAAAAGAATAAAATTTATAAAAGGTAATATAAGGATATTACCTTTTTTTTGTTAAAAAAAGACAAAGATATGATGTCTTTGTCTTTTATAATACTTTATATCTATAAAGTTTTGTTTATTTATAGTATCTTAATTTCTTTAAACTGATAAAATTGCTAATATTTGAACTTTAATAGAATCTGATGGAGTTTTTAAAATATCATATATATCTATTAAATGTTCATATGGATATATGAAATGTTGTTTATCAAAATATAATCTCAAATCATTTTGAAATATTTCAACATAACACTGAGATAAATGGACTCCTTCACCAACAACAGAAAGACAAGTAACATCACAATATTCACAAAAAACATCATCAAATGATATATATGTTCTTTCAGATGGAGAAGATATCATAAAATGTTTATCTGTTGGTGTAAAATTATCGGTAAAAAATCTTTCTTCTCCAAATAATAATCCATTATATGAATCTGTTACAGTTATATTAATAGTATTATTTAAACTGCTTCCTTTTAATTCAACATCAAATATTCTCAAATATCTAGAATTATTCAATTCTCCTATTAAAACTTTAGCAGAACCAGGGTAACCTATTCCACCAGTTCCTCCACTATTTCCAGTTCCACCACTATTTCCAGTTCCACCAGTTCCACCAGTTGTTGGTTGACCCATTTCTCCAGTACCACCAGTTAAATCACCAGTACCACCAGTACCACCAGTTTCACCAGTTTCACCAGTACCACCTGTTCCACCAGATTTTCCAGATCCACCAGTTCCACCAGTAGATGGTTTTCCTATTCCACCAGTACCACCAGTTGAATCACCAGTACCGCCAGTACCACCAGTAGCTGGTCTACCAGTTCCTCCAGTATGACCTGTATGACCAGTACCTCCAGAACTTCCAGTTCCACCAGAGCCTCCAGTGTGACCAGTTCCACCAGAGCCTCCAGTATTTCCTAAAAAACCAGTACCCCCAGTAGTTCCTGTTCCACCAGTTCCTACTCCGCCAGTTCCGCCAGTTCCACCGGTTCCACCGGTTCCACCAGAACCACCAGTTTCTCCAGTATTTAAACCAGTCGGTCCCATTGGCCCAATTGGTCCTATTCCACCAGTCGAACCAGTTCCTCCAGTATTTCCAGTTCCACCTAATATTTGCGGATAATTTCCACATCCATCTCTATGAGTTATTTTAGTTAGAGATAACCATCCTGTTTTTGTTCCAAAAAAGTAATTATCATTAATGTCATATTTTGAATCAGGATTAGTATTTTTAACATAAATGATAGATCCAACATAACGAGGAGTCCATGGAGGTAATGACAAATGCTCTTCTCCAAAAAACTCACCTATAACATTTCCTCCATGTATTTCCATATATTTATTTCCTTAATTAGAATATTTAAATGCTTTAAATGTTGTTATATAAGTTGAATCTGTAATATTTTGATTAACTAAATCATATTGATTTTCTCTAAAATCTGGAGTACCAAAAGTATTTACTCCATCTCCACCATACATATTTTTAAAAACTTTATATAATTCTGGGTATTTTACTATCATTAATTCTTTTCCTTCTGCTATCATCCAATTAGGAGGTAATTTTTGTCCTTTAGGAAATATTCCAACATACCCAATAGGTGCAGTTACTAAATTCATCTAGAATATCCTTAATTTAAATGTTAGAATCAGGATTATATAATAAAACACTAATCCAATAATCATCTTTTCCAAGATATAATTCATTATTATCACACTTTAATTGTATACTACAACCAGATATTTCATTCAATGTAAAACAATTACAAATTTTTAAAATTAACAATAAAGTATCAGCATTAATATTTTCATGTGATATATAAACTTGTAAAACTTCTCCATCATTATAACGCTGGCATCTAAAATATAATCCTATTTTTTTCTTACAAGGAGAAGCAAAACAATAAGAAATAATATTCATATTTTGAATAATAATATCATTAGTTTCTTTTTTATCTTTCATATTTTCATCTTTCATATTTTCATTTAATCCTTCTTTAATACTATATGAATTTAAAGCTATATGTGATTGTATGATTTTTTTTGTAAAATTTATAAGTATATATAAAGCTATTATTAAAATTATAATCAAATAACAAAAATTAAGATATAATAACATTTTAAAATCCCTCTTATCTCTTAACTAGAGATTTAATTATGAACGTCATGTATAATTATAATTAAAATTAATATTATGATGAGTTGTAGAATTATATTCTCTTAAATTAATATAATATAGTCTAACATCCATTAATAGTTTCCCTAAATTATTTTCCCCTACACCTGTTTTTATATTAACTCCCCAATATTCATCTCCCCAATAATTAGCTTCTATAAGTTGTTTATCTTCTGTTTTTATTAATTTTATTTGAAATTCGGGTATTTTAAATTTTTCATAAACGGCATATTTCATAATAGAATGTTTAATATTGTCCCAATCTGATCTAATATCTATTTTTTTTCCTAATTTTTTAGCGTGTCCTGGAGAATTAGTTTTTGAAATCAATAGATAATCATCATATGATGTGCTTTTCATTGCTTGATAATAATGTTCAACTGTTTGAAAAATTATTCCATTAATTGTCATAGGTGATAAATAAAAATTACTAAGAAATCTATATTGATCTTTAAAACCATATATCATAATTAATATCCTCTTTGTAATTTTCTAATTTTAAAATATTCTTCTTTATTTAAACTTCCAGCATCTAATATTTTATTTCTATATTCAACATATTCATTTTTAAGATCATATAAATTTGATATAAAAACATCAGAATATATTCTTTTTGGATCTTCAAATGTTATATTTTTTAATAAATCAAATTGACAACAATTATCATATCCTATTGATTTTAAAAACGTATAAATTTGTTCTTTTGTATATTCTGTAGGCAATAATACTGTATTTGATAATAAAAACATGATATTATCTTTTGGTATTATATTTTCTAAGTTATTTAAAGAAGATAGTATAGTTCCTAATTTAAAATTTGAAAATTCAGCAGATATAATATCATCAAAATCATCAATCAAAACATCAATACTATCACTATCTGTATTTTCTAAATCTAAAATACCAGACATATTTTTTAAATATGTGTGGGTTTCATTTAATTGAGAATATATATCTAAATTTTTTATCTTTTTTATTAATTTATCAAAAGGATTAGTCAATTTATTAGTTATGATATCATCTGGTATTTTTTTTAATTCATCAATCATATTTCTATAATCTGGTAATAATAATGTTAATTCTATAACCATATCAGAATATGTATATTTCGATTTTATTAAATCATTTAATTTAGATTGCATCATATAATCCTCAAAGGTGATCTAATAAAATATATTAGATCACCTTTTATAAAATGAAATTAATTAAACTACTTTAGTCCAAGACATATAATCGTCAAAAACATGAGTATATCTTGATTGACCACGACCATTTGGAACGGCAAGAGATGCTATTATACAAGTTTCTTTTACTCGACAATTTCCTCCTCCACCACAACAATGTTCTGCCATTCGATTATGACAATCACCAGACTCATCTACAATTTCATATTTGTTCATCATTTCTTTTTTTGTAGATACTTCTGCTGGATGATTAACTTCCCAAATATCATCTTTTCCAACATATTGAATTTTATCTCCTCGTACCAAAGCTTTCCATTCTTGTAATGTCATAATATTCTCCTAACATAATTTTTTTATATTATTTGCGTTATTGCAATTAATATCATATAATTGTACCAAAATATCAATTCCATATTCTAATATTATTTTATTAATACATGAAATAGATATTGTTGATATCAAATTATCTAAACCATCCAATCCTAATAATTCAGATAATATTTTATAATTGTCTTCAGATATAATTTCTGCTTTTATTTCTTCATCAACTGATTGGCAAATGATATTCATAATTTATCCTTGAGGATATTGTGGTGGAACTATTATTTCTGCTCCAGTTTGAGATGCTCCTATACTAGAATGACGATCATTCATTCCTTTTGATAATTTAGACAATTCTTTATCTCCAACATATTTGGGCATAGGTGGTACACCTCCTACTATTTCTTGAGAAGGTATTCCATAATATGTATCATCTTGATTTAAATGAGATACTACTCTAGTATCTATTTTTTTCTGAACAATTATTTCATCTTCTCCTTTATTAACTTTTGCCATTTTTGCCATTTTAGAAGATCCACAATTAATTAAAACTTTTGGAGCATCTAAACTTATTTTAGAAGAAGAGATTGTAGAATGTTGACCTTTTGAATATTCTCTGGATTGCCCAAATATAACAGAATCTCCATCACTTCGACATAAATGTTTATGATTTCCTTTAATATAAATATCTCTGTTTTCATGAACATATATTTTTTCGTTTTTATTTACCCATTCAGAATTATTCCCTTCAACAGTAACTCCTCTATTATCCATAGTAAACCAATGTATACCATCTTCATTTAATATCATCGTTGATCTTCTATAATTATAATATAAATGAATTGAATTTTTAATTAAATATTGATCTAATCCATTTGAAGAATCAGTTGTTTTTTCATTTATAAGGAATAGATTATGATATTTTGGAGTTTTATAAATCATATAAATATCATCTCTATCCGTAGTTGCTTCTGGATTTAAACCACATCCAACTTTTGGAGTAGTTTTGATAACTTGATCTGAAATTATTCTATCAATATATCCAGTATGAAAATCATTTTCATAAAATTTAATTAAAACTTTTGTTCCTGGTTGAAGAGGATAATATTCTCCATACATATAATCATCAGAAGGAGTCCATCTCCACTGATGTACTTGATTTTTGCACCAAATTCCTTCATTTTGATTTAATAAATGATGAAATTCAGGTATATGTATTTTATATCTTCCTTGGAGCTTTGGATCTTGATCTGGTAATGTAATTCCATGATATGAATATGCTCTAAGATTAACATCTCTTGCTATTTGACCCATATTAATTCTCCATTAAACCTTCAATATTCCTTCTTTTTAGTATTAAGTCATTTTCTTTAAGATATATAATTATATTAAAATTTTGTTTATTTTTATTTAAATCACAAAATATTATATTAAATTGTTTTTCAGCTACTGAAATGTTATTATAATTATATGTTATAGTTTCTTCAACTTCTTTTTTTAATATTAATTCAACACTCCACATAATTATTCTTTTATGCTTTTTTGATTTATATCATATCTTTGAACATCAACTTCATTTTCATAAAACTGAAGAGGAGAATTTGGTTGACTTGCTAATTTTGATATTGCTTTATGAAAATTTATAGAATCTTCATCTATATCTATATATTTGATATATTTAATTTGACCGTTTCTCTTTGAACCAATAGCTATAGCTGCTTTAACATCTCCGGTAGATGTTTTAACTATACGAACATCATCTGTTGGGTCAATATGTAATCCTGCTTTATACAATAAATCTCTTTCATTAGAAATAGCAGCTAGTAGTTTTAAATCAGGATCTATTATAATCATTCCTGATTGAAATTCTGGCTTAATATTTCCGTATGTTAGACAATCTGAATTTCTTCCAAGTTTTATACAATTTGTATCATTATCATTATTGAATGGATTAGATGAAGATAATACATTTGGATTATAAAAAGAATTATCTCCTTCTTCTAATACATTATTCTCTCTATAATCTTTATAAAATTTTATAAATTTAGTTGTTCTAGCCACTTGATTTAACATGCCAGGTAAAATCGTCATTTTTGCTCCTATTTTTTAGAAAGATAATTTATATCAAATTTCATTTTAGAATAATATTCTTTAATAATATTTTCCAATAATGAAGATATATTTGAGTTAATGGCAACGGAAGCCCAAAAATTATGTGGATATTTAGATATTATAATTAATGATATCAAATAATCAATAGAAGAAGTTAATGCATAAAATTTAAATTTTTTAAATTTAGTTAAACATTTCAATATCAATACCTTAGGAGATGAATTTATTACATTAAAATCTACCATTGCTTTAAAAATATCTTTCATATCAGAATATCTTTTTATAAATTCTAAATTATATTCTATTTCTTTTTTTAATTTAGTATCTTTTATTTGATTAGCAACATATTCCTTTGATAAATGATGATCTTTCATAAACATAAATCGTTGTACAAAATAAATAATTAAATATTCTAAGAATAATTTTTGTTTTTCATTTAAATTATGTTCTGATCCTATTAGTTTTAGATTTAAATTTGTTAAATATTTACATATTAATTTATTAATATTATTGTCTTTTAATATTTCTTTTTGAAAACATATGATAACAGATCTTATAAATTCAAAATAAATATTATAATATGATTGATCAATACTAGATGTCAAACCTGTTGAAATATCGATTTCAGATTCAACAACATCTAAAACAACTCCACACAATTTATTATTTTTTACAATAATAGTTCCTATAATATCTTGTGAATTTTTAAATGAATTTCTACCTAAAAATATAAGTTTTCTATTTAATAAAATATTAACGGCAGATTTACAAGGATCTTCAGACATTTTCATATTATAAGAAGATAAATCGTGCAAAAATTGGTCATATACTAATTTTGTTTTAGTTTTATTTTTTGATAAAATAAGTATATTCTTTTCTTCTTTAAATATAGAATTATTTTCCTCATTTATTAAATCAATTGTTTTTTTAGAATAAAAATCTTGTATAAATAAACTATTCATAAAGCCTCCATTGGCGATGGTCTATTAATAATATTTTGCATTAAAGATATTTCAGGAGTTATTATACCATTTGGAAAATTAGTCATATAAAAATCATAAATACTTCCTATATTATTAACAATCAATATAACAGGATAATAATATTGGTTTTCATATTGATCAAATGAAAATTGTTGAGGATTATAATTCCATTTATTTGTATTAAATGGTATTGATTTTGAAGTTTCTATTAATCCTTGTTTATTCTGAAATATAGAATTTAACATAGGAGATGATGTCATTTTTTGTGCTAAAACTTTACTTGTTTGAGGTATTGCATTATTTGATTTTAATAAATTTGCAGAAGTTCTTATAAATGTCATAATTTTCCTTTATTTTTAAACATTATATATAGATATTAAAAAGAACATAAACAAAAAAAGGAGATTTTTATGTCTAAAAGTTATGATTCTGTTAAGGCTCGTCCACTGCACAAAATCATTGAAGTTGTTAAAGGCCTTCTCGTCCTTCAAATGGAGGGAGGAGATGTTGCTATTCCAGCACTCGTCGGAGATGCAGGAATCGGCAAAACAGCTCTCTTGCACAAAATGTGTCAAGAAAGTGGGTTTAACTTGCTCGATATTCACTACGGTTTGAAACCCTTAGAAGAGATTTCAGGATTGCCTGATTTTGCAGAGAGTATTAACATTAACATGGCATCTGGTGTTCAAACCATCAAGAACACAAGATGGACACTACCTGACATTTTGGGTGAAGCTCATGCGCTTGCTCATAACGGCAGACCAACTGTAATATTCCTGGATGATTTTCATGCCAGTTCTCCTGGGAATATGGCGTTGGGATATGAGATGTTCACGGAGAAAAAACTCCGCGGGTATCCATTCCCACCGAAGACGGCATTTGTGTTGGCTATGAATCAGCAGGGATCCAAGGATCTCGGAAATCCTATCCCTGCTCCGATTGTCAATAGAATTGCTATGTTCAAAGTCGTATCTGACTTTGAGGTTTGGAAGAGCAATTTTGCTATTCCTAACAGAATTAATAGCAAAATTGTCAGTTTCCTGTCAAATTCGAAGAATTTGAAACACTTCCAACAAGAGGAACAGGTCAACAAGCCATGGGCAAGTGCAAGAGCCTGGACAAAACTCAGCGGGCTGTTAAATCCATTAGAGACGCATAAAATGGTCGATTATTCAGACATCATGTACTATGCATCAGCTCATGTCGGCGATGAAGCAGCGAGCGAGTTCGCTACTTATTATAAGATCTTTTCACAAGTTGATGTCGAAAAGATTTTCGATCGTCACATTGAACCGAAAGCACCAGATGAAATGGCTCAACAGTATATCTATATACTTGCAAATGTCTCGGAATTCTTCAACAGATTCTGCAAGGAAGGAATTACAGACCTGCAGAAGAAAGATATCTTTGAAACAATGGCCAAAATAATCATGGTAATTGCTGAGAAAGCAGTTGAAATTTCGATTGTCGGCCTTAAGGAATTAATTATGACTGAAAATTCCCTGAAGCTCAAAGGGAATATTTATTCAGGTATTCGTCAAATCATTGCAACTCAAAAACCTCTTCTTTTGGAGAAAATATCTAACGATATCAAATCTATATAGGAGGTTATATGGATGCTGCAGAAAAATTGAGAATTGCACTTCTTAAAATTTTAAATTTAAACAATTTGAAGCTTTTCGGTTGTTTGATTTATAATTTTAAAATCAATATAGTTACTGATGAAGTTGAAAATGGAACAGCATACGTCGGTATCTTTAATGGTCGTCCAACCATCTCTATATTCAAAAACTTCATTGAAGAAAAAACAGTACAAGAACTTATGTTCGTACTACTTCATGAAATTATGCATATTCTGCATGGTCATACCCTTAGAAGGGGAGATCAAAATCACATCATATATAATATGGCTGGAGATCATGTTATAAACAATACACTAAGATCGGACCTTAAAAAAGGACATTTAAATCAATTAACTTGTCCAAAAGAAGCTTATATTATTGAAGAATTAACTAACAAGAACTTAACAACACAGGAGGTGTATGATTTTCTTCTGAAAAATACAAAAATTTCAGAGACTCAAACAATTCAGATGGAAAATGGAATGTCTGTAAGCGTCACAGAAATGGATGTTAATGGACAAAAAATCATATATATCTCTGATGTGAATCAATCTTGTTCAACTTCTCCAGAAGAACAAGAAGAACATCAAAAGATCACGGATAATTTAAAATCTGAAGTTCGTAGTCTTATGAATGATGAGAGAATTTCCAGAGGGTTATTATCTGGTGATCTGAAAAATATGATAATGGATATCATTCAAGTAGAAATTCCTTGGGATAAACTGCTTGAAAAAACATTATTAACAAAAATAAAAAGTGCTCCTGATCATCGAATCTGGACAAATCCAATGAAAAGATTGAGAGCCCATGGTATAATAATGCCAGGTCATGGTACGAAGAAAGTAGCATCTACTGTCGCTTTTATCATAGATACTTCTGGCAGCATATCAAATGATGATTTAAAGAAGTTTACGTCTGTTGTTTTGCAATCAATCAATGCTTTTGAAACTGTTTGGTTAATTAAACATGACGTTGATATCAAACAGAATTTGATATTAAAAACATCCGAAGTTGAACATTCCAATTTCACATATGATTATGCTGGAAGAGGAGGCACCAGTCATAAACAAACATTCGATATTATCGAACAAAATTATAAAAATAAAACATTATCCGTTGACTTAATAATCATGTTAACTGATTTTGAATCAGATATTGAATCGATTTGGAATAAGTACAACTGGACATCACGCATACCAGTATGCATAATTTGTACGGAAAGACATACTATTCCAGATTATATAGATTCTAGTCCTATATACATATAACAACAGGAACAGGTGTATTAAAATTTTTAATACACCTGTTTCCATTAATTTCCAATTCTACCTCGAACATTCCATGTTTGTAAGGATTGTAATTTTTTTGTTAGATTAGGATGATATGATTTTGGTATATTAGGACTAGGAGTATCAGAAGTTCTATTATCTTTTGGATTAACAAAATCAGTCCTGTTTGTTAACTTTCCTCTCATAATAACAGGATAAGAAGAACCACTAATTGGAGCAGAATTTCCTATTCCTGAAAATTGAGTTTCATTTAAACAAGAAAATATAATATCATTAATATTATTTTCAAATATCTTATTTTTTTTAATAGATATGCTATATGGGGGTTTTATTTTTAACATACTTCTATTTTTAAATGGCAAAGAAGTTACATTTCTCATTCCTCTTAATTGTCTTCTTAAATGTTGGATACCCATTATATCTCTAGTTTTATTAAATATCATCAATTTCTCCTTAAAAATGCCTACATGGTGATTAACCATGTAGGCATTTTATTTTAATTAAACCATCAAGGATTCACTGATGTTTTCCAATATTTGAACAACAGTGGAATGTGTAAATTCAAAAACATTCTCATAAGTTGCATTCAAATCACCAGGAACAACAAATTGATCTAAATTTTCATAAATGAATTGCTTAACATATTCAGGAGTACTATGAAAATAATCAGTTGCTTCCAAAATAGCATCTTCATTATTATTCATATACATTTGACCAGCATCACTTTCGGCCAATAATTGAAGCATAGACATATTATAACCTCTTTTATTTTATTTGTTTATAAATTTTATTCTTATTGTTGATCTTTTTTCTTTTTACGACGTTGATATAATGCTCGTGCTCCAAGACCAGCAGCGGCAATAGCAGCTAAACCACCAGCTCCAACAGCAGCAGATTTTCCTGGATTTTTACTAATATACTTTCCTGTGCTTTTCATAGATTTTGAAGCTGCTTTTTGTGTATTTCGCATAGCTTTCTTCACATCTTGACCAGCATAATATAATTTATCTTTTGCTGTAGAACGTCCAAATAATTTACGACCAAAACGCATAGCGCCTTCTTCAACATGATCATCTTGATCATAATTATAAGCATTATCAATTACATCAGACAAATCACTTTCTTCATAATAAGAAGAACTTTTTTGCATAGACTCTGAGACTAAACGTGCTAAATCAATACTTGCCATTGTTTATTCCTTTTATGTTTAGGTTATTATATTATCAAAATAGTTATAAAATATAACTAATATGATTTTAATAAAACGTTAAAAGTTCCTGAATTCGTAACATTTGTTACAGCAAATGATACGAATTCATGATGTGGATCTATTAATTGTTGATTTAATTTATAATCAGAAGCTATCCAAGAAAAAGATGAATTACCATCTTTATCTTTAAATTGAATTTGTTTAAAATTAAATTGTTTTATTGGTATGAAATCTTTGATATTATCAGTTATTCCAACAAATGCAGTTATTTCAACAATAGCATTTGCTGAAAAAGATCCAGAACTTACAACATTTAATATCAAACTAGAACGAAATTCATAAATTTTAGACATATTTGTCACAGTACTGACATTTTCAAATAAAGAAAAAAAACCATTTCGAATTAAAGGATTATCATCTATTTTAAATATATCCGGATAATCATCAATACATAAATAATAATCTAATGGTCTTTTTTCTCCAGGAGATAATGTAGTAGTTCCTATAGTTATTAATCGACCAGAACGGTTTTGATATGTAGGCACACTTTCTCCTTAAACTTGTCTAAATATTTCAAAAAAGATAGGATTCATCATTGTATATTTCGAAAATTTAGTATAATACAATTGTTTATCTATTTTAAATTCTATAACATAATTTTTAATTTGAATATATTGTATTAAATCAGATGGAGTATATACTATTCCATTAAAAATGAATCTCCAATAAGATTGTTCGTGCATCATTTTATTATAAATATCAAAATATTCATCAAATTGCACTTTACATAAAACAAAATCATCAAATATCTTAAAATTTTGATCTATATCATCTATAACATCAGGAATTATAATTCTAGAACATAATTTTTTAATATTATATTCGTGAAGGTCTCTATTAAATTCATCTTTAATGATTGAAACATTTGTCCCTATAAGAATTGGTTCTAATGAATTTCCTACTATACTTAAATCAATATTACTAATAACTCTTGAACCGAAAATTGGAATAGTATCAAATGCAAAATTAAAATGAAGAGATGCTAATAATAAATCAGAATTTACATCTACATTATAACTTAATTCCATTGTTTTAGGATGAATTTTACCAGTTATATTATTAAGTGAAGTAGTGTCCTTGCAATAAAATTGGATATTAAAATTTCCGTAATCATCTAATTTATCATATAATTTATAATATTTTGATTTATTACTGCAATTATTTAAAACAGTCAATCCTATCAATTCTGTATTTTGTGGTTTAAATTTAACTGTATTTGGATTTATTTTTTTTAAACTTTTCTTTGGAGTAGTATATGGTAAAATTCTAGTTTCATAACTATAATCTTCATTAGAAGGAAAAATTATATGTGGAGATGAATTCATATCATGTAAACATGAATTCATTTTATATTCTCCTTTTAAATTTTCTTCAATATGAACATGATTAAAATCTCCATAAAATAATCCATCTATAATATTATCTGATTTTTTAAAATACTTAAATTTTCCAGTTAATGGACCTGATATTTTTAATTCTAAACTAGTAGTATCTTGGCAAGTATATTTATAGGAACTTATACTTTCTTCGTATTTTGATAAATTGGTAATTCTAATATCTCCATATTCAATATATAAATCGCTAAATTCACCAATTACTCTACATTCATCAATATCATTAAAAGAAAATATATTATTAAAGTATTTATTATCATTTTTAATAGGAATTGCAAATTTATTATATTTTTCATCATCTTTCAATACTACTTCTAATAATGAAATATCTGGAGATACAGGAACTATTGTTTCTAATTCTCTTATAGTTTCTACATTTCTAATAATAGGAAGTTCATCAAATGGTATTTGAAAATATATTGGTACTGAAATATCTAATGAAAATTGCATAGCTAATTGAAAAGATCTTTGATCAATTGATCCTATTCCTAATTGACAAGATTCTAATTTAATCAAAGGTTCGTATCGTACACTAGCACAATGAATTATCTTATCTAAATTATTATCATATTTCGTATATAAATTAACTATATCATCATAATTAACATCAAACATAAGATGATTAAGATACATATCTGGTATTTCATAAAATGTATAAAAATGATATAATTGTAATGGTTTTCCTATTGGCATATTGCTTTTTATTCTATGTTCATATTCCATTCCAGCAAATTGGGAATCAAAATTTAATAAGACTTCTAAACTAATACTATATTCTTCTTCTTGTAATTGTAATGTTAATTGTTTATTTTTATTATATAATATAGGGATTAAATTATGATTATTCAATCCTGTATTTTGTATTAACCATGAATGATATTTAATGGCAGATGATGATTGATAATTTATTATACATGCTGGTAATTCGTATTGGCTTTTATATTCTAATTGAAATGATTTATTACCAATATTAAACATGTAGTGTTTTATTTTTCCTGGTCCAAATACTATATTGTCAAACAAATATCTCATTGATAGTAATAAATCTGTATAAAAATTATGTACTTTTATCATTAAATGCCTCCATTAATGATAGTTATATCTTTATAATTTATTATCATCAATAATAAAACCTCAATAAAAACACAATAAAAAGAATATAGAAATTTAAATTTGTTTTTCTATTTCTTTATTATCATCTTCTGTTTTTTCAAGTATTGAATAATTTTCATGTTGTCTAATAATATTTTTTTCATGTTTGAGTTTATATATTTTAAAAATATCATCAATGCTCATATCTAATATAACTGCTACTAAAAATAATAAATTAATAACATCTCGTACAAGTTCTTTTGACTTGTCTTTATACGTAATTGTAATATTTTTAAAATCTCTTTCTTTATTTCTCCAATTAGTAGAACTTTTTATTTGATAAACTAATGATGTTAATATTTCAGTAATTACAAATAAATCTTTTCCTAAATTTATTTTATCATTATCATATTGTTTCTTAGCTCTATCCAATGAATTAATTCCATCTTTTTCAAATTCATAATCTAAATCTAAAATAAGGGATAATGACATTATAAAATGAAAACAATCTATTAATTCAATTTTAGCATTCTTTTCATTTAATATAATAGTATATTGTTCATTTTCTTTAGATTCTTTAATCCACCATTTCCAATTAATACAATTTCTTAATTCATTAATTTCATCTTGCAATGCTTGTGCGTAATCAAAAAACCACTTTTCTTTATTTGGATCATTTAAAGTATCTCTTCCAATTATTTTATTTAAATCGTTTTGCATATTCATCATTGATTGAAATTTATTCATATTAATTCCTTTTATTGTAATTGTTAATATTGTTAATATTTAAATATAATAAAATTATGCTGTTTTTAATGATTTAGATTGAAATTTAGATTGAAATTTAGATTTTATATTTTTTGTAACTTTTTTACCGTTTCTTATTAATTTTTTAATTCTTATTTTATTAATTCTGATATCTTTATTAGTTCCTTCATGATCGACAAATTTTCTCAAAGAAAAAGAAAGTGTAGTTCCACCAGGAATTAATGGAACGAAAGTATTTGCAATTGCAATTGTTTTTAAACCTTTACTGATCACTTTTGAACTTTTTGGATAATTCTTATTTAAATGATCACTTGATTTTTTAGCTTTATTATCAAGAACATGATAATACTTTTTTACTTTTTCTTTTGTATCATTAATCCATCCTTCATCTAATAAATCGATATTATTAAAACTTTCATATACTAAATTATTTATATTACTCATAAATAATCCTATAAATTTAAAATTTTATTCAAACAAGTTTTAAATACTTGATCCTCTGATAAATTATCACAAATTATAGTTTCATTAGCTTCAAAATCATTTATTATGTTATCATATGTTTCAATTCTATCATTTATTATTTGTAAATCATGAGTTTCATAGATATCTTTTTCTAGTTCAAATTTGCGTTTAAAATATGTTTCACTATTTATTTTTAAATAAAAAACAAGATCTGGTTTTCTAAATACATTATTGTCAAAATTATGATTATATAAATTTTGATCTTTATTTAATTTTTGATAGACACATGTGCTGTGATAATATCTATCAACTAAAATAAAATCAATATATTCATTTTTTAATTTTTCTTCTAATTTTCTTAATTCGATTTTTCTAGCAGCCCACCAAATATATGCAGATTCTTCATTAGTTATATTATGCTTTCCATATTTTGCCATTTGTTCAAAAAAAGGATCTTGAATATCATTATGTAAAATAACATTATAATTCAATAAATACAGTTCTTGTTTTAGTCGTGAAATAGTTGTTGTTTTACCACACCCATCAATTCCTTCAAATACTATAAATTTTACCATTATAAATCCTTTTGTTACAAAAAAAGAAATAAGATACCGAAGTATCTTATTCTTTAATTCTTAATTATATATTATTCCATTTAATAATATCATTTTTATATTTATCATAAATATCACCAAATAGAATTGGTAATTTTAAATATAATTTATTTAATAATTTTAACATGATTTGTCTCATCTGTGGATGACAAGCAGGATCGCATCTTAAATCTATTACATGTCGCCATTCTCTAATATTTGCAGTAATTGAAATATCCGAAGCCGTGCTGTTGGTTAATAATCCAGCTGCTTCTTGAGGTTTACGTTTAAAATTATTAATCAAAGATAAATATCCCCATTGAACAACATGATGTGTAAACAACCAAATATCAAAAGAATTCATTAAAAATTCATCTTCAATTAACCCATCAGAAGAATATCTAGGAACTTTTATTAACTTTCTTTCTTCGTCTGGTTGAAAATAAAAAGGTTTAATAACATTTATAGAATTACCATATTTATCTTTACTATAATTAACATACCTTGTACTTTCTTGAGAGAATGAACATAATCGATGTCTTACAATTTCATGAGTTACTTGTCTTGAAACATACATTTCAACTGTAATAGAATAATGTTCTATCGTACTTTCATGTTTTCTATTAAGTAATAATTTTATAAAGTTTTTATGAGAATCTTCAGAAATTTTATCTTCAGATTTATAACATTTTCTAGCACATTTTTCAATATGTCTTAAAATATGATCTTGATCTATTTCTGTAATAATATTGAATGTAGGTTGATGAATTTGCATAATTTCTCCTATTATATTGTAATTCTAGCACGTATTTCTTGTAATGGTATAAAAAAATTATCAGTAACACTTCTCCAACTTTTACCATTAAGAATATCATAAATAGTATTCGTTGTACATTCATATTTATTTGCTAATTCTTTTATAATTGTTGTTTCTCCAGCATGAATATCTATCAACATATTCTCTATGTCATCCTTTTTCAATTTACTATTTCCATTTTTATTTCCACTTTTATTTTCAGATATTACTTTATTTCTCAAATCAATTAATGGTACTTTTAATTTAGATGTTACACTCTTCCAACTAATTCCGTTAAGAATTTTACGAATAAAAGGACGACTAATATTATAATAAATTGAAATTTGATTAATATTATCAAATTCATTATTATAAATTCGAGTTAACATATCTATAATATCTTTTTCTAATAATCTAGTATGACAATATATTGTATTTCCTAAAGTATCATAATTTTTTGTTAATTTACTTCTTATTTCTGATAAAGGAACCTGCAATTTGTTGGTTATATGTTTCCAATTTATACCTAAAAGAATAAAACGAACTCCAGCATCGTGTATATTATACTGTTTAGAAATTTGATATATAGATTCATATTTATTATTATATATATCAATTAGCATTTGTTTTACTTGAGAATCTGTTAATTTAGCATGATGATTTTTCTGTCCAAACATGCTATTTCCAGACTCAACCATATAATTCATATTATCTTGATGTGTACCTAAATATAAATGATTTG
The DNA here is from genome assembly GCA_964369695.1 of uncultured Clostridium sp. Classification (GTDB taxonomy): domain Bacteria; phylum Bacillota; class Clostridia; order TANB77; family CAG-508; genus CAG-269. The sequence goes on from CAYJGL010000001.1 coordinate 250,435, forward strand.
GATTAACACATCTCCTATTATTACAAGTATGACAAACCAACATATTAGGAGGTATTGGTCCTTTATGAATCATAAATGATAATCTATTACCTAACAATTTAGTCTGTTCAACATAGTATGTTGGATACCCATATGAATTAATAGTACAAGTTGTCTCCCAACAATTATTTGGATCAAGTTGAATATTATTAATTAATTTACTATAGAATTTATTAATTGTGTTTTGTGTTATTTGCATATAAGATCCTTTAACTATCAAAAAATAAAACAAGAAAATATGATGCCGAAGCATCACATTTTCTCACGGGTGGAGCACTTTCTCACAAGATCGAAATCTTATAGAAAGAGGATAATATTCCGAATTTAAATATTATCCTTGATAGAGTTTAACCTCTATGTTATATTATATCTATATTAAATTTTTGAAAATAACAATCATATTAAATAAGATAAAAACTTATCCCAATAAACCAATGCATAATTTTCATAAAAATATTGTCTTGATTTTTTTGTCCATTCAACTATATTATTTTTATATGAACTTCTATGTTCGTATAAATTATCAATATATGCATTTTTTATTTGAAAATTATTTAAATAAGCTTTAAAACAAAAACAATTTTCACCGAAATATCCAGGAAATATATGTTCATCAAACCCATTAATAGTTTTCCAAATATTTTTAGAAAAACACATCAAAGAACCATCTATATATGGAAATTTTTTCCAATTACCAGGCATATTTAAAGTTGGTTGATTAAAATGAAATGGGAGTTCTATTGGATTATATTTTTTATCAGTTGGAAAAGAAGAAGCATATGTATACCAATTATTATCTCCTATTAATTTACCAGATATCGAGTTGTATAATTTAGCAGTTGTTAATAACCAATCAATACATAAACTATCTTTAAATATAATATCTGGATTTATTAATATTATAAAATCATTATCAATATAATCTATTCCAATATTATTACCTTTACAAAAACCAACATTATTTTCTTGTTTAAGAATATGAATTCTATTTTCAAAAAACACTGTATAAATTGAATTAAAATTTCGTCTAATATCATCATTAATTACTAAAATAATATCATATTCAATATATGAAGAATATTGTAACACTTTTGCTAAACTAAATAACATATTTTCTATTAAATCTATAGAATGTTCATAAATAACACAAACAAAAGATATCTTAAATTTAATTTGGTTATTAGAGTTTGTAATCATAAAATCTCCAATCTCTATCTTTTCCTATTTTTATTTGTTTTTCAGTTTCACATAATATTTCATCAACTGTTATTGCTTTTTCACAAAATTTAACAGGACATATCCAACCCATTTCATTTCTTGAGTTCCATTCTGATTTATTTTTATATTCATAATCATAAAGCCATCTCATTGGTCTACCACATTTAAATTGACATGGAACAATTTCTGGATGGAATATATTACTATTATAAACATATCCAAAATCTTCAGGACTAGTTCCACAAAATAATGTAACTGCGGGTGTTTTTGTATGAGCAGCAACATGAGAAACAAACGAATCTCCACTAATAACACAATCAGCATATTTTATTATAGATATGCTTTGTTCTATAGATGTATTATCTATAAAATTTATACTTTCTTTATGATGCATATGAGATGATATATTTCCTCCCCCTAATTGTATTATTATATATTCATCTTTTAAAATATTTATAACATCATGCAATTTATTATAATCAAACATTTTATTAAAATAACTAACAATAGGAGTTGCGACTATTATTTTTTTATTAAAAGATTTTAAAAATAATTCAATTTTATTTTCTATATTTTTATCTAACGGCAAATCTGGTAATTGTTTATTTGATGAATAAGTATATATTGGTAGATCTGCAGATTTCATCATCATATTAATTGCATGATTTGGTAATTGTCTTAAAGAATTATAAGTATCCCAATAAATTAAATTATATGATTTATAAAAATCATTTTCATAAAAATCATTTTGCATATTAACATTATAAACATGAATATCATTATAATTTTTTAATAACTTAATAGAATTATAAGAAGAATAAGATGCCATTATTTTAACTTTAAATTCTTTTGATAATTCTATAAGAACAGAGGATAACATTATACCATCTCCTAATCCCATAGCTTTATCAGCAGTACATAATATAGTTGGTTTAATTTTATTATTTTTCTTTATAAAAGACCCAAAAAATGGAATGTCTCGATATAAATTATTTCTATTTCCATCTTTACAAAGACGTGTTGTTAATGCTTTATGATGATATACAAAAGCAGCCCTACATATACCTATTTTAAGGTTATTGTTTACGACTTCTTGACATATCCAATCATCATTCCCAGTATTAATTAAATGAGGAGGAATTAAACAATCAACGGTATTCATTATTTGCTTTATATTTCTGCTCAACATAAAACAAAATCCATTAACTTTATTAGATTTTTTAAACCAATCAAAACTATGAATTACTGGTAACTTATTTAAAATATTCTGAGTTATATCAACTAAATCAGGATCATTCATATTTAATTGTACTTCATAATCTGTTGGAATTTGTTCTTTAATTGGACCGGGTTTATTACTCATTGGTCCTATCATATCAACATTATGAGTAATTGCAGATTTACCTAAATTATAAATAGCATCATTAGAAAATACAACATCATTATTAGATAATATTAAATGAGTATAATCTTTATGTTCTAAAAAATAATTAAAAGCTTTATTCCATAAATTTGTTAATCCTTTAGGTTCTTTTTCTCCAAAAAATGGGATATTTTTATTTATACAATAATTTTCAATTAAATCAACAGAAGCATCATCAAATACAACAATATCATATCTTGATGAATTTATAGATTCAATAGCTCGAATAGTATAATTTATATTATCTGCAGAAGTTATAGCTATGAGAGGGTTATATTTCATAAGTACCCTTATTTATTTTTTAGATGTTCTTATAAAATGTATTGTTCGTTGCACTAATGGTCCACTAGTATTGAACAAATGGACATTATTAGTGAATTTCCAAAATCTAGTTAAATTATGAATATCTCCTTTATCCGCAAAAACTAAAGTTTTACAAATAAATTGAGTCCATACATATAAAAAAGTAGTTGTCGTCAAACATAAAGAAGAATCTTTTACAAAATCTAATAATTGATATATGTTGAATTTATTTCTTAGATCTATGATTGAATCAGATGTTAGTGGCATATTATCATCTTTTCCTAATAAATAAATATTATATCCTTTATTTAATAGTGTTATTTCATATTGTTTCCACTCTTCATATGGTCTGTTTCTGGAAGGAAAATGTCCATGCCAACCAGAATATCTAAAAATAATACACTTATTTAAATCTTTTTTAACAGGAATGTCTATTCCTATTAATGGTTCTGTTTTAAATCTATATGTGTGTCTAAAAACATAAAAATCATAGATTCGTTCATCTGGTATATTTAATGAATTTAATTTTTTTCTTATATTTGGATTTAATAAAGATGATCCTGCAAAATTATCATGAAAATAATACTTTATTTTACCATTATTCATCCAATATTGAAATAAAATCATACTTTCTAATACTTTATCTTTATTTCCATAAGAATGTATAATTATCCAAGGAGTATTTGGAAATTTATCTAATATTATTCTTAATTTACAACAAGCATTTAAAGCATCCCCATATAAGCCATTAATACGAATAACAATATAATCATTTCCATCTATTATATTCAATTCTTTTATGTCTAATAATTTTAACATATTATCCTCATATAATCTATATTTGATAATATTGATATAAATTATCTATATATTCCCAAGGTAAATTACCATCTAATTTTTGTCGTACATATTTTCCAACAAAACCATCTATATTAAATGGATCATTATTTTTAAATTCTTCTATTCGTCCTCTTCCTACTATTTTTTTTGCATTTATATTTTTAAAAATAATATCATTTATATTTTGTGGTAAAAATAAAGTTTGGCATGTTATATTAGTCATATTTATTTTTTTAAATATTAATTTTGAAAGATATATATTTTTACATTCAATATTAGATATATTTAAAGGACAATTACATTTTCCACTATAATATAAATGATCATTGAGTTTTAAATCTTCAATGGTATAGTTATTTTGAAAATCAATATTCATACACTTTCCTTTTAAATTAATTTAAAATCATTTATGATATAATAAAAATGGTTTACAATTAGGTTCTTTTATAGAAGTATCTTGTATTTGAGGATGAAACATAGATTGAGATAATGCTGAACCCAAGCTTTGATTTCCTATAAAATATTTAGAACCTTTAATCCACTTAGCCATATCTAAAACAGTTGGAGTACTTATATAAGTAGATTTGATTGTTGGATTTATATTATTAAATTTATTATATTCTTGTAAACTTCCAACATAATAAATATCTAAATCGGATTCAATATAATCTTTATAATTTAATAAACCGGGATATCTTTCCGATTTTTGAATTAATATATATTCGTTATCTAATTCTATAAAATCATTTAATTCTATCCATGAATTTGTTGGAGGATAAGGTATTTCAATATCATAATGGTCTTTTAAAGCAATACAATGACACTCTATTAAATGTCTTTGATCTTTTGATCTGGAAACATATTGCCTCCAATGATTTAAATTTATTGAATTACTAGGTGGATTTTTAGTATATTCCACTTTTGAAATATATGGTTGTTGTTCTAATAATGTTTTAATAGATTTAAAATGAGGAGCTGCGCATTTTTGAGGAGTAATATATAATTCTACATCAACAAAATAAGAAGCAACATACATTCCATAAATAATATCGCCTAATTTTCCATAATGTGTTAAAGAATTCATAAATAAGCCTTTAAAAACAAAGATAGAAATCTAACTTTATTATTAGATTTCTATCTTTTATTTTATTTTATTTTATTTTTTATCATTATCTGTTATTTCAAAAACTTCTCTTATTTTACCACATAAACCACCAATAACCATATCATCCCATTTGTTTTCAGTTTTTTCAACTTGATTTTCAACAATATCTAAAATAGAATCAATCACCTTTTTAGAATTTTCTTCAGTTATAATATCAAGTAAAACGGTAACCAAATGTTGTACTAATTTTTCTTTCATGATAATCTCCTTATTTAATTAAAACGTTTAATTCGCACAAAACTCATCCCAAAATGACTCATTTCTTTTATATTTTTATATTTTATAATATCACCCAATATATCAGGATATAATTCATAATATTCAAAAGTTTCTGTTCCCCATGGACAAATGACTTGTTTATTATGATGTAACACATCATCAAAAACAGTTTTAATAGAATCATTTTTTGTATAATGATTCACAACAATACTTCCATTCTTCATTTTAGGTCGAGTTTCTATTAATATATTTTTGACTACAGATACGTCTGTTCCAGTATTTATAAATAGAAAATCAAATAAATAATTTTGAAACATTGATATAAATTTGTGGTTTCCATCAAAAATTCTGGTATTTTTTAAATTATTATCCAATATTCTTTTACATGCAATATTATATACATAAGAAAATTTATCTTTATATTGTGAAAATAAAGGATCTGGATTTTTATAATTATCAATACAATATAAATTTGAATTAGGATTTATTTTATTTAATAAAAGAGAATTAAAACCATTCCAACATCCATATTCAACAATATTACCATTATGTGGGATGCACTCTAATGCTATAAAAGCCAAATATTTCATTTCAGTTTGAGTTAAAGTAAATTGATTTTTTGGATCTTCTGGAAATGATAATATTCCGCTTTTAAATAATTCTATAATTTTATTATATGGATTATTATAAGTTAATAAATGATAAAACCAATCTAACATTAATCGTTTATTAATATCTCCATTTACAAATTTAAGTGAAGAATATAATGAAGGGTTAATTGGATGAAAATTTTTAATCATTTTATTTGTTTTATTATTATCTAATAAACAAATATAGTCATTGATATTTGATTTTAAATCATTTCTATGACCCCAATTACTAAATTTCAAAAGCATCTCATGTCTTTGTAAAACTCCAGAAAGATGATGAAAATATACAGGTACTTTAAATCTTGTTAATTTATTATAATCATAATTATATTTTGCCAATTCGGAAACTTGTATAAATGTTGGTCTTTGCATATCTTCTACTGGATCAACTACCCAATGAGGATTGTCAATATAACAATATGGATTAAAAGATAAACAAAATTTATCAGTATTATTATTTGCTATCGAAATTATTTTATCAATATTATCTTTATCATAAACTTCATCTGTTTGAACTAACCAAACATAATCAATATCATTATTTTTAGCGATTTCCCCAATTATAGAATAATAATGACCTATATTATCAATTTTAGCAGATTGAGGATGATCTTTTGAAGCATTATATCGTACTTCTATTTTATCAAATTTATCTAAAATCGTTTGTATATAATCTAAATCTTTTGAATTACACTCTTCTCCAATATATGAAAATTTATTCAAAAATAAAATATATTTATCAACGTAGTCTATAACAGATGCTATACTGCTTTCTAAAAATGCTAAACCATATGTTGGCCAAACATAATTAAATGCATATATCTTTTTATTTCCTTTTTTATTTTCTATAACGACAACATCTTCTATATTTGTATTAGAATCTTGTACATTGATATCTTTTTCATACACATACTTTTTTAATTCTATCTCAGATATATTTTCATACCAATATTTTTCTTTAATATGAATATGTTTTGGAGGATACTTTAATAAAACATTATATAACGAACTATTTAATATCCAATCATCATATGATTCATCATACATATCATGATATTCATCATTATATGTTCCTTGCCACGTTGATGATATTCCTATATGTTGCACTCCTCCAGGCAAACAATATATAAATTGTTTGCGATAATATCCTGGTGAATTAGGAGCCCAATGGGTTATCCACCAATCTAAACCACAAAACCAAGAAGATTTTCCAGCTTTTAAATCAGAAGGCATAATATTATAGAAATCTTTTTTTCTCATAACAATATGACCAGCTCTGCAAGTACTCTTTAATAAAAAATTATCTATTTTATTTTCAACATCATGTTCTGGACTATGATAACCGGTTGCTACCCAACAATCAGGATATTCATTTAAAATATTACAATATTCAGATAATGATTTTTTAAATACATTATCATGATCTGATAACATAACAAAATCACAATCATTATAAAATCCAGACTGATATAATAAATTTGTAGCTCCACGTTGTCCCATATTTTTAAATAATGGAATTACTTCTATATTCGGAAATTCTTGACATATTTTTATACATTCATCTTGATAATTATTTTCTGTAGATTGTTCTAAAACACAAATTTTATCATTATCATGTTTATGAATCAATAACGATTCTATAGTTTTTCTCAAATATTCTGGTCTATTATGACTTAATATCTGAATACCTATATTATAATTCATCATCTCTCCTTAAGTTTTTCAAATTACAGAAATCTTTTTTATTTTTAATAGTATATTTGCTTTTAAATTCGTTTTTAAATTGACCTGCCAATTTAATAACAATATCATGATCTCCTGGATCTAAAAGTTTAGGATTATATGTTAATTTATAATATTTTTTATTATTATCAACATCATTTTTAAATAATATTAAGTCATTAAATAAATTATATGATGATAAATTATAATATTTTCCTGAATTTAACTTAGTTAAAAAATACAAATCTTCATAAATATCGTCACTTATTATATACAACATGATGTTATTATTTATTATAAGATCTATGCATTCAAAAAAAGAAATAATATAATCATCCCATATATTATTTTGATTATAATTATTTCCTATTAAAAGTATATAATTAATATCAGATTCTTCAATTATCAAATCATTAATAGATATTTTTATATATTCTAAATAATCAATAGATTCTGAAGATATCTTTTCTTTTCTTAAATTTTCTCTAAGATTATTATACAAATGATTTGTTCCTGTTTCGAATGAAGTATAAAATGAAGTACTATCAATATTATCGGATACCATATTTGTTAATTGGAATTTTATATTATTATTTGTAAATTGATAAATAAAGTCAGATATTTGTATTGATTTTAAATATTGTTCTTTTAAACTATCAAAATCAAACAATATAGAAATAGAAATATTTGAAATATTAGGTATTAATTGTAAATTATTTAAAGAATTACATTCATTATCATATACTCTGATATGTTCCTCTGACATATTAGAAACTGGAATATAAGATGTTCCTATAATATTATTATTTTCATCTAAACAAGAATACATATTAGGATCTTTTATATTTTCTAATGGATAAATAAATTGTTCTTTTATTTTATTTATTTTTTCTATTTTAAAAAATGTAGACTTTTCTTCATTTTTTATATTATCTATTATTGTTTGATTATCATGGTATACTATAGATAATACATTTATTAAATTTTTTGGGTTTTGTCTTAAATCAAATAATTCTTCAATATTATAGTAATTGATTGGATCTGGTTTAATCAAATCCATATAATTTTCTATATTTTTATCCATAGAATATAAATCTATTTCATCAAATTTATTTAAAACACTTATTTCATAAGAAGATTCAAAACATGATCCTATCACTTCAGGAGGCAAAGATGTTCTGTTTTTAGTTATAAGATATTTATAATAATTCCAGATATAATTATCACAAACATCCCATTCATCAATTAAAGGTATTAAAAATGGACTTTCTTCTTTAAATCTAATCTTTGATAAAAGATATGTTTCTTCTAATTTTACTTTAGTTTTTTTAATTGGATCTATTAAACATCTATAAACCACATAATTTTCATCTAATTCTAAATAATGTGAAGGATATTTTTCCCAAGAACAATCCATATTGATATGATTCAAAAGTTTATTAAAAAATAATGGATTTTCTCGTAAAACTGATTCTAATATTTTTTTTACTTGTCCAACAGGATCTATTTCACATTCATTTGGAGGATATTTTTCTAAATTATAATAAATTTTATCAATATGATTATTTTTATTTGTTTTAAAAGTACCGATACATTTTTGTAATTTATTATGCGGATGATAATTATTTTCGTTTATTGGATAGTCTAAAGATATTATAAAAGAATTTATATTTAAATCAGAACTATCTTTAGGATTTTCAACATAAACATAAAACCACAATAATGGATATAAATGATCTGAACAATCTATTATTATAGAGTCTTTTAATATTCCAATATTCTCAATAGTTTTAAAATAAATAATTCCTTTATTAACTAATATTTTATGATTATCCAGTTTTGCTAATTCAAAACCTTCATATATGTTTTTATATTTTTTAGGAAAAAAACCAATATAATTATCTATAAATAACGGCAAGACATAACCTATTGTAGAAAGGTCATGTATGATGTTTTTAGTTTTTTCAATTTCTTGAAATTCAATTCCTCCAAAATCATCAATACTTGCTGGTGTTTCTATAAATTCTGGAAAAATTGTATAAGGATATATATTATTTGGTTGGATTTCTAAGTTCTTTCCTAAACATATTATTGCCTCTTTTTCTAAATTAGATAAATCATTCTCTAATTCATGTATTGTTTTTGGTTTGCGAATATATAATTCTTGATAAGAATAATCAACTATTGCTATAAAAATGAGAATCATTTGTTCTATGTTGCATGTATCTAATGAATTGCCCCAATTAGGATATTTGAAATAATATGTTGTCCAATTATTGTCAATATGATAATTTTGTAGTGATTTACTTGGAAGTCTATCAGATCTCCATAAACTAAATGGTAACTTATTTCTTAAATTTGTTCTTGTAAAACGATAGATGCTATTAGGTATTTCATAATTATGATCAAAATTAGTTAGTTGTTCAAATTCTAATATAATACCATCTGCTACAAAAAAAGAACCTATACACCGTTCATCAGAATCTTCATTATAAAATCCCCCTCTATTTAAATCAAAAGTAGGAGATTTATCAGAATATACTATTCTAAGAATCATATTATTTAAAGTTTCTGCAATATAAACAAAATGATAATGCCATGGTTGTATATATGTTATTTCGATTGTATAATTTGACTGTAATTGAACTATTTTATCATTAAAATCATTCATAGAAACTAAATGACATTCTCCTACAGAAATGCCTAAATGTTTAGGATCTATATAAAACAACATTAATCCATCTTTATATCCTCTTTTTGAAATAGGGGCGAACATAAAATATCCTTTAATTCATTAATTGTAGTTTCGGTTATAATTTTATTATCTCGAACCACACATACACCATTTATTTTTTTACAATTAAAACCAACTCCTGTCCAAAAAATAGAATTTGAAAATTCATGTATTACATTACACCATTCATTTATATTAATATACTTTAAGATATTATAATTTTCTTTTAAATAATTATATAATTCTAAATTTATAAATATCAAAAACTGTTTATGAGATGTATATATACATATGATCTTTTTTTGTTCTAAATTTTCAGAAATATAATTTATAATCTCATCTAAATTAGGAGACATATCTGATATTAAATTAACCATTATAATCATTTCCTATAGTTTGACTTTATTTCTAAATCATCATATACTGTTATGGTATGTTTATTTTTTCTTATAATAGGATATGAATATATATTCAAATATTTAAAAAGAATATTAATTTTTTCATCATTCAATATATCATGAGATCTTAAATTATAACTTGATTCAAATATTTTATCAGATTCATTTTCTAATATTTCTATAATAGTATAATCATCTGTTATTTTATTATTTTTATTTAATAAAAAGATATATTCATTATAATATTCAATGTCTATTTTATAAGTTTCAACAATGTACAATTCTGTTTCTAATAATATATTTTTTAAATGAATGCTGTTTTTTAAGTCATTTGACAATATCAAAATATTCATTGTTCCTCCATATAATTATTTATATCTATAATTTTTTGTATTTATTTTTGAATCAATCTAATGAAAATATCAAATTCTAACCACATTTTAACATATATTGATTCTTTTGCTTTTAAAAGATCATTATAGTTATTAAATTTTTGTTGATTAATAGATAATAATTGAAGTTCAAATTTTCTTTTTAAACAAATAAAATCGAATAATATATTAATCATACATGAGCCCATAAATATCCATAACTTTGAAAATCCCATAAACGAACATCATTAAATGGATAACATTTATTATTCATAGATTTTATAATATTATCATAAGTTACTTCTTCACAAAATATTGTTTCATTTTTAAAATTCATAGTTAAATGAGGAGTATCAGGATATAACCAACCAACATGATATGTATTTATTATGTTTTTCTTTAAACTATTTATTTTCATCATATATTCATATGCTCTTATTTTTTGAATATCTGGTAACATTTCTATTTCTTTATAATTACATTGAGTCAATAACGGCAATTTGACAAAAAACGGATCTATATTTTCTGGAAGTATTCCTATTATATTCAATCCTATAGATTTACTAAGATGGTATATACTATTTTGAACTCCTATATAATATTCAAAAGAACTAATTATATCTGTTAAATTTGAAACTTCAATATTAAATATATATTTATCAACATTAGACAATAATGGATCATTTAATGTTGCTAGTTGAACACAATAATAATCTTTTTTTAATTTTTTTATAATCTCATCAATATGATGAATATTTATTATATGTCCTCCAGTTTTAGAAGATATACATATTATTATAGTATTCTTTTTAATATTTCTTTTTTTATAAACAATTGGTTTAAAATTATATGTTTGAATGCCCCACACATTACAAGTTCTTTGCAATGTATGTCCCCAAGTTCCTAAAGAACCCCACATTTGCACATTATTATCTATACCATCAACATATTTATTATCTTTAAAAAAAGGCCAAAATACATCAGGGACTTTAACAGTACAGTTTTTGTATTTTTGTTTTAATAGTTTGGGCAATAATGTATATGGCAAAATATCACCTACACTATTTCCTTTATGACTATTATTTAAATGACCTATAACTATATTATTACTTTTAAGTATATGATCGTATTTCCAGTTTAAAATTTCTTCTTCAAAATTAGTTATTTCCCAAAATGATTTAATTTCTTTAATATAAGTAGTCACATTAAGATTCATAAGTAAAATCCTATTATAAAAGGAGAATATTTTACAAATAAATATTCTCCTTTTATTTTATCGTATAGTTATTTTCCAATTTCCTATAATATTATAATTCATAAAATCAAGTTTAAAAGAAAATTCATCTATTAATTCTATATTATTATTTATTATTAAATTATCATCATTATCATAAATAGAATAAATAACATATTTATTATTCAACATATGTTGAACTAATAATTTATTATCTATAATATCTTTTGCTTCAAATTCTAATACATATGGACTTTGATTCATCAAATCATATGTGGATATTAAACTATTATCATATATTGACTGACTATACCAAACGTTAACTAATTGCTTTTCTTTAATATAAACATGATCTAATATAATTAATTGATTATTATTGATAGTATAATCAATATTATATGTATAATATAATCCTCCAATTATAATAAAACAAATTCTACCAATATTATATGGAATATTATATTTTCGAACATCTGAAGTTGTATAAAATTGATAATTAAACAAATTCATTTGTCCAACAGCACCAGTATGTCCAGTTGCTCCAGTATAAACTGCAGCACCATCTGCACCAGTATTTCCAGTTGCACCAGTATTTCCAGTTGCACCAGTATTTCCAGTTGCACCAGTATTTCCAGTTGCACCAGTTCCACCAGTTATATATGTTTCATAAGAAGATTGACTATACCAAACACTTATCAATTGTCCTTTTTCTAAATAAGTACTATCTTCAAATACAATAGTATCATCAATTATAGAATAATCATTAGGTCTAGTTTGATAAATACCAGCAAGAGTAAGTAGTGATATTTGTCCTACATTTTCTGGTAATTTATAAGATCGGATGGATGAATCGGATATTGTAAATTGATGAGTGAATAAATTTACTTGTCCAATTCCACCAGTTCCACCAGATCCACCAGTCCAAACAGCAGCACCATCTGCTCCAGTTCCACCAGTTTCACCAGTATAGCCAGTTCCGCCAGTTCCGCCAGTTCCACCAGTATAGCCTTCTCTTCCTGTTCCACCAGTTATAT
>CAYJGL010000002.1:0-68370 GCA_964369695.1 uncultured Clostridium sp.
CTTTTGTAATGCTTATATACTTTACAATATTTTTATTGTTTTGTCAATACTTTTGTTCTATTTTAATAAAAAAATAAAGGTTATTTTTCAAACCTTTATTAAATATCTTTTATTCATAATCAAGTATTCCATCATCATATAATATTTTTCTTAATTTAGCTGTTATAGCATCATATGTTAAAGCTCTAGAATTATTGTTAATTATTTAATAATCAAATATCTCTTTTTTATAATTTTAGTAAACTGTTGAGTTTTCTAATATTGTGTACATAACAGATGTTATTTTGTTATATGAATATTCGTCTAAAACCACTAATTGTTCGACGGGATGATTTACTTTATGAGCATTCATCTGCGCTCCTGTTTCCATATTTAAAGCAGCTACTATAGATTCTGTATCACTACATTCCACCATTAAAACAGTTATTATATCACCATTTCTATCAGTAGCAAAAGCCGTATAAAATTTATAGTCTTCATCACCTACTATTATTCCTTCTGTTGTTCTATTCAATGGATCTTCTTCATATAGTGGAATTTCTCTTATTACTCCTTCTGCAACCATCCTATTTTCAATATATGATCTTGACGAACTATTATTTTGTATATTATCAGTCCCTATATTTTCTATATTAAGTGATGATATCATTAAATTCAAACTTTCTTCTAATTGTGCTTCTTTAGTTTCTTGTTCAGCTTTTGTAGCCATTGTTATAATTCCAGAATCTCCCAACAACATAGCTATTGAAATTCCTGCCAATATTAATAATACTATTATTGTGATTACTAGCGCAATTAAAGTTATACCCTTTTCTCCTTTTTGTATTTTTTTCATATTTTTTTCCTCCTATGTTTTATTTTTTTAATTAACTTTTAAAGTTAAATTTTAATAACAAATTAATATACTATCATATATATAGTATTTTCTTTAAATATTATTTGCTCTTCTAAAAATCTATCGTAATTCATCATATATTTTTCCATATAAATATCTATATCAAAAGATGTTCTTTCTAAATCTCTTTCAGTATAATAATTTAATGTTTGCTTAATACTCCAAGGGCAAGATAATTTTCTTTCTGTCATTGAGCCTATAGGTTTTATACTCGGTGCATATTGCATTGGACTTAAGTCATATATATATGCATATTTTTCTATTACATTTCCTGTTTCACTTTCATACTCATCCATTAATCTTTTAATAGTATACCCATTATTATGGTCAATCTTATTTGCTGCAATATGTTCAGTTATATTTTGCATTAAATAAATAGCATTAATTATGAATGAAATTATTATCAAAATATATGTTAATTTTTCAAATTTCTTGTTTTGTGTATTTAATGCTTGTACAAATAATATTATCAAAGATATTCCCCATACCATCGCAGCAGGATTATTAACTCGTCCAGCAGGGCCTGTGTCAAAAATAAACATTGGCACAAAACATATTAATGCACATATAAATATAAATAATATATATTGAAGAACCATTTCTTTTTTTGTCTTCATAATTATTAATAATAGTATTGTCAAAATGACAATAAAATTATTCATATATTGCGGTAACATATTCATTGTCTTATTCCATATTTCTATAAAATATCTCCATATAGTTACAATTCTGACTTGAAAATCTTCTATATTTTCAATTGTTAATGTTCTATTTTGATTGCTTCCTAAAATATTTTTACTTAATTCCACTATACCATATACAATTCCTAATATCAATATTACTATTAATATTATTTTAAATATATCTATAAATGCTTCTTTTTCTTTTATTTTATATTCTCTTACATCAATAAGTTGTTTTACTATATATAATAATATTACTAACACTGGAAAAATGTTAATTGTTCCTTGATATGAAATACCAGCTAATAACAATAACACAAAACTTTTAATATATTTATATTTTTTATTTTCTATTATTATTTTTGATGATATGACTACAAGTAACACACCTAAACACATAACTGCAGATTCTGGAAATAACAAGTATTCTAATGTAAACTGATTTAAAATCAATACAAAACTGGCTAGTACAAGCATCGTCTCAATAACTATATTGTTTTTATTAATAATTTTCATTAATGTTTTACTGAACAAATATATTGATGTTGCTATAAATATAATACCTATAAAATCCATTCCAACTATATATATATTATATGGTATATTTAATATCCCTGCCAAATAACATACAATTGATGAAATCAGTCTACCATCTAGTAAAAAGTACTCTTGTGGATAGTTCATGTATCCTAAGTCAATTAATACATATGTATCTGAAGAATAATGCATTTGTAAAAAATTTTGACAAATTAATAATGTTACTACAAATATTATTCCATATTTTATAAATTCCATTTTTTTTTGTTTTATCATTTGAATTTTAACCTTTCTATTTATATAAATATTATTTACTTTTTATTATATATAACAAAATCAAAATTATATTGACTTAAACCATCTTGATTACCTTGTTCTCTTGAAATTTCTTCCCAAATATCTAAATTGATTTTCGGAAAAAATGTATCTCCTTCAAACTCTTCGTCAATTTCTGTTATATACATTTTTTTAACATGTGGCATAAGTAAGTTATATATCATCGCTCCACCTATTACAAAACATTCTTCTTTTGACTCAATGTATTCTTGGATTTCTAACATTGATGTTACAACTTTAACATTTTCATCTTTTATTATATAATCTCTATTTTGACTAAATACTACATGTTTTCTATCTGGAAGTGTTTTTCCTAATGATTCAAATGTTTTTCTTCCCATAATTATTGTATGATTTTTCGTTAATTCTTTGAATCTTTTTAAATCTTCTGGAATATTCCATACTACTTTATTTTCTTTTCCAATTATATTGTTTTTCCCTTTTGCTACTACTATACTTAACATTATTTTCTCCTATATTTATACATTTATTTTTTCTTTTTATTTTCATTTAATTCTTTTTGTTTTTTATTATCTTTTTCAAATTTCATTACTAATCCTAATACTGTCAACATGTATGTTACCAATATATATGACAATGTAAACATTCCTACTGGAATTCTAGCAATAGCTATTATACTAAACATTAATAATTGTGCTACTCCTATTACTATTACAGAAGTTAGTATAACTTTAAATACATTTTGTTTCTTATATCTTATTCCCATATATACTAATATTAAAAGTGTCGATATAGCAAATGGTAACATATATGGTTTTAATATGTCTCTTAATCTTGTATGTGGTATATCTGTTATATCAACTGACTCTGCTGTAATTTCCAAACCATATTTTTCGTTTACTTTTGTTATTGTATTATTTTTTTCTTCTTCTGTAATTTGTTCAGCTATTATATTCACAGTATCTTCAAAAACTTCTACTTTTTGTATTAATACTGATTTATTTGGTATAGTTTCATTTGTTATTTGTTTTATATCATTTTCATTAAATTCTGTTTCTAAATATAATTGTATTTGATTTGTTTTTTCATATTCAAGTCCAAATTCAAATCCTGTTGTTGCTATAATACTAATCCCTGCAATAATTACTAACAATATTACTACTAATAGTATTTTTATTTTATTTGATATTTTTTTCATTATTTTATACTCCTTCTATTTACCCATTTTTATTCTTATTAGAATATTTGTTATTGTAATATTATATACTGCAATTACAATTAATCCCCAAAACATTATCATTCCAAAACTACTAATAGGAATTAGACTCATAAAAGAAAAAGTAATACTTATAATAGCTATTGGTATCATAATAGTAAAAAATTCTTTGTATGTTTCTCTTATAGAAAGTTCTACATTATTTCCTTCTTTTATTTTTGTTAATAATTTATATATAAAATAAATTTGTAGAAGTAATATTATAATTATTGCAATTATACCTTCTATTGATAAAAGAACATTTGTATATCTTATTATTAAAGTATATATACTTAATAAACCTATGATAGCAAGTGAACTTAGTAAACCATTAACTTTAAATTTAATTGTAAAAATAACTATTGTTATTAATAATAGTGCTAATATTCCATATACTACATATATTAAAGTTTGTTCTGAAATATTTGATTTTATGAATTGATTTTCTGTAATATCATATTTTACAGGCATTTCACCATTTTTCATAACAGTTGCCATACTTGTAGCTTGTTTTACATTCTCACTAAGAACTTCTTGGTCTGCTGTTGCACTTCCCATAACAAGTGATAATTCTCCAGTTTTTATAGGTTCTGTAAATTCTGTAGACATTATATCCGCATCATCTACTCTCATTGTAATGCTATTATCTACTGGTTCTTGCTCAATAGCTTCTTCAGGATTTTCTGCTTCTAGTGTTTCTGTATTTATTTCTTCTGGTATAGGTACATATTTATTTGTAATATCTTCTAATTTTTTAGTACCTTCATTATCAAATTCTATTACTAAATACACTTCTGTTCCAGGAGCGGTATTACTTTGACTGGCTCCTTCCATAACAACAACATCTTTTATATCATTATTATCCATTAAGACTTCTTCTGTATTTGTATCTACGATTTCAAAATTCCCCACTCCATACATATTTGATACAACAAAATCTGTATTTTCATATTCTGGTAGCTCAATAACTATATCACCAGTTTGTTCATCTAATCGCACTATATAGTCGTTAACACTTAATTCCGATAATCTTTTTTCAATTATTTCTTTTGATTTCAAAAAGTTCTCTTGTGTTTTTTCTTCATCATTATTATATTTGAATTCTTCTTTAACATACCCATTTGCTGATATATCTTCATCAGTTAATGTTTCTGCATCTTTAATTATATTTCCTTCTGCATCTTTAACAACAGAATACGTTGAATCACTAACACTCAAACGAACTACTCTCTTACCTTCTAGATTTTTTGAATATTCATATCCATTTATTTGATTTTTCATATAATTTAATTCTTGAGAATATATTCCAAAAAATCCAATCATTGTTATTAATACTATTACTAATATTACTGTTAATATTTTTACTACTTTCATTATTTTTTCCTCTCATCTTTTAATATATTGTTTTTTATAATAACTTTGTTTCATTTATTTTTAGTTCAAACCATATTTTTAAATATTTAGCAGCATATTTACTCATCATTGTTCTATCCATAAATATCTCAAAATAATCTAACACAGGACACAAATTAGTGTCAATTTTTAAATCTAATAATATTTTTTTGGTATCAGTATTTAATATTAGGTCAGAGTTAGTAACAGCATAATTAACTCTATCATGTATATCAAATGTAGATAAATTTGTATCTGTAACTCTTTTTCTATGAACATCTGATTTATCTGCTAAAATAAGAGCTGCAGATATTTCACTTACTGCATTTCCTGTTTTTTCATCATGATTACCTATTGCCATCATTATTTTTGTTCTCTCTTCTATATTCATACCCATATCTTTTAATATTTGATTCGCCATAATAGCTCCTGTATGTGCATGGTCAATTCTATTTACACAATTCCCGATATCATGCATATATCCTGCTATTTCTGTTAATTCAACAGTTCTTTTATCATATCCTAAATCTCTCAAAATACCACTTGCTCTTTGTGATACAATAGTTATATGTCTATGTCCATGTTCTGTATATCCTAGTGCTTTTAGCTGTGTTTGACTTCCATTTATTAAAGCTTCAATTTCTTGATTTTCTTTAACGTCTTTTAAAGTTATCATAATTGCCTCCTAGTTCAGACTTTTAAATTCTATATTAAAAAATAAAAAAATTCAACAGTTTTAACAAAATTTTTTTTTAATTTCTAGTATATTTTATCCATTTTCAAACTTAATATTACAATTTATTTATCTATTTGAATTACATTTAATTTAATTTCATAATTATATATTATTTCTTCAATTTCTTCTTGACTTTTACCTTTTTTAACTAATTCTTTTTTAACTGTTTCTATTTCATCTTTATTATATTTTACTTCTAATCTAAAATAATTACTCTCTTTCTCTCCTGTTTTCAATTTAAAATATTCAGTCTTATCATTAATCACTTCTATTTCTATATCATCTATATATAATGTATATTCAGATACATTATCATATTTTCTTAATATTTCAATACTGTATTCTGCACTAATACTATTAATATTTTGATTTTCATCAAAATTTGAAACTTGAAATTTATAAATGTATATGTCTTCTATATTTATAATCTCAACCTTTTCATCTTCTAAAATAGATATTATTGGCTTTTCGATATTTCCTGAAATATTTATAATATTTTCTGCTATTCCTTTTGCAAAACTTGTATTAGAAAACAGCAGAATACATACACTTAAAATTATAACTAGAAAGTTTAATATTTTTGTTTTCTTAATTTTTTTAATTTTATTTTTTTCTTTATTTACCATGACCCACTCTCCTTTTTTGATATATAAAAATTAGGGTAAGAAAATCCCTACCCTAACTTTAGAATAAAACTTTAACACCACAGACCTATAATGGTATCAATTCATTTTTATTTATATTAAATTATATATTATTCAACAAATTATTTTAACTTTACTTTTTAGATTATTAGGATATCTCTTTTTTGAACTATAAGTATTTATTACTTATTTCTTGATTTAAAACTTTTATATTAATATCTAAAAACATTTGATTTAAACTCTTTAACTTTGATTATAATGACATTTGTGTTCCTGATACAATTATTTGAAATGAGTAGTTTGAAATATTTTGCATATCTTGAGTATCTATTAAATCATTTTGATATATTTCTTCATCAGTATTTCCTGTTTCATATCTCCACTCCCAGTTAATTGTAATTACTTTTGTTTTGTTTTCATTATCCATACTTATTGTATCTGATAATATTTCATCTAGTTCTGTTATTGAATTATATACTTTATCTTGATAAATAAATTTTAGATTTCGGGGTTTATCTGTTTCATTTAAAAATCTAATATTATATTCAACACCAACTTCCGTACCTGTAGCATCTATGATTATATCAAAACTTCCATTTGTTCCTGGTGCTATTTTTCCATTTTGCAATTCAGATTTCATATTAATTGTATGAACTTCATGTGATTGTCCATTTACTTTGAAATCCCATGTTGCTATTTGCGCCATAACTTCACCACGTACGTCTTTTGCGTATCTTGCATATGATTGTCCACCAACAAATGATAGAATTATACTTATTAGTATTACTGATATAATTATTATTTTTTTCTTTTTCCCTATAATCATCCCTCCTTATATATTTTATATTTGTTTTGAAATTTTTAAGATTAATTAGTCGAATTTAAAATTAATTTAGATTTAAATTTTGTTGAATTAATATATAATTTATATGTATTATAGTTTAAGTTATTATCTTTGTCAAACACTTTTCATCGCAAATTCCAAGCTTTTTCGACATATAGGATAAAAATAGAGTATAATTAAATACTCTATTAGATTTATATTTACAGATATAAAACAAAGTAGAAAACCAATTAATAAATTTATTTTCAGTTCTCTACTTTAGTTATAATATAATTATTTTTTTATGATAACCTTAATTTAAAATTGTTTATTAATTTCATTAAATATATTTAAATACTATATATATTTCTAAGTTGTTTGGATTATACAATATTTTAATTGATTTGTATGTATACTTATAACTTAAACAAACTGTTCCCATACTAAATTAGCGAAGTCTAGTCCCTTATTTGAAAGTTTAATAATATCACCATCTATAATCAACAATTCTTGATTGACCAAATATTCTAATTCTTTTTTGAATATATATATTGGATTATCAATAAATTTTTCTTTGAATTTAGATATAGAAATCCCTTTTAACATCCTAAGACCTAATATCATATATTCTTTTTGCATATCAATCAGATTCTGTATTTCTTGAACTTCTTTTTCATAATTAATATTCTCTTTATTAACTCTAATATTAAAAAATCTTTTTTTATCAATATATGAATGTGCTCCTAGTCCAAATCCTATATATTCTTTTTGTTCCCAACAGTTAACATTGTGTTTAGACTCTTTTCCCTTTTTAGCAAAATTAGATATTTCGTAATGATTATATCCTATTAATTCTAGTTTGTTTTTTATATACCAATACATATTTCTTTCTATTTCTTCATCTAATTCTTTCAATTCTCCTGATAATATTTTTTTCTCTATTTTTGTATCTTCTTCGATTATCAAAGAATATATACTTACATGATTAGGATTTAGCTTTTTTACAATATCTATCGTTTTAGATACATCTTCCATAGTTTGATTAGGAAGTCCTATTATTAAATCAAAATTAATACTTTGAAATCCGATATTTATAGCCATATTATATACTTCTTCAAATTCTTTATATGTATGTATTCTTCCTATTTGTTTTAATAAATTATCATTAACACTTTGAAGTCCAATACTTAATCTATTAATTCCTATTTCATAGTATTTTTTCAGTTTTTTGTTTGCAACTGTTCCTGGGTTTATTTCAATAGTAATTTCTATATCTTCAAACTTAGTGGTTTTACTCTCGTTTTGAATTTTATTTTTTAACCCCCCTATTATTTCTTCTATGTATTTTTCATCTATATATGATGGTGTTCCACCTCCAATATATATTGTTGTTACTACATATTTAGAAAAATCAAAACTTTTTATTTCTAATATAACTTTTTCTATATACTTTTTTATTTCACTATTTAAATCTTTATTTCCAATTTTATCTTTTACATTATCAAAAGATAAGAAATCGCAATAATCACATTTTTTCTTACAAAAAGGAATATGTATATATATTCCTAATTCGTTTTTCTCTTTTTCTTCCATATCTATTCCTTTATTTTAGTATTATATTTCATTTGCAAGCTCAATTATCTTCTTAAGCCTGTAATTAACACCTGATTTACCAATTGGCTTTTCTAATTTATTCCCTAATTCTATTAATGAAAGATTAGGATTTTTTATCCTTAATTCTGCTAATTCTTTTAAATTATCGTCTAGTTTGTGTAAGTTACCGCTATTTTTTAATTTTTCAATTGCTGTTATTTGTTCTACTGATGCATTAATTATCTTATTCAAATTAGCTGTTTCGCAATTTACAATTCTATTTATCTTTCCATTCATTTCTTTTTGAATTCTAATATCTTCAAACTTCATAACAGCTTTATTTGCACCTATTAATGCGAGTATTTTAGAAATTTCTTCGCCTTCTTTTATATATATCAAACATATATTTTCTGTTTCCATTATTTTAGCTTTAATCTCTAATTTTTCTAATATTTTCAATATATTTTCTGCATTTTTCTTATTTAAAAATTTCATTTCAAAATGATATTTTTTTTCTGGATTGTTTATAGATCCCGAACCCAAAAATGCTCCTTTTACTATATTTTTATAAATTTCTTCAATTAATTTTTCATTCAAAAAATTTTCTTTTATATATATACTATTATCGACAATATCAATATATTCTTTTGTTATATTTTCTAAATCTTTTGTTTTACACTTAATATTAAATATTTTCCCATTTACGTCTATTTGATGATTTATATCTAAATTTGAAAGTATTTTTGAAAATCTATTAATATTGTAATCACTTTCTGTTCCAAATTTTATTTCATTTTTATTAATAAATGTTATATTATCTGTAATTAAATATCCTATTAATTCAAATGTCAATAATTTTTTATTAACTAAATTACTACTTTTATTTAATTCTTGCTTTATTTCTGAAGTAAATGACATTAAATTTCACACCCCTTATACAATTAATTTTGTTATTACTATTCTATCATTGTCATATAAATCTTTTTTTGAATATGTTTGCACATATTTATCTTCATTATTAATCAAGTCTATAACATCTTCTTTTTGATCATACCCCATCTCTAAACACAAATACGACCCAGCTTTCATATATTCATAACTTTTAGATATTATCTTTCTATAGAAATCAAGTCCATCATATCCACCATCTAAAGCTATATTTGGTTCATTCTGCACTTGTTTATCTAATTTTTTGATTACATCTTTTTTAATATATGGTGGATTTGAAACAATTATATCATATTTTTCTTTTTTCAACTTAGAAAATAAGTCAGATTTTACAAAAGTTATTTGATTTTCCACTTTATTTATTTTGGCATTTTTCTTTGCGACTTTTAGCGCTTCTTCACTTATGTCTACAACTGTTATTTCACTATTTTTTAAATATTTTGCAATTGATATACCGATAATACCACTACCTGTACATAAATCTAATATTTTTATAGCATTAATTCTTTTTCCTATATCTAATACTTCTTCAACTAATATTTCTGTATCTTGTCTTGGTATTAAAACATTTTCATTTACAAAAAAATTCATTTTCATAAACTCTTTAATATTAGTTATATATTCAATAGGTATTCCTTTAATATGTATTTCAATAGCTTTAAAATATTTTTCTTCTTGTTCTATTGTTAAATCTTTATTGTCATAAACAATTAGATATTGTCTATCTTTTTTTAAAACATATTGCATTAATAATCGTGCTTTTATTTTACTGCTTTCTACATTATTGGTTTTTAACATTATTACTGCTTTATCTATGGCTTGTTTTATTTTCATATTACCACATCTTTCTTTTATATTTTCATATATATTATATTATATTTTTAATGTTTTTTAAATAAATTCTTTAAATTTGTTCAATATATATACAAATATCCTACCAATAAAGGTAGGATTATTTAATTATTCAAATATTCTTTTAAATTCTTGCTCGTTTATTTTTTCATTTTTTAATAGTTCATTTGCAATTATATCTAATTTATCTCTGTACTGAACTAATAGTCTTTGAGCATCATTATATGCTATATCAATTAATTTTTTAACTTCTTTACCAATAGCATCATTTATATTTTCACCAAATATTTGTAAATCGTGCGAATCTCTTACTTGCAAATCAATTGGTCCTAATGTATCGCTCATACCATATTTAGTAACCATATCTCTAGCAATACTTGTTGCAACTTCAATATCATTACTAGCACCAGTTGAAATATCATCTAAGACAAGCTTTTCAGCAGCTCTACCACCTAAAAGTGCTATTAATTTTTCTTGCATTTCAGTTTTTGAAATATAGTATTTGTCTTCATCAGATTTGTACATAGTATATCCACCTGCAACACCTCTAGGTATTATAGAAACTTCTTTAACGTCTGTCTGTGTTTCTAAGTACTTACTAACAACAGCATGCCCTGCTTCATGATATGCTGTAAGCCTTCTGTCTTTTTCAGAAATTTCTCTACTTCTTTTTTCTAAACCAACAGTAGTTTTTTTAACAGCTTCTTCTATATCGTCATTTTCAATACTTTCGTGGTCTTGTTTAGTTGCAATAATTGCTGCTTCATTTAAAATATTTGCAAGCTCTGCTCCAGTAAATCCTGCTGTATCTTCAGCAATACTTTCTAAATTAACATTTTCAGAAACTTCCTTATCTTTACTATGAATTTTAAGTATTTCTAATCTACCTTTTAAATCTGGTGTAGGTATTGTAATCTGCCTATCAAATCTTCCTGGTCTTAATAGTGCTTTATCTAACATTTCTGGTCTATTTGTAGCTGCTAATATTATTATTGTTTCTTCGGAGCTAAAACCATCCATTTCAACTAATAGCTGATTTAGTGTTTGATTATTTTCAGTTTCTGCTCCACTATTTGAACTTCTTCTTGATCCTATTGCATCTATTTCATCTATAAATACTATACATGGAGATAATTTTCTAGCTTTTTCAAATAATCTTCTAACCCTTGATGCTCCTAATCCAGCAAACATTTCAATAAACTCAGAACCACTCATTGATATAAATGGTACATTTGCTTCACCAGCAATAGCTTTTGCTATTAAGGTTTTACCTGTACCAGGTTTTCCATATAATAGAACTCCTTTAGGAATTTTAGCTCCCATTTTAGCAAATTTTTCTGGTTTTTTAAGAAAATCTACTATTTCTACTAATTCACCTTTTTCTTCATCTAATCCTGCTACATCTTCAAATTTTATTTTAGTTCTTCTTTCTGTATCATCGTATACTTTACCTTTTTCACCTAATCCTTGCATTTTAAATATTAATATTAATAGTGCTAACATTATAAATGTTGGTAATAGACTAAATATTGTTGATGGTAGTTCTTGCCAAAAACTTCTTGGTTCTTGTATTAATTCTATTTCATTACCTTCTGCTACTTTTGTTTGAATTAATGTTACAAAACTTTGAGTATCTGGAACTATCGCTGTTTTTTCTTCTTCTTGGTCTTTCATTTTTACTTTAACAGTTGTACTTCCAACTTGCATTTCTACTTTTTCAACATTCCCATTTGATACTTCTTTTACTAAGTCCGTATATGCTAAAGTATTTTCATCTTCATTACTATTTGTTGAAAAATATATGACTATTCCTATTGTTGCTGAGATAATTAATATAATTAATAATATTATACCAATCAATGAACCTTTATTTTTTTTGTTATTATCTTTTTCTTTTTTATCTTTTTTCATTATGCCTCCTAATATCTAATTATTTCTAAGCTTCATTTCCTTTTACTTCTTCTTTTAATTCATTATCTACTTCTACTTCTTCTTCTTTTTTCTTCTCTTTATCTTTATCTTTTTCTTTATTTGTTTGTTCTTCTTTTTTATTTTCTTCCTGTGTTTCCATATCTTTTTTAACTTGCTCTTGTACTTCAATTATTTTCATTAATTCTATTTGTTTTTTTATAATGTCTGATTTTAACATAAATATTGCCGCTATTAAATAAATTGAAGCAACCGCTGTATACATTACTTGGAAATATTCTATATTAAAATCTACAAATATATTTATACCCACGTATATTGCATTTAGCAATATAGATAATGTTGTAGCATATACTGACATATTAAATATTGCAATATATCTTATTTTTATTCTTGCTAATATTGTTGTAAAATATCCAACAATACTTAAGAAAAAGATATTTATTGTATTTATTATTAGATATAGTATAAATGAGTATATACATAGAACTAAAAACATAGTTATATACATCCAAATAATTTGAGAACTATTTAAGTAGCTTAATATATCTTGTTTTGTAAATGTTTCAATTTCAAATGAACTAAATATATCTGTATATGTATATATTATCGGATCTTGCATAGTGGTATTATTAACCATAACTTTATCATCTAATATTATTATTCCATTTGTATTATTGTTTTTTAAATCTTGAATGTATATATTTTCCTGATTTTCATCAATATCTTTTGTATCAATTATGGCTGTACCTAATATTGAATTATCGTCATTCAAATATATTGGTTCTTCGCTTTTTATATCCATTTTACCATCACTGTATGATATATCTGGAAATTCATCTTCTAAATAAACTTTACCTTCATCTACAAATTTTACTATATCATATATTATACCTGATGAGAAAACTATTACTAATATAAAAACAAGTCCTGATAAATAGGTTAATGCTCTTTTTAATCCTTCTGCTACTATTAATGGGTATAATTCAATTTTGGTAATACTAATCCATATCTTTTTTAAAAAATTATTTTTGATAATTTTATCTTTTTCTACTTCTTTTGTGTTATTTTTTTCCACTATCTATACTCCCTTCTAATACTCGAATCAACAAATTTAGGGTGAATATTAATTTTTGCTATATCTCCTATTTTAATATCTTTCCCTGTTATATTGCATGTTAAATGATATGTGCCTATTTTCCCTAATATTCTGCATCTTTTTCCGTTTATTTCTATATACATATCGTTATTTTTAAATATTCTTCTTACATCTTCCCATATATATCTTAATTTATCTACAAACCTAAACATATCCTTATCGTTTTTTACATTTAATCCATTCATGTAACCAACTGGTATTATAGCTATATCTGTTTCATTTTTTGTTTTATATATATTAGAATATCCTATATTAAATCCTTTGGGAAGTTTCTTAGTTTCTGTTACTCTTGATTCTAAGTGGCCTATTTTTTTTAGCCCCATTGTATTTATAAATGATAATCTGCCTAAAAAAGCTGAACCTATTCTAACTGCGTCCAAATGATATTCTTTTGATTTTAAAGCTGCTGATGAGTTACATATATGGAGCATTCCTGTACTTATATTATTTTGTTTTAAATATTCAATAACTTCCATAAATCTAATGTATTGCATTTTGGTATATTCATCATCATAAAAACTAATTGAAAAGTGTGAGTACGTTCCTATAATATTTATATTTTTAATTTTTTCTAATGCTACTTTCAATTTTTCTTTTTCTTGATATATAAATCCATATCTTCCAAAACCTGTGTCTATTTTAAGATGTGCATTAATCTTTTTGTTTAATTTATTACCGATATCTTCTACTATCTCTATGTCTTCTTTTGAACTTATTGTTATTATTATATCATTCTTAATTAATTGCTCTATCTCTTCTTTAATTGCAGTTGCAGATAACATTAATATTTTTCCTTTAATATTATTTTTCCTTAACTCTATTGCTTCTTCTAATGTTGCTACTGCAAAATATGATATCCCATTTTCTATCAGTAATTTTACATATTGAATTAAGCCTAGTCCATAGCTATTTGCTTTTACTACTGCTATTATTTCAACTTTTTTATTGTTTTCATTATCTGAATTAACATATTTCTTAATTCTATCTATATTGTGTTTTAAATCTTCTTCTATAACAACAAGTTCTGTCATTTTGCCTCCACACTATTTATTTCTTATTTTTCTTTTCATTTGTCTTAATGTTCTAAAAGCTTTTTCAGAAAATTTATACATCCCATATCTAAATGGTTTAAACGGCAAATATATTTCACCTATAAACTCTGTAAAAGTTGCTCCAAAACCTTGTTTAAATCTATATAATCCATATTGCGGATGTTTTTCGTCCACAACTCCTGATACACCTCTAAAGTCATATATATCATCTTTTCTCTTGATCGCCATTTTTATCATTTCCCATTGCAATAGGTAGTTTGGCATCAAATTTCTATGACTATTACTACTAGCCCCATATAAATACCATGTTTTATTTCCATAGAAAATTGGTATAACCCCTGATATTGGTTGTCCATCATGATATGCCATTAATAGTTTCATGTGTTCTTGTCCTAATTCATCATACATTTTTTCAAAATATGATAATGGTCTTATTATAAATCCATCTCTTTTTCCTGTTTCAATCATTATTTTATGAAAATCTTTTAAGTCTTCTCTTGTTCCTTCTTTGATTTCTACACCTTTTTTAGTAGCTACACGTATATTATATCTCCATTTTTGCTTAAAACCTGCTAATATTTCTTCTTCTGTTTTATCTTTTATATCTAACCTAAATACAAATCTAGGTTGAATTTCATCTTTAAAATCTTTTGCGTCATCTTTTATTTTATACCCTAGTTCACTTACAACATCTCTAAAAACATTATCATCGTGATTAATATCTGGCTCAATTCTAAGTACAATCGCTTTATATTTTTTTGCTAATTCTTTTGCTCCATCTGTTAATTGTTTCATTACATTTATATTATGGACATCACAAACTGGCCCCCTTGATGAATACATTATATTCCCAAATATAGGTATTTTTCTTATCCATACACATAAAGAACCTACTATTTTATTATTTTCTTCTGCTAAAATCACTTCTGCTTTCCAATTGTCTTTTTTTACATTTGCCCATTCTAATGATTGTTGAAAATTACATCTATTATGCTTTTCTAAAAACTCTTTATATTCTAATTTTGATTTTTCATCTGTTACAAATCTCATTTATTTTTGCCCCCAATTAATTATTTACAATTCTATCACATTTTACACTAAAACACTAAATATTACAAGGATTTTTATAAATTTCAGCTACGTTTAAATGGTATTACAAAAAAACAAGAGCTAAATTATATTTTTAACTCTTGATTTTTATTTATATAATATTACAAATATATTCTATCTTAGTTCATTTGTTTTTTAGACAATATCTCATTAACAATCTTATTTTCTTCTTGATGTTCTTCTTTAAAATTATTTTCTTTCTTTAAATCAACTTCATTTGTCGTATAACCAATTATATTCTCAACATCATTTATATATGTGCCCATCTCAAACTTTTCTTTTCTTGCTATTGATTTTAAACCTGATATATATGATTGGAGAATTAATTTTTCTTCTTTATTTAATTGTTCTATTCCTATGCCTAAGTATTCATGCCTCCATATTACATGTCTTTGATAACTTGTTAAATAGTCTCTTTCTAAGTCTGTATAATCATATTCTACTTTAAATTTAGAATTTTCAATTAAAATTGTTAAATTACTCCAAATCCCCTTTGGTTCACTTTTTTTGAATTCTTCTCTTAATTCCTTTACTTTATCATACAATATTTTTACAAGACTTAAATATTTACTTTCATCTAAATTAAATTTTGATGGTATTTCATATACATTTACCATCTTTTTTCTCAGAAAACCTTTAGGTAAATAATAGAAATATAGTTCACCAGTGTTGCCTTCTAGGTTTTCTTGATCTAATATTGAAGCATATAAATATAGTTTATCCCATTTTTCTGGTATCATATAATATATTTTTGTTTGAATATCTTGATATATACTTTGAATTTTTTTTGTATGTTTTAACATTTTTTTATTTCCTATCTAATAAACTTTCTCCTGTCATTTCTTCAGGTTTGTCTAAATTCATTAAATCAAGCATTGTTGGAGCTAAATCTGCTAATTTACCACCTTCTTTTAAGCATATCTTTTTATCATCAGTTATTAATATAAGTGGTACTGGGTTTGTTGTGTGTGCTGTATATGGTTCTCCATTTACAGTGTCTACCATTATTTCAGCATTTCCATGATCTGCAGTTATTAAAATATTACCATCTTTTTGATTTACTAATTCTACTACTTTCCCAACACATTCATCAACTGTTTCTATAGCTTTTACTGCTGCTTCTAAATTGCCTGTGTGTCCTACCATATCAGGATTAGCATAATTTAATATTATACAGTCGTATTTTTCACTTTGAATAGCTTCTAATACTTTTTCTGTTACTTCATATGCACTCATTTCTGGTTTTAAATCATAAGTTTCAACTTTCGGAGATGGAACTAATATCCTATCTTCACCTTCATATTGTTTTTCTTCACCACCATTAAAGAAGAATGTAACATGTGCATATTTTTCAGTTTCTGCTATCCTAAGTTGAGATAATCCTTTTTGACTTATATATTCTCCAAAAGTATTTTGTAATTCTTGCTTTTCAAATGCTATTTGAACATTTGGTATTGTTTCATCATATTTTGTAAAACAAACAAAGTTTAATTCTAAATCTTTTTTTGTTTCAAATCCTGTAAAATTAGTATCTACTAAAGCTCGTGTTATTTCTCTAGCTCTATCTGGTCTAAAGTTAAAAAATATAACTGAGTCCTTTTTGTTTATTGTTATTAGTTTATCATCTGTAGTAGTTATTAGAGTAGGCTCTATAAATTCATCAAAAACATCTTTACAATATGAATCTTCTATTGCTTTTATTGCATTTCCTGATTTAACTCCTTCTCCTTTTACTATAGCATCATAGTACTTTTGAACTCTCTCCCATCTATTATCTCTATCCATAGCATAAAATCTACCTGAAACACTTGCTATTTTACCAACTTTTTTTTCATTTATTTTATCTTGTAAGTTTGATATATACATTTCGGCTGATGCTGGTGGTGTATCTCTACCATCTAATATACAATGAATATATACATTTTCAAAATCTCTTCTTTTAGCTAATTCTAATATAGCATATAGATGTCTATCATGACTATGTACTCCACCATCTGATACTAACCCTAATATATGTAGATTTGTATTATTTTTCTTACATTCTTCTATTGCCCAAATTAATTTTTCATTTGAAAAAAAATCTCCATCTTGTATTGATTTTGTTATTCTTGTTAATTCTTGATATACTATTCTTCCTGCACCAATATTTGTATGTCCTACTTCGGAATTCCCCATTTGACCTTCTGGAAGCCCTACTTCCAATCCACTTGTATGTATTTTAGTTGTTTTGTATTTTTTCATTATGCTAGTTATATTAGGTATTTTTGCTAATTTGATTGCATTTCCTTCTTTATTTTCACTTATTCCATATCCGTCTAATATCATTAACATATTTAATTTTTTCTTCATTTCTACCTTCCTTTTCAAGTAACTTGCTTATATAATTAATTTCTTATTTATAGTTTACTATTTTGCTAAATTCATCTACTTTTAAACTTGCTCCACCAACTAATCCACCATCTATATCTGACATTTCAAATAGTTCTTTGGCATTTGATGATTTAACACTTCCTCCATATAGTATAGAAACTTTTTCTGATATTTCTTTTCCATATATTTTTGAAATTTCTTCTCTTATTGATTTTATTGAATTATTTGCATCTTCACTTGTAGCTGTTTTTCCTGTACCTATTGCCCAAATAGGCTCATACGCAACTATTGTAGATGCAACTTGCTCATTTGTCAACCCTTCTAGTCCTTTTTTTGTTTGGTTTGTTATTATTTCTTCTGTTTTTCCAGCTTCTCTTTCTTCTAAAGTTTCTCCAACACATAGTATTGGTTTTAATTCATTTTTATATGCTGACTTTATTTTTTTATTTACTGTTTCATCTGTTTCATTATAGTATTGCCTTCTTTCTGAATGCCCTATTATTACATACTCTACATTTATTGAC
The DNA here is from genome assembly GCA_964369695.1 of uncultured Clostridium sp. GTDB lineage: Bacteria > Bacillota > Clostridia > TANB77 > CAG-508 > CAG-269. The sequence goes on from CAYJGL010000002.1 coordinate 18,800, forward strand.
TTTAACATTGAACCTGATATTTCTCCAGTAAAAGCCCCTGTTTCTTCATAATGCATATTTTGCGCACCTACATTTATATTAGTTTCTTGTACTGTTAATAATGTATAAAATAGATCTGTGTATGGCACACATAAAATAACTTCATTTTCACTATTTTTAACTAAAGGAGCTAACCCTTCTATATATGCTATTGCTTCATTTGGTAGCATATTCATTTTCCAATTTCCTGCTATTATTTTTTTTCTCATAAAAAATCCTCCTTATTTATTTATATATTCTATAAAGTTTGATTATATTCTATAACAAAAAAGAATACTTTTCAAGCATTCTTTAATTTATTGGCCGTATTTTTCAATTTATTTCAAATTCCAAACCAAATTTCTCTATAAAAAAAGAATACTTTATTTAGTACTCTTTCATATTCTTTATCTAATTACTAATTTTTTATTTATTATTCAGACATTCAATCCCTGGTAGTTTTTTACCTTCTAAAAATTCTAAAGAAGCTCCACCACCTGTAGATATATGAGTCATTTTTTTCTCTAATCCTGCTATTTTAACTGCTGCTGCCGAATCTCCACCACCAATTATTGTTGTTGCATCTATTTCTGATAAAACTTTAGCTATAGCATTTGTCCCTATTGCAAATTGTGGAAATTCAAATAATCCAACTGGCCCATTCCAAATTACTGTTTTAGCGTTTTTAACTTCTTCTGAGAAAATTTTGATTGTTTCTTCTCCAATATCGAAACCTTCCCAATCACTAGGTATTTCTGTATATTTAACTGTCTTACTTTCAGTATTTACATCAAATTCTTTACCTACTCTTGTATCTACTGGTAGCATAAATTTAACACCTTTTCTCTTTGCTTTTTCCATTAAATCTCTTGCTAACTCTAATTTATCTATTTCGCATATCGAATTACCAACTTCATATCCTTGGGCTTTGAAAAAAGTATATGCCATTCCACCACCAATTATCAATGTGTCAACTTTTTCTAATAAACTATCTATTACCCCTATTTTATCAGATACTTTAGCTCCACCTAGTATTGCTACAAATGGTCTTTCTGGATTTTCTAGTGTTTTTCCTAAGAAATTTAATTCCTTTTCAATTAAAAAACCTGCTACTGCTGGTATAAATTTAGCAATACCTGCTGTTGAACTATGAGCTCTATGGGCTGCACCAAAAGCATCATTAACATATATATCCGCCATATTTGCTAATTCTTTTGCAAATACTTCATCATTATCTGTTTCTTCCCTATGAAATCTAACATTTTCAAGTAATAGTATTTCTCCTTGTTTTAAATTTTTAGCTTTTGTTTTTGCGTCTTCCCCTATAACATCACTTGCCATTATTATTTCTTTTTCTAATAATTTTGCCAGTTCTTTAGCCACTGGTTTTAGCGAATATTCTTCTTTAAATTCACCTTTAGGTCTTCCTAAATGCGATGCTAATATAATTGCACAATTATTTTCCAATAAATATTTTATTGTAGGCATAGCTCCTAATATTCTAGCATTGTCTGTGATATTTTTATCTTCATCCATTGGTACATTAAAATCACATCTCACAAATACTTTTTTTCCTTTTAAATCTATATCTTTAATAGTTTTCTTATTCATAAATTCAATTCCTTTCATTTTTTATTTTGTTTTTATTAATTAGAATTAATATTAAAAAAGAATACTTATATATATGTAGTATTCTTTTTCAACCTTTGTCTATTTAGATGCAATATAGCATGTTAAATCTACTAATTTATTTGAATATCCCCATTCATTATCATACCATGATACTAATTTAACAAATGTATCTGTAAGCATTATTCCTGCTGTACTATCAAATATTGATGTATGAGAATCTGTTGTAAAATCTGATGATACTACTGGTTCATCTACATATTCTATAATTCCTTTAAATTCATTTTCAGCTGCTTTTTTAACTGCTAAACATATTTCTTCATATTTAGCTGGTTTTTCTAAGTTAACTGTTAAATCAACTACTGATACATCAACTGTTGGTACTCTAAATGCCATACCTGTTAATTTTCCGTTTAATTCTGGTATTACTTTCCCTACTGCTTTAGCTGCTCCTGTAGATGATGGAATAATATTAACAGCTGCTGCTCTACCACCTCTCCAGTCTTTTCTTGATGCTCCGTCAACTGTTTTTTGTGTAGCAGTTGTTGCGTGAACTGTTGTCATTAAACCTTCTTTAATTCCAAAGTTATCATGTATTACTTTAGCAAGTGGTGCTAAACAATTTGTAGTACAAGATGCATTTGATACTATATTCATACTTGGATCATATTTATCGTTATTAACTCCCATTACAAACATTGGTGCATCTGCAGATGGTGCTGATATTATTACTTTTTTAGCTCCACCTTCTATATGTGCATTAGCTTTTTCAAGTGTTGTAAATACTCCTGAACATTCTAATACATAATCTACTCCTACTTCTCCCCATGGAATGTTTTTAGGATCCATTTCATTAAATACTTTTATTTCTTTTCCATTAATATATAATTTCCCATCTTTTGATTCTACTGTTCCTTTAAATCTTCCATGAACTGAATCATATTTAGTCATATAAGCCATATATTCAGCATCTATGAATGGGTCGTTTATTGCTACTACCTCTACTCCTTCTTTTGCAAGTGCTGCTTGGAATGATAAGTTACCTATTCTTCCAAATCCGTTAATACCTATTTTTACTGACATAATTTTCCTCCTTTAAGATTTTTATTATATTATTTGCCTTTTTCTTTAAGACAATTCAATTCTATAATATATTTTTTTACTTTTCAAGTATTATTTTAAAATTTCCCAATTTAATACTATATATTAGTAAACTATTAAATGCATCTGATCTTCAAAAAATATAATTTGCTCATCTGTAAACTGTTTATAGTCTTTTTGTACTACATCCCTAAAATATATATCTTCTGGTATAATTACTTTTTCAAAATGTCTATCACAATAGAAGTTTATGGCTTGTCTTATAGACCATGAACATGATAATTTTCTTTCAGTTAAAGATCCCATTTCTTTAATCCCATAAGCATATTGTTGTGGACTTATATCATATACATATCCAAACTTAGTAACAGTTATCCCTGTTTCTTTTTCGTACTCTTCTAGTTTATATCTTATAGTAGCTCCCATATTGTGTTCTACAGCATTTGAAGCCAGATGTTCTGATATATTTCTAACTGTGTATAGGCTATTAATTATAAATGAAATTATAATCAATGAATATATATATTTCTTTTTTATTTCATTCTCAACTATAGTACTTTGTGCTAATAATATGAGTAATGACGCTCCCCACATTATCATAAGCGGGCTATTAGTTCTTCCTGCTGGTCCAGTATTAAATATATACATTGGTACTACACATATAGCAAACGATACTACTAAAAACAATATATATTGCATTATTATTTCTTTTTTTGTTCTTAATAATATTAAAGATACAAAAGTAATTATTAATACTATAGGATTTATATAATATGGTAAAGTGTTCATATTTTTTATCCATAATTCATTTAAATACTCTAATACTATTTCTCCACGTAATAAGAAGGCTTCAAAATCAATTAAATATATTCTTCTATCTTGATCACTTTCAAAATAATTAATACCTATATCAACAACAAACATAGATATAAGTAAAATAACAATTACCATTATTGCAAATTTAATCATTTCAATAAAGAATTCTTTTTCATCTTGTTTATAATCATTTTTACTTACTATTTGCTTAACAATATATACTAATATTATATAAACTGGAAATATATTTAAAAGACCTTGGTAGCATAATGTTGCAATTAGAAGAGTTATAAATACTTTTAAATATGAATGTTTTGGTTTCTCGATAGCAATTTTTGTGGCTATTACTATCAACAAAACACCTAAACACATTACAGCTGACTCTGGAAATAATAAATATTCTAATGTAAATTGATTTAATACTAATACAAAAGATGCTAAAATAATTATATATTCAATTAACTTTTTCTCTGGCTTAATTATATTCTTAATTGTACTGCTCATTATATATATAGCAATTGATATAAAAATAACTCCTATAAAATTCATACCAACTATATATGTTTCAAAAGGAATCTTTAACATTCCTGCTAAAAAACATACTATCGATGATATTATCCTACCATCTAATAAAAAATATTGTTGTGGATAATTCATATATCCTATATCCCATAATACATAAGTATCAGAAGAATAATGCATTTGTAAAAAACCCTGGCAAATTATTATTGTAAAACCTAATATTATTCCATATTTTATCCAATTTTCTTTTTTCATATTTAATTTCATTCCTTTAATTTCATTTAATTTTACTCTACTAGTATATATTAATAAATATATTTTTACCATTACATTTCTGTTACGTTTATATTACAAAGTAATTACGTTTTTCAGTCCTTTATATAATCTATATTATTTTCATTATTCCATTTATTTTATACATAATTAATAGAAAATAGTTAATACTAAAAATAAAAAGGAAGGAATGATTTTATATGAATAATCCAGAATATATATTAAATCAATTAACAAAAGGTATAAAAATGGGAATGGATTCAATATCAACAATAAGTGAACAAATAAGTGATAAAGAATTAAAAAATGATTTAAAATTCCAATATGATGAATATAACAACATTTTAAATCAAGTTGACACAGAATTAAAAAACTATGATGCGTTTCCAAAAGAATTAAACCCTATGCAAAAAGCAATGGGTTGGATGACTATAAAATGGTCCACACTTGATGATAAAAGTGACTCAAAAATAGCAGAAATGATGTTGCAAGGTCTGAATATGGGTATAATTGAAGGAGTAAAACTTTCAAATAACAATAAAAATGCTGAAGGAAATATACCAACAATATTAAACAACTTTATTAATTTCCAAGAAAACAGCATACAAAAACTAAAAAAATATCTCTAATTTAGAAGTAATAATGTCGCATTGGGGACTGTCCCTAAAACGACATGAATGTCGCGTCGGGGACTGTCCCCAATGCGACATTATTATGTTTCCTTTATATCTATTAATGAGAATATGTTTTTTTGTGTATTTAAGTCTGGTATATTTATTATTACTCCACTTCCTAATATCTCCCCACCTAACTTTTCTACTTCTTTTTTTATTGATTGTATTGTATTTCCTGTTGCATAGATGTCGTCTACTATGTAAAATTTTTTATTCCTATATTCTTGATTATCCAGTTTAGGTAATTCAAGATAATCTTTTCCATATTCTTTTTCATAACTAAAACAACTTTCAATGAAATCTGTAGGTATTTTTCCTTTTTTTCTTACTGCGACTACTCCAACACCTAGTTCTTTTGCAATTGCTGAACCTAACAAGAATCCCCTTGCTTCAGGAGCTAAAATGTAATCAATATTATATTTAATAATTTCATCTACCATTTTATCTATTATTTCATTTAATATTTCTGCTTTCATAAATAGTGGTGTTATATCTATAAATTCAATTCCTTCTATAGGATAGTCTTTCTGAGTTCTCAAATTTAGTTTATTTTTTAGATTATTTTTTAATATTTCCATTTTCTCTTTCTTCTTTCTGTTTAAATTTAATCACTTTCTAAAAGTTCAAAAAACCTTTTTTCTTTTAATATACATTCACTCGAATCTATAAACTTTATTTTGGTATTTACTAATTCTTTTTGTTTTACTTCAAAATTATTAATTAATTTTTTATCCTTTAGAATAGTTTTAAGGTATTCTGCTATTTTTTTTGATCCTTCAAAAAAATCAACTTTTCCTAATACTTCTATTATTTCATTTTTTATTAAAGGATAATGTGTACATCCCAACACTACATTTTGTACTTTTCCTGCATATCGTCCTATATTTTCTTCTAAATTATTTATTATATCAATTTTATTTCCCGCTTCTATTGTATCTGCTAATCCTTCACATGATACTATTATCGTTTTTTTATTATTATATTTTTCAATTAACAAATTAAATTTTCCACTTTCAACTGTCCCTTTTGTTGCCATTATTAAAGTTTCTTTATCAAATGAATTATCATAGACCATTTTATATGCTGGCTCTATTGCAATAAATATTATATCTATATATTTTTTTCTTAGATATGATACTGCTTTTGCACTTGCTGTATTACACGCAATTACTACTACTTTACATTTCATATTTATTAGTTTTTTTGTTATCCTGTCACAAATTTCTATAATTTGTTCATTACTTTTATCTCCATACGGAAGATTTTCACTATCACTATAATATATATATTCTTCATTTGGTAATATTTTTATAATCTCTTTTAGTACTGTAACTCCACCTATCCCAGAATCAAATACACCTATTCTACATTTCATTTTATACTCCATCTATTTGTTTTATCTAATAAAGTTTGTTAATACAGGTGTTTCACTTTCAGGTAGGTTAACACCATTACTATTACCACATTCAATACATTTTAATAACCATGACATATTATTTCCTAAATGTCTCATGTTTTGCATACCTTCTTCATCTTTTTTAATCTCTTCTGGCGTATTCCCATGCACCATATTCCAATAACTTGATGATACTATTGGCATATTGCTTATACTAAAATATTTATTAATTTCGTCTAGTGCTGCTGTTGTACCAGCTCTTCTACATGTTACAATTGATGCTCCTAATTTATTAGAAAAAATACTTTTTCTTTTAAAGAATACTCTATCCATAAAACAAGATAGAAATCCTGAACTTGCAGCAAAATGTACAGGTGAGCCAAATACAAACCCATCTGCTAATTTTGACTTTTCTAAAAACTTATTGACATTATCATCTATAAAACATTTTCCTGTTTTTACACATGCTTTACAACCAATACAACCTGATATTGCCTTATTTCCAATCCAGAATATTTCAGTTTCAATTTCATTCTCTATTAATTTACTCTCTACTTCTTTTAAAGCTGTATATGTACAACCATATTGATTAGGACTACCATTTATTAAAATAACTTTCACTTTAAAACCACCTTTATATTTATTATATAATTATTCTATTATATGTATAGTATTATTTCACTTGTTTTTTAGTTCTTATTTTCTTCTATTTCTTCTTTTTTGTGAAAAATACCTGTTTTATATTTATCCAAAATATATCCTAATTCTTTTGACAATTCTTTTAACACTACATTTTTAATTATTATATCTTTTCCTTTTAAATAATCATCAATTATATTTTTTAATTGCTTTATATTTTTCATCTCTGGTTCAATTTCAGTTTTATATTTATCAACTCTATTTACTAATTTTTCTTTTAATATTACTATATCTTCATTTGCTGCACATGATAATCTTTGGAATACTTGGAATGGATCATAGTATTTAAATATAGGAACTTTTAAATATTCATTATCAAACTCCTGATAAAACTTTTCCATTTTCATTGGAATATATTTAAATAACTCTGCTGCTTTTTCCTTATATTCTTTTTCTAATAATTGCTCATTTAATGTATTAAAATATCTTACTATTTCTTCCATGTCTTCTGATACTTCATTTATAGCTACTTTTGCTAATTCTTCAGTTGTATTTCCACAATATGACGATTTTAAAGAAGATACATTCATACCAGCAAAAAATATATTTTTAATTGTTGTTAAGTCTTCTTTTATTAAACCTTTTCGTGAAAAATAGCTAAAATATCCAAATAGTTTGACTACTTCAATCAATTCAATTTGTCCTGTTCTTACTTCTTCTAATACTGTTTTAGTTATCTCTTCAAATTTATCATCTTGTATTTTCCAGTACTCTTCAACTAAAATTCTTTTGTATGCAGGCAAATTATTCACATCTACTGTATTTAAAATCATTTCCATATCATCTTTAAATAGTTTCATATCAAATATTCTAGTTCTAATATAGTATTCTATAAATTTGAAAAAGCTATATTCTGTTTTAAAGTTATTATAATAATTGCTATCAAACTCTTTTATATAAAAATTTCGATTATCTATTAAAGTTCTTGAAGATACTAATATGGCTTTATACTCTTGATTGTCTTTAATATTCATAAACTTATCTTTAGTAATTTTCCCTGCCTTTATTTCAAAAGATACTGCTATTGTAAATATTAACATAGTTTGAATTATTCTATTGCTTGTATTTGGATATGATTTATTTACCATTTCATATATTTTTTTAAAGTCATTTAATGCATGTTTTAATATACGCAAATTCCTTGTTCCGCTTCTATTAAATGTAGATATTATTAATCCTGTATTTTCTCTTAAGAATTTAATTAAATCCGAATTAGTTTCATATCTCATTAATATACCATTTATTATATAGTTAAACTTAGGTGCATATTCAAAAGTCTCCCCAATTAACTTTTCTTTTATTCTTTCATAATCATTTGCTTTATCAAATACATGTTCTATTTTATCTTGAATCTTTTCTACCATTGGTCTATCTGTCTTTGTAAGCTCATTTTGCTTATCTAAAAGATATGTTGCAATAAATGTTTTCATTTCTATATTAGAACTTTTAAATTTAGTTGATAACTCTTTTTCGTTACATATTATAATTGTTTTAATATGATCATGTTCAACAAAATTATTAATATATCCTAGTATATCTATAACATCAACATTAGCTCTTTCTAAATCATCAAAACATAAAACTTTATCATCTGTCGAAAAGAAATCAGCATAATTTACTTTATCATTATTTTTAGTAACTCCAAATAAATTAGCCATATCAATACCTTTTTTAGCATATTCAGGAATTGTTGTTTGTTCATTAGAATTCATGAATTTTTTTAAATTTTTATCCATTAATTGAGTAGTTTCTATAAATATTTTTTTACTAATTTCTTCTAAATTAGATATACCATATAACGACATATATATGGTAGTATATTTTTTCCCATTTAATTGTAATGATTCTATTTTTCTTCTAACTTTATTATTCCAAAAATGAGTCTTTCCAGCTCCCCATTCCCCATTTATCATAACAGCATAATCTGTATAATCTGAACGAATATAGTCTAATATACTTTCTACTAAATCTTCCACAATAAAACCTCCTACTTAATCTTTTGCAACTACAAATATATCTATTTTTTCTACATCTAATTCATGTAAAACTCTACAACATTCTTTACATGTACTTCCTGTTGTATATATATCATCAATTAATAATATTTTTTTACCTTTGAATTTTTTATCTATTATATCTGTATTCTTTGATACTTGATATACATTCTTGATATTCTCTATTCTTTGTTCCTTATTTAAAGCACTCTGTTCTCTATTATCTTTTACTTTAATCAATATTGTATCATCATAATCAACCTGTAATTTTTCTGCTAAATATTTAGCAATTAATACAGTTTGATTATACCCTCTTTTCATTTTTCTAGTTTTGCTAATAGGAACTGGAATTATTGTATCATAAGATTTTAAAATTTTAAATATTTTTTTATTTTTTATACAAAAATTAACAAAACTTTTATAAAAAGATGTATTTTCATTAAACTTATATTTAATTAAATTAGCTCTTATATTACCTTCATACTTAAAACAATATATTAAATTTTCAAAATAGCTTGTAGTATATCCAAATTTTTCTTTCTTAACTTTTGCTAAATTTTTCAACTTCAATCTACATCTAGGACATAAAAAATCTTTATCCAATTTAGCGCAAAATCCACAAACAGGTGGATAGAATAGATTTTGTATGAACATACTTATATACTTAATTACCAAAATATTCAACTCCTAACTTAAAAAGACAAAATTAAAGGCCTGTCCCAAAAACGACATAAATGTCGCGTTGGGGACTGTCCCCAATGCGACACTATTTTATTTTTTCTTTTCTTTTTATTATTTTATTTTTTATCTTTTATCTTTTGTCTTTTTCCTTTAGAACTAGAACTTCCTGTTGTTTTTATATAATATCTTCTTAATATGAATAAACTTAATATTATTACTCCTATAATTATATATATATATATACTTCCAGTTTGTTCTATACTTTCTCTTGCATTTGAATAATAGTATTCATTTAATTGTGCTTGTTTTTGTATTTTACTTGTTTCTGATTCTGGTTCTTCTATTTCAGAATCCAATAATTCTGATTCCTTAAATACTTCATAATCATTTGTTTCTGGATTATATACAGTTACATATTCTCTATTCATTAGTTCTTCTTGATTTACTTCTGGTTTTTCACCGTTTTCGTCTGTTATTTCTAAATTATTCATTGCTACTTCTATTGGTATTTCTCTAAGTTGCTCTTCTATATTAGTTGCAATTTGATATTTTTCTTCTTGTTCTTTGTCAATTTCATTTGAATTTCCAAATATGTTTATACTTGCTAAATTAAGTTGAGATGTAATAAAACTCAATAGACTTGTTTCTGCTGCTTGACTTTGATTAGTTTCCACCCCGTTAGAATCATATATAAGTTTTCCATCTGCATAATCAAAAACTATTACTTGCCCATCTGAATACATTGATATTGCCTTAGTTAAATCTCCAAAACTATTTATATGAACAATATTGGAATTTTGATATCCTGTTGGGAAATATACTACATTTTTATACATTTGTATCATATTGTTATCATTCAATACTGCCTGATATACATATTCATTTTTTGTTCCAACTAATATATTGTTAATAATCATTTCATTAGCGTATCCTATCACTTGTAATAAATTGTTTTGCACTATATATATATATTCTTTATCTACTCCATCAACAGTACTATATGTTCCATATCTTTTTATTATTTGTCCATTATATATATATTCTTCTAAGCTATTAACTGTTGATTTCAATATTGCTGATGTTTCTAAATTAGTAATTTGTCCATCATTTAAATTATATATTTCTCCATTATCTCTTAATGCTTTTCCATTAAATATATTTAAATATTTATTTACATCATCTATAATTTCTTCTATCATTTTTTCTTCATATTTAACATATCCTTCACTATCAGTTATTTCCGTAATTTGTAAATACCCTTTTGCTAATGATGTTCCTTTTAAATAATAATAGTTATCTGTTATCTCTATATTATCTGGTAATGTATCTTGATCAATTGGAATTACTTCAGTTCTGTTTCTAATACTATCTGCTGTAAATACTTTTTCATTTATAATCTTTCCAGCTGAATTAGTAATTTTTACAGTTATATCTGAAATATAATCATATTTTAAAGTATATGTTTTTGATATAATACCTACATTTTCAACTTTCGTATTCCCATTATCATATTCATAAGAAAAAGTAAATCCATTGCCAATTGTACTAAAATCTATATTTATCTCATCAATACCACTAGAATACAAATATATCTCTGGAGATATTTCATCTGGTTCAAATCTTTTTTCTATAATATTCCCTGATATATCCTTCATTCTTATTAATATATATGTATTTCTATCAAAATCAAATATATATTTACTTGTATTCAAACTATTATTTAATAATTCATTATTACCATTTATATAGTCAAATGTCATTCCATTTACTGTTGAACTAAATGTTACTTCTACTTGATTGTCTGATATAGGTAATATTGTAATTTCTGGAAATCCTGTTTCATCTACAAATGGATCTTCTGGTATTGGTATTCCTAATTGCGGAAAACTATTTACACTTGCTTTTAATATTGGATATTTAGACATAGATGTATTTGTTGTAGAATACTCAAATTTAGTATTTGATAATTTTATATCATTACTATATGTTGAACCTTTTATCAAATCATCATATAGTAAATAATTGTCTTCTAATAGTCTATTTTCATCTGTTTGATATACATATTTACCATTTATTGTTGAATATTTATTTACATGTATATTATTAGAATTATTCAAAATATTTATTTTTTCATTCCCCACTCTTACTGCTGCATATGCTGCATTTTGAGCCGTTATATCTACATCTACATAAATATTGATATATTTATCAGGTGTACTTAAAGTGTTGCTAATAGTCCTTCCTATTATACCGCCTACATTGTCTATTCCTTCTATTTTAGCGCCTCCAATATAAACATTATCCATTACTGTATACGAATCTGTACTTCCCATATGACCTACTATTCCACCTATTTCATCTCCGGATCCTTCTATATTTGCATTTGTATATACTCCAGATATTATTGTAGATGCTTCTATTTCTCCAGCTATTCCACCAACTCTAACCACTCCTATTATATCTGTTCTATTAGAACTTTCAAAAAATGTATTATAAATTGTTGCCTTCATATCATTATTATAGTATTTAAAATATCCCACTATTCCACCAACTCTAGCTTGACCTTTAATACTCGTATTAGTTACTCCACAACCTTCGATTTCAGCTAAACCATATCCGAATATTCCACCTATTCCTTGGCTTCCTTCTATAGTTGTATTTTTTACATTACATGAATCTATTTTTCCATGTCCATATGCCAATATTCCTGCAACATTGTTTCTTCCTTTTACAATACAGTTCTCAACATTAGAATTACTTATTTCAAAAAATCCTCTACCAGCAGATATTGCAGATACTTGGTTAGTTCCCGTTATTTCTGTATTTTTAACGCTAATATTTTGTAGATAATATTTATATTGATCTATATCACCATTAATATCTACATCTGGTGTATATCCTATAATACCACCAATATTAAACAATTCTCCTTTTATTATATTTTTTTCTAAATCCATAATATCTATATTGATATTATTTAATCTAGTACTCGTATTAGCCATTTGACCATAGATTCCACCAACGGCAACACTTCCTTCTATATTTATATCGTATAAATTTATATTCATTACCTCTTCTGGTATCCAAGAAGCATGACCTACCAGTCCACCTACCCCTGTATTACCTTTTATTACAATATTTTTAATATCAATTGTTTTATTTATATCATCTGCTTTTAATGATACGCTTGATGCTGAACCTATGATTCCTCCTACATAGTTATTTCCTGTTATATTTATATTATTTATTTCCATCTTTGAATTATCAATATTTGTTTTAAATATACAATCAACACGTTCAGAAAAGGCAAATAGTCCTCCAGTATAATCATTTCCTTTTATCGTTATATTATTAAGTGTTATATAATGAGCATCTTTTTGTGTAGTATTTTCATTAATAGCAATGGGTGCTACATAATCTATATTCGGAGCTTCAATATTTATATCTAGAAAATTTATATTCTTAATATTTCCTGTCATATATACTATTACCCCTGTATTTTCTCCATCTGTTGCACTATTGTTTATTATAATATCCTCAAAACTAATTCCCTCAAGTTCTTTAGTAATCATTTTAATTAGACCTATATCTGACCCAGAAGCTAGTATGTTTACATTAGAAATGATCTTTATTTCATTCACATCATTTGATTTAATTCTTCCTATCGTTACATTTTTAACTATATCATCTGATGATAAATCTTTAAAATCTAAATCAGCTGCTATATAGTAATTTTGATATGTTCCAACATTATCTGGGTTACTAAACCATTGATTCCACCCTGTTATTCCATCACTAGAATCATAATCATTAACTCTATCTATAACTTTGTAGAATTTAGCATCTATTTTCAATTCTAAATTTTGAGTTCTAGTTTCATTTTCTTTTGTATATTCAATATTTGATACTCTATATGAATCATATGCTTTTGTTGTTGAATATTTAAGATTTATTTGTGTTTTATATATATCATCATATTCTACATCTAGAAAATGTTCTTTTAATTCTGGATTACTATTTATCTCACTGCTACTTACTTTTACAGCTTCTTGAATTCTACTATCATCAGATAATTTCATATCATCTACAATTATATTTTGAATATCTATATCTTGTTTATGATATATGTTCATATACATATTAACAGTAAATATTTCTCCTGTTGGTATATTATATGAAAAATCTTGTATAAATAAGTCTTCTAAATTATTCTCTATTTCATTGTCAATTTGATATTTAACTAATTCTTCTTCATCTTTATTGTATACTTTAGGCAGTCTTGAAACATTGTCTATATTTTCAATTTTATATGCATTATTTCCATTTGTATTTAATATTTCATTATATATTTGTTCATTTGATATATCTGAATAAGATAATAGTTTACCTTGTGGGTTATTTAGATTCTTAGCACTAACACCATTTACTAATTGTTCTTCATATATATATATATCATTTACAGCTTCTATTGTTTGTTGGTTTCCTACTGCACTTCCTATATTATCTGTTACCATTGATGTATATACATTTCCAAATACTATATTATCGCGTATATGCATAGACTGATTTATTCCTATTAAACCACCTATATTTTCTGAATCTGATGTTATTTTAACATTTGAATACGAATTTTCTAATAAATCGATATTACCAGTTAAATTTCCTGCTATTCCACCTATTACTGATGTATTTGCATTTATTTCACCAATTACATAACAATTTTTTATACTTTGAAAATAAATTGGAGATGCAGAATCTGTACCAGATGTTTTACCTATTAAACCACCTATTCCTTCTGAATCAAATATATCTATTGCATTTATGTTAATATTATGAACATAAGAATTTTCTATATCTGCTCTTGTTAAATCTGCAACCATCCCTCCAATAGTTATTGTTTGTGCAGAATTCACTTCTATTAAAACATTATTTACAGAAGAATTTTTTATACCATTCCCATATGATACTTTCCCTACAAGAGCTGCTATTTCTATATCTCCTCTTGTATTATTACTATATATTTTTACATTTTTTATATGAACGTTTTCTATTAAACTTTGGTATGCAACTCGTATAAATGCATTGTAATCACTTGTGTTTCCATTATTAATTTCATATCCATCAATAATTAAATTTCTTATTTCTCCACCATTCATATCATAAAATATATTTGATTGATTTAGTATATTTATATTTTTAATTACCTTATTATTTCCATCTAATTTCCCACTATATGTTTTATTAATTACAATATCTATACTATTTTCATTATTAAAATCAATATCATTCATTAATATATAGTTTTCTGTTACTGCTGTATCATTTAAATCTATATTTTTCCATTCTTCTTCAGTTGTTATAGGTTTATATAAGTCTATATTAATAACTTTTTGATCTTCATTATATTTCTTTATATCATTTACAAATCCATATTCAATACTTTTTATATCATATTTTGATACATAGACACTTGGATTGAATAATCTAACTGTTAATTGTGTTAGTCCATCTGCTACCAGCTGATTTGTTTCTAGTATCTCTACTTTTCCAATGTTTTCTATTTCAATATTACCAATATACACATCACTTGGATTAGATATTGTTAATTTTATATCTGCTACAACTTTATCATCAGGATACTGATTTATAATATCAGTATATTCAGATAAATCACCACCTATTGTAGTTGGTTTAGTATAATTATTTATTGTCTCTATTGTTGTAATTTCTGGTATTATTTTTTCTTCAACTATTGGTAATTTATTATACTCTTGTTTTGGCATACAATCTGGAAAGTCAAGATGTGGATAATATCCTGATGATATAAGTTCATCTACAATAAATCCATTTGTACTATTTAATACCATATTTTGAAAGTTTATATCATTTAACTCTATAGGTGTTATTTTAGAATGAATTCCATTATCAAACCTATGTATATTAGAGTAAAAAATGTTTGCTATATTAGCATAATTATCAAGTATAACCGGTCCTGGATTATTTGTAATTGTGGGAACTCCTATTTTTCCGTCTATTATATATGAGTTTCCTAAATTAACACTATATATATTCTCAGCAGTTGAATAATGTGCATTTTCCCATACTAAACTATTACCCGATGTATTATTAATATTGTTTGTAGTACTTTCTTCTATATCTATTAGTGTATATATATTTTTAATAATAGAATCAATTAGATTTTGTCTAATTATGAGATTAACTTCCAAAGTTTTTTCAGATTTTTGTATATTACTTCCATACATATATACATTTTCTATCTGTCCCCAGTTTTGCCTTGCTACTCCCGTAAAATTTTCATTTACTATAATCTTTGTTTCAATATTTATTGCTATATTCTTTATAGTTCCATAATTATAATTTGTAAGAATTCTATAACTTTCTATATTAATCATTTCATTTGGATTGCTTGAACTAAGATTTATTTGTACATTTTCTATTATTCCATAATTTATTGATACAAAACTTGTGTAGACTTCTTGTTCTCTTCTATTATCAATTTCTATTTCAAAAATAAGATTTTTCAAAACAGATTGTTTTGTTGTGTCTATAAATATATATTGTGTACTTTCATAGGTATTTTTTATAAGTTTTTTTCCATTAAAATCAATTACACCATCGAAAGGAATTCTTGTAGTATTACTATATCCAAAAGTAGATCTTCCTTCTAAATCTATATCATTTATAAATAAATAATTTCCTTTAGGTTGTATTTCTTTGTATTTCTCTAAATTAGATATACTTTTAATTTCAACTTCATTATCAGTATTAAATTCTATTTTATCTAAAGAATATTTTTGTGTATTTCCATCGTAATATGATATATTAACCCCTATTTCTACAATATAATCTGTATCTTTTATACAATTATATTGCTTTTCTTTGATTAGATTATATATTGATGAATTAGGTTTATTTATAAATTCATCCGCTATATATACTGTTTCAGTTTCGTTAGTATCTTTATTTGTATAATTTAAATAAAATTCAATTTTAGGTTTATCTTGAGTTATTTCAGATATTGAATACATTTCATTATCATATTCTACTTCAAGTCCGTGTGTTAATTGATAGTTATATTTAAAAGGTTCATAATCTGTTGCTGTACTTCCTAATTCAATTTGAAAATCTTTTAAATTTAACCAAGTCTCCATTAAATCGCTTGATTTCCCAGATACATATATACCTAATAGCCCTGTATCAGTTATTTGAGTCGTATATTCAAATCTTTTTGCATTATCTTCTGTAAAATATGTTTTATAGTCCGAATTATTTAGCAAATTAGTTTTACCAGATGTAGATAATCTATCAGTTATATATACACTGTTTAAACTTGATGTATAACCTTTTACAGATGGTATAAACGAGATAGTTATATCTTGACCTATATATTGTTCCCAATCTTCACCTAATGATTTTGATATATCATATAAATAGTATTGTTGAGAGTTTGATGTATAATCTCCTACTAATACAGATAATGTATTAGTATTTTTAATATATTCTTTTCCAAATACATATCTATCTGTATAAGATGGCGCGCCGTAAAATACAGATCTCCAATTTATATCTGACTCTACGTTAGCCAAATTTTTACTATTATTATTTACTTTTTCTAACCCATGAAATTCTATATTCGCATTAATTGAATCAATTGTTTTAAATGTCTTTTTTTCTCCTAATTGCTCTTCTAATAATTCTTTATTTTCTTCATATCCAATTTGTTTATTAGTCAAATTATATGTCGGTGCTATTACATTTAATATATATATTTTATTATATTCTAAGTTTGAAAATTCTACTTGTACAAAATCTTGAGTATTTGTGTCTATTTGTATTATTTTCACTATCTCTCCTGTTTGTTCATTTACTAACTCTAAATTAACTTTTGAAGTTTGATTTATATTTCCATTTTCAATATCTTCTTTGTTTTGTATTGCATTATCTATATCTTCAAGTTTTATATCAAAAAATATTTTATCTTTAGTTACAAATTCATTTTTTATCAACACTATAGGCTTTTCTTTTTGTGTTATAATTTGATTTTGTTCATTTGTCTCATCTAACTTAAATTCAACATACAATTCTTCTGTTATATTTCCTGTAATCACAGTTGCAACTACTTCAACATTATATATTGTGTTAGATGTTAAATTATCTACTGTTTTTTCTACATAATCAATTGTATTATTTTTTAAATTTTCTAATTCTTCATCAGATAATCTATTTGATATTATTTCACCCGTAGTTATGTCTGTTAGTTTTATATCAATATATGAAATTAATTGTATAAGCTGTTCATTTGTTCTATCCGAATCAATTTTCATATCAAATTTAACAGAGTCAGATGAATTTTCTTTTTCATTAACATCCATATATATTTTTCCTAATGAAGATATATCTACAACTGTAAATATGTTTTTATATAGCAAATTGTTTGTTTTTAGTCCTTTACCATCTTCAGTATCAAAATCGGCATATACTTGAATTGTATATATCTCACTTGCACTAAGATCTTTAACTATTCTTTCTTCTTTTTTATCTTTCAAATTTTCTTTATATACTATTTCTCCATTTTGTTTTAAAATTTGAAAATAATAATTTTGTAATTCGACATCATCTTGATTATCTTGTATAAATTCTAATTCTACAGCTGCTGGTGTTTCTGTTATTATTGTTACATCCACATTTGGTTCTGTTTTTGATGTTCTAGTTGCTCCTTTATTATTTTCTACTATTAATTGATTGAAAAATTTATCATATATTTTTATTTCATAATTAATTTCACTATCACTTTTTACTGTTTCTTCTGTCTGATAATTTATACTTTCTCCATTTAATAATTTATTTATATCTGATTTAGATATATTATATATTAATCCATTAACAGTTATTTCTATTTTGGCTATACCATTTAATACTTCATCTGATAATTCGTTTTGAATTTTAAGATTTTTAAGTTCAATTTTATTTGAATATATATCTCCATTTTCATAAGTCATTTTTATGGTCTCTAATGCTGATAAGTCTTTTGTTTTTATTGTTCCATTATAGAATGTTTCTTTTTGTTTTATATTATTTTCATTTAAATATTCAAATTCCCCTATTATGCTATATTCTGTATCAGGTTCTAATCCTGTAATTTTCAATTCGCCTGAACTATATACTCCAACTCTCAAATATGTTCTTTCTTCTTTTTTTAATGTATATGTAATATTTGTTATTCTTGTAGTAGGATCTTTAATATCAACATTTCCTGTTGCTGTATATACATTTCCTACAAAATCAGTAGAGCTAATTTCTGGTTTAATATATTCTTTTTCTTTATTATCTATGTCATTATTTTCATTTTCCCCTTGATTATTTGGTGTTATATTTGTTTGATTTGTAGTTTGACTTTCTGTTTCATTTACAATGTTAGCTTCTTCATTGCTTTCAGTATCGTTCTCTTCTTCAACTTTTACTATATTCATTTTTATTAAAAATTCATAATATGACATTGTTTCTCCATTGATTTCTATTTCTGAATAAAAATCAATATCATCTATTTTCTTATATTCTAATTTATGTTCATTAGGCTCATAATATATTATATAATCTTTTTTAAAATTAATAATTGAATTTAATGGAATAGTATATTGGTTTAATACTGTTTTTACTTTTATTTCAGTTACATTTATGTACATATTATCTTTGTTTTTTAAAAATATATATTCATTATTATCAGCTCTTGTTAAATCATGTCTATTGTACATCTTTTTCTCTGATAATATAAAATTTGAATATCCTTGAATTTCTTCATAATTAGATGTAATTAATTTCATTTCTTCTGAAAGATTATATACTGCAATATTATCATTTTGATACATTGGATAATCTGAATTGATTTGAGTATTACTATCTGAATTTACAAAAAAACTATTTAACCTTTCAAATATAGTTGAATTTTCATCAATTTGCATTAACTCTACTGATTTTATTGCTCTTTCTTCATCTGTTATTGTTAAATTATCTGAAAAGTTCATGTCTGTTATAGCATAGCTTGTATTATCTACTATTGTATATGGATTTAATTTTATAAATATATTATAAATTATAATACTTATTAGTATAACAAAAATTAAACCTATTAAAAGAAATAATGGTTTATTTTTTGATTTATTTTTTTTGTTAACATTATTTCTTTGAATAATATTTTTAGATTTTTTCATAGTTCTATCACTTTTAATTTTATTACTATTTATTTTTCTATTACTTTTTCTGTTATTGTCTTTGTTTTGGTTTTCCATATATTTTACTACCTTCCAAAATATTATATCTATTCATATATCTCTAAGCTATCTATTGTTTTTATTAATAACTGTTCTTTTGTTCCTGTTTTTAACGAATCTATTGACATATCTATTTCATAATTACCTGTTTTAGCTATTACACTAGAGTCTTCGGTTATAATAACATTTCCTACATCTGATTTTTTATCATAAATTTCTACCATTTGCTTATATGACACATTAGCATACGACATAGGAGATACTACATATTCAATCTCATCAATTATTATAGTTGTTTCTTCTAAAAATACATATAGATCTTTTCCATTAAATAAAAAACTATTTTCTATCTTTTTATCTTCTTTTCTACTATCTAAATATATACCATCTTCTTTTTCTTCTAAAACAGAAAATCTAGGTAATTTATTCATACTTCCGTTATTTAATGGCTGTACTAATGCCATATCATTGGAAAATAACATTTTAGGTTCATCTTTATAATATACTGGTGTAAAATCCAATTCAATATTTTCATTTTCTGTTTGTAATTCAGAAACCTCACCATTATATAGTATTTTCATAGCTCCTGTATATTCTACTTTTCCTTGTCCTATCCATTGATAAAAATCTTTTTCTTCTATATTTTCTGTATTTAAATTAATTATAAAAAGAGCTACTATAACTAAAATTATTAGCAGTGTTAAAAAAATGACTATTTTCAATACATTATCTTTAAACCAATTTTCATTTTTTTTATTTTTCTTTTTTTTATTTTTTGAGTTTTTTATATCTTCTTTATAATTATCCGTAATCTTAGCTTTGGATTTATTATCATTATTCATTTAAACTTAATCCTTTCATTTTGTTTTTAGATAGGTTTTATTTTTTATTTTTTGTTTTTTTGTTTATCTTCTAATTTCTTTTCCTGTATTTTTCTATCTGTTAATGTTTCTACAAAGTTTTTTAATAAGAAATATAGTACATATGTTATTAAAAATACT
The DNA here is from genome assembly GCA_964369695.1 of uncultured Clostridium sp. Classification (GTDB taxonomy): domain Bacteria; phylum Bacillota; class Clostridia; order TANB77; family CAG-508; genus CAG-269. The sequence continues at coordinate 39,893 of CAYJGL010000002.1, forward strand.
GTTAAAGCTATTTGAATTAAGAAAACATAATTTTCATCTGATACGTGTATTCTATATTCTTGTAATATATTAATAAAATATATCAAGAAAACTTGAGCTGTTATATTGAAAATTTCAAAAATACTTCTTTTTAAAATTATAAATATTATGTCTGCAAATATAATCATAATTATAGTTGTAATTACATTTGTTTGATATATTATAACAGCATATACTATTAAAATTGTTCTTATTAGTATACTGCATAACATAGCTATTTGCTTACTTTTTAATGCTGAAATTAATCCAAAATATCTTGTTCCTTTTTTGTGTATATTTATTTTTTTTGTATTTAAATATATTAGTATACTACCTGCTAATATTATGATAAAAAAAACTAATGTCAACATTAAATAATTGGTTAAATTATACATTATATATTCAGACATATTTACTCCTTTTATTTTCCATTTTAAATTTTATTTATTCTGCTTCACAATTTATCTATTAATTATCTATCAAAGTTTTTTTGATAGATAATTAATTTTCTTCTTTTAAAAATAGTTTAAATTCATTTTTTTTATGAATATAAAATCCAACTATATTTTGCAATTTTATTTTTTCTTCCTTTTGAACTATTTCTATTTCTCCTTCTATTTCTCCTATTACTGGTAAATAGTCTTTCATTATGGTAAGCTGATATCTTTTACTTTTTATTTTTACTAATCTTACATCTTGATATTTATTTAGTCCTTTTTTTATACTAAGAATTTCTACAACTATCTCTGACGCATTTGTTAATAATTTATTTTTCTTATTTTCCACTCATACTACCTCTATATAAAAATTTACTTTCATCTAAATCATCATAGTTTCCATTTAAAACATTCTCTACATCTTTTATTACATCTTTTATATCAACCATTTTTCCTTTTAAACCTGTGTAATTTTCTGATACAAACATTGGTTGTGTAAAATAATTTCTAAGTTTTCTAGAACGGTAGAATACTTTTTTATCTTCTTCTGATAATTCATCTATTCCTAAAACTGCTATTATTTCTTCTAGTTCTTGATACCTAGAAAAGTATTTTAGTGTTTCTTGTACTAAATTATAGTGTTTTTCTCCTATTATGTCTGGATCTACTGATTTACTGTTTGATTTAAATACATTAATCGCTGGATATAGTCCTTTTTCAGCAACTTTACGATCTAGAACTATTTGCCCATCCATGTGTGACATTACTGTTTGAACAGCATCGTCTGTAATATCATCTGCTGGTATATATATAGCTTGGAAAGATGTTATTGAGCCTTTTTCTGTTGAATTAATTCTTTCTTGAATTTCTGTTACTTCTGATAACATTGTTGTTGGATAACCGTTTTCAATAGGTATTCTTTTAAGTTCTGTTGATATTTCTGATTTTGCTTGTATGAAACGATATATATTGTCAACAAATAATAGTATGTCTTGTTCTCTTTCATCTCTCAAGTATTCAGCAAGTGTTAATCCTGAATAAATTGCTTTAGATCTTGAACATGGATTTTCACCCATTTGTCCAAATACCATTGATATTTTATCTAATAATTCATCTTTTTTCATTTCATCATATAGTTCTTTACCTTCTCTAGATCTTTCACCTATACCGATAAATACTGCATTTGATTTTAATTTTTTATAGATATTATTTATTATTTCTTTAATTATTACAGTTTTACCAACACCTGCTCCCCCTAGCAATCCCATTTTGTATCCTTTTTGTAATGGTGCAAAGAAGTCAAGAGCTTTTATTCCTGTCCATAATGGTTTATTTTGAATATCTATTTCTTTTAATGATAAATTTCTATCATATACATTTCTTGTATTAATGGATTTTATTTCTTCATCATCAATAGTTTCTCCATAAGGATTAAAGATTTTACCTAATATTTCGCTTGAATATTCAATATTTAGTCCACCTTCTTGTAGGTATACATCTATTCCTTTACTTAAACCTTCAACTCTGTAAAATGGTAAAGTAAGAGCTGTGTCAGTATTAATTTCTATAACTTCAAATTTATGAATTTTTTTATCTATTTCACAGTAAATAATATCTTTTATTTTTACTTTTTTATTATATAATAATATTTTTACATTTAAATCTGATACTCCAATAATTTTTCCTATACTTTCTTTTTTCATTTCTTATTCTTCCTTACTTTTTATTTTTACAAAATTTTCAACTACTTTTTTAAAGTTCATATTTTTAATTTTTTTTCTATTTTGTAAGTCTTTTTCTTCTTCGATTTCATCTATCTTTTTTAGTGAATCACTTGTAATTCTTTGTCTCATAATATTTTCAGATGCATAACTATTTTCAACAGCTATCTTAATTTCATATGATATGTATAATGCAATTAAATTAACTAATATATTTTGTATATTTCCTTCAACAGTAAAATCTTCGTTATATTTAATTTTTGTCTTTTCTTTACTATCTTTATCAATCGGCAATACTTTTTTCTTAGTAAATTCAATATTACTTATATTGTGATAATGATTATATATAATGTTTATTTCACTATTTTTACCTTTTTGAATAATATCATATATACATTCTTCTATTTGAACATCGTTCTCTATGTATTCTTCTTTTGTCATTGACATTAATACATTATCTTTTTTTCCAATTATTTTTTTTCCAATTATTATTTTATCTGCATCTTTTTCTTTAATTGCTAAACTATTTACATTTGTATTAAATCCACCACAAAATCCTAAGTCATTTCCTATATATATATTTAATGGTTTTGCTTTTTTATTTAGTTTAACTGTTTTTTGGTCTAATATTAGATTTTTATTATTCAATATATTATCCATAAAATCTGATATGCTTTTTTCATATTCGAAATATTTTTCTGCTGTTTTTTTCGAAGAGTCTACTCTTAATAATGCATGAAAATTCATAACTTTAATTACATTTTTAATTTTCATTAATACCCTCACTTAGATTTTTAAATTTTTCTATTATATCTTCATTTGAAAGCGGTGAATATTTATGTTGTTTTAGTGCTTCTTGTATTTTTCTACCTTCAATCATTTTTGTTCTTAGTTCTTCACTCATTTCATCCATATTTGCTAATTCGTATACTTCTTTTGTTTCTAAATAACTTAAGAATTTTCTTCTTATATCTGCTCCTAATTTTTTAATTTCAGAAGATTGAACTGCTCCACCTAACCTAGATACTGATACACCATAATCTATTGCTGGTTTTTGTCCTTTACTAAATTGTTTTTCTGATAATACAATTTGCCCATCTGTAATCGATATTATATTTGTAGAAATATAGTCTGTTATATCTCCACCTTTTGTTTCTACTATTGGTAGTATTGTTATAGAACCACCATTTTTATGTTGACACCCTTTTTCTAGTAATCTTGAATGTGTATAGAATATGTCCGCTGGATATGCTTCTCTTCCTGGAGTTTTTCCAGATAATATACTTATTTCTCTGTATATTTCAGCATGTTTTTTCAAGTCATCTATTACAACTAAAACATCTCTTTTCATATTCAAATATTCTTCTGCTATAGATAACCCTACATAAGGTATTAGGCTAAGTACTGGTGCTGTATCTTCATTTGTTGCAACAACCATTGTTGTATATGAAGTAGCATTTTTTCTTGATAATTCATTATATATAGATTTTATTTCTTTTTTTGTTTTTCCTACTCCTATATATATACATATCATACCTTTGCCTTTTTGATTTACTATAGTATCTAAAGCTATTTGTGTTTTTCCTACTTTTTTGTCTCCTATTATTAATTGTCTTTGTCCTTTTCCTATTGGATATATTAGATCAATCCCTGATATACCTGTAAGCATTGGTCTTTTTACATCTGTTCTATCCATTATTGGAATTGTTTCATTTTCAATATTTATATATTTTACATCTTCAAAGGATTTTCCAACTAATAAATCTACACCAAATAAGTTTGTTACTCTTCCTAGCGCTTCTTTTGCAAATATTGCCTTTAGGCTTTCACCTGTAGAATTTACTATATCTCCAACTTCTATAGGAAAATATTGTTTCACTAGTGCAACAGATACATAGTTTTCATTTATTTCGTTTACATATCCCATTCCTTTTTCCCATATATTAACTTTTTCAAAAAATTTAACATTTTCTAATCCTGATACATGTATTATGTAGTCTGTTACTCTTATTACTTTTCCTGAATCAAAAACATTTTCTTCATTTTTAATTTGTTCTATCTTTTTATTTAATAAATTCTCTATATGTGTTGCCATATTATTTTTCCTTTCGTTTATATACTATAATCATATATTTGACCTCTGTATATTATCATTACACCTTCTGACATATTTTTATAAAAACATGTTTTAATATTTTCGTTTAAATGATCATAATTTAAATCTTTTATTCCTACGTATATATATATAGTTGGATCATATTGTTTAATTATTCTTTCTAAATAATCTACTAATTTAGTTATAGTAAATTTGTTAATGTTTGAAAATTCCTTTTCTAAATCAACTATTTTTTGAACTTCTTTTGTTGTGACTTGTTTTACTAATTCATATTGCTCACTATTTGTAAATGTTAATAAGTCATATATTACTTTAGGCGAAAATTGATCCTTATATTTTTTTAATAATTCATATTCTTTTGCCATTTTCACACTACCACGTTTTTTGGTTTTGTTTTCTAAAAAGTTTTCTATAACTTCTCTATTATCAATATTAAATTGTTTTTTTAATTCTTTATAGTTATAGAAGAAACCTTCTTCTTTATATTTAGGTGATATGTTTTCGATTCCTAAATTATTTTCTTCTTTTTTTATAATAGCTTCTTTTACTCTTAACTTTTCCTTATATTCTTTCATTCTCACTAATTTATTCTCAATATCATTATCAAATAATAAATCAGTATCTTCTTTTTCTAGCATTTCAACTATTTTAGATTTTTCTTTTATTTTCTGCAATCTTTCTAAAATTTCATCATATTCTTTTTGCTTTTCATCTATTAAATAATTATATTCTTGTAATGTTCTAAGAAAATATTTTTTTACATTTTGATCTATTCTTTTCACAAGATTTTTTAATATATAAAAACTGAATATGAACATTATACCTACTATTAATATTGCTTGAATTATTTCTTCCATATTTCACCTACCACTCTATATTAAAGGATTATAGAATAATAATAAAAATACAAATGCAAATAATAATAATAGAAATACTGCTAAAACAATTAATATTGTCATTATAGAATGTACTATATCTGATTTGGTTTCAGGATTTCTTCCTACTGCTTCTGCAACTTTAGAACCTAAAATTCCCATTCCTAATCCTATTCCTAAAAAAGTACAACCTACCATTATACCTACACAATAAAGTGTTGCTACTAATATTTGTTCCATTATTTCCTCCTTTATATTTTATATTTATTGTATGTGTAAATTTTTTACCATCTACACATACAATTTATTAATATACTCTCACCATAGCACTTACATCTGGCGATATTTTTGTTCCGCTATAATACACATCTTCAAGTCTTACTTCTATAGTAGAACACACTTCTCTATCAAATGTATATACCCATCCATTATAGCTTGCTGCTTGTGAAATATTTACTTGCTGTTTATATGTTCTTTCACTTTCTGTTCCTTTATCTAATATCATTACAATATTTGCACTTTGATATATATATTTTTGATCTATTTTTAATGTTCCTGTTATATTGTTTACTCCTACTTTATCGATTGTTACACTTGATGAATCATCTTTTGTTCTAATTACAATTACATCTTCTATATTCTCTTTTACTGTTCCATTTTCTTTAATTTCTTTAGAGTTTAATGAAACTGTGTATTCTTTATTTGGGTTTAAACCTGTTATTGTATATGATGTTTGGTTTTTATCTAGTGATATAGTATCATTTTTATCTCCAGATAAGACTAAGTATACTGTTTGATACATGTTTTCAACATCTATTATAGAATAATCTACTGTAATTGTTGATGATGTTGATGATGAACCTCTTAAACTTATGCTTTTAGCAACTGGTGTTTGTGAATCAAAGTTTTGATTTCCTGAATTAGTTCCTGTTCCACCTGTATTTCCATTATTATTGCTATTGCCATTATTAATATTTATGTCTGTATTATTGCTATTGTTGTTATTATAGTTATTACTATTATTATTTACTACTGATTGTCCTGTTTGCTCAGATTCATCATTCTCTTCTTCTGTATTAGTACCTTCTACAACATCTACTTTTTCTATATATTCATTTGTACTTCCTATTATTTTTTTAAGATCTATTTCTCCATCACTATAAATTAATTTTTCATTTGCTATATCAAATTCAAATGAATCTGTTATTATTGTCATCGGATTTATAATTTTTGTATTAACTTCATGATTTTGTAATAATGTATTTCCAGATCGATCTATAGTTACTATTAAATAATTTTCAGTATTTAGTGTTCCTGTTGTATCAACAATCTCTGATGCTATTATTAAATACTTTCTATCTTCCAATTTATACAATTGACTATCAGAATAATCTAATATTTCAGTTCTACCAGAATATTTTTCTACTTGTCCACCTAATGTTACTTTATATATTTCTCCAAATACGTCTAGAGTTATAGCATTTTGATTTAAGACTATTGCATGTTCTCCTAATTTATATTCATTATTTTCTTCTTTTATATAATAATTATTATCCCACTTTCTTTCTATTTCGCTCTTAGCTTTTAATTCCATTGGATTATCTTCACTATCGTAGAAAAATGTATTTGATGATAATTGATACTTTGAATCCTCCCTATCTGAAATTATATATAAATATGTTACTAATATTGCTATAATAAGTAGTATTATTATAAAAAACACTACAAAATTTTTCTTATTCCCATTTGATAATTTTCTCAATTATATCACCTCCTACCAATTTATTGTTATACTGTTATAAATCATTATTTCTTTTGTATCTGATTGATCTGCAGTCTCTTCATTTGGAATTTCCGTAAAACAAGCAATTGTAATTTTATTATTTGTTTCTGGATATGGATCAGCTGATTCTAATAATAAATATTTCATAGCAGGATCATTTGGATCTACAATAAATGTTTTACCATTTTCCGAATCTATTAATATCTCTGTAGAATCTTGAGTGTTTATTGTGTACGTAATTCTTGATATTTCTCCTAAATTTAAACTATTTTTAAATTCTAAGTATAAATTCCCATCTGCATGTTCAGTAATACTAATTTCTCCTATGTCTATGTTATTTTCATTTTCTATTGCTTTTAGAATTGAAGAACTGCTAATATACTCATTTTGATCTATTTCCCCATCATTATTTTTATCAAAATCTATTCTCATAGATATTTCATAGTTCAAATTATTAGAATATATTCCTTTTGAATTATCTAATGTTATTCTTGATAACTGATTAGTAGTCATTTGTGTATTTTCTTCAAGTATTTTTGTATTTGTATTCATATTTTTTACAGTTAAGTTTAAGTTATTTCCAACAAAATTATATTGTCCAGTAACCAAAGTTGGTGTTATTAAAATATCTGAATTTTCCATATTATTGCCATCCACTCTGACTGTAGTAATATTTATACTAGGTAACCCCGGATTAAATATAAATTCTTCATTGTAATCTATTCTACTTATTAAATTTCCACTTTTTGATTTTATTAAAAATGTAATTTTATATTTATGATCTGTATCAAATATTATTCTACTATCGCCTTCTACAGTATTTACTTGTACTGAATTTTTAATATTAACACTTGTAGTAGGACTAATATATGGATTACCCGATTTTAGTTTTTCTTCTCCGTTTTCATACAATATATATTCTATATCATATCCTTGTGTTGTTCCACTAAGTATATCATATGATAAAGTTGCTGTTTCTAATCCATCATTTAGCCTAAAGCTTACATTTCCAAAATCTACAAGACCTAATGTCGCAAAAATATATATGTTACCTGATTTATTAAGATTCGAATCATAAATATACTCTACATTACCTTCTTTTTTGTTATATATTCTTACTCCGTATCTTGTTCCTGGTTGAAGATTTTTTATTTCTGCTGTTACTTTTCCTGTGCTAGAATCATAAGTTGATATATTTAGTTCTGTCCATGTTTCATCTTCTATAACCCCACCACTTGAATCTACTTTTACATACTCTATATATATTTCATCTTTTTTTACAGCTTGTTCTATTCCATTTTCAAACATACCTTCTATGTTAAAATTAAATGTGTATGAATCCATTAGAGTTGAATATTTATTATTATCCACAGAATTTATAGACATTGGGATATATGAGTTGTCTAATGCTATATTCTCATTTGTGATTGTTTTGTTCTTTATTTCTTTTGCATAAATAATATTGTTATTATACATTATTCCTTTATCTGTTATTGATATAGGAAGTTTTATTTCATTTCCATTTTCATCATTTAAAGTCATTTCTGTATCTGATATTGATATAATTGAAAAGGTTGTTGCTTCTGTGACTACTTCTGTTAATTCTAATCCATTTTTTCCACTATTATATTTATATAATTTACCATTTTCATTTTCTATTATTATAGGGTTATTTGAATTTTCTCTAAAATCAATTATTGATGAATCGTAATATATATTTGTTTCAATTTTCAAATCTGTAAGGTCTGCTGTTCCTATTAAATTAATTAATTCAATATAATTAACTAATAGTGTATTATTTGATAGTACATTAACATTTCCCATTATTTTTGTATTACCATCTTTTGTAATTGCTAACGATACATATGATATTGATTTTTTATGTTCTTCTGTTAATCCATTTATTTTTATTTCAAATCTATTTTCATCATATTCTCCAATATCTGTTGTTACAGATTCAAAATCTAAAACTCCTTTATAATCAAATTCAATTAATTTTTGTTCTGTTGAAACGCTACTATCACTTAACTTATATTTGATAGCAAATTGTAAATTCCCAACTAATATATTATTTATTTTTAATTGCTGATATATGCTTATATTTTTATTTAAATCATATCTACTTACATTTCCTGCATTTGTCATAATCAATTCTTTATTTTGTTCTTCTATTATAGCATTATCAATATCAATTACTTTATATTTTAATGTCAAATTAGAATCCACATCTAAATATTCTGGATACATATATGTATCTGGTAGTTGTTTAGGTACTACTCCTGCTACTGAAAAATATTTTACACCTTCATCAATTTGTTCTTGAGATGGTAAAATGATTTCAAGTGTGCCATCTTCTCCACCTTCTAATACAATATTATATTCAAATTTATATGATACTCCTCTTTTTAAAACATTAGCATCATTATAATTTCCTAATTCAAAATAAGCTGATAAAATTTCATCTTCTGTTTGTCCAACTTGTATCCTAGTATTTATTGTATTCTCATCAATAGTTACTTCTTTAATTTCATTTAAAGGATTTCCATTACTATCTAAGTCATATACTCTATATGTAATACTTTTAACTGTAGATACATCATAAGTATTTTTAGGATATATAGCAAACCCAACATTTGTACTTTCTAATAAACTATTGTAATCAGTAGTTGTATTTAAGCTTGCTGTGTATAATAAACTCTCTTCTCTTTGTTTTTTAGTGATTTCTTGTATTTCTAATGCGTCATTAATTTCATCCCCTTGTGGTCCTACTGGCATAAGATAATTCGTTTCATATATTTCTATTTTATTATTTTGAAGACCTATTTTATTTCCAACATAGTCTCTAGCTTCAGAAATTTCAATTATATATTGATCATGTACAATATCATCATTAGTTAATTTTTTACTACTGTTAGTTGTACTCGTAAAACTACTAGGAATAATATTTAAAGTATTATTTTTAATATCTTCCGATATTGAACTTGTATAATAATCACTGTTTTGATCTTGAATTTCAGCTACTCCTATTGCACTTCCTATTTTTTCCAAACTTTTACTTCCATCAGCATTATTCAATACATTAGCTCTATATAATTCTACTTCTAAACTATTAAGTGTTTTCAATTCTAATTCGTTAATATTATTAAATAAACCTACTTGTATATTAAATTTATTTGTCAAATCACCTGCATTGTTAGTTAGAGAGAATTGTAAATCTTTTGGAATTTTAGTATTAACATATACAGATCCTAAATACACACTATCAGTTTTATTTTCCATCAATATCACTTCAAACTCGTATGTAGTATTTGATTTTAGATTGTTAATATCTATAGGTATTGCTGCTACTACATTTGAATTAATAGTTTTTTTATTTCCTAATCCATCTGAATAGTTTACAATTATACTATCTGTTGTATCATCAATCATATTTGCAGGATCACTTATTTGTATTTCACCTTGAATTCTCTCAAATGTAACTAAACTATTACCATCTATATCAAAACCTTCATTAAATTTTATAGTTGGAATCTGAAGTTTATCGAATTTCATTGTGGAACTTCTGTTGCTTGTCAATTCTTGATATTTTTCATTATCATAAAATTCCACTATAACTTCAAAATAGTATTCAGTATTTCTGTTGATGTCCCCTTCTATTTTAACTGTTTCTCCATTATCTTTTATTTCTTCTTTATCCACTGTTATTACAGTTTCAGGTGTAGATGAATTTATCTCTACAACAGGCTTTTTATTTATATTTCCATAATCTTTTTCTTCATATACCATAAATGTATATGACTGTATACCTTTATCTTTATCAGATATTCCATTTAATTTAAGGTTTACTTGATTGTTTCGTTCATCATATTGAAATTCTGGTGTTGAAGATATTGTAGGATATTGTTTTAATGTCACATGTTGCTGAGTATACGAAGTATTAGAGTATTTAACATTATCTATAATAACATCTTTTATATTCACTATATACGAACTATTATTTACCAATCCATTAAAAGTAATTATTTTATCACTAGTTTGTGTTACTGTTTTTTGTTCTATATAATTTCCATTAATGTCTGTTAATTCAACAACAGCACTTTGAACTCCTGTATCTTGTTGGAATTCCATTTCAAAAGAAAGTGAATTTGGTGTAAATACTTCTTTTTTAAGTTCAACTCCCATTATATTTGTTCTAAATATTTTATATACAAAAGTTTTATTATATGTAATATCTCCTACTTTATATTGTCCTTTAATCTCCAATGTATATTCATTATCTGGTTCTAAATTTTCATACGAAATTATACTTGTATATACCCCTTCTGGTATTTCGGAAGTATATACTTCTGAATTTGTATTGTTTTTTATTATTCTTACAGTTGATGAACCTGTTAAAACTAATTGTTCATCTATAATTTCTATTTCTGCTTGCATTTTTACTGAAGATGTTTCAAATCCTACAATTTTAAAAGTTGGCTCTGTAATTTGTAGACTACTAACATCTACAGATGGTACAAAATTTGTGTCGCCTGTTGTCTCTCCTAAACCTGTATCTGTATTGTTTGTATTTCCCTGAATATTTGTATTTTGCGAATTATCATTATTAGTACTGCTGCTAGTTTGTCCGTTTTGTGTAGAACTTTGATTATTTTCTTCTGAAATAGTTTGATTTTCTGTCTCGTTTAATTCTTCTACATTTTCTTCTGCATCTTCAACTTCATAGCTAGCTAAATCTACAATATCAATGTTATCATCAGAATCTAAAACCATATTCTCCATACTTAACAAAGGAACATTTGCTTTTGATATTATTTTATTTGATAAGTCTACTTTTACATCTCCAGGTATTTGTATATTTACATTTGAAGCAATTGTTTGATAACTTAACTCTTGATTATATATTTTAATAATTTCGTTATCGATATATTCTATTTCTAAGTATCCATTTATTTCTTTTGTTTCTGCACCATTGTCCAATGTTAATGTTATCTGATTTGAAGCTATTAAATATTTATTTTCGCTTATTTTAAGTATTAAATTCGTAAATTCAAGCTCATCATTCAAATTCATAACAGTATATTTATCTTGATTTTTTAGTAGAGTTTTATTCACTGGTAATGTATAATATACAATTGTTTCTTTCTCTATTTCATCCAAATTTAATAGTACTGCATTTTTAAAAACTCCTATAGAACCATCTCCATAGTGAATGAAATCGTCTTGTTCTATAGTGGTAGGATTACCTTGAACATCTTCAAATTCTATTTGTTCCATATAATTTTCTGTATATTCTTGTTCTTTATCAAAATATATCCTGTTTATATCTGTATTTTCTTGCGAGTTGCTTGCTTGTAATATATATCCAGATTCATCAAATGTTTTAATTTTAGAGTTTTGATTTTCAATTGTTATATATATCAAAAAAGAAATCAAAATAATAATTGTAATCAGTATTACTCCTAGTTTCCACCATCTTAAAAAAAAGTTAACTTTTTTATCTGTTTTTCTTGTATTTTTTTCCATATTTCCTCCAACAAATTCTAGTTGTATTTTATACATTTTTTATACACATAATTCTAAATATATTATATACTATTTGTGTGTGTTTTTCTACAAAAATTGTAGTTTTAAATATTACATTTATATTACAGTTGTATTACAGTTGTATTACATTTACAATATACAAAAAAGCAAACTTTTATATCTAACTTTTAATATAAAAATAACAAGAATATTCCCAAAACATTCTTGTTATTTTTATATTATTTTTCTATCGAAAGTATTTTATATTTAGATGTCCCTGCTGGCGCTTTAACTTCAACCATATCATTTTTTCTAGCACCTAATAACGCTGCACCAAGTGGTGATTCATTTGATATTTTATTTTCTGCCAAATTCACTTCTGTTGTACCTACTATTGTATATTCTATTTTTTCATTAAATTCTTTATCATGAACTTTAACAATATTTCCTATTTGAACAGTTTCAGTATCAATTTCTTTTTCATCTATTATTTTAGCATGTCTTAATTTATTTTCAAGTTCCGCTATTTTTATTTCATTATCTGCTTGAGCATTTTTGGCCTCATCATATTCAGAATTTTCAGATAAGTCACCAAATCCTAATGCAACTTTTATTCTTTCTGCAATTTCTCCTCTTTTTTCAGTTCTTAAATGTTCTAATTCTTTTTCTAATTTTTCATAACCTTCTTTTGTTAATATAACATCTTTTTCTTCCATGTCATTTCCTCCTTTAATAAAAAAACTAATGCAAGTTTTTGCATTACTGTTTTTTATCTTAATAAATCTTATATATATTACGTTAAAAAATAATTTTTGTCAAGATATATTTAGTATTATTTTATAATTTATCAAATTTTATTAAATTAACTGTTTCTCTAGCTATAACTAATTCTTCATTAGTTGGAACAACAAGAACTCCTACTTTAGAATCTATAGCTGAAATTTTTTGTTCTTCGCTTTTAACAGTATTTTTTTCGTCATCAATTTTTACTCCAGCAAAACTTAAACTTTCACATACTGCTTCTCTAACTTCACCTTGATTTTCTCCAATACCACCTGTGAATACTATATAGTCTGCTCCATTTAATGCAACCATATACTTAGCAATATATCCTGATATAGAATATACAAAGTTATTAAAAGCTAATTGTGCTTTTTCATTTCCATTTTTCGTTTCTTTACATATTTCTCTAAAATCAGGAACTAAATTAGACATACCTGATAATCCTGATTTTTTATTTAATATATCTTCCATTTGTTGTGCTGAAATATTATCTTTTTTCATTATATATGTTAAAACAGATGGATCAATATCTCCTGATCTTGTTATCATTGATAATCCTGCAAGTGGAGTAAGTCCCATACTTGTATCTACTGATTTACCAGCATTTATCGCACAAATACTTGCACCTTGACCAATATGACAACTTATTATTTTTAAATCTTTTATATCTTTTCCTATAATTTCTGCCAATCTATTTGAAACATACATATGTGATGTCCCATGAAAACCATATTTTCTTATTCCATCCTTTTCATAATATTTATATTCAATAGGATATAAATATTTATCTTTTTCAATTGATTGATGGAAAGTAGTGTCAAATACAGCAACCATTGGTTTATTTGACATTATTTCTTTACAAGCTTCAATTCCTAGTATTGCTGCCGGATTATGTAATGGTGCAAATTTATTACATTCTTTTATTTTTTCTATTACTTCATCAGTTATAATTACAGAGCTTTTAAAGAACTCTCCACCATGAACAACTCTATGTCCTATAGCTGAAATTTCTTCTAATGTATCCACAACCTTATATTCTGGATTTATCAATTCATTCAAAGTAAAATCTATAGCTTCTGTATGATTCATTGCTGATTTATCAGTTCTTATTTTCTTTCCATGAACTTTATGTTCTATGAATGCTTCTTTTTCTCCTATTCTCTCATATTTCCCCATTGCTAACACTGTATTATCATCCATATTAATTAATTGATATTTAAGTGATGAACTCCCACAATTTAAAACTAAAACTTTCATTTATACCTCCAAATATTTTTATTTTTTATTTATTAATCTATATCCTGTGCTTGAACAGCAGTTATTGCTACAACACCTGCTATATCATTACTACTGCACCCTCTTGACAAATCATTTACAGGTCTTGCAATACCTTGGCAAAGGGGTCCATACGCTTCTGCTTTTGCTAGTCTTTGTGTTAATTTATATCCTATATTCCCAGAATTCAAATCTGGAAATATTAATACATTCGCATTTCCTTTAAGCGGACTGTTTGGTGCTTTAAATTCTGCTATTTCAGGAACTATAGCTGCATCTAATTGTAATTCTCCATCAACTGTTAATTCTGGCATCTTTGTTTTTACTATATCTGTTGCTTTTTTCACTTTATCAATAGATTTAGAATTTGCACTTCCATTTGTAGAATACGAAAGCATTGCTACTTTAGGTTCTTTCTCAACTAATTGCTTAAAACTTTTACTAGATGACATAGCTATTTCTGCAAGCGCCAATGACCCTGGATCTTCATTTAGTCCACAATCTCCAAATATAAATGTTCCATTTTCGCCATAATCACAATTTGGTACAACCATTATGAAGAATGCTGATACTAATTTAGTTCCTGGTGCTGTTTTAAGTATTTGTAATGCTGGTCTTAATGTATCTGCTGTTGAATGAATAGCTCCTGATACCAAACCATCTGCTTTTGAATTTTGGTCTTTTACCATTAACATTCCAAAATATACAGAATCCTGTGCTAATTTTTTAGCTTCTTCTAATGTCATACCTTTTTCTTTCCTTAATTCGTACAGCACTTTTGTATATTCTTCTAATTTATCACTTTTCAAAGGGTTTACTATTTGTGTATCTTTAATATCTAGATTATTTTTTTTAACATCTTCTAATATTTTTTCTTCATCACCTATTAGTATAACTTTAGCGTAACCTTCTTTTAATATCTTATCTGTAGCTTTTAAAATACGAATATCTTCTGCTTCTGGTAATACTATTGTTTTTATTTCTTTTTTTGCTCTATTTTTAATTTGTTCTATAAACTGCATTTATTCCTCCTTGTTTTTTACATTTATTTTATACCATATTTTATTTATATTTGCAATAAGTGTTTTATAGAATAATAAAGTACAAGAAAAAACAAAGTATTTTATAACACTTCATTTTATCCTAATCTATTTTTCAGTATATCCTTCTGGTAATTCAAATGTGGCTTTGCTAATGTCATCTGAAATTTCTACTTTTACTATCTCTTGATTATCTCCTAGTATAGTTTTTATATATACTAATTCCCCATCATCAAAATAGAATCTAGTTTTAATATTTTCATCATATTTATCTATATCTCTATTGTATATCCAGTCAGTTGAGCCATTATATTCTTGATATTCATAATTTTTATTTTCTATCTTTTCTTTACCTTCTATATACTCAGAGTTTTCAAACTCACCAAGCTGATTCGTGAATTTCCTTAGCTCAGTTACATTATTTTGATATTTGTAATATGCTTCTTCTTCATCTCTTATTAAATAGGTATTTCCATCTTTAATTAAATCTTCACGTTCGTCTACTCCATCTATTTGTGTTACTATATATGCTGAATTATCTAATTTAGCATAATATTCACTTGTCCCATTTTCTGTTGATGTAGCTGTTACAGAATATTGAGATTTATTTTCATATTCTGATAATATATTATTCAGGTCATTTATACCATTTGTTTTATTTAATAAATAATTAGTTAATATTATTCCACCATATATTACACCTATAGTAAGTAGTATTATTAAAACACATATTATTGTCCTTTTAATTATTCTTTTTCTTTTTTCACTATTTATTTCTTTATTTTCTTTTTCTAAATTCATATTTACCTCTTTCTTTTGTTTAGTCTCCTAAATTTATTCCTATTTCTCGTGCTGTTTTAACTAAATCATGATCCATAGTTACTTTTCTGATATTACTTTCTTGTGTATTACCTGAAACTGCTCCAATTTCTGTATTATTACCTACAACTTCATCTAATGTCACAGAATCCAACTTTCCATCTTTTAATACTGCTAAAGTTCCAAATTTACCTTCTAATGCAAGTCTCATAGCTTGTACACCGTATTTTGTTGATAAAACTCTATCAAATGCTGTTGGTGTTCCACCTCTTTGCATATATCCCAATGTAGTATTTCTTGCTTCTAGTCCAGTAAGCGATTCTAGTTGTTTTGCAACTTTATCTCCTATACCACCTAATTTTGTATTATCTACACCTTTTCCATTATCACGTGTATTTACCACTTCAATTTCTCCATCTCTTGGCATAGCTCCTTCTGCTACTACTACTACACTAAATTGTTTTCCTTCTTTTTTTCTTTCTTCTACTTTTTGAGCTACTTTTTGAATATCAAATGGAATTTCTGGAATTAACGCAACATCTGCTCCACCTGCAATTGCTGATTCTAAAGCTATCCAACCAGCATATCTTCCCATAACTTCTAATACCATTATTCTATGATGTGTTTCCCCAGTTGTATGAAGTCTATCAAGTGCTTCTGCAGCTACTGAAACTGCAGTATTATATCCAAAAGTTATGTCAGTACATGCAACATCATTGTCAATTGTTTTTGGAACTCCAATTACATTAACACCTTTTGTTGCAAAATCTCTAGCTGATTTCTGTGTTCCATCTCCACCTAATGTAAATATACAATCAAATCCGAATTCTTTTATATTTTCTATACATTCACTAGATAAATCTTTATATTCAACTGTACCGTCTTCTTTAGTTACTTTATAATCAAATACATTTGCATTTGTTGATGATCCTATTATAGATCCACCTTTATGCAATATACCTGTAGCTTCACCTTCTTGGTCAGTTGTTAATTTTACAAAATCTTTTTTTAGTAATCCCCTGTATCCTTCTATTATCCCATAACATTCTATATTATGGCTTTCAGCTGTTTTTACTATTGCTCTTATTACTGCATTAAATCCCGAAACATCTCCACCATTTGCTAAAATACCTACTTTTTTCAACATATTTCCCTCCTGTTTTTTCTTGTTTTATTTTCTATCAATATTATACCAATAATATATTTTTTTACAACAGTTTTTATATAAATTTTTTGATATTTTTTGGATTTAAAATTTATTAAGCTATACTATTACTCCAAAATTATTTTAATATCTTGCTTAATTTTTGATTAAAAACTTTTAGAAAATATATTTATTATCTCTATGCTTCGTATTATACATACCTAATTTACTCTTGTCTATATTTTGATATATATTTATTACTTACATGAAATAAAAACTAACTATCTTTTGAATAGCTAGTTAATTAATTTTAATTTTTCATAGTTATATGTATATTTTCGATTTCTGTTTGCATTTCTCGTGAAATAATATTTTGAATTTGAGCTATTTCTTCTGCTTCCAACTTTTCAGCCCCAACTATAACGTTTATACTGTTATCATTCACAAATATTACATTATTAGTAAAACCTTTTATACTTATTAAATTTTCACAAATCATAATTTTATTTTTAGTATCATTTATTTTTTTTATTTCTTCTGTAGCTGACTGTTTTTGTGTTTCAGATGAATTAGATGAGTTAAGAACATTTTCGTATGTTTCTATCATTTGAGAATACATTTGATCTCTATCTAACTTTGATTTTATAAAATACTCATTAGTAACAGTTGTATTTGTTTCAATTGTCTCTTCTTTATCTTGTTCTTGTTCTTTTTCTTCTACAACAGTTTCATTTTCATCTTCTATAATATTTTTATTGATATTTTCTTCATCTAAGTTTTCTGATGAATTACCTTCGTCTTCTACTACAACATCATTACTACTAACAAGTGTAGCATCCCCAATATCTGCAATTTGTGTATCATCTCTTGATTCAATTTGCATACTTGTTTGTACTGCCATATCTGATTGTTCTTGTATCTCGCTATTAGCTGCAAAATTTAAATATCCTGCTGTCATTAACATAAGTATAAAAACATAAATAATTACTTGATTCTTTTTTAATAATTTCATATAATCTCTCCTTCATTTTAATTCATTTCAAAAACTTGTATTTTATGAGTTGGCAATCCTGTAACAGCTTCTACGGCTTGAATTATATTGGTTTTCACAAGACTATTCCCTGCTCCTTTTGCTGTTATAATTGCTCCTTCAATTTTAGGTTCAATAACCTTTTGGGTTACTGGTATTTTTTCTCCAGAATCTTCTTGAAAAACAACATCTTTTTGCAAATCAGTTTCTTCAATTTTTCTAACTCCACCAGAATCATCTGTTTCTTCTGTTGTGCTTACGCTTGATGTTTCATTATACATTGCAATAACTTCACTTGTTTCAGAATAACTTATATATACATCTAATTCGCCAACACCATTAATTTTACCTAATATTACTTTTAAATCTTCTTCTATCTCAGAATTTTTATTTTCTGTATCTTCTTTATTATCTATTATATTAGTAGCTTGAGAATTTGCTATTTCTTTATTTGTGGTTTCATCTTCTGTATTTGAAAAAAATCCACCGTCCCATATCATATTAATAGCAAATACTGTTATTATAGCTATTATTATAAAAAAAACTAAATTTTCAATTTTCTTTTTATTTTTACTCTCTTTCTTTTTTTCTTCTTTTGTATTTGAATTTGATAACATTTTTTTTAATTTATCTCCAAACATTTTTCACTCACCCCATATTCATCAATTAAAATTTTTTTTATATTTTGTATATCTGATGTTGTAATTCTACTATTTTGATTTGTGCTTGTGTCAGTATTTTCCTGTGTTTTTCCATCAGTCGTAGATATATCAACTTGCTTAATTTTTTCTATTTCATCTATAATTTTCTCTTCAATTTCTATATTTTTTTCTAAATCTTCACTAGTATTAATAGGCTTTTCAATTGTTAAATCTACTTTAGTAATTCTACTTTCTTCTTCACTATTTTGAATATTCGCTTCAACAGATATACTTTTGACAATATATCCTTGTTCTTCAATTTTCTCCTTCATATCTTGCTCTACTTCTTCAACATATAGTTTTTCTATTTTTTCATCCATTGAAGTTTGATCTATTTCTACAGAATAGTCTTCACTTTGGTTTGTATATTCTTCTAAGTTAAAATTAGAAACTGCAAATATTTCTTTATTACTAACAAATGGTGAAATTATACTAAACATTACATATATTCCCATTACCATTCGTATATATTTTTTACTTTTGTTATTAGGAAGTAACATTTCTAATATTGACACTATTACAATTGCAAGACCTAATCCTTTTGCCCATGTACTTAAAAACTCAATCATTTTTCCCCTTTTCTTTTATATCTATCATCGATACATCATTCCAGTATTAGAAATTTTAAGTGTTAATGCTGTTCCTATTATTAATAGGAATGACAATGCACTTAAAATTGCAAGTAAAATTTTAAATATATCTCCAACTTGTCCTAATAGTTTTGTTATTTTTTCATCTGCAATTGGTTCAACTATTGCTCCTAATACTGAATATGTAAAACTAAGTAGTGCTAATTTAATTATAGGGATTATTGATATTCCTAAAACTATTATCACACCAACAAAACCTACTGCATTTTTTAATATTATTCCTGACCCTAAGACAGAATCAATTACATCACCTAATATTTTGCCTACTACTGGAACTGCTGAGCTTACAATTGACTTTGTCGCTTTTGCTGTTAGTCCATCAACACCACTGGACAAAGTTCCTTCTAACGAAACTATGGTAACAAAAACTGTTAATATTATTCCAAAAAACCATATTATTCCAGATTTAAGAAATTTAGATAATTTTTCAACTTGTATTTGATCTGATAATTTAGATATTATAATAAGTGCTGTAAATATTAGTGTTAACGGGAGAATTATAAATTGTATTGTATTTCCTACAAAATTTATAACAAACAATAATATTGGTTGTATCATTCCACTTGTGACAATACTTCCTGTATATAGCATTAATGTTATAAGTAGTGGAACTAATAAATTCATAAATGCTACCAATTCTATAACAGTATCTTCCACCATTTTTATTATATCTGTAAAACTTGCCATTACTACAGTTACTATTAATATATATTGAACATAATATATCATCTTAGAAATGCCTTCATTTTCTAAACTTTCACTTATAGACTTTAAAATACTATGTATTATTATTATAACTAAAATTGTAGTAATCATTTGCAGTGTTGATAAAAATTCAGGACCTATAACTTCTAAAATTCTTTCAAATATTTTAGCATTATCAGTTTTTCCAGATATAGCATCATTAAAAATATCACCAATATCTTCATCTTGAAAAAAATCTTCTGCATATTTATTTGCTTCTGAAATAAAATCTTCAATCCCAAAATCTTCTTGATTTATTGAAAGTTCACTATTTGTAGTAGTTGTAGTATTTGCATAAACTTTTGGAGATAAGTATAAAATAGTTAGAACTGTCAAAAATATGTATATTAATAAAAATATTTTTCTTTTTATCATTTCTCCCCCTATTCTCAAGATTATGGTAATATTTTTAATATTATTTCAAGTAATCCTGATATTATAGGAATTGATATTGATATTATAATTATTTTACTACCCATTTCAATTTTACTTGCTATAGCTGTTTCCTCAGCATCTTTACATATACTTACTGCAAATTCTGCCAAAAAAGCGATCCCAGTTATTTTGAGTAATATATTTATAAAATTACTATTAATATTAGAACTACTTGCTATTGAATCTATCAAGTTAATTATTCCTGTTAACTCATCCATTACTAACAATAATATTAGCATTCCTGTTAACAAGCTAATATAGAGAGCAAACTCTGGCTTATATTGTTTCATCAAAATTATAATAACAAGAGCTATAATTCCAATACCAATAATTTTAATTATTTCCATAGCTACATCACTCTCCTTTATATGTATCTGTATATGAAAAAATTATATATTTATAAATTAAATATAGTTCTAACAGTATCAAATAACACACTAATTTCTTTAATTACCATCGTAAGCACAATTATTAAACCAGCTAAAGTTGTCATCATAGCTTGATCTTCACGTCCCGCTCTTACTAATACTTGATGAAGTACAGCTACTAATATACCAATTGCTGCAATTCTAAATAATAAATCTATATCCATAAATCCCCCTATATTAATAAAATAACTAACATTAACCCAGCAACAACGCCTAATTTACTATATAATTTTTCATTCTTATCTTTTTCTAAAATAGCACTTTTAATCTGCTTATCCAAAAACTCATTAGTAACTTTAATTTGAGCAACTTGTCCTTCTATATCAGTTTGTCCCAAAAGTTTCGAAAGATTTTTAATAGCAATAATATCGTCTTTTGTTAATTCCAATTCGATTTCATTGATAGCAAAACTCCATGCTTCAGATGCAGTCATAGACTTCATACTAGCACTAGCTAATCTAAACATTTCAGCAACACTTTCATTAAACTCATTATTTGAAATCTGTAAAAAAATTTCTGGTAATGGCTCATACGTAAATTTTACTTTTGTTTCAAAAACAGATAAAGCAGACTTAAAATCTTCCAAAACCTTTACTCTTAAAACAAACCTTCTAGAAATTAACCTACCTAAAAATACACAAGAACAAAAAAGTAAAGCTATAACAAAATACTTAATAAACATAATCATGTCGCATTAGGGACAGTCCCCAACGCGACATTTATGTCGTTTTTGGGACAGGCCTTACCTCCTTTTCTTTTTTATTTTCTTTTTTATTTTATTTTATTTTATTTTTATTTTTATTTCTTTTTTTATTCATTTATTTTTTATTCATTTTGCTTTATTACATTATTATATGCTTTCCATTTTTTTTTAGAACTTTTTTAGACTTTTAATTTTAAACATTATAAATAATCAAATTATATTTATAAAAATATTATTTTTTCGATTTGCTTTGTTTCTATTAAATAGTTTATTTGCAAATTACTTTTTATATCTTCCATTGTTCTTCCGTGCATAGTAAATATTCCTTTTATACCTGCTGAAATAGCTTCTTGAATTGCTTCTACATCTTCTTTTGTCCCTATTTCATCACAAGCAATTATTTCAGGAGCCATACTTCTTATTAACATTTTCATACCTTTTGATTTAGATATATTTTCTATAACATCTGTACGTATTCCTAAATCATTTTGTAATATTCCCCTGTGAGATGCTGCTAACTCACCTCTTTCATCAACAACCCCACATGTTTTCCCTTTGAAATTTATATTATCAATACCATTACTTAGCTTTCTTATTATATCTCTTAGCATTGTAGTTTTTCCTTTCCCCGGTGGTGATACTAATACTGTTGTATATATTTGATTGTTCTTTCTATCAATGATTTCTTTAATTATTTTATTACTACAATCTATAACTTGTCTTGCTATTCTAAAATTCAAACTTGTTATATATTTCATATTTATAACTTTATTTTCTTCGATAACAGCTGTTCCTGTTATACCTATTCTATGGCCACCTTGTATTGTAATGTATCCATTACAAATTTGACTTTTATATGCATATATAGAATTTTCACATAATTTTTCTAACGTTTGTAATATTTCAGATGTTGTTACATTATATTCAATAACAATGTCTGCATCTCGCGTTTTTAATATTATTGGCTTGTTTATTCTTACTCGTATTTCTTCTAATTTACTTTCCAACTTACTATTCTTTATTAAAGCATTTCTGATTAACATATATATGCTGTTAGGAAAATATTCTAATACTTGCTGTAATAGCATAACTCTCTCTCCTTTAATTTCAATATATTTTACTTTTATATTTTAATATGCTTTACTATATGCTTATTTTTTATTTTTAGAACTATAATTAAAAGTTACTTAGTTATTAAATCTATCTATTCAAAATAAATATACTAATATTTATTATTCAAAAATTTCTAAAACAATATAAATGTCGTATTGAGATAATTCCCAATACGACATTTGTTATTATTTTATTGTTCTTTTATTATTCTTTTATTATTATTACTCTATTAATTATTCCTAATTCTGATTTTTCAAATTCTATTTTATATGTTGCTGCCGGTTCTATTTGTTCTGTAATTACAACTATATTTTCTTGTGTTGCTTCATATTCTTGACCATTAAAGTTTATACCTTCAATCTTATAACTTTGGTCTTCTTTTGCTATATTTACCGATATTGTTGTCATTAACCCTTTTACTGTTACTCCTTGCATATTTGTACCTTGATATCTCTCAAACTGACTATTATTCGCAGCTATTAGTACTCCATTCATTGATTCTTGCACACCATCAATATATGAATCTTCATCTTGTTCAGCACCATCTTCTTGATCTTCTGTATCTACTTCTTCTCTTTGATTGTTATTTACTGTATTCTCCGAATTAATTTCATTTCTAAAAAACATATAGTTTAATGGATTATCTTTTTCATCAATTCCCAATTCATTCATTTGATTCTTATTTAGTTCTAGTAATTTTTGTTCTACATCTTCCAAAAATATTTTTCTCACATTACTACTTGGTTCACTTAAATACATTGTATTCTCATCATTAAACTCTTCTATAGTGGTATTTTCTATAAATTCCACATTATTAGTTATATTATATATATATTTATTACTATTTTTCATATCATTGATTTCTAGTTGATATGTTTCTTTAATATCATTTAAATTATTAATATCTTGATAACTAATTTTCAAGTTTCTATTTAAAATACTTTCTTTTTCTGTAGCTTCTTGATTTTCTGTATTTTGATCTGAATTTTCATAAATATTTTGTGTTATCACATATTCAACATTATTATTCTCTGACATTTTCTTTTCAATTGCTATTTCTGAATCCTGCATTACTATCATAATTTTATTTACATTATTTCCGTCTAAATATATTACTATTTCTAATTTTTGGTCTGCAAATTCTAGATTTTCTTCTATTTCTTTTGAAAAACCTTTACTAAAAGTTGATATTATTTCCTTTGTAGTTTCGTTTGTTATATCAAAATCTATCAGTTTATTAATTTCTTGAATTAATCCATCTATTTCTTTAAATGTAGTAGTAAGCTTATACCCCTTAGATTCCCCATTATTAACACTACTAAATTTTTCTTCTGAAAACCAATTTATACAAGTATTTAATATAGCTATTTTTTTACCTTCATCTATTTTAATAGAATTAAATTCAAATACATTATTTATTATTTCTAATGATGTCATTATTCCTAATATATCTTCATATTCTCCAAATTCTTCTGTTTTCATTGATATATAATTAGGATTAATATATTCGAATTTTACACCTATTTCATCATCTTGTTTTTTTAATGTAAAAGTATTATTAATATCTTCTGAATATTCTATTTTTACATCTTGTTCCATACTATTATTTGCTTTATCAATTTGGCCAACTGATTGTATATTAAAATTATTTACATTTACAATATCTTCACTTTGTATATCAAAGTCTATCCTAATATTATTTTTATATACTTCATTATTTTTTTTACTAATATATTCATTTAATTCCTTGTTTATAAACCCATTTTCAGAATCAAATATATTTTCTACACTGCTGTAAAACATCTCTTTATTGCTTTTACTAAAATTACCATTTATTAAAATATATGCTATAATACCTATTATCCCTAAAATTACTAATATAATTAATATTATTAAAATTAATGGTATACCTGCTTTTTTATTTATCTTTTGATTATTTTCTTTCATTCTTAACCCCTACATCATTTTATATTTTAAATTCAAATTTAAGCTTAAAGTTTTGTTTATTCCGCATTATTATATACATTTATAACATCATCTAAATCTTCTAGTTTATCCATTAACTTTTCTAGTTTTCCTTTTTGTTCTTCTTGAAGTGTTACTCTCATTTCAGGAATCATTTGTATTTCTGCTTCTAGAAATTGTATTTCTTTTTCTTCTAATTTTTCTCTTATACCAGAAAATTCTGAAGGTTCTGTTATTATTTCATAAATTTGTTCTTCTGATATAAAATCTTCAGCACCCAATTCTAGTACTTCTAACATTAATTCTTCTTCATCTATTTTACAATTTTCTTTTTCAATTACAATTATCCCTTTTTTGTTAAACATGTATGAAACACAACCTGATGTTCCTAGATTACCACCTGATTTATCAAATGCATGTCTTACTTCTGCTGCTGTTCTATTTTTATTATCTGTTGATGCTTCAACTATTACCGCTATTCCGTTTGGTCCATATCCTTCATAAACTATATCTTCATAATTTTCTGCATTATTAGCACCTGATGCTTTTTTTATAGCATTATTTATTGTATCATTTGACATGTTCGCTGCTTTACATTTTGCTATTACATCTCTTAATTTTGCATTCCCTTCAATATCAGCTCCACCTTGTTTAACCGCTACTAATAATTCTCTTCCTAGTTTCGTAAAAGCTTTCCCCCTTGCTGCATCTACTTTTCCTTTTCTCGCTTGTATATTTGCCCATTTTGAATGTCCTGACATATTATCCTCCCAATATTTATATTTTAATTATTTTTTCCCATTCAAGATTTTCTTTACCAAAATGTCCGTAGTTTGTCGTCTGCGAATATATTGGTGTTGATAAATTTAATTCTCTTTTCATTCCGTCTGGTGTTAAATTAAATTTTTCTTTTATCATATTTACTATATCTTCTTCTTTAATAGCATTTGTATTAAATGTATTTAACCATATTGAAATAGGTTCTTTCATCCCTATTGCATACGAAAGTTGTATTTCACATTTTTTAGCATATCCATTCGCAACTATATTTTTTGCTATATATCTTGCCATATACGCTGCTGATCTATCTACTTTACTAGGATCTTTTCCTGAAAATGCTCCACCACCATGACGGCTATATCCACCATACGTATCTACAATTATTTTTCTTCCTGTAAGTCCTGTATCTCCTAATGGTCCACCTATTACGAATCTCCCTGTTGGATTTACATGTATTTTTGTTTTTTCATCTATCATATTTTTTTCAACAATTCTATATATTACTTTTTCAGTTATATCTTTTTTTAATTGTTGTTGACTAATTCCTTCATTATGCTGTGTTGATAATAATATAGTATCTATTCTATTAGGGTAATCATTTTTATATTCTACTGTTACTTGAACCTTTCCATCTGGCCTTAAATATTCGATTTCTTTATTTTTTCTAACTTCTGTTAATTTTTTAGCTAATTTATGTGCTGTATTTATTGCATAAGGCATGTATTCTGGAGTTTCGTCTGTAGCATAACCAAACATTATTCCTTGGTCTCCTGCTCCACCTATGTCAACTCCCATTGCTATATCTGAACTTTGTTTTGATATATTTATATCTATTTCACAATTAGCATAATTCATATCTATATATTCATTATCATATCCTACTTCTTTAATTGTTTTTCTTGTTATCTTCTCTATATTCACATCTACATTTGATGTAATTTGACCTGCTATCGTAACTTTATTTCCTGATACAAAAGTTTCTACCGCTACTCTTGAATTTCTATCTCCTTTTATATATTCATCTAAAATAGCATCTGATATTGTATCACATAATTTATCTGGATGTCCTTCTGTAACACTTTCTGATGTAAATAAGTTTTTATTCATTTCTTTATCTTTTCTCTTTTCTATATTTTTTAACAAACCAATTCTAACATAAAAAAAATCTAATATCAATTAAATGATTTAGATTTTTTTATTTTCTTATCTTATTGGCAATGTTTCATAACCAGGATATTTTGCTATATATTTTTTTATTATATCTATATCTAGATTATCAACTTTATTATCTAAATTTACATCTGCATTTTTTATCATATTTTCAGGTATTTCATAAATACCTGAAATATGTCTTAATAATATTAGTATGTCTAGACTATTTATCTTTCCATCTCCACTCACATCTCCATATATTGTTTCTAATGGTAGTGTTTCGTAACCAGGATATTTTGCTATATATTTTTTTATTATATCTACATCTAAGTTATCAACTTTATTATCTAAATTTACATCTGCATTTTTTATCATATTTTCAGGTATTTCATAAATACCTGCTATGTGTCTTAATAATATTAGTATGTCTAGACTATTAACTTTTCTATCTCCACTTACATCTCCATACATCGGTTTTATTGGTAATGTTTCATATCCAGATAATTTTCCAATGTGATTTACTAATATTTGACAATCAAGTTTTTCTATCTCCCCATTTAAATCCAAATCTGAATATTTTAATCTTTCCTCTGGTATTTGTTCTATTCCTTCTACATGTCTCAATAATGTGAAAACATCTGAAATATTAACTTCTCCATCTCCATTAGTATCTCCATACAACATTACAACTTCTTCAGAAACAGCATAAGTAGTATTGATATTATTCAACATTAATATCCCTAAAATTGTACAAAACACCATAATTCTTTTTAATACTTGTTTATTCATATTAAATCATCTCCTTATTTATATTTTTTTATAAGATAATTCTTATAAATTCACTCTACAATTATTATAACATAATATAACTTTTTTTGTCAATTTATGTAAATCAAAAAAAATGTAACTGTTACTTAAATTTATTCCAAGTAACAGTTACACTTTTTACTACTATTTACATTACTTAAACTTATATTCTGCTAAATAATATTCATTTGTTGCATCATCTAATTTAAATGTATATACAGCTGTATTTAAATCTAATTCAC
Source organism: uncultured Clostridium sp. (assembly GCA_964369695.1). Classification (GTDB taxonomy): domain Bacteria; phylum Bacillota; class Clostridia; order TANB77; family CAG-508; genus CAG-269. The sequence continues at coordinate 68,177 of CAYJGL010000002.1, forward strand.
GTATATAACTTTGCCAACTATCTTTTTCATTAGAGTCTGAGAAGTTTATTGTGAATTCTTCACCTAATAACTCTTTATATTTACCATCATCATATTCTTTATATATCTTGTAAGTTGCTTTACCTCCTTCTCCAAATCCTCCAATATCAATAAATGCTGTTTTCATTTCTAATTTTATGGTATTTTCATCCACT
>CAYJGL010000002.1:68470-80667 GCA_964369695.1 uncultured Clostridium sp.
TCCAATATCAATAAATGCTGTTTTCATTTCTAATTTTATGGTATTTTCATCCACTTTATATGCTTTATCTACTACTTGTTCTATAAATGGTGTTAGTCCACCACCACCCATTGTTTGTGTAAAATTATATTCATTATCAAATTCATTATATCTAATAATCAAATCATAATTTTCATAACCATTAAATTCACTTGAATTTGTTGGAATAAAATCTTTATTTATATATTCTATTTTGCTATTAAATATATTTTTTATCGAATCATCTAAAATAGTTTCCTTTAATTTATATGGTATTACTCCTGTATTGTTATCTGTGGTTATAGGAACAAATTCGTCTGTGTCTACTTCTGAAAAACCTATTCTTAATATGGTATCATTTTTAACATAATTTTCATTTTCTTCATCAATGAAGTTAACTTCTCCACTTGATGTTAATTCATCTAATATATATGACTGAAAATTAACTTTTTTATTTAATTCTTTAACTAATTCATCACTTACATCTAGCTCTACTGCTGTGCTTGAATTTGTACTATTTGAATTTAGATTATTTAAATTAGTTACATTATTACTCTCATCTAATTCTGCAATTTGATTTTGTTCACTTAATGTTACATATTGATATGCTAAAAATCCTACAACTCCAAGTGTTATTATTATAACTATACTTAACACAAGATTAATTACTGTTATTCCTTTTTGATTTTCTAATTTATTTATATTTTTCATTCTTTATTCCTTCTTTGTTTCGTTTTTATTGTTCTTTTACAAATATACTACCAGCTGTTTCAAATGGTGATTTATTATATTTACTTTCTTCTCCATCTGTATTAATAAAGTTCAAAACACCTTCTCTATCTTCTTCAAGCTTTATTAAATTTTCATCAAGAATTTCAAAGTTATAAAAAACATTATCAATTTCAATTTCATCAATAAATTCTCCATTAAGATATTCAACTTCACATATTAATTTATTATCATTTATAGTATATTTTCCTTTAACGTGGAAACCTTCTGCTAAATCAAGAGAAAAATCTCCTTCATTAGTAAATTTAATCTCTATATCTTCATAGTATTGTCCAATTTCTTCTATTAGTTTTTCAGGTACAACATAAGAAAATTCACCTTCAATAGTTTTAGTCTCTGTTTCTTTTGTTGTATTTGAATTTGTATTATTTGAATTTGTATTATTTGAATTTGTACTATTTGAATTTGTACTATTTGAATTTACATTATTTAAATTAGTTACATTATTACTCTCATCTAATTCTACAATTTGATTTTGTTCACTTAATGTTACATATTGATATGCTAAAAATCCTACAACTCCAAGTGTTATTATTATAACTATACTTAACACAAGATTAATTACTGTTATTCCTTTTTGATTTTCTAATTTATTTATATTTTTCATTCTTTATTCCTTCTTTCTTTCGTTTTTATTTTTTTATAATTCTATATAATCATTTTTAATTTTTTCTTTATCTACAAATTCTTTAGAATACATTGTTTTAGCATTATTTTCTAATATCATTCTATTTTCTATAGTATTACCTGTTCTTTTATCTATGACTTTTCTATAAATCTTATTATGTCTATATAATTCATTTTGTTTTTCATAATAAAATGATTCTTCTTCTACAATATGTATTTTAATTGGTAGTTGCTTATTTGCTCTTATTTCCCCTTTTAAATATTCATCTGTAGTATATACTATTATCTGAAAAGTAGTATCTGTATTATTTTTAAATCTATAATCCAAATAATTATATACAATTGATGTTCCTGTTCCAAAAGGTATTTTTCTATTGAAATCTGGAAATAAATCAATATGATTGTGATGATGATGTTCTATTATATCTAAAGTAGTGTGTAATACCATCCAATGCAACAGATTTGTAAATTGACACATTCCACCTCCTATCCCTTTAGTCGGTATAGCTCCTGTTATTGTAACACCTTCTAGATATCCTTTTTTCTTAGTACATCTTCCTACTAATTCCCAAAAAGAAAAAGTTTGTCCTGGTTTAATTATAATATTATTTATCTTTGGCGCTGCAATTGCTAAACTAACTGCTTTATTTTCTTGAAGCTCAATATCTACATTATTTAACTTCCTTCTTATTAAAGAATTATGTTTAATAATACAATATTCTAACTTTTTTTCTTGTTTTTCTGAAACAAATTTCACCTTATTTATCCTATCTTGAATTTTTCGCTTTAATATTTCTTTTTCAGATGATATTTTGTATGTTATAGGTGATATTTCACAAAACAATTTTCTTTTTTTATTTATTTTGAACAACATAATATTCCCCTTATCTAATACTTTCTACTTATTAGACATGAGTTTTAATATTTTGGTTCACTTTCTTATACAATATATATTAAATATTTTAAAATTCATATAGAAAAAGTGAAATTTTTCAATTTCACTTCATTACTATATAACTTGGTTTTAAACACTTATTACAGAAAAACCATTGTCAACATGAAGGATTTCACCTGTTATTGCACTTGATAAATTACTAAATAAGAATGCTGTACTATCTCCAACTTCTTTAATAGTAACATTTTTATGAAGTGGTGCTCTTTCTTCAACTATATCTAATATTGTTCCAAAATCTTTAATTCCTTTACCTGATAAAGTTTTAATTGGTCCGGCTGATATAGCATTTATTCTATACCCATCTTTTCCTAAATCTTGTGACAAATATCTAACAGTTGCTTCTAATGCTGCTTTAGCAACACCCATTACATTATATTTTGTAACTACTTTTTCTGCCCCATAGTATGTATATGCAATAATACTTGCACCATCATTAAACATTTCTTTTTCTCTTGCCATTTTTACAATTGCAACTAATGAATATGCACTTACATCATGAGCATGTGCAAATCCATCTCTTGAAGTTAGTATAAAATCATTTCTTAAATCTTCTGTATTAGCATGAGCTATAGCATGTAATATTCCATCTATTTTACCGTGATTTTTTTTAATTTCTTCTAAACAATTATCTATATCTTCATCTTTACCTACATCACTACATACATATAATGATGAACCTGGTAATTCTTTTAATAATTCTCCAACTTTTTCAACTCCGTCTGCAGCGCAAGTACATATAACTTCTGCACCTTGTTCATAAGCTGATTGTGCAGCTCCCCATGCTATACTCCATTTATTTCTTACTCCCATAATAACTACTTTTTTATCTTTTAATATCATTTTTTCTTTTCCTTCCTTTTTTTATATTTACATTTTTCTAAATTTATTATATCTTTCTTCTAATAAATTATCAACTGGTTTTGCTAAAAGTTCTTTTAAATTTCCCACTATATATTCTTTTAAATCTAAAACTATTTTATCAAAATCATTTTGAGCTCCATCAATTGGCTCTGAAATTATATCATCAATTATTCCAAATTCCTTCAAATCCTCTGCTGTTATTTTCATATTTTTAGCAGCATCTTTTGCTTTACTTGAATCTTTATATAATATACTAGCAAAACCTTCTGGTGACAATATAGAATAGACTGCATTTTCTAACATGACTACTTTATCTCCAACTCCAATTGCTAATGCTCCACCACTTGAGCCTTCACCTATTACAATACATATTATAGGTACTTTTAAATTAGACATTTCCATTATATTTCTAGCAATAGCTTCTCCTTGCCCACGTTCTTCTGCTCCCATACCAGGATATGCACCAGGTGTATCTATAAATGTAATAACTGGTCTATTGAATTTTTCAGCTTGTTTCATAAACCTTAATGCTTTTCTATATCCTTCAGGATTAGGCATACCAAAGTTTTTCTCAATATTTTCTTTTGCATTTTTCCCTTTTTCTTCTCCAATAACTGTAACTGGCATATTATTAATTTTTGCTATACCACAAATTATTGCTTTATCATCTCCAAAATTTCTATCTCCATGTAATTCTATAAAATCTTCAAATATATTTTCAATATAATCTGATGCTTTTGGTCTCTGAACTTGTCTTGCTAAAGTAACTTTATCCCAAGGTTCTAATTTTATACTTTTATTACTCACAATTAGCACCTCCATTTATTTTGTGCATTTCCAACATTTTTCCTAGTACATCTTTCATATCTTTTCTATCTACTATTTTATCTATAAAACCATGTTCTAACAGAAATTCTGAGCTTTGGAAACCTTTAGGTAATTTTTGTTTTATTGTTTGCTCTATAACTCTAGGTCCTGCAAAACCAATTAAAGCTTTTGGCTCTGCTAAAATTATATCTCCTAAACTTGCAAAACTAGCTGTTACACCACCTGTTGTTGGGTCTGTTAATACTGAGATATATAATAACCCTTTTTCATTATGCCTAGCAATTGCACTTGATGTTTTAGCCATTTGCATGAGTGACACTATCCCTTCTTGCATTCTTGCTCCACCTGATACACAAAAAATTACAAGTGGTAGTTTTTTTTCTATTGCTACTTCTACACTAAGTGTTATTCTTTCACCAACTGCTGATCCCATACTTCCCATTAAAAAATTGCTATCCATTACACAAAGAACAACATCATTTCCTGATATTTTACATTCTCCACATTTAACAGCTTCATTTATTAATGTTTTTTGTTTTAATATTTCTATTTTTTTCAAATATCCTTCAAATTTTAACGGGTCTTTTGTTATAATATCTTCCCCTATTTCTTTAAATGTATCTTTATCTGCAATTTGTTTAACTCTTCTTCTTGCTGATATTCTAAAGTGTTTATTACAATTCGGACACACACTATAATTTTTATGTAATTCTGCCATATTGATTATTTCTTTACAATTGTCACATTTTACCCATTTACCTATCATCATATTTGATGCTTTTTCATTTTTTATTCTTTTATCTTCTATACTATTTACTTTTTTAACTTTGTCTATTAACAATTAGTTTTCCCCCTCTCGTTTTGATATTATATACTTATTATTATTTTTTTTCAATTAGTACAAGTGGTCAATTATATATATGTTTTTATAAAATAAAAATAGCACCAATTATAACTTCAGGTGCTATTTTTATTTTATTTAGTCTCTTACATTTAAACTATTTGTTTTTTCTGTAATTTTACTCCATATATTTTTATATTCTTCGTAATTATTACCTGGGATTGTAGGTGTTGTACTTTTAATCTGCTCAAACCATTGTTGACAAATGTCTGATTCAGTTATACCTTCTGCTACAACTAGTAGTACATCATCACTATGATTACAATTAATCTTAAAATTTATTTTATCTTTATCTGATAATATCTTGATTTTTTTTGTATAAAAATCAACTAATTCTTTTGCCACTTTTTTAATATGTATTGAACAATTCAAATCCACATTTATAGTTGTATTTTTATTTTGATTTTCTTCTTCTGTAAAAGGACTTATTTCTGGTATTATTATTTTAGATTTTCTTTCTTCCACTTTTATTACTCCTTTTATTTTAATATCTCATATATATCTTATATAACTCCTAATGTCAATTGATATTATAAAATTTATTCTATTTTTTTACTTTTTTTGACAAAATACTTATTTGTAAGTTGTTTTATAAATTATATTATAAAATTTTACACTTTTATAATATACATTTGAATATTATAAGTTTGTTTTTTAGTCTAATCTCTCTTTAAGATATAAAATAAATTTATTATTAATAAATATTTAATAAATCTTTTTTATATTTTTCCTATTGACTTTAATATAATTGTTTTTATTTTTTTCAGATTTTCACTTGAATTTATTTAGTATTTAGTATAAGATATCTAAAGAAAAAAGAGAACACATAGGAGGATAAATAATGCCGAGAAAAACAAAAGAACAAAACGAATTAGATAATCTAAAAAATGATACAAAAAAAGCAAAAACTACATCTAAATCAACTATATCAAAAACTAAAAAAGGAGCTACAACTAAAAAAGCTTCATCTTCAAAAACTGTTTCTAAAACAGAAGTAAAGAAAACTGCTAAAGCTGTTAAAGAAACAACATCAACTAAAAAAAAGACTACTACTTCAAAAACAAGCAAAAAAGCTGATACAAAAACATCTACAAAAAAAACAACAACTAACAAAAGCACAGTCACTACTGCTAAAAAAAGTACTACTAGAAAGCCTAGAAAGAAAAAAGTTGAAATTGTAGAATATTATGACTTACCTGAAAAATACAATCAAACTACTGTAAAACTCTTAGCTCAAACACCTAATAGTCTTTTTGTATATTGGGATATTTCTGATGAAGATAAAGATGTTTTTAGAAAACAATATGGAGATGATTTTTTTCAAACAACTACACCTATCTTAATAATTCATAATGATACTATGGGATATAGTTTTGAAGTTGATATAAATGATTATGCTAATAGTTGGTATTTGAAAGTTCAAGATAGTAAATGTGATTACCGAATTGAACTTGGAAGAAAGTTTCTAGAACACAATTTATCAAATAACATTGATAATTCTAATTATGTGCATGTTTATACTTCTAATAAATTAGAAAATCCTAATGATAAAATATTATTTAATATAAATCAAAAAATGGTTTATTTCAAAAACACAAAAACTAGTTCTGTTACTTCAAAAGATGTTTCTTCACTTTCACATATACAAAATATTGGCAAAATATATAATATATATGATTTATATAAAACTATTTTCAAAACAGAAAATTTGGAAGATATATATAATTTAAAAAATCCATCTTCTGCTGGTTCACAATCTTTTACAAAGGAGTTTAATCATGAATAAAAAAGGTTATGTGAGCTTTGTATTACATGCACATCTTCCCTTTATACATCATCCAGAAAGTGATGATTATTTAGAAGAATCTTGGCTATATGAAGCAATATCTGAAACATATATACCTCTACTTAAAAATTTCAAAAAGTTAGTTGAAGAAGGAGTTAATTTTAGAATTACAATGTCTATGACTCCTCCTTTACTTTCTATGTTAGATAGTAAATTACTTCAAAGGAAATATATTAAATATCTTAAAAATCTTATTGAACTCTCTAGAAAAGAAATTATACGAACAGCTTATGATGAAAGATTAAATAAGCTTTCTAAATATTACTATGATAGATATTCAGAAGATCTTCGTTTTTTTAAAGACGAATATAATTGTAATTTAATAAATGCTTTTAAATATTTTCAAGATTTAGGTGTTTTAGAAATAATTACTTGTGGTGCAACACATGGATATTTTCCAATATTGTATGTAAACGAAAAAACAATTCGTGCTCAAATAGCTGTTGGTGTTCAAACTTATGAGAAATATTTTGGCAAAAAACCACGCGGTATTTGGCTTCCTGAATGCGGTTATGTTCCTGAATCAGATAAATATTTAAAAGAATTTGGAATTGATTATATTATAACGGAATCTCACGGAATATTGTATGCTGACCCTACCCCTGTGTATGGTACTTTTGCTCCTATTGTTTCACCAGAAGGTGTAATTGCATTTGGACGTGATATAGAATCTTCACAACAAGTCTGGAGTTCAATTGATGGCTACCCAGGTGATGTTAATTACAGAGAATTTTATAGAGATATTGGTTATGAAGCTGATTACGAATATATCAAACCATATATAGCTCATAATGGTGTACGTGTACATACAGGTATAAAATATCATAGAATTACTGGAAAATCCGAACATAAAGATTATTATGATGTCAGATGGGCTGAAGACTCTGCAGAAAGACAAGCTGGCCATTTTATGGATTCAAGGAATACACAAATTGAAAATTTATCACAAAACATGGATACTCCACCTTTTGTTCTATGCCCTTATGATGCAGAACTTTATGGACATTGGTGGTATGAAGGACCATATTGGCTATATATTTTATTTAAAAAAATATATTATGATGAATCAAATTTCGAATTAATAACACCTTCTGAATTTATTGATAAATATCCATCAATGCAAATTTCATTACCTTGTCGTTCAAGTTGGGGTGCAAATGGCTACAGTGAAGTGTGGTTAAATGAATCAAATGATTATGTTCATAGACATCTTCATGTTGCAGGTGATAAAATGTGTGAATTAGCAAACTTGTTTTCAAAACCTACTTTATTACAAAAAAAAGCACTTAACCAATGTGCTAGAGAATTACTTTTAGCTCAAAGTAGTGATTGGCTATTTATTATTACAAATGGCACTATGGTTGATTATGCTAAAAAAAGAATTAAAGAACATATTGGAAGATTTACAAAATTATATAATCAATTAAAAGAAAATGCGATTGATAAAGATTTTTTAAATGATATATGCAAGAAAGATAAATTATTCCCTGATATTGATTATCTTATATATAAATAAATTGATAGTAAAATGAATGTTAGATTTATAAATTTCTAATATTCATTTTTATTTTATTTGACAAGTTCCTTTTTAAATATTTTTACATATTATAGTGTATAAGTTTTGGGTATTTAGTAGATACTACTTTTATTGGAAAGGAGTTTTTAATATATGAAGTCACTATGTATCAAAACAAATAATACAAATATATTAAAATATCTGCTAAATGAATTAGAATTTTCTGATATAGATGATATATGTTTCTCAATTGCTAATTTTAAAGTATATAAAAATATTATCATACATTATTTAGGTAATGATAATGACTATTTTATTTCAAAAATTGCTAACTTACTTTCTATATTAATTATTGATGAACTAGAAGAAACTTTAATTAAACAATCGCTTATGCAGAACTATTTCTATTTTGATAAACTAGAAAGAAATAAAGTTATTGAAATATATTACGATAATATTTCAACTGATTTCTATGAAACTTTTAATAATAAATTACATCTAGTTAGCTCTTCTATTAGCACATTTATTGAAGAGAATAAATCAATTGTTTTAGATGGTTTTATTAATTTCAGATTAAAAGATTATTTAAATTATCTAAATGAATTACTACATGAATCTGTTAGTAGTTATATAATACAAAAAGAATATTTAGAATTTATTTCACTTCTAAAATCATATATACAATCTCAAGAATGTATTTCTGACACGATACATCTTATATATTCTTCTTCTGAATCAATTTTGTTGAATGATAAAAAAGAAGTTGTTTTTAATTTAAACGATAATTTGGATAGTAAATTTTTAAGTGACATTTCTTTTTCATCTAATGATTATACTTTAAATTCACTTTTAACTTTATTACCAAAACATCTTAATATACATTTAATTGACCATAGTATTGATGAATTTATTACTACTCTTAAATTAATTTTTTCAAACAAAGTAAATATATGCACAGATTGTAATATTTGCAAATTATATAAAGAAAATGAATTTAAAATATTAGAAAAATAAAGATAAACTATTCATAATGATAATTTATCTTTATTTTTCTGTGTACACAATTATATTATTTTTTTTTATTTGCTCCTAATATTTTTTTTAAATAGTTTTCTTTTATTTTGACTTCTTCTTTAATATTTTTATTAATATTATGTTGCATTATTAATTCCAGCTGCTACAATTTGAGACATATTTTCAATAAGTTCATCAATTTCTTTAGGTGTAACAATCAAATTGTAGTCATTTGGCATTAGTGCTTTTTTTATTTCTTCATAATTATCTTTTTCTTTCAATTCGTTCAAATAATCATTTGATTTACCTTCATCTTGAAGTTTAGCAATAAATAAATCTAAACTATCATTAACAATTACTGCTGATTCAACAACAGTTGGTATTCCTAATGCAACTACGGGTACTCCTAAAGTTTTTATACTTATTTCAGCCCTAGTATTTCCTACTCCCGCACCTGGAACTATTCCTGTATCTGATATTTGTACAGTACTACTAATCCTTTCAATACTTCTTGATGCTAATGCGTCTATAACTATAATTAAACTAGGATGTATATTATCTACTATACCTTTTAATATTTCTACTGTCTCAATTCCAGTAGTTCCTAAAACCCCTGGTGATATAGCACTTATTTTCCTAGCACCTTCTTTTGCATATTCTGGCATATAGTTTATTATATGTCTTGTTACTTCTATTTCATTTACTACCTTAGGGCCTAGTGCGTCAGGCGTTACATATATATTTCCTAAGCCAACAACTAATATTTCTCCTTGACTATCAATATGTGTATCAATTATTGTTTTTAATTCTTTTGCTAAATTATCTGCTGCTAATTGAATTTCTTCTTCCTGAGCTATTTTAAGACCTTTAACATCTATTGTGACATAGTTTCCTATTGGTTTTTGTATTATTTTTTCAGCTTCTTCAGAAACTATTTTCACTCTTTCAATTTTTAAATCTTCATTAATTTCTTCTTTTGTAGTTTCTATTCCATTAATGCTATCTAGTTTATTTGCTTTTTGATATACATCTCTTCTTTCTGCTGCTAAATCTGTTCTAAAATTATACATATAAATCACTCCTTAAATTTATTATGGTTAATTGATTTAAATTTATGTATAAAATAAAAAGAAAATAGAATTTTTTATTCTATTCCTTTTATATGTTTTTAATATACTATTAAATATACTGTATCATTTTCAAATAATATTTGTTCTTCTGAAAATACAGTATAATCAACATCTATTATTGTGTTTAATTCTATTCTTTCAAAGTTTCTTTCTGTATAATAGTCCATAACTTCAAAGATACTCCAAGGACATGCAAATTTTCTTTCTGTTAAAGACCCCATATGCTTTATTCCAACTGCATATTGTTGCGGATTCCTATCGTACATATATCCAAATTTAGTAACTTCTATTCCTGTTTCTTTTTCATATTGTTCTATAGTATATTTAATAGTTTTTCCCATATTTTCTTCTATATTATTAGAAGCTAAATGTTCAGATATATTTCTCATTAAGTATATACTATTAATAAAAAATGATATAATTATTATCCATTGTATATATTTTTTTATTTCTTTAGAGTTTGAATTTATTGTTTGTGCTAATAAAATTGTTAATGAAACTCCCCATAACATTGCAATAGGACTATTTACTCTTCCAACTGGTCCTGTGTTAAATATAAACATTGGAATAATACATATTATTAAAGAAAAAATTATATACAATATATATTGTAATAAAACTGTTTTTTTAGTTTTTAGAATTAATAAAAATACTATTGTTGTTAAAATTATAACATAATTAATATAATGTGGTAACATATTTAAATTTTCATTACATAATTCATATAAATACGCTGTTACTATTTTAACTGTCAATTCTAAATCTTCTGATGTTTCTAGTGAATTAGTTCTATCTATTTCACTTTCAAAAATAGCTTTCCCTATTTCAATCACAGATACTGATATAATTAATATAATTAAAAGAAGTATTCCTAATTTAAATAAATCAATAAAAACAGGTTTTAATTTTTGTTTTAAATTTGTATTTGATTTTTCTTTGTTTAATATATTTTTTAATATATATATTAAAAATACTAATATTGGGAAAATATTTAATAATCCTTGATAACAAATAGTTGAGATTAGAAGTAATATAAATATTTTTAAATATTTATATTTAGATTCATCAATATATATTTTTAAAGCTAAGATTGTAAGTAATAACCCTAGACACATAACGGCTGACTCTGGAAATAATAAATACTCTAATGTAAATTGATTTAATATTAAAACAAAAGATATTGCTACTATTAACCATTCAATAAATTTATTTTTTGGCTCTAGGATTTTTTCTAATATATTACTCATTAAATATATTGTTATTGCTACAAATATCGTGGCAATTATACTCATTCCTACTATATATTCTTCTAATGGTAAATCTAAAATCCCTCCTAGATAACATACTCCTGCCGAAATTAATCTTCCATCTAGTAAAAAATATTCTTGTGGATAATCCATATATCCCAAATCATCTAATACGTATGTGTCTGATGCAAAATGCATTTGCAAAAATCCTTGACACAATAATATTGTTATTCCCAAAATAATTAAAAACTTAATTCTTTTTTCTTTATCCATTTATCTTTATATAATTTACTATTAAATTATATCCTTTCTCTTTATTATATAGTAAAACTGTAGATAGCTTTATTCTTTAAATACTTATCTACAGTTTTATATTATACTATTTTTTTAATTTAATCAACCTATTTTGATATTTTTTTCCTATTACGATATTTTATTATTTCTACTATTACTATTGCAAGTACT
>CAYJGL010000003.1:0-2060 GCA_964369695.1 uncultured Clostridium sp.
ATGTTTAAAGATGCAATGGGAAGAGAGATACAAATACCAACAGTTCAACTTGATTTTGCAACACCAAAGAGATTCAATTTAACATATATAGACAGCAATGGTGAAAAACAAAACCCTGTAATGGTACATAGAGCTATATTGGGATCATATGAAAGATTTTTTGTATTAATGTTAGAACATTTTGCAGGAATATTCCCGACTTGGCTTGCACCAACTCAAGTTAAAGTTATCCCTGTTTCAGAAGAAAATCAAGGAGAATACGCATTAGAAGTTCAAAGAACTTTATTAGAAAATGATATTAGAGCAGAAGTTGATTTAAGAAATGAAAAGTTAGGATATAGATTAAGAGAAGCCCAAACAATGAAAGTACCATATACAATTATTTTAGGTGATAAAGAAAAAGAAAGCAATACTATTAGCTATAGATTACATGGAAAACAAGAAACTACAACAGTTAGTTTGAATGAATTTTTAAAAATAATTCTGAAAGAAATTAAAAATCAAGATGGTATAAAAGAATAATTAAAAGGATAGGAGTAAAATATGAAATTAGGAATAGTAGGACTTCCAAATGTAGGGAAGAGTACACTTTTTAATAGTATAACAAAAGCTGGGGCAGAATGTGCTAATTATCCGTTCTGTACAATAGAACCAAATGTCGGAATAGTACCTGTACCAGATGAAAGACTAGAAGTACTAACAAAAATGAATAATGCTAAAAAAACAATAAATGCAGTAATTGAATTTGTAGATATTGCAGGACTTGTAAGAGGAGCAAGCAAAGGGGAAGGATTAGGAAATAAATTTTTATCGCATATTAGAGAAGTTGATAGCATAGTGCAAGTTGTCAGATGTTTTGAAGATGAAAACGTAGTTCATGTTGACGGTTCGGTTGATCCTATTAGGGATATAGAAACTATTAATTTAGAACTAATATTTTCAGATATTGAAATAGTTGGAAAAAGGTTAGAAAAAGCTAAAAAGAATTTAAAATCAGATAAAAAGTATCAAGATGAAATAAATCTATTAGAAAAAATATTAAAAGTTTTAGAAGAAGGTAAATCAGCAAGAACTATTGAATTTTCAGAAGATGAAAAGATATTAGTTAAAGAAATGTTTTTACTTACAACAAAACCAATATTATATATTACAAATGTGTCTGAAGAACAGTTAGATAATGTAGAAAACGATAATTTAGTTAATCAAGTAATAGAATACGCTAAACAAGAAAATGCTGAAGTTGTACCATTATGTGTTAAGATTGAAGAAGAACTATCTACATTAGAAGATGAAGATAAAAAAGAAATGTTAGATGCCTTGGGTTTAGAAGAATCAGGATTAGATAAAGTTATTAAAATGAGCTATAGTTTATTAGGTTTAATGTCATTTTTAACAGCAGGAGAACAAGAAGTAAGAGCATGGACAATAAAAAAAGGAACTAAAGCTCCTACAGCAGCTGGTAAAATTCACTCTGACATTGAGAGAGGATTTATACGTGCTGAAATAGTATCTTATAATGATCTTATAAGAGAAGGAAATATGAATGCAGCTAAGGAAAAAGGATTAGTTAGACAAGAAGGTAAAGAATATACAATGCAAGAAGGAGATATTGTTTTATTTAAATTCAATGTGTAATATTTTTGTAAATAATATGTAATAATATTGTAATATAAAAAAAATAAAAATCCTTGACATTTTTTACAATTAAAGTTAAAATAGTTATGAGATAAAGATTTTCCAAAATTAAATATATAAATTTTGGTACTAAAGTATAAAATCTTAAAATATATGAATAATAATAATAATAATAATATATAAGATAAAAGGAGAATAAGTAGTAATGGAGAAAACAAATTTAATTAAGGTATTTTTTATAGTAATTATGGTAGTGATAGGAATAAGTATGATAACAACTAATATTTATGCATCAAACAGTGGTTGGGATGATTTTGAAAATGAGCTAAGTAATAATACATCTAATAATACAAGTAATAACACATCTAACAATACAAGTAATAACACATCTAACAATACAAGTAATAACACATCTAACAATACAA
>CAYJGL010000003.1:2160-59193 GCA_964369695.1 uncultured Clostridium sp.
AATACAAGTAATAACACATCTAACAATACAAGTAATAACACATCTAACAATACAAGTAATAATACATCTAACAATACAAGTAATAACACATCTAACAATAAATCTAACAACACAAGTAGCTACAATACTAACAATGCAGTTAATTTACCGGATACAGGATTAGAAAGTGTATTCCCTGTAGCTATATTAATTATAATATTTGCTATTTCTGGAACATTTGCATACTATAAAATTAAATCTTATAAAGATATATAAATATTAATTTAAAACTCCCTAAATTTACTTTTAGGGAGTTTTTGCTTTAACAATAATTCTTTTGTTATTAAAATTATTGCACGTTACTAATGTTAATTCTTTATTTTTTAAATCCGATACGTAAATAGGACTTAACTCATTTTTAAAAACTTCAAAAATGTCATAAACAACATATTCATATTGTTTATCTAAATTATCTTTTAGAATTATTTTATCATTAATAGATAAAGTATTAATTTTACTAAAAAATAAATCATTTTCATAATTATGACCTGCTATACAAATATTTGTATTTTCATTTAAATTAGTACCATAAAACTTACATGGAGATATTTTTAGATTTTCTTCACTGATATCATTTAATACTGGATATTTAAGTGATAAACTAGGAATTTCAATAATACAAAAAATTTCAAATTCTCCTAATTTTGGAAATAAGTTTGAATATAAGCTTTTTTCATTTTGTGAACTATATAGTTTAGAAATTGTATAATTATTTTCAAATGATTCTAATTTTTTTTCATTTATATAAACATCTCTAAGTGTAAAATATAAATAAGATATTAAGGATATACTAAATATCATAGAGATGATTAATAAAAAAAAAATAAATTTTTGAATATTTCTTATTTGTTTTAGATATTGTTTTATTTGTAATTATCTGATTCATAAATACCTACTTTTAAATTATTCTTAATATATTTTTCTCAAAAAAATAAAAAAATAATCCTAAATTTTAGGATTACAGTAATTCTATAATTTAGGATTTATTTCAAATTTAATTTTAAAACACTTAAAAGCCGATAATTCGTTTTCATCTAAACAATCTAAATATATATCTAATTCATCAATATTTCTACAAGCAGCAATTATAATTGGATTTAAATTATATTTAAACATAAGTTCTAAACCTAAAGAAATTGCTTTAAATACAGAACCATTTTGTTTTTCTTTAATTAATTTATATGCTTCTCTAAATCTAGATATTGAAGAATTTTTAAAACTTTCAAGTGGAAGGATATATATTTTTTCTATAACATCTTGCAAGCATGAAAAAGTATTTTTTTTAGTTTGATAAATTTTTTCTAAATCAAAATGACTATATGGTAGATATGCTTTTTGATCTTTTTCTGATATTAATAATAAATTACTATTTTGTATATCCAAGTTTGTGTTTGATGATTGATCTGATTTACTATTAGAATATTCTAATGAATTAATAGACATGGTATCTATATCAGTTTTGATAGATGACAAAAGAATATTTATTAAATTAAATACTTGATTGATATCTTTTTCTAGTTGATAAGTAGTATTATCTATCGTTTCATGATATGTATTATATTCTATTAAGCTACTTTTAATCTCAGATAAATCCGAAGAATCATCTTTTAATAATTTTGTTATATTAATTAAATTATTCTTTTGATTTTCAACAAGAGTTATATTGTTATTAGTTTTTTCTAATACATCTTTTAAGATATTTAATGTTGTATAAAATTCGCTAACTTTATTTTCAGATATGTTATTTATAATATTTAAAACTGTTTCACTCATGTTTTTTAAAGTCTCATATTTTTCAGAATATGTAGTTATGGAGTTTTCTAAGTTTACAATTTCATTGTTAACATCTTCTAATAGTGTTGGTGATTTAATATAAGTATCAATATTTTGTAAATTATAATAAAGCATTTTATCCTCCGTAAATTAATTTACATTAATTATACCTAGATATTTAAACAAAGTAAATAAAAAGCCAGTAATTAAATATTACAATTATATTACAAAATTTAAAAACTATTTATAACTAAAAATATTTATGTTAAAATATTTTAGTAGGAATAGGAGTAATAATGTATAAAGTTAGTAAATTTAACAGAGAAAAAATAAAAATACGAAAAATTAAAAAAACATTAAAAATATCTATGAATATATTAGTCTATATAATTTTAATTCCAATATTAATAATGAGTTTTAATTTGATTATCAAATCTATCGTAAATCCAACTGAAATTCCAAGTGTTTTTGGATACAAGATATTAACAATTGTATCCAAAAGTATGGAACCTGAAATTAAGGTAGGAGATGCTGTTATTATATCTAATATTAACGAATATGAGATACAAGTAGGGGATATAATTTCATTTTATTCTGATGAAAATTTAATAACACATAGAGTTACCAGTATTGAAAATATATCAGGAAAATTATATTTTACCACAAAAGGAGATAATAATTTTCAGAATGATCAAGAAATAATATCTATTGAAAATATTGAAGGAAAAGTAATTATAAAATTAAGTAATTTTGAAAATATATTAAAAATATTACGAAGTCCAGTAATTTTTATAACTATAATAGTATTTTTAATATTAAATGTTATATATAGCATTAAAATAAACAAGCAAAGAAAATTGAGAAAGCAAAAACGAGAAGAATATGAAAAAAATAATATAAGTAAAGGGGATTTTAAATGATAAATGATAATACAATAATTTTATATTCAGATTTAGAAGGTACATTACTAAATGAAGATACTAGAGATTTTGATAGTGAACATATATGGTCATTTTTAAAAGAATTACAGAATATTCAAGAAAATACAGAAAAATCAATCAGTATTAATATAGTTTCACCTACATATCCAAGTTCAATGGAAAATTATATTAAAAAATTAGATAACTATATAAGTGAATTTAATAGAAAAAATACATCATCAAGAAGATTAGACTATGTTAATGCAGGAATTTCTTATTATTCTGATGAATTTGACAAACAATCAAGAGACAGGAGAGTTATACCACTTTTTGAATATAACAGATTTTCAAAATCTAATCAAACATTAAATATGAAAAAAAATTTCATTGTGGAAAATATTATAAGATTTAATAATTTAAAAGACATTCAATATATGTATTTAGGAAATGGAACAAATGATTTGGAAGCAATGAAATTTATTAACTCACAGGGGGGAATTACATGTTGTCCAAATAATAGTAAAACCACAGTAAAACAAATAGCAACTTATCAAGGTACAAGTACCGATATAAAGGGAATTGCCGAAGCGTTAAAATCTTATAATATAGAATTAGAAAAGAGAAAAGGAATTTCTTTTCTCGAATAAATTATTAAAAAATATTTGCCTGTCATACCTAAAACATAATTTACATAACTTCATATAATATATAAATAGATAAAAGGGGGGATATGTAAATTTTGGAACTAAAAGATAAAAAAATTGGATTTGTTCTTACTGGTTCATTCTGTACCTTTAGTAAAGTAATACCAGTCATTAAAGAATTAATAGATAGAGAAGCAAATGTAATTCCTATAATGTCATTTAATGCATATAATTTAGATACAAAATTTGGAAAAGCACAAGATTTTATAAATCAAATAGAAGAAATAACAGGAAATAAAATAATACACACAATAGTTGATAGTGAGCCAATAGGGCCACAAAAATTAACTGATATAATGGTAGTTGCACCGTGTTCTGGAAACACAATGTCTAAACTAGCAATGGACTTGATTGATAATTCAAGTACCATGGCTTGTAAATCACATCTACGCAATAATCTACCTTTAGTTATAGCACCATCAACAAACAATGGATTAAGTGGCAATGCAGAAAATATAGGAAAATTATTAAATAGAAAAAACTACTATTTTGTGCCATTTAGGCAGGATAATCCAATAACTAAACCACGAAGTATAGTATTTGATTCAAGTTATATTATAAAGACTATTGAACATGCATTAAATAATGAACAAATAAGTCCTATATTATTAGGATAATTACAGAGTCTTAATTAACCAGTTAATAAAGAAATTTAAATAATATAAAATAAAGAGCTATAGGAATATGGTTCTTTTGCCATATATTCAAGTAAAAAAAGAATAAAAGAAGAAATATAATAATAGTCACTTTAATGTCACTTTAAAAGTATATAATACAAATATAAAATAAATATAAAAAATAGGAGGAAAAATGGAAATTTTAAAAGTTGAAAATTTAAGCAAAATTTACGGAAAAGGAGACAATGTTGTAAAAGCAGTAGATAATATTAGTTTTTCAGTAAATAAAGGAGAATTTGTTGCAATCATTGGTGCAAGTGGTAGTGGTAAATCTACATTATTACACTTAATAGGAGGAGTAGATAGACCAACAAAAGGAAAAGTATTAATAGAAGGAAAAGATATATTCAAATTAAATGATGATAATTTGGCCATATTTAGAAGAAGACAAGTTGGATTAATTTACCAGTTCTATAATTTACTTCCAATATTAACAGCAAAAGAAAATATAACATTACCATGTGATTTAGATAAAAAAGAGATTGATGAGAAAAAATTTGATTCATTAGTTAAAACATTAGGATTAGAAAAAAGACTAAATAATTTGCCAAATGAATTATCTGGTGGACAACAACAAAGAGTATCTATAGGTAGAGCCATGATAAATGAACCAGCAATACTTTTAGCAGATGAGCCAACAGGAAACTTGGATTCTAAATCTGGCGATGAAATAGTTTCATTATTAAAATTATCTAATAAGAAATTTAATCAAACTGTAATAGTTATTACACATGATTTAGAAATAGCAAAAGAAGCAGACAGGGTTATAAAAATAGAAGATGGTAAGATAATAAGTGATTCAAGAGATAATTAATATAATAAAGAGATAAAGAGGTGATAAAATAATGAAAAAAAATAAAATATTAGAAGCTTTTACTTTAAGAAGTATAATACTTAATAAAAAAAGAAGTATTCTAACAATTATAGGGATAATATTATCTACAGCGTTAATCGTATCAACAGCAACATTAGGAACAAGTTTCTATAAGACAATGTTAGAAACAACATATGCACTTGTTGGTAAATATCATATGATATATGAAGATGTTTCAAATGAAGATAGTAAATATATAACAAAAAATGTAAATATAGAAGAATATTTTACAATAAATAATTTAGGGTATGCAAAATTAGAAGGTGGTCAAAATGAATATAAGCCGTATGTATATATTAAAGAATTAGATAATAAAGCATTTGAGAATATTGCCATAAACTTAATCGATGGAAGGTTACCAGAAAATAGTAATGAAATAGTTATTCCAGAACATTTAATGACAGATGGTGGTGTGGAATATAAGATTGGTGATGAAATATCATTTAATATAGGAAAAAGAGTAGTAGAAACAGGTGAAGAGTTAAATCAAGCAAATCCAGTAAATACTAATGAAAATGGAGAGTTACTTGAAAATATTGTGGATACAAAAGAAAGAACATACACTGTTGTAGGTATAATAGAAAGAATGAATTATAATATTGAAACATATAGTTCACCAGGATATGTACTAATATCATATTTTGAAGAAGATTCATATGATACATTAGGAAAAAGAGATATCGGGGTTATTTATGAAAATCCAAGTAAAGCGTATGAAATAGAAGAAGAAATAATAAGTGTTATAAAAGAAAAAAGTGGAAATACAGTAAATACAACTATAAATAACGATTTAATATCATATCAAGGTGGTGGAAATAATGCCATAACAAATTCGTTGTATGTTGTAATAACAATAGTTATAATAATAATCATTGGAACAAGTATATTTGTAATTAGAAACAGTTTTAATATATCAGTATCTGAAAAAATGAGACAATATGGAATGTTAAAATCTATAGGGGCAACAAAAAAACAAATTAGAAAAACAGTAGTATTAGAAGGATTATATCTAGGATTAGTTTCAATACCAATTGGTATATTAGGCGGAATACTTGCAACAGCTGTTTTAGTTCAAGTAGTAAATGGACTAATAGGTAACATCATATCTGGATCAATATTTGTATTAGATGTGCCAATACTTGCAATAATAGTAGCAGTAGCGCTTGCAGTAGTAACAATATATTTATCTGCAATAATACCAGCATTTAGTGCTTCAAGAAAACCTGCTATTGAATTAATCAGAGGTAATGATGATATTAAAATAAATAAAAGAAAAATCAAAACATCTAAATTAACTAAAAAGTTATTTGGAATAGGTGGAGTAATTGCAAGTAAGAATTTAAAAAGAAGTAAAAAGAAATATAGAACAACTGTAATATCTATTATTGTAAGTATAACAGTATTTATAACAATATATACATTCTTTGAATTAGGTTTAAGAACAAGTGAAGAAATGTATGGTACAGTAAAATATAATGTGAGTATAAATCTGTCTGAATCTGAGAAAGATGGAAGTACTTTAGAATTAATAGAATCAATTAAAAAAGAAGAATATACAGAAGAATATTCATATTATAAAGAAGTAAATTTAGAATATGATACAAATCAGTTATTAGATCAAAGAAAATATGTAGAAGAAAGTAATAAGTTAGCACATGATGAAATTAATCAAGACGAAGAATATATCCCAACTATCCCGGTATATATAGTGAATAATGAAGAGTTTAAAAGATATGTCCAAAGTATAAATTTAGATCCGGAAAAATATGATGAAATAGTTATATTAAATGACACAGCTCTTGAAATAGACGAAACAGGAAAACATACATATAGTGAAGTGTTTAATATTAATGATAAAGATAAAATGAATTTAACAATCAATGATAATAAATATGAAGTAGAAATAGACATGAAAACAGATAAAGCACCAATGGGATTAGAGATGGTATACTCAAATATTGGTGGAATATATATATCTGAAGATAATACAGAAATTTTAGAAAATATAAATGAAGATGAAATAAAAATGCCAGAATATTTGACTATTAATTCTTCAAACCCAGATAAATTAGCAGAGAATTTAGAAACATTATCTAAAAGTAATGAGCTATATTCTGATATAAAGGTATATAACATTCAAGATGATATTGAAGCAAGTCAAAATATTATGCTAGTTATGGGAATATTCCTATATGGATTTATAACTGTAATTACATTAATAGGTGTTACAAATATATTTAATACAATAACAACAAATATGAATTTAAGAAGTAAAGAATTTGCTAATTTAAAATCAATAGGTATGACTAAAACAGAATTTAATAAAATGATTAGATTTGAAAGTATCTTATATGGTGCTAAATCTCTATTAATAGGTATACCACTTGGAATTCTAGGTTCATATTTAATATTTAAAGCTTCATCAGGTGGTATGGATTATGGTTATGAATTACCAATAAAAGCAATTCTAATTTCAGTTATATGTGTATTTATATTAATTACTATTACAATGAAATATAGTTTAAGTAAAATTAATAAACAAAATATTATAGAAACTATTAGAAAAGACAATATTTGATAATACCTTCCTATTATGGTATACTAATAACAATTAATAAGGACTTTAACTAGTCCTTTTAACTTTATTATATAATATAAATAATTAAACAAGAAAAAAAGATAGGCAGGTAATGATGAAAAAAATTTTAATTATAGAAGATAATCAAATGATATCTAAAGGTCTTAAATACCTTTTAGAGCAAGAAAGATATTTAGTTGATATATGTAGTTCATTACTAGAAGCAAAAAGGTATTTAGATGCAAATACTCCTAATCTAATAATACTAGATATTACCCTTCCAGATGGAGATGGTTTTGATTTTTGTAAATATATAAATAATCTAAAAAAAGAATATAGTAAATACGATATTCCAATTGTAGTACTAACTGCTAAAGATGAAGAAACTGATATTGTTAAAGGTTTTGATTTGGGTGCAGAAGAATATATTGTAAAACCTTTTAAAAATAGAGAATTGGTATATAGAGTTGCTAATGTTTTGAAAAGATATGAAAATAAAGAGATAAATAAAAGTTTAGTTAGAAGCGGAAATATATCTATAAACTTAGAAGAAAACAGAGTATATTGTAATAATAATGAAATCATATTTACTCCACTTGAATATAGGATAATACATCTGTTATTCATTAATATTGGGAAAAATATATCAAGAGAAAAAATATTAGAAAAAGTATGGGATATAGATGGTAATTTTGTAAATGACAATACACTTACTGTATATATAAAAAGAATAAGAGAAAAATTAGGAAAAAATGATATAATTAAAACAGTAAAAGGAATAGGGTATAGGGTGGATAATGAAAATTAATAAAAAAGTAATAATATATAGTATAAGTATTTTAATTATATCAACTGTAATATTTGCAGCTTATATAGTAAACATTAATAATAAATATACTAGTACTAGTAATCAATATATTGCAAATATTGTCAAAGTATTAAAATCAAATTATCCCAATATAAGTGAAGAAGAAATACTTGAAATATTAAATAATGAAGAGCTATCAGGCGAAAATATTTTTGAAGATTATGGATATATTAATAACACAAACTATATCAAAGAATTAGACACACAACTAAATGATTATCTTGTTATAGGAATTGTATTAATAATTTCCATAAATCTACTATGGCTTGGAACAATATGTCTAAACAAGAAAAAACAAGATAAAAATATAGAAGAACTTATTACATATTTTAAAGATTTAAATGAAAATAGATATAAACTAGATATAATTGAAAATGACGAAAAGATGTTTTCTAAATTAAAAAATGAAATATACAAAACAACAATTTTATTAAAAGAATTAGCATATCAAAATGAAAAAGAAAAAACAGATTTAAGTAATACTTTAGCAGATATATCACATCAAATTAGAACACCAATTACATCAATAGGGATAATGATTAATAA
Source organism: uncultured Clostridium sp. (assembly GCA_964369695.1). Taxonomy (GTDB): domain Bacteria; phylum Bacillota; class Clostridia; order TANB77; family CAG-508; genus CAG-269. Next base: position 11,140 of record CAYJGL010000003.1, read on the forward strand.
TATAATTGATAATCCTAATATGGAAAAAGAGTTAAAAGATGAATTTATCAAAGATATATCAAAACAAATCGATTGGATAGCAAGCTTATCAGTAGCACTTTTAAAACTTGCCAAAGTAGATGCAGGAACAATTAAAATAGAAAAGAAAAAAGTGAGTGTAAATGAACTAATTGAAAATGTAATATCAAATTTAGCAATAATGATAGAAGTTAAAAACATTAATATAGTTAAAGATATAAGGACAAAAAATAATGAAGATATTTTCTATGATTTAGACTATAAATGGCAACTAGAAGCTATATCTAATATTTTAAAAAATGCAATTGAATATAGTGATAATAATTCTAATATATATATTACAGTCCAAAAATCAGAAGTTTTTTTAAAAATCAATATCAAAGATGAAGGAAAAGGTATTAATCCAAAAGATATAAAAAATATATTTAAAAGATTCTATAAAGGTCAAAATGCTAGTGATTCAAGTATAGGAATTGGACTAGCTTTAAGTAAAGCATTAATCGAAAAAAATGATGGAACAATTAAGGTTAAATCAAAAGAAAATTCTGGTACTGAATTTGAAATTAAATACTTATAATATTTGACAATCAAATACACAAAAGATATTATATGTATATAATCGTCAGCAGATAAAGGTGTTTTTATAAACGTCTTTATGTTTTACATTGTACAAAACAAAAAAACGAACATTTTTTCGTAAAAGTATTGACAAGAGAAATAAAAGTATATATAATTGTACTATAAAGAACATTTGTTCTTATTAGGAGGTACTATGAAATATATAAGAAAAAATATCAAAATAATAATTCTACTAATCTCAATAATATTTATAACATTAGCTATTATAAGCAATTCTAGTTATTCTAAAACTACAACAATTTTAAAAGAAGAGTATATAGTATCAGGTGATACATTATGGAGTATAGCTGAATATGAAAGTGAAAATAATAAATATTTTGAAGGTGAAGATATAAGAAACATAATTAGTGAATTAAAAAACATCAATAACATTAAAAATTCTAATTTAGAAATAGGACAAAAAATATTAATACCAGAAATATAGAAGTAGAATACATATAGTTTCTACTTCTATTTCTATATATTAGATAATGGATTGTTTTCAACAGCTTTTCTCACTTGGTCATTACTAACATGAGTATATATCTCAGTTGTAGAAATGCTTTGATGTCCTAGTAACTCCTGCAGAGCTCTAATATCAACTTTTCCGTATTGGTACATTAGTGTAGCAGCAGTATGCCTTAATTTATGAACAGAATATTTTTTTGTGTCTAATCCAGCAGCAGCTAAATGTTTACTAACAATATGTTCAACTGTTCTATTTCCAATTCTTGTCTTTCTTTCGCTAAGAAATAATGCCTTTTCAGAATATTTGCTATCATGCTTACTAACTATAGGTTTTGTTGGTAAATAACTTGATATTGCATTCATACAAGCTTTATTTAAATAAATAGTTCTTTCTTTATTTCCTTTTCCAACTACATTCAATTTACAATCACTAAAATCTATATCTTGAACATTAATAGAAACAAGTTCAGATAAACGCATACCACAATTTAAAAATAGGGTTATAATAGCATAATCTCTAGCATAATTTCTGTTATCTTCATTAGAAGTTATATTAAGTAATTTTTTACTATCATCCAAAGACAAATATTTAGGTAATCTTTTATCTAATTTAGGTGTTTCTAAATCTTGGGCAGGATTAACATTTATTAATTTTTCTTTTTTGCATAAAAATTTAAAAAATATACGTAAAGTAGAAACTTTTCTTGCTCTTGTTGATGCTTTACTTTTAAAATGAATAGTTATATATGAAAGAAAAGCATGGATATCATCTAAAGTTATTTTTTTTAATGTTCCAATATCTATATCATTTATATTAATATTTTGAAATTCAATTTCAGATGTAAGGTTAAAATGTAGTTTTATAAACCTAAAAAACATCATTAAATCATAATTATATTCTTTAATACTATTAGATGATTTATTTAGAATTGTTATTGAATAATCTAAAAAAGAATTTAAGAAAAAGGGGTTATCATCTCTATTTATCATAAGTGCTCCTTAATTTTTATTTATAATGATATTATCACAAAAAGTATAAAAATTAAAGTAATTTATATCATTTTGTGCAATGTATAATTTTTTATAAGTTTTTAAACCAAAAAGAGTAACTAATATATTACAAAATATAGAAATGAAATAGTACAAAATATAGAAATAGACTGTATTTTTAATTTATATAGTGTATACTATATAGTAGAAAGGATGATTTTTATGGAGTATATAAAAATCATTGCAGATATTAAAGTAGAAAAAAATTACAACTACTGATATGGATATACTCATAGTACCAATAGGAACTTTAAAAGATTAAGTAATATAAGATATAGAAATACCACTTTGATAAAAAATTTTTTTCTCCAAATAACTGGGAGAAAGGGGAGAGCTAAGAAAATATTATGATGTTAAAATTTATATTAATAAAATTTTTGAGATTTAAATATTATAATTAAATTTTGAAACTAAAACTCAATATTATATAATATAAAAATAAAAAGTTTCTAGGTAGAATTAATATAAAATAAATAATATAGTTAATGTAAATAAATTTAATATATAAATTGATAAATTAAATTAATGATGATATTTATGTTAACTTAACAAGATCTATAATAATATTTGTTATAAATTATATAAAGATCAAGTAATTATATGTTTTTTTAGTACTAATAATAGCGAAACAAGATATGATGAATTTAACCCAAAAAAAACGAAGCTTCAAAATCGATTTTAAGACGTTTTTAAATTTAATCAATATAACAATATAGGAAAAAATTCGCTGTATAAAAGGATTATAGCGGTTTTTAATTTTTAGCAATAAAACTAGTATCTATCCTTTTATATATATCTCTTTATGCACAAAAGTTTCATTTTGCGCAATGTTATATTTTGAAATATTATCTCTTTAGATATGTCCTACTCTCTCTGCTAATACAAAAAAAGAAATAAGACAGAGAAAATCTTTGCCTTATTTTAGTTATAAATTAATTTTGTTTTAAAGTTTTTAAATACTCTTCAATCTTAAGTATAAATTCTTCATTGTTTTTTGTTTCAGTCATTTGATTAATAACTTTTTCAGTAATTTCAGAAATTGGCATATTATTCATTGCTCTTCTTAATGCAAAAACAACATCTTTTTCTTTTTTAGTAAGTAATAAATCTTCTCTTCTAGTTCCTGATTTATTAATATCTATAGCTGGGAATATTCTTCTTTCAGATAATTTTCTATCTAAATGAACTTCCATATTACCAGTACCTTTAAATTCTTCAAAGATTACATCATCCATTCTACTCCCTGTTTCAACTAATGCTGTAGCAAGTATAGTTAAACTTCCACCAAATTCTATATTTCTAGCTGCACCAAAAAATTTTTTAGGTTTATGTAATGCTGCAGGATCTATACCACCTGATAATGTTCTACCTGATGATGGAATTGATAAGTTATATGCTCTTGTAAGTCTTGTAATACTATCTAATAATATTACAACATCTTTTCCTTGTTCTACTACTCTTTTAGCTCTTTCAAGAACCATTTCTGCTACTCGTATATGATGTTCTGGCAATTCATCAAATGTAGAATGTATAACTTCTCCTTTTATAGAACGTTTCATATCTGTAACTTCTTCTGGTCTTTCATCTATTAATAATACAATTAACTCTACTTCTGGATTGTTAGTTGTAATACTGTTAGCAATTTTTTTAAGTAAAGTTGTTTTACCTACTTTAGGTTGTGCAACAATCATACCCCTTTGCCCTTTACCAATTGGAGAAATTAAATCAATTATTCTCATTGCAAGTTCATTAGGTTTAGTTTCTAATTTTAAAATTTGATTTGGGTATATTGGTGTAAGGTCGTCAAATCTTTTTCTTCTCATTGCTTTTTCAGGGTGTTCTCCATTAACTTCACCTACGAATATAAGTGAAGGGAATTTTTCACCTTCTTTAAATCTTGATATACCTTTTACATAATCACCAGTATCTAATCTAAATCTTTTAATTTGAATCATTGATATATATACATCTTTATCACTTGATAAAAAGTTTTCACCTCTAAGAAAGCCATATCCGTCTGGCATTATATCTAAAATTCCTTGTACTATAGAATCACCATCTGTTGTTAACTTGTAATCTATTAACCCAGGTTGTCTAGGTATTTTAGGTGTATTTTCTACATCTGGCATTTCTATTTCATTATCTACTGGTATTTCAACCAATTGTTCTAACACTAAAATTAGTTCTTCTTTTTTTAATTTAGTTATATTTTTAACATTCATGTCTTTTGCAAGTGCTTTAAGTTCTGCTAAAGTCATTGAATTCAAATCTTTTATATTATTCAAAGTAACCTCCTATAATTAACTTCATTTATATTACAATTAATATTATATCATAATTCTAATATAAAGTGAACTAAATTGTTAAAATTTTACATAACTGATAAAATATTAAATAAAAAAATAACTCTCTTGAGCTATTTTCCATTATCTACATATATTTTTTCATTTGGATAATACATATCTAATTTTTCTCTTGCCATTTCTTCTATGAAGTCCAATGATTCCACATTATCTTTTTGTGATTGAAGTTCTTCTTTTAAAGCAATTTCTTCTTTAATTTCTAAGTTTAGACTTTCAGATGTATCAGTATATTTATTTAATGTAGTTTGTTGATTTATCAATATATATGCGATGTATATAAGTATTAATAATATACATATATTTCTTAAAATATTTCTTTTTTTAATATTTTTTTTCATAAGTAATTAACTCTCCAAATTCAATTTAAATGTGTATACATGCTAATTACAAATATAAACATTATAATAATATAATTCTACATTTTTTTCGTAAATCCTTCCATATTTATATTCTTTTTTTGTTTTTTTAATATTTTTTCTAATTTTATGAAAAAATTTGTAGAAACTTTTCTAATATTGACAATTAAAAAAGAAAAAGGTTTAATAAATATTTTAGAAAAAGTTTTGATTGTAAAATTAATAGGTATTAAAAGAACATTAAATATTTTTATAACTCCATCTTTAACTATTCCTATAATTTTCACATTTACTTTTACAACATATTTACTAAGACACAGTATATAAGTAATAATTCCTAAGAATATTGCTATTACCATGAATAATCGTATATCTCCATTATTAAATATAAATGTCGAATATAGGATTAATGTTCCTGTTAAAATCCAAAATAAAATATCTTGTATGTATGTTACAATATCTTTTGTATTAAATGATTTTCGAAGGATTCTAAAAAAGTCAAATAATAATCCAATTATCAATCCATTTACTATAAAAATCAAAAAAATATTTATTTGATTTTGTATCATCACAATACCTCCTTTATTTTACTTAAAAATTTTACTCATAAAACTGCTATTCTTGTCTTTTGATGACTTATCTTTATCACTATAAGATAAAAAACAAATTTCTCCTTCAATTATAACTTCAGAAGTATCAATGCTTAATTTATTAATTCTAATATTCTCACCTTTTACAGTAAGCATTCCAAGTTCAGTATCTAATATTACTATTTGATCATCAAAACTTAATACATCAATTACTCCTGATATACTTAACTTCCCCCTATTTTCAAGTATTAAATTTTGAATCATACCTGTATTTACCATTTTTCTTTCATCAATAGTCATATAATTAACCTCCATATTAAATTATTTTACTATTTTATATATATTCATAGTTTGTCTTTTTAGAACAAAGTACTATTAATTTGATAAATATAAAAGCCAATATATGAAATACATATATTAGCTATATTTAAATAATTCTATGAATTTGGTCTAATATTTTCTCATCAACAGTATTTTTAAAAGTAATTGTAATTTTAGATTCAGAAACATTAAATTCTAATAATTCTAATTTGTTAATTTCAACTAATTCTAAAATATCTTTAATTCCTTTGAAATTCCTTATTATTCCATTTCCTATTATTGATATTCTTGATATATCTTTTTTAACAATACTTTTAATTGTATTTTCTTCAATAATGTCTGATATAACAGTACCTGCTTTATTATTAAAAGTAGATTTAGTAATAATAGGTATTTTAAACTTTTCCCCTATTTCAATACATCTATTATGCAAAACTTTTGCTCCTTCACTAGAAATTTCTAACATTTCTTCATATGAAATAGCAGGCAATTTAACTGCTTTTTCATATTTATTAGGATCAAGTGTATATACTCCGTCAACATCTGAAAAAATATAGCAATTTTTCGCTTTTAATGCTGCAGCAACAGCAACAGCTGTAGTATCAGATCCACCACGTCCGAATGTAGTTATATCCATGTTTTCATTTAATCCTTGAAAACCGGCAATAACTACAATTCTTTTTTTCTCTAATTCTGCATTAATTCTTTTTGTTTCAATATGTTCAATAATTGCATTTTGATTAGTATTATTAGTATAAATCCCTGCTTGCCAACCAGTAAGTGATATAGCTTCATATCCTAACTCATTTAATAGAATACTAAGTTTAGCACTTGACATTTGTTCTCCGCTACTAAGTAATACATCCATTTCTCTATCAATAGTTTTCTTCGATAATTCTTTTGCTTCATTAATCAATTTATCTGTTGTTTTTCCTTGTGCAGATATTATTACAACAATATTATTTCCTTTATCATATAGTCCTATAATTTTGTCAGCAACAATTTTAAGCCTATCATTATCAGCAACAGAACTACCACCAAATTTAACAACAATTGTATCCATTTTTGGCACCTCTTTAAAATAAAAATATATAGAGTAAATTATAATTATAATCACTCTATATATTTTATTCAATTTTAAACTTAAAGTGAACTATTTTAAATCTAATTTCAAATATGCTTCCATAAATCCATCTAATTCACCATTCATAACACTATCTACATTCCCTACTTCATAATTAGTTCTATGGTCTTTTACAAGTGTATATGGGCAGAATACATAAGAACGTATTTGACTCCCCCATGCAATTTCTCTTTGTTCACCTTTTAAATCTTCTATCTTTTCCTTATGCTCTTTTTCTTTTAAATCAAATAACTTAGATTTTAGCATTTTCATTGCCGCTTCTCTATTTTGAATTTGTGAGCGTTCAGATTGACAAGCAACCACAACATTAGTTGGAATATGTGTTATCCTAACAGCAGAAGAAGTTTTATTAATATGTTGTCCCCCTGCTCCAGAAGCTCTGTATGTATCAACTCTTAAATCATCAGAATTAATCTCTATCTTAATATCATCAGTAATTTCAGGTAAAACTTCAATTGAAGCAAAAGAAGTATGACGTCTTCCACCTGAATCAAAAGGAGAAATTCTAACTAATCTATGAACACCTTTTTCAGATTTAAGATAACCATAGCTGTTTTCACCAATAACTTCAAAAGTAACACTCTTAATCCCTGCCTCATCACCTTCTAAGTAGTCTAGTTCTTTAATCTTATAATTATTCTTATTTCCCCATCTAGAATACATCCTATAAAGCATTTCAGCCCAATCTTGTGATTCAGTTCCACCAGCACCTGGGTGTATAGTAACTATTGCATTATTGCTATCATATTTTCCAGACAATAAAGTCGAAATCTCAAATTTTAATATATCACTTTGAATAGATACGGTATTTTTAATTATATCTTTAGCTAAATCAATATCATTTTCCAAAAGAACAATTTCACTTAATTCTTGTATATTAATAATTTCATTTTCTAATCTATCATATTCTGAAACCTTATTCTTAATATATTTAATTTCATCTAGTATCTTTTTGGATTTAATATTATCATTCCAAAAACCTTCTTCCATTGTTTGATTTTCTAACTTAGTTAATTTAATTTTTAAACTAGCTATGTCAAAGTGAATCACCCAAGCTTATAAGTTTATTTTTTAGATTATCAACTAGCTTTATATTCTCTTCTAGTTCAAACATTCAATCACTCTCCTATCATATATGTGCATTATACATTATTTTAACAACCAGTCAATTATATTAATAACTTTAATACCATTAAAATCTTTATTTATAGTTGTATCCATTGTTAAAATAATTTTTTCGTAATTATCATTTATACTTTCTAAACTTCTTATTTCTCTTTCTTTTACTTTGTCATCTGATAAAGTTTTAGTAACTTGATAATATTTTACAGTTTCTATATTTTCAGCTACAAAGTCAACTTCATAATTTAAAGTCTTACCTATATTTACTTTATAATTTCTTCTTAACAACTCCAAATAAACAATATTTTCTAATAAATGACCTTCATCTATATTTCTAAAACCTAATATAGTATTTCTAATTCCAATATCACATAAATAGTATTTTCCTAATGTTTTTAATAATGCTTTACTTCTTACATCGCTTCTATCAGCTTTATATATTATAAAGGCATTTTCTAGCATTTTTAAATAATTATCTATAGTTTGATGATTAGATTTTTCAACAATCTTATTACTATTTAAATAATCACTAATCTTATTAGCTGATATAGGACTTCCAATATTTGATGAAATATATTTAACAATATTTTCTAATAAAGCAATATCCTTTATTTTGTTTCTTTCTATAACATCCTTTTTTACTATAGTAGTATATATATCATTTAAATATGTTGTAATTAAATCTTTTTTATCCCTTATTTGGGATATAGCTGGAAGACCACCATATTTTAAATATTCCATAAAACTATCATTTAAATTAGTATTCTCTAAATTATTAAATATTAGAAATTCTTTAAATGACAATGGATATACTTTTAGCTCTATATATCTTCCAGATAAAAAAGTGGCAAGTTCACTTGACAGTAAATAGGCATTTGAACCTGTTAAATATATATCAACATCAAAATCGACTTTAATTGAATTAATAGCTTTTTCCCATTTCTCAACATTTTGTATTTCATCAATTAAAATATATGTCTTTGTTTTTTTAATCTTATCTTTTAGATAGGTATACAGTTCCTTATATGTTTGTATTTCATCATACATTGCAGATTCAAAATTAATATGAATTATATTTTCGTTCTTTACACCTTGCTCCATTAAGAAATTCTTAAACATAACTAATAAAGTGGATTTTCCGCTTCTTCTAACACCTGTTATAACTTTAATAAACTCAGTGTCTTTCGAATCTATTAATTTATTTAGATATTTTTCTCTTACAATCATAATAACACCTCTTTTTATAATTATATCATAAAAAATATAAAACAATCAATAGTTTTGCAAATGAACTTGAAAAAATTGATTATTTTATAATTATATTAGATTATTCGCTCTTACCACAACAATTCTTATATTTTTTCCCACTTCCACAAGAACATACGACTGCTGTATTATAAGTATTTTATAAATTTATAATATTATTCGTATTCCTTATATATGTTAGACAAACTTTATTTTGTACAATTAATATTTATTATATTATCCATATAAATGTAACTCATCAACGGATGACAAATAGATGACAATGTCAACTTCGTTTAATAATATTATTATACTATATGTTAATTTATATTACAAATGTATAAAAATTTTATATTACATATGATAGCATAATTAAGAGTATTTTTCAATGAATAATCACTTAAATAATTAAAACAATAAATTTTAAATCAATTTAACTATATTTTCTTAATTTAATGTATATTTTAATATTTGATTTATAGTATCAGATTCCATTAGTGAATCAAAAACAATAGTAGCTTCTTCTTTTGTTTCTTTTGTTCCAGATATATAGTAATTTTCTGTTGTTTCTATATTTCTATGTCCAAGCAAATCTGCTACATCTCTTATTTCTATTCCTCTTTTTAAAATTCGGGTAGCATATGTTCCTCTTAAATCATAAAATCTGCACTTTGCAATACCTAACTCATTATGAATTATCTTATATGGGTATTTGATGATATCTGTGCCACAATATAATCCATTAGCTTTTGTAAAAACTAAATTAATTTTATTTTCTGAATGTTTATTAAATTTAACAATTCTATATTCTACAATTTTATTATATTCGTTAAAAACAGGTTCTAATGAATATTCTAAATAATCTTTACCAGATAATTCTTTTAAATATTGTTGTTTCTTTTTAAAATTCATTAGAGCTATCATTAATGTATTCGACATATATATAATTCTATTACCAGCTTCTGTTTTTGGCGTAGTCATATACCATTTTCCCTTTTTATCTTTTTTCTTATCATATATATTATGTGATATAGTTATTGTTCTATTTTCAAAGTCAATATCTTCCCAAGTTAATCCAAATACTTCTCCAGTTCTCATTCCAGTATAACAAGAAGTCAAAAATGCACAAGTAAAGGTTTCATTATCTTTAAACCTATTTAATATTAACTCTATTTCTTCTTTTGTATACAAGTGTTTTATATTTTCTTTTCTTTTATCGATTTTAGGAAGTCTTAGTGTTATTGCAGGATTATATTTTAAAAAACCATACAAATTACACGCTTCTCTAAATGAACCTTTTAAAACTTTAAGTATATTCGAAAAGTATGCTTTTGAAAAATCATGTCTTTTACATAGTTCAACAATAAAAGTATTTAGCGAAACACTACTTAAAGAGGTTAATCTATATTTTCCTAGATTAGGTTTTAAATATTTTTCTATTATTGTTATATAACTTTGAATTGTATTATATTTAAGATTTATATAACAATAATTTTTCAACCAATAATCTAAATAATCGCTATATGAGATATTATTTTCTTTAAAATCTACTCCTGTATTAATATATTCATTATATGCTTTAGTACCATTTTCTTGTGCTTCAGCTTTTGTTCTAAATCCAGACTTTGAAACTTGTTTTCTTTTTCCATCAATTTTTGCAATTTCAAATGAATATTGATATACAACCCCTCTTTTTCTAATATTAATTTGTCCCATTATCTCTCCTTATTATTATTAATAGTTTCTAATTTATCAATATTTGATAAATCTCTACCTTCATTTTCTATTAAAAATTGTTCAAGACTACTTTTCAAAATTTTCAAACTTCCTAACTTGATAGCAGGTAAATATCTTTTTTCTATAAGTAAATATATATAATTAGGGCTAGAATGCAATATCTTCGCAACTTCTTGAACTGTATAAATTAATCTATCATTCATTTACTTCATCCTTTCTTTTTTAAAATTTTAAGTTCAAACTCTCTAGGAGATTGAACTTTAAACAAATTACATTTTACTAAAACATTGCTAACTATTTCTTTTGCTTCTCTTTTTGTACTTGCAATTGTTTCAACTACTTCTATTTTATCTTTATATATAATAACTACATTATACTTTTTTCTTTTAAATAGCTTTCTAAACATAACTTTTTATTCCTTTCAATCCATTTTAACAACTTTATATTTTCTTTCTTTCCTTTGATAAACCTTATCTTCATACTTCGGAGAGTAATGTTCCATTAACCTTTTTACTTTTTCAATAGCTTTATCTCCTGTTAAAGCTGATACTTGAAAATCAACTGTTTTAATATATTTAACTGTTACCTTATATTTTTTCTCTTTAATCATTTATTTCCTCCCAATTCTTAATTCCAAGCGATACTATCATCGCAAAATTTATTTGTTTTATTTTATAGCTACTTAAATGTGTTACAAAACTTTTAAGTCTTCTTTTATCTATAACTCTAATTTGTTCTAACAACACTAATGAATCATATTTTAATCCTTCAAATTCAGATACTCTTACATGAGTTGGTAATTTATTTTTATTATTTAACTTATTTGTAATTGGTGCAATAATTGTAGTAGGACTATACTTATTGCCATAATCATTTTGAACTATTACTACTGGTCTATATCTACCTTGTTCAGAACCAAAAGTTGGATATAAATTCGCAAAATATATATCTCCTTTTAAAATTGACATCTTTATATTCTCCTTAACTTTTTTGTATGTAGACAAACTAAAAAAGCTTGTCTTTATTATGTCGTATTAATATTTCTCCTCGAAACCCCTTAATACTGGGAAATAATCAAACGGCTATTAGTTATATAGCTCCATAGGAATTGCACCTTTACTGGGTTCTCCAGTAATTATTCTCATTGCCTGCGACGGTTATTATCTCGCTCGGACTGTGACTAAACAAAAGTATCATTATATTACTTTTTATTGCAAATATTGATAACTATTCAATATTTATGAAGATGTATTTATCGCAAGCGTACTCTTCAAAATGCAATCAGTAACTGAAATGTATTTGATTAATGTATATTAAATTTTCAAAGAACTCTTCCTTTTCAAAATTAAAAAGGTATAGTTTGAAGGTCTTTAAATTTTTATCCCTTCACCCTATACCCACTTTAAAAGCCAAAACGGAACCCTAATTTATTATTTTTTTAAAATTTCTTTTAAATTCAAAATTCCATACCTTATGCTTTTTCTTACAGCATGTTGTGTGCAATTTGTTTTTTTAGAAATTTCATCTGCTGTTAAATTTTCAAAATAATACATCTTAATTCTTTGTTTTTGTATTTTAGGAAGTGTATCTATTGCTTTTCTTAATTCTTCAAATGTTGCTTTCATAATCACTTCATCATCTATTGTTACTTGTTTATCTACTGCTTTTTCATTAATATATTCTTCAGACAAATCATAACTAGCAATATACTTTTCACATTTTGTCATTTGAGATTTATCTACTAGTTCAAATTTATCAAATTCCTTAAAAACTTCTTCTGATATTTCAACTTTTTGCAAAGTGCCTTTACCATCAATAAATTCTACTAAATATGTACTATTATTTTTATATATTGTGTAAGGGTTGTCCTTACTTTTCTTTCTTTTTGGTCTTATATCCATTTTCTTCTCCTTCATTAATTTCTTTAATTAATGAAGATTTTGGTGGACTACGACATTTTAATAGTATTGTATTGCACGAAAAAAGAGCGACAAATTCCCCATAGAATTCATCGCTCTTTCTTAAATATATATTGTATAAACTAATTTTACTGGATTTGAGCATACAATTACCTCATGATAAACAAAAAAGAGGTAGCTCATTAAAAACTTCCTCTTTTGTATCTATTTTTCTTATATTTGCATCTATTATACACTATTATGTCTGCGAAATTTGTCGCAATATAAGGGATATGTTAAAAAATGTAACATTTTGTTAATTATGCTCAAAAAAAGAACCTTGTTTCAGGTTCTTTTATCTATTTTGCTTTAGTTAATGATTTAAATAACATAAAAATAAAAACTATTGGAAAGAAAAATATTATCAATAATATAGTTGATGTTTTATTAAGTGCATCTGCATCTAAAGTATTTTTAAATTCGATTTTATCACCATATTTATCATATAAAACTATATTATTATCTTTTTGATACTTAGTAACTATTTTATTAGCTCTTTTCCAAAAATATTTTTTTATCTTGCTTTCAAAAGGGATACGCCTTACTCCTTTTGGGTCTATATATGTTATAGTATCAAGAAAATAATTTAATACAAGCTCGTGTGCCTTTGGATTATAAAACTTTGCTAATACTTCGATACCATCTTTTTGTATTGTTTCTTCAATACGCTCAACAAAGAAGTCTTCCATATCTTTCTTATATTCTTTTAATGTTTTTATTTTTGATTCCATAATGTTAATCCTCTTCTTATTTTTACTTACATTATATTATAATTATTTGTGCTTTTCAATAAATCTATCAAAAAAATCAAATATTATTATATAACGATTAGTTCCATGTTTTAATCTTTTCTATTCAATTCCTAGTGCTTTAAATACTGCATCTTCAGGACTATTATAGAATGATATATTAAATTTAGAAAATAAATCACTTGGTACAGTTGATATATCACTTGCTGAAGACATTGGTAATAATATCTTTTTAGCACCTGAATCAAAACATACTTGCAAGGTATTAGCAAGCTCATCTACTTTACTAATTGTTCCACCTATACTCATACTACCTAATATTACTAAATTGCTTTGTATTGGCTTATTAAGTGTACTGCTACACATTGCAACATAAGTTGCAAGAGATATGTTTTTAGATGAACCTACACCTTGCAGGTCTTCTACATGAAGTAAGTAATCAACATTGTCTACTTGCAGAGATGAACTTATATTCTTTTTATTTGCTTTAAAATAATTAAAAGCTGTATTAATTGATTCTTTAGAATCTCTATCTGTTCCAACACCTGTACTCGAAAACTTGCCATGACCTTTAGGAGTTTCTACTTCTATTTTATATGTTCCAATATTACCTGATGTACCAAGCCCTATGTAATAATTATGTCCAGCTTTTAATGCTCCATCTGGAATCAATTTCCCACCACCACACTCTGGTACTGATACAAACTTTTCTTCCATTGTTTCTTTATCTATATATGAAAAATGTACATCATAAAATTCCATTCCGCCAATTCTTTTTAATTGTTCTTTTACTCTTCTTCTTCCAATTAAAGAATATACAAGTATTTCTTCAATATCTTCTTTAGTATAATCTCCGCTTGGATATATAATTTTAATTAATCCTGATACGGTTTTCCTAACAGCTATTACATCTCTTTGATTTAAATTACTTCCAAGTGTAAAATATTTATCTATACTATCTGAAAAAGTTCTCTTTCTCATTTCTCTAAAATATTCTGATAAATAATCTGTTATAAAACCATATTCATCAGTAATTAGTTCAGGTCGCATTTTAGGAATCTCCCAACCAGGTAAATAATAGTGCATTCTGTCAAAGAAAGCTGAATCGTTTGACATTTCTGCAGGAAATGGATCAAATAAATGCGATGTTTTAAGTAACACTTCAACACTTTGATTTATGTTTCCTACAAATACCATTGAACTACTTGCATTTTTTTCTTCTTTACCTCTTGCAAAAGAACCACTTGCCATATAATCTTTCATTATTTGAATACCATCTTTGTCTTTAAAAGTAATACCAGCAACCTCATCAAAAGCAACACAATCCCACATACCTACAAGTCCTATTTTCTTTTGACTCATATTATAAAATAAATTCGCAACTGTTGTTTGTCCACCTGATACTAATATACTATTTGGCGATATTTCTTTGTATATATGTGATTTACCAGTTCCTCTAGGTCCTAATTCACATAGATTATAATTATTTTCAACTAATGGTACAGCTCTTTCTAAAAAGTGCCATTTTTGAGTATAAGTCAATTTGTCAGATTCAATCCCCATCGAACGAACTAATATGTCAATCCATTCTTCTTTTGAAAATTCTCTTCTTCCGCTAAATATTTGCTCCATATCCATATTTGGAATTTGTATTGGGTCTAAACTTGTTATAGTAAAAGGAATTGTTTTCTTTTCTTGGTCATCATAATAATAGCTAACTTTTACTATGCACCATATTCCACCAACTAATAGTTTTTCGTATTTTTTTACTAAATCATCCGTAATTAATGCGTCTTTAATTCCTAAATTTGAGAATTCCGCTTGATAAATATCTACTTTTTCATTTAACTTTACAGATATTTTATCTATTACAGTATATATACCTGTTTCTCTAATTTTAGATTTAACTTTTTCAGCCTCATCAGGTCTTACGAAATTATCTGACAATATTCTTTTTACAGTAATAATACCATCATTAATTGCTTTTTCATCATCAGTTGCACAATACATACCCAGTAAATATTCTAAAACATATACTGGTACATTTGCACCTTCTTTGATTTTTTTTGTTAAATCTTTTCTAACAACTTTTCCAGCAAATACACTATTTAATTTATCATTTATTTCTTCGCTCATTTATTTCACCTCCCTAAAATCCAAAATTATTTATAATAGTTATATCAATCATAAATTTAATTTTTTCTGCTACAATACCTGTTTCTTCGTCAATTATTACTAAATAATAAATATTGTCTCTATTATATTCCATATTTTTAAATACAAATTTTTCTTTAAAAAATCTATTTTTCACTTCTGTATTTTCATAATTTGCTATTATTGTACATTCATCAGAAATACGATTTCCTGCTTCATCTTCAAAATGTAATAAATATCTACAAGGCTCCCATTTTTCATCAACATTCATATCTTGTAAAAACTCTAAATAAGTAATTGCATTTGTAATTTTTGTCGTAAGACCACTATATGTTATTGTTACCTTTTTATTTTCTTCGCTTGTTCTTGAAGATTTAAAATCTATAACTGGAACAATTATTTCTTGTGGCATAGCACCTCCATGAACATAATTGATACCTGTACCTTGCCTAGCAAAAATAGTATTTCCTTTAGGTACATTCACATATCCACTATTTTCTCCAAAAATATATTTCAAATCAATTGATAAAAGCCCTTCATCTAAGTTTTTATTTTCGCTATATGAATACCTTGTTTTTTGTTTTGTTGCTTCATTATCTTTACTTACCTTTTCATGGTTTTCTAATTTTCCTCTTTTGTAAAAGAATCCATGATCTGCTGTTATAAAAGCATTTATTCCACCAAAAGTTAAATGTAAGTCTTTAACTAATTTTTCTAATTCATTAATAGCTTCCTCGCAAGCTTCGAATATTTTGTTTTCATTATGTTCTCCTGAATTGTCAACAGTATCATGATATATATATACTACTTTTTGTCCAGTAAACATCTTCTTCCATTCTTTTTTAGTAACACTATATAAATCCTCATATTTAATAGCAAAAGAATCTTGTCTTTCATTTTTTAAGATTGAATCTCTATCTTTTATAGAAGAAGAAGCCATGTCATCTACTATAATATCATCACTATCTTTCTTCATTTCTATCTTTTTATTTGGAAGAAGTGAAGCCATTCCTAATTTTGTATAAGATGGAACTGTTCCTAGCATATAGTCTAAGTCAACTTTTGTCCCGATTGATTTTATTTTTTCAGTAAGTTCTAATGCACATTCATATCTAAAAGCGTCAGATATTATAACAATTACTCTATCTTTTTTATCATAATAAGGTTTTACATATCTTTTATAAAAAGTATTTTGCATAACTAATCTATTTGCATTATATGAAGGCATTCCTTCTAACATTTCACTCCACTTAATTGATAGATTACTTATAAAATTATTTACATACATATTTTCAATTTTATCTTTAAGAACAATATATTCATCCTTATCTTCTATGTTATCAAAATAGTAATATATTTTTCTATAATAAGTATCTATTAAACAAAGCTCTTCAGCATACTTTTTGCTAAATATTTCTATTTCATCTACTTTTATATTGTCTTGCACCTTACTTAATTTTTCTATGAATATAACTGAATATTTAAGCATATTATAAACATTTTCATATTTTCTATAAAAATATTTACTCTCTCTTATATTAATCAATTCTAAATACCTACTATATTCTGGAGAATTACTTATTAATTGTTCTACAATATAGCTCGAAAGTTTAATATCTACAATATTAAAAGCATCGCTATATTTATATGAATCTATATCCATTTTATCAAGTAATCCATCAATTCCAAATTCATTTTGTATATCAAGAGCTACTTTTTCAAAACATTCTTTAGTAAGTATATCTCTCATTAATGAATTAACAAATACATATACATTTGTTGTTTTAGTCTTTAATATATATTTATTATATCTGGCAATCTTTTCTATATCTTTTATATCATAAGCAAAATATGTGAATATTAATGATTTAAAGCATTCATCAAAATCATCAAAACTATTTGCATTTGTACCAAAAGTATTATTAAATAAATCTAATATAAAACTTTGACTACCAAATTTTGATAATTCCTCTATTTTCTTATACTCGCTATAATATGCAAGCATAATATTCTTTAAAATATCATCATCTGATACTGATTTAATGTTAAGTATTATCGCAGTAACTATATAATCAATATTATCTTCATTTTTTTCTATTTCAAAATCTCTAAATAAATCTTCTCTTTTCTTATTATTAAAGAACTTAGAATATTTTTTTATAACTTTTCTACATTCTTCATCTAATCCTAAATTTTTAATTCTCATAGTAGTACTATCTGGATTAAATATATAATCACTATTTAAACTTTCTAAATCAAGTAATGGATTTTTTATACCTTTAATTCTTTCAAGTGGGAAATATATAATAATATTTTTATCTTTTTCTTCATATTCTAAATGGTATCTAATCCAAAAACTATTATCTTCATATATTATAACCTCAGTATTGTCTATATTAAGACTACTTACAAACTCCCCATATTCTTGTTTTTCATCATACCAAAATAATATTTTTCTATTTCTTTTTTTAGTATTTTCTTTTAATAAAGTTTCTATCAAAAGATTTTTAATTTCTTCAAACATTTTTAACTCCTTCTAAAAGTTTTAAATCTTCATCGATTTTTCCAATTTTTAAGACATTAGTATCATTTTTTAATGTTGCTAATTGTTTTTTTGCTAGTTCATTTAACTTAACAATTCTTTTTTTAGAATCTATTTTTTCTTCTATCATACTTGCATTTATTACTTCTAAATTACTTAAAACAATAAGTTCTAATATACTAGCATGTTCTCTAATATTTCCTTCTAAACTTGGATTAGTGTCTCTCCAATTTTTTGCAGTCATTCCAAAAAGTGCAACATTCAAAAGATCTGCTTCTTCTTGATATATATAATTTTTTTGATTTTCAGTTAAAACAGGAACTATATTTTCTTTAATTGAATCAGTATGTACTCTATAATTAGTTTTGGTTAGACTTCTTCTAACACTCCACTCTATTTTATTTTGATAACTTTCATTAATTTTTAATCTTTGAAATTCTTTTATCAAATACATTTTAAAAGCAGTATCTATCCAAGAAGCAAATTCGAGAGCTATATCACTATGAGCAAAAGTTCCACCATCATATTTACCTCTTTTACTTATGAATCCTTTTGCATTTACTTTGCTTATCCATCTTGATGGACTCATAGTAAATGATTGATTAGCAGCTTGGATTTTAAACTCGCGATTTTCCGCGAGTTTAAAATTTTCATTATTTAACTCTTCCCATAAAGAGTAAAAATCATATGAACTTTTATTACTCATCCACTTAATTATTACATCACCTGGATTCTCAGGATTTTTATATCTTGCTAAGTCTGTAAGAGAGATATATTCTTCCTTACCTACTCTCATTACTCTAATATCGTTTTCTTTTACGTTAAGTGTTATTTGCATATTTTTTCTCCTTCTCCTCATCTATTTTTATAATTTCTAAATAATGAGACCAACTTAATTTGGCAGACACTGTCTTCCAAATTGGAAATGTATTATAAAATTTTCTCATAGTTCTTAAATTACGAGCTGAAAAACCTTTTCCAAACTCTAAAGATAATTTATCAGATAATTTACCTAAAACTTCATTTCCATAACTTGCTCTTTCATCACCCGATTGAATATCCATTATAACTTTACCTATATTCCAATATAGTTCTAACATTTCAGTATTAACAGCGGTATATATTCTTTCTCTACTATTTAATACCAAACTTCTTGTATCATTAAATGTATTATCCAAATTATTCATAAATTACTTGTCCTTTCTAAAATATTACTACCTTATTATCTTTGTTCTTGATTTCCTTCTGTACCTGAATGTTTTATAATTCGTGGTTCAGCATAATTATCTAAATCTATTCTTTCGTTTGATTCGTCATCTTCACTCATAACGTTCCTCCTTATATACAAATTTTAAACAATTGCAATATTATAGTTATTCCAATAGTAATTATTCCTAATATGCAAATATTATTAAAAATGCCATTCTTTTTTTCTAACAACTTATCATTTTGCTCTAATGATTTTTTATATGATTTAATTAATATATCCTCTTTTAATTCAATTATAGATTTCGTCTCATATATTTGTTTATTAAATAATGTCAGAGGGATCATAGCTGTATCTTTTGACATTATAATAATAGCTGTTAAAACTATAATAGCTACAAAAATTCCTGTTATTCCAATATATAAAATAACTTGAGTACTTTCCTCCGATCCTAAAACTGATTTATTTATTATTTTGTTACTATCTGTCGCATATACATTCGACATTAAACACATTACTAATAGTCCAGTAACAAGACTACCTTTAATACTTTTATTCATAAACTCCTCCTTAGATAGCAAAAAAGAAAGCTAACTAGATTTTCTCTAATTAGCTCTCTCATTCACATATAATTTTTGATATTAATATTTTAGCACCTAAAAAAATGAATGTATACTGCAGGATTTTGCAATGTTTTTGCAAAATTTTATGTTTACGATAAACAATATTTTTATTTTCTTAGATTAATAACAAATTCAATAGTTTCGTTTTCACTATTTGCAGAAATTGTTCCGTTATGTAATTCAATTATCTCTTTTGTGATTGCAAGACCTAATCCTGCTCCACCACTATTTGTCCCTCTTGATTCATCAGCTCTATAAAATTTATCAAAAATTTTTTCTAATTTATATTCTGGAATAGTAGCACCTTTATTTCTAAAAGTTACTTCAATATTCTCTTCATTATCAATCATTTCTATCTCAATAACAGTATTTTCATAACTATAACTAATAGCATTTTTTAATAAATTTCCAAATGCTCTAGCCATTTTATCTCCATCTGCATTATATATTAAAGTATTAGGTTTGTTCACTTTTAATTCTAATTTCCTGTCTTCTAACATTGGATAAAATTCTTCTATTAACTGATCAAATAATATTGATAAATTAAGTTGTATTTTATTTATTGGCATATCATTCAAATTATATCTAGTAATTTCAAAGAATTGATTGGTTAGTTCTTCTAATCTTATTGACTTATCAAGTGCTATTTTCATATATTTTTCTTGTAAATCTTTTGATATTCTCTTTTCTTCATTAAGCAATGTCAAATAACCAATTACAGATGTAAGAGGAGTTTTTAAATCGTGAGCCATATACATTATTAAATCATTTTTCTTCTGTTCTGCTTCTTTTGCCATTTTCTTGCTTAGAGCATATTCATACTTAATTTTATTCAATTTTTCAGAAAACTTAATCATTTCATCAGGTAATTCTACATTTTGACTACTTTCATCTAAAATATTATCTAATGAACTATATAATTTTTCTCTATTTTCAACTTTTAAAGAAAAAAATCTATATAGAGCAAATATAAAAACTGTTATTAAATAAACTATAAAAATTGTTTCTTTACTGGTTACACACCAATAATATAAATCATAATTTATTCTATACAAGCTATTTCCTAAAAAATTTCCTAAAACTCCATCTAAAACTACAATATAGAATAATATTGAAATAATATAATAAATTATTATTCTTAGTATTACTTGACCTACTAATTTCATTTTTTCTTTAAATAATCCCTTATTTTTCAATTTTATATCCAACTCCCCATACTGTTTTTATAAATTTAGGCTTCTTGCTATCTTCCTTTAATTTTTCTCTTATTCTCCTAATATGTACCATTACAGTATTATTGTTCTCCAAATATTTTTCTTTCCAAACTTTTTTAAATAATTCTTCCGAACTAACTACATTCCCTCTTTTTTGTGCTAAATACAATAATATATCAAATTCCATTGGTGTTAATTCAATTATATTATCATATAACTTGCAGATGTGTTTATCCTGATCTATTTCTAACCCATCTATATATATGATATTTTCTTCAACTTTTTCATTATATTTTGTGTATCTTCTATATGCAGATTTTACTCTTGCAATAAGTTCTAAAGGATTGAAAGGCTTGGTTATATAGTCATCTGCTCCGAATCGTTAATCCCTGTATTTTATCCTTGTCTTCAATTTTAGCTGTTAGCATTATTATAGGAAAATTAAAACCTTTATCTCTTATCATTTTACATATCTTAAATCCATCAACATCTTTAATCATTACATCTAAAATTGCAAAATCTAATTTTTGATTATTAATACAGTCTATTGCTTTATTAGAATTATAAAATTTATAAACATTATAATTTTCATTTTTCAAATAAACTTCTACTAAATCTGCAATTTCTTTTTCATCATCTAATACTAAAATATTCATATTTTCCTCTTTTCTATCAATTAGTATTCTATCACAATAAGCCAATAAATTCCACCGATTCGACAAATTGTAAGAAAATGTTAAGATTTATTTAATAATTTCTTAAAACTTATTATTTTCTTTATTTGTATAATATAGACAAGTTACTGGAGGGATTTCAAATGAAGAAAAAAAGAAAGAAATTAAATAAAAAAAGAATTTTAATATTATTAATTATAATTTTTGCAATATACTTATGTATAAAAAATAGCATATTTAGTAATATTTCTTATGATTTGAATAAAGCTATTTCAGAAATTACTGATAATTCAGAATATAAAACTATTAAACAAGATACAAATGACAATTACTCTGGAATTGGTCAGAAAAAAGTCAAGAATAAAGATGGCTATTTTACGACATTTACAACGATTGAAAATCATCAAAAAACATACATAGAATATAAGCAAAATGGTAATTCATCTTGGAGTAATAAACAATATTGGAATGGAACTATGGAAGAAAATGGTTGTGGTATTACTGCAGTTGCAACTATATTAAGTGGTTATGATAAAAATTATACACCTGAAGATCTTAGACAAAAATATTATCCTGTCCTGGATTATGATTCACTTTCAAAAGAATTATCTAATACTTTTAATATTAAAAATACTGATTTTTATTATGATAGTGTGCATTTATCTAAAGAAAAATTACAAGAGCATTTAAAAACTAATAGACCTATTTTAATTTGTGTATGGAATCAACCTCATAATAATCGTTGGACTACTGCTTCTCATTATATGGTTTTGCTTGCTTCTGATGATAATGATATGGTATATATATCAAATCCTAATGGAGGAGAAAATGATAGCAAAAGTTCTGGTTGGTATAAATTTAAAGAAGTAACACCATATATTGCAAAAGCTTTATATATAGAAAGTTATTAAAGACAGTTTATTCAACTGTCTTTCTTAAATTTCTCTTTACATTTTATATATTGTGCTACTAAGAAATAATTTTTTATATCTTGCTCATCTAATCCAGAAAAAGCAATAAGTTCATTATATAGATAACTGCTACCTTCAACAAATTGTAATTTTGCGTTACTTTATATCTTTTTCATTATCTTTCCAAAAATCATAAATTACATTAGCAAGTTCTTTTGAATTATCAATATTTACTTCGTGTCCTGCATTTTCGATAATTTTAAATTCACTATTTTTTATAACTTTATTTAACTGCTTTGCACTTTTCATATTTATATTATCTTTCTCCTTTTCTCCACATATAATTAGTGTATTGATTTTTATATTTGGAGCTTTTTCTGGAATAGATAAATTTTTCATTGAATCTAGTAAACTAATCATATCCTTTTTTGGACACCCCATCTTTTCAAATATTCTTTTAGGCATAAATTTGTAAATAATATTTTGGATAGTAAATATAGTCTTTGGTATTTCGTATGGTGTTCCTATAAGTATTATTGAATTTACCTTTTCTGGAAATTCTGCTATATAATCAATGGCTAATACTCCACCTAATGAAAGCCCTACTAGGTTTATTTTTTCATTAAAACTATTACAATAATCAGCAAATGTTTTATACATATTCTCATAATTTACTTGATAATTTTTTACAATAGAAAATAGATTCGGAGTTTCTACATTTATTCCATTATTATTCAATTGATTTTTAACTTCATTCCAACTTTTTTCATCTTGTCCTAGTCCGTGAACTAAAATATTTATCATTTTTGAATCTCCTTTACTTATTGTAATTTTTTATTGAAAATATTTTTCACAATACTCTAGCGACTTATTAATAAACTCTTGCATTTTATCTAAATCATTATACATACCATGATTTGATTTTGGAAATTCTATATAGTCGTAGACTACATTATATTTTTTATAGGCTTCTAATAAATAATATTTTTGTGATAATGGAACACAATGATCTTTTAATCCATAACCAATTAAACTAGGTACAGTATTTTCATTAACAAGTGCTGATGGAGAGATTTTATTTATTTCTTCCTGTGATAAATCTTTTTCAAATGGAAGTCCTGTCATCATTTCATAAAATTCTTCATCAGTATCTAACTTATCAACTTTTTTAAGCAATCCCCATTCAGATGGTTCAAAAAAAGTTGGCCCTGCTAATTGAAAAACAAATTTTACAGGTATTGATGAATTACCATTATATGCTAGATTCATTGCTAGTGTTCCTCCTGCTGATACACCACTTGATGCCATACCTACAACATTATATCCTAAATTATCTAAATATTCTTTTATTGCTTTTATTGAATTTTCTATTTCGTTATTCATTAAGGTTATAGAAGCATCTTTACCTTGATTTTGTAAAGTATAATCAATTGTTGCTGTGATATATCCTTTGGTAGCATAATATTTACACCATAAATCGCCATCTTCTTTTGAGCCTGAGTTAAAACTACCACCGTGAATATACACAATTAAATATTGTTCTTTTTCTTTATCTAAATTGCTGGGTATATACAAATCATATTTATTGTTATTTTCATTTTCATAACTTAAATCTTTGTATATTGTTCCTGTTTTATCATCCCATTTTACCTTTATTAGTTTCATTGGAGCACTCCCTAATAAATTTATTCTTATTAATACACTTATTATAAATGTAATAATAAAAATTAGGATATAGATAACAATCTTTGTTCTCTTTTTCATATTATATTATCTAAAATAAGTTTGCCACATATTGCTCCAAGTATGATAGCAACTATTATAATTACCACAATAATTATAAAATCTTTCTTATTCATAACTCCTCCATCAGTTCAACAAATTGTAATTTTTTAGTCTATTAACTTTTTAAATGAATTAGCATTTAATATCGTATTAGATATAAATTTTCCTTTATAGAAATTAGCCCAGTTATTAAAAATACAAGGTGCATTTTTTGCTTTTTCTAATGAATCTATTTTTATAAAGTTAATTTTTATATTATTTTCCTTTGCATATTCAGTTAATTCATTTACTTCATATTCTACATAAGGACATTCGTTGCTATAATAAATAGTGAAATCTTGATTATCTATTTTCATAGTTCTTGCATTATCATTAAATTTAGGTGTTTCTCCATCTTCAAATTGCAATGCTAATAATTCATAATCAGCAATACTATCTACTACTTTAAATCCATAGTGTTCAAAAAATTTCTTTTCTCCAATAAAAGGTTTCTTCTTTTTAGAAACTAGAGTACATATACCACTTTTGCCTTTTTCTTTTGAATCGTTTATTGCATATTCTATTAATTCTTTTCCAATTCCTTTTCCTTTAAAACTTCCTGCTACCCATAAGCAATAAATATATTCATAATTTTTACCACTAATAGGAATCCAAGCTGTTTCTATTGGCTCATATTCAATAAATATTTTTCCTCTTGCATTTAATTTTCTAAAAATATGACCATCTTTTAATTTACTCTTTATCCATTCCTTTTTACTATCAACACCTGCTTGATGTTTTTTATCTCCTATTGCACAACATATATGCTCCTCATCAATATTTTCTAATGTCAAATTTATATATTCATTCATTTATTTAATCCTCCATATAAATTACTATTTAATGTTTTTTAGTACCATCAAATAATTATTTGTTTCAACTTTTCTTTTCTGCCCTTTATACTGAAATTCAGCATTAGTAAAAAAAACATCATAATTTTTATTTTCAAAATAATCTCTACTAATACGCAAAACCACATCAATTTCTTTTTTATTTAAGCCATATTTTACTCTTAACTCATAATAAGGATATTCAATAAAATCTTTGCCGATACTTTCTTTTTCTTTTTTATCTATATAATAAAATGTAAATGCTTTTAATTCTTTATCATTCAATGTTTTCACTTCCGTTCTAAATTATAAATAGTCAAATTTCTCTTTTTCTTTCAAATATTTTAAGAATCCATTACACCCCTCAACTATATCATTAAATGTAATTTCAAAATTTCCTGTATACCACGGATCAGCAATATCTCGAGGATTATTTGAAAAATCTAATAATTTATATATTTTTTTATCAGAATCCTCTCCAACTATTCTTTGTATATTTATAATATTTGAATTATCCATTCCGATAATATAATTATATTTATTATAATCTTCTAATTTCAATTTAACTGCTTTTCTTTTTTTAAATGGTACTCCTTTTTGAATTAGCTTATCTCTAGTACCATAGTGAATGTCATTTCCTATTTCTTCACTAGATGTTGCAGAAGATTTGATATAAAAATATTTTTCCATTCCTTGCTTCTTTACAATATCTTTAAAGACAAATTCAGCCATTGGCGAACGACATATATTGCCTAAGCATACAAACATTACTTTTATCATATTTTTCTCGTTCTCCTTTCATATATGTTCCTACTAATATAATTTTATCCATTTGACTTATATGTGATATTCCCAAAAAATTTACCAAAATTCCTTTTACTTTTATGCACACTCTTTTTGCTATAATTATTTAATTCACTATTATTTTTTGCATTATTCTGTTGTATCTCAAAATCTCTATTTCTTAATTCATCATAGAAACCAAATGCAATAGAAAAAGCAATTACTCTAAAATCTTTATTTTTTATACCTTCAATTGTATTTGATTGAAAGTCCTTTATAAGTTCATTTTTTAAATCAACTATAATTATTTTTTCTGTTTTATCAGATAATATTTTAGTGCAATTTATTGTTTTTTCATTAAATACCACAATTAATAAATCTACTTTTTTTATTTCATTTAGTTCTTTTGGTTCTTTTATAGTTTGTATATTATTATAAAAATATTTAGATTCTTTTTCAAAGGCACACCTAAAATCATTTAGTATTTTATCCTCTTTACTATAAATTACAACATTTACTTTAATCATTATTTTTCTCCTATATAAATTCATTAGTTTTTAAGCGAATTTTATTACATTTTTAGTTATCATTTCTATATCTTCTTTTATTTCGTTAAAAGTATTTATATTATCTTTGAATATATCAGATACAGAACCAATTGTGCTAAAAGGTTGTTCTTTGAGTTTTTCCAAACTTATAATTCCATTTACTATTAAATATTCCTTTAATTGTTTAATAAATTGAATTTGCTTACTATTTAGTCTGTTATCATTTATGTATTTCGAGAATATTTTATTTGCTGTTTCTCTATCTAATCCTACTAATTTTCTAACAACTTGTACCACATTTGAATCGCCAAATGTATCAACAAAATCTTTGTTATTTCCTAATTCTTCAAACATAATTCTTTCTAAGTCTTTTTTTTCTGATTCAGTTAATACTTGATTATGTTTTATTTTATAAATAACTAAATTATCCATATTTCCTTCAAGAAATTTTTTAACTTTTTTTCTATAATCCTCAAAATTATCTCTATTTATATTTTTTTGTTCTTCGTCAACTATTACAGTATCTTCTATATCAACAGTCCAAATTTTTCTAGGTGGATTCTCTATAAATTTTATTAAGTTTCTTAGTTCTAACCTAACATTTTCAATATCAAAAAAAGTAGCTCTATCCCAATATTCAGTTTTTGATGACATTTGAATAAGATCAGTTTTCTCTTTTATTTGTGAAATTGTTCCTATCTTTTTTAATTCTTCAATTAAAGAAACAATGCTATTTACTTGTGTAGTATAAGATTTATTTTTAATCTTTCTAACTTGTAAAGAATAAATTAGATTATCAAATCTTTTTGCAGATTCATCTGTTTCAGTAACAATAAATATTGGTGTTAAATTTTCTTTAATTTCAATTTTATCAATGCTTGATATACTATTCCAATTTTCTATTTTGCTATATTTGTCAATATATTTCTTTTTAGATCTAACTATAAAGCTTTCTTCATTTAGTTCGTTTATTGCATTAAAAAATTCTTGTATCAATTCTTTTCTATATTCAACAAATTGTTCTATTCCTTGATAGTCCAAATTTTGTAATTCTACTATTAAATCCAATTTTGCATTAAATATTTTCTCTGTTAAGCCTTCTCCTGTATTTGGTTCAATGCCTTTTGCGTTTTCTTCAAAAAATTCAAAGTTATTACAGCAATCAAATATGTAAAATTCTTTTTTATGAATACCTTCTCCAAATAAGTTATTACATAAACGTGTTCCTCTTCCTATCATTTGCCAAAATTTCACTTTTGATTTTACTGGTTTAAAAAATACTAAATTTAATATCTCTGGTACATCTATTCCTGTGTCTAACATATCTACAGAGATTGATATTTGTGGTAATTTTTTAGGTTCTTCAAATGCTTCAATTAGTGTTTCTGCATAATTTACTTTATTATCTATTACTCTTGCAAATTCTCCTTTATAATATGGATATAGAGAATTAAAAACTTTTTCTATTTCTTCAGCGTGATTATGATTTTTTGCAAATATAATTGTCTTTCCTAATTTGTCGCCACCTTCAACTTTTAATCCTTTTTCCATCAATGTTTCTAATATTTTCTTTATAGTATCTCTATTAAATAACCAAGACATTAATGCTGATGAATCAATTTCTTCTGGAACTGCTTCATCTTCTTCAAATAAATTTTCATATTCTTCTTTTTCATCTTCTCTTAATTGACTATATTTAATACCTCTTTCTAAAAATTCAGTAGACGTTTTAATATTATGATAGTCAACTAAATATCCATCATCTATTGCTTCTTGATATTCATAAGCGAAAGTAGGAACATTATTTTCAAGTTCAAAGAAACTATATGTGTTTCTATCTACATCACTTCTTGGTGTTGCTGTTAAACCTACTAATAATCCATCAAAATATTCAAATATAGATTGATATTTTTTATATATACTTCTATGTGCTTCATCTATAATAATTAAATCAAAATGTCCTGGCGTAAATAATCTTTTTCCATCTTTATTTCTCATATTATCTATTGCGTTAATCATTGTCTGATATGTAGAGAACACAATTCTTGAATCTTCTGGATTATCTTTGGAATCTAATAAATTACAGCAAGACATATCTGGAAGTAATTTTACAAAATTCTTCTTTGCTTGTTTTATTAACTCTGTTCTATCTGCTAAAAACAAAACATTTTGAACCCAACCTTTTCCAGTCAAAACATCTACTAATGATATTGCTGTTCTTGTTTTCCCTGTTCCAGTAGCCATAACAAGTAGAGCTTTTCTATGTTTGTTTTCAAATGCCTCACACACTCTTTTAATTGCTTCTAATTGATATGGTCTATTAGTGATATTACTATCTATATAGATATGTTCCAAACTTTGTTTAGATTTTCTTCTATTTATCAATCTTTGTAATTCATCTTGTGTATGAAATCCTTCCACTTTTCTTTCTGGATAATCTAAATTATCCCAAAAATAGATTTCTATTCCATTTGTATAATAAATTACTGGTCTTTGACCATATTTTTCTTCTAAACAATCTGCATAAAGACTTGCTTGTTGTTTTCCTTCGTGTGCATTTTTACTACTTCTTTTTGCTTCAACTACTGCTAATGGTAATCCGTTTTTTCCAAATAATACATAGTCTACATATCCGATTCCTTCAGTATTTTTCATTCCTTGAACTTCTAGCTCTTCTGTGATATTTTCATTAAAGTCCCAACCTGCTATTTGTAAATCTAAATCTATAAATTGCTTTCTTGTTTGAAATTCTGATAAATCTTTTACTACAAAATTTTTGCTTTTATTTTTATTTTCTCTTTCTTCTGTTAGTTGTTTTCTTAGTTCTTCATTTTCTTTTAAAGTAGTTTCAAGTTTTTTAGTTTGCTCGTCTAATTCTTTCTCTAGTTTTTCTCTTTCATCTTTCTTTATATTGTCATTACTTTCTTGTGGAAGTTTATTTGTGTCAAATTCTATTTCTTTATAATTTGGATCATAATTAAAATAAATCCATTTCATAAAATTAAACAAGCATTTTAATACAAGTATAGCTTCATCTCTTGTTACATTAATGTTTGTATGTACTACAAAATTTCCTTTTTTAATAACAAAATCTATACCTTTTCTAACTTCATCATCTACTATATTTTTAAATGTAATTGTATGTGTTAAAGCTGATAAAGTAGTTTGATATGGCATTAATAATAATTTATCATTTGCATACAACCACTTTACGCCTAATTCTAATGCTTTTCTACTTAACATTATACAAGTTACTGGATTTGTTTCTAATCCTCTTTCTGCTTCAATACTTGCTTTTGCAAAACTTCCAAATAATTTATTACTTTCTAAAAAATCAAAATTTGACATATTTCTTCCCCTAATCAAAATATTTATTCATTACTTCATTTTTTAATACTTCTATCTCTTCTAAATTATGTCTTACAATTTCTTTTTGTTTTTGTATATTTTCCATAAACTTTTCAAATTCGTTTTGCAATTCAATTGGTGGTAGTATTATCTCTAAATCCATTAATCTTTCTTTAGATATATTAGACATTGATTTCGCACTACCATTTGAAATTTGCGTTATATTCTTTCTAAACAATTTATGATTTATTAATTTCCATAAAAAAACCTTATTACATTTTTCAGTTGTATTTAATCTAAATATTAAATCTGGCAACATTAGATTAGGCTTTGTATCATAAATATATGCACTCATTCCAACTAATTCTGGAGTATTTTTTCTAGTAAATAATAAATCCCCTTTCTTAGCTTCTACACTAGGAATATACATTTCTTCGTTAATTAAAGCTTTATTTTCATCTTGATTATAATATCCGTATGTTACAGCACTTAATTTTAAAATTCCTGGATAATCTCCTTTTCTTGCAAAATTTTCGCAAACAAAACTCTTTCCATTATCTATGTTTATTAAACATTCTCTTAATTTTACTTTTATAAAATTTTTCTCATTTATATTTGGATTTCCAAACATATCAATAAATTTATCTTCTATAAGTAATTCAAAATCAATTAATTGTCCCTTTCTTTTTTCAATTAATTCTTGAATTACATTTAATTTTTTTACTATCTCAATTTGTTCGTTTAAATTTATTTCTTCAAATTCTAAATCAGTTAAATTATTTAATTTTATATATTTTATAACTCCCCCTATTGAGTTATTTCTAAGTTGCTCTATTTTACTATTAATCAAATAGTACATATATTTTGTATCTAATACCTTTTTTTCATTACTTTCAATTATATATGTTCTTTGATAAGCATTAAACTTGCCATTATAATATTTTACGTTTAAATCTCCATTTCCTGCAACTAATACACATTCGCAATCATAAGCATAATCATTAATTCTTAGTGTATTATTTGAACAAGTAAAAAAAGGATATTTTCCATTTTCAACTGAAGCATTTGCGTCTAATTTACCAGTTTTTATTTTAGTATAATTTCCTAATTTTAATTTACTCATTATAATATTTCCTCTAATTCACTTAATTTTTGTTGAATAATTTTTTCTTCCTCAATAATTCTATTTAACACAATTCTAGGATCTTCACATTCCTTTATTTCAGTAGAAAGTTCTTTATATCTATTTATTGATAAATCATAATCATTATTTGCTATTTCTTCTTTATTTACAAAGAATGATTTTTCAGTTCTGTTTCTTGCTTGTTCTTCATCTGAAAATCTATTATTAAATCTTTTTACAATGTCTGGTATATCATTCTCTTTTACAGGTTGTCTTTTATCATCTAAGCTAAATCCATCTGCAGTCATATCATAAAACCATACTTTATCTGTTCCACCTGCGTTTGTTTTTGTAAATATAAGTATTGCTGTTGAAACACCTGCATAAGGTTTAAAAACACCACTAGGCATTGAAATTACAGCTTCTAATTTATGGTTTTCTATTATTTCTTTTCTTATAGCTTTATGTGCATTTGAACCACCAAATAAAACACCATCTGGAACAATTGAAGCACATCTTCCACCTATTTTTAATATCTTCAAGAATAATGCTAAAAATAGTAATTCTGTCTTTTTAGTTTTATTAGTCATATCTAATAATTTCTTTGATGTAATATCACTATTTATAGAACCTTTAAATGGTGGATTTGCTAATACTAATGTATATTTGCTTTCATCTTCATTATCCTCTGACAATGAATCCTTATATTCAATATTAGGATTTTCTATTCCGTGTTGAATTAAATTCATAGCACTAATTCTTAGCATTGTTCTATCCATATCAAATCCATAAAACATTGTATTATTAAAATGTTGTATACTTTCTTCGTGGTTAAATAAATCTTCTTCATTATTTCTTAAATATTCGCCTGCTTCAACTAAAAAACCTGCACTTCCACAAGCAGGGTCTACTATAATATCTTTGCTTGTAGGTTTCATTAGTTCAACCATCATTCTAATTATATGTCTAGGTGTTCTAAATTGTCCGTTTGTCCCTGCAGTAGATAATTTAGATAATAAATATTCGTATAAATCTCCTTTTGTATCTCTACCATTCATTTCTATTTTATCTAATGAAGTAACAACCATTTGTAAAACTATTGGTGTAGGAATTAAAAATATAGCGTCTTCCATATATTTCGCATAATTTGAATCTTTATCCTTTCCTAAGCTTTTTATAAATGGAAAAACTTTTTCATTCATTACTTTAAACATTCTTGAAGCTTCATAATCTTTGAAAATACTCCATCTGCAATCTTGATGTTCTTCATCAAATATTCTTTTAGATTTTATGCCTAAAAGAACATCATCTCTTTCACTTTTTAATTCAGCTTCATCTAATCCTTTTATAAATAGTAAATATGTAATTTGTTCTATACAAGTTAAAGGATTTGCTACTCCTCCTGAATGAAGAGTTAGCCATATTTTATCTATTATTGATTTTACATTATTATCCATTTCCGACCTCCTATAATAATACGATTTTATTGTATCATAAAAGTAATTTTTTAACAACGTATCTACAAAATTTGACAAAAAAATAACAGGATTTTTTCCTGCTATGTAACTTCTTCCTATTTTATCCATACTATTTTATTTCATTTATTAAATTATTATATATATTTTTTGTAGTATCTAATATTAGATCAGCCCTAATAAAGCAAGGTTTATCATTATAATTGTTTCCTTTTCCATCATTTGCATATCTTAATTTACAACCATCATCATCTATTGTATTTAGTACATTTATTAACATATCAAAATCAGCATTATTAATTTCAACTTCATTTTTTAATTCGTTCCATAATTCTTGAAGTTTATGTATTTTTTTAACATTTCCTTGTTTACTATTTAATACTGCTTTTATTAATAATTCTAATGTATGCCTACACAAATATAAAAATGGCATACACATTTGATTCATTCTAAATACTTTCATCTTTTCACACGGATTGCTTTCTTTACGAAAACACATATATAGACATTCAGCAGAATGTAAATAAGCGTCAATTATTTCTTTTTCTGAAGTTTTGCTCCTTAATTCTTCTTTAAAAAATGGAGATATGGAAATAAAATCCCATTTATAAACTTCTTCTGTTAATCCATTAAAATTTTCCCTAATAAATTTATTTTCCATTGTTCCACCTCTATAAAATTTCAAGTTATTAAGATAAAGAAATGACTGTAATAAATTGATTAAAATTATTACAATTAGCCTTTTTCATTTTGTCATTTATAATCTCTATTTCTTCATCATTAAAACAAACCTGTTTTCTTTTGGTTTTTCCTTGATTTGAATAATTATTTAGTTGTTCTTGTTTTATTTCTTTGTCATAGATACATTTTCTTATATATTCACTGAAGTTACTTAATCCACAGTCAAAAATCTTTTTTTCAATTAGTGAAAACTCTTCTGGGCTAAATTTTAATTGTCTTCTATTTTGCCTTTTCCTACTTTCTTCTCTAATTTGATTTTCTCTATAATCGTAGGGTCTATATCTATATTGGTATGGTCTTGAATCCATATTTTCATCTCCCTATATTATTTTTTATATTTTAGCACAAAAAGATTTTTTAAACAACAAAAGAACAGATTTTAATTTTCTGTTCTTTTTATAATTATATTTTAATATAAGTTATTTGCTTCTTCTTGTGTAATAATATTTTGACTTAATGAATAGTCAATCTCTTTTTTTCTTTCTTCACTATCTTCAATATTTTTTAGATGATTTATTAAGTCTTTATGTCCATCTGCAACTGTTCCATCTGTACTGAATAAAAAATCTCCAACTTTTTTATTTGTTACATTAACGCCTATAATAATTGCTATAATAATTATTGCTAATATTGCTATAATTAAGAATTTTTTATTTTTCATATTTACCACCTACCTTTTTTATTTTTTGTAATTTTTCGTTTAGTATTTTTATTACAATTGTATTATAAATCAAATATGATACGAAAATTAAAAAATAGATAATCGTATAAATAACTAAATTATTTTTTAATAAATCAATATATGGATCTATTAAGTTTAATGTCAACCCTAATGCTTTATAAATTAATAATTGTGTTAAAAAGATAAATATATTAAAAATTAAATATCCTAATAAATAATATATAAGAAATGTCATTATATTCTTTAAATATTTCATATTTCTAAATCCCCCTTTCATCAAGAAAATTTATTACTTCTTTTATCTTTCGTCTTGAAACTATTTCTTTTGTATCATCATCTAGTTTTACAGCAATTCTTCCTTTTTCTCCCATATCAAAGCTAGTAACGTGATTTATATTTATAATACAACTTTTAGGCAACTCCATCCTTTATTACTCCTGTTACTCAATATTATACTCATAACTCATTTTTTCTGGAAATTCTCTTAAAAATCCTTTTATCGCATCTGTATATTCCTTGAAATCATCATTAGTTAAATTTAAAGTATCATCAATTATTGTGTTATTATAAAATTTAATTATATCGTGGTTATTCTTCTCAAATATTTGTGGTCTAATCACTCTTAATTTTTTTTCAGATTGTCCTTCAGCATGTTTAATTACATTGTTTAATAAATTTAATTCTTTTATTTTATCATAATACTTGTTATTACTAAAATTATAATTATATTTTATAAATACTTTTTCTATATCGCTTAAATAATTTGTTTTCGCTTCTTTTATATATTCCTTATCCATTGAACAGTAATTAAGTTGTTTTCTTGTTATACTAATTAAAAATTGTTCTAACATCTCAAAAGCAGTTGATATATAGCTTACTAAGTTTCTATATTTTATATTTTTTATTAAATTATATCTTTGAAATACCATTCCTTCTAACTCTAATTCTTGATTTTCCTCTGATATTGCATTTACCTCAGATAAATTTCCTAATAAATATATTCTATATATTTCAGCTTCTTCTTCTGGTTCACTATATACCTTTTCTATTTTATTTATATATGTATCATATAAAAAATCTATCTCTTTAATAAAATTTTCACAGTAATTATATAAATACCACTCTTCATATCTAACTTTCATTTCATACCTCCACAATAATTTTATTTTTTATAATTATATCACTACCATAAATGATATTAATTCAAAATCATCCAATCCTTTTATATCATTTTTAAGCATTGTAGTACCACCAGTTCTAAACAAACTATCAATGTCGCTTTCTTCTTTAATGTTTATAATTGACTCTATACTTTCATTAAGTAATTCTGAATATCTTTTCATATTCTTACCATCATCAGTTTCTTCATTGAATTTTTTGTAAGCTTCTAACACTGGAGTACTATTTCCTTTAGATAATCCTCTTAAAATATCCAAAGTATTTTTAACATTTAAGTGGTTAGATAAAATATTGCCATCTTCCATTATATATACTAAATAAAATGGATGCAATTGATTCATATTGTCTATATTAACTTCGTTATTTATATTTTTAAGAATATATATAACACCTTTTTTTAATCCTTTGTTTTCATCTGCAAATACAACTGAATGCATACCATTTGGTATTTTACTTAAATCTCCATTTTTATTAACAAATTCTATTAAATCCATCCTAAAATCATTTAATCCTAAATCTGTTATTGATATACCTGTATTCATTTCTTCTAAATCAACTACTTCTTCTTGTAATTTTTTTAGTTGCGTTTTTCTATATTCCATATCACTTGATTTATTTGTAAGAACATTGTCTTCTCCTGTACCCGAAATGTCCATCATTAACATTCTATTTTCAACTCTATTTTTCAAATTAATATAATCATCTAAACTTATATTAGGCCAAAAATTCACTAATTGTATTACTTTATTACTTGATCCAATTCTATCAACACGACCAAATCGTTGAATTATTCTAACTGGATTCCAATGTATATCATAATTCACCAAATAATCGCAATCTTGCAGGTTTTGTCCTTCACTAATACAATCAGTAGCTATTAATATGTCTATTTCCTCTTTAGCTAATGGTGTGATAATTTCTCTGTGCTTAGATTTTGGCGAAAAATTAATAAGTAAATTATTATAGTCTTTTCCTATATCTAAAGTACATTCATTCGTACCCGAACCCGTAACTTTAGCTATATTAAGTTCGCGTTTTAATTTTTTTGAAAGTTCTCTATATAAATAACTTGCAGTATCAGCAAACGCACTAAACACAATAACTTTTTTGTTATTTTCATTCAATGGATTTTCCACTTTATTTTTTATTATATTAATTAACTCTTGCAATTTAACATCATGCTCAGGTGTTATATTATTTATTTCATTTAAAAGATTAGTTAAAATATTCAAATCAGATGATAAGTCTTCTTTCCACCCAATAGTATTCATATCAGCTAGATTAATTTTTACTTTTTTGCCTATATTAAATTCATCTTCCATAAATTCTTCAGCATCAGCATCTGAGTTATAGTTTGTTAACTCAAGCTCTTCAAATGAATTTCCAATACCATTTTTATCAAAATTATCTATTGCTTTTAAATTAAAATCAATCTGAGAAATTATTTTAGAAAGTGTTAATTTAAAAGATTCTACCGAACTCTCTAACCTCTTTAATAAGTTTATTCTCATTAATATTTTCAAACTTTTTTCTCTATCTGATTGCCTAAAACTTGATTGACCTCCATTTACCTTCATATCGTATTTATTCTCATAAAATGATAATCTGTTTTCTAAAATATAATCAAACGGAGAATAAATACTCATATTAAGTCTCATTAAGGTTTCTGAAATTTCTTTTATTGTCATAAAATTTTCTATGTCTGTAATTTCACATTGTTTACTTATTGGTTTTAACCTAGTTGGAAATTTACCGATAGCATTCATATCATAATATTTTTCAATATGCTTTCTGCTTCTTGC
Source organism: uncultured Clostridium sp. (assembly GCA_964369695.1). GTDB lineage: Bacteria > Bacillota > Clostridia > TANB77 > CAG-508 > CAG-269. Next base: position 48,539 of record CAYJGL010000003.1, read on the forward strand.
AATAGTAACACTATCTAGTAGTTTAAAAAAGTCAAAATTCACATTCAATCTTTTCAATAACTCCCCACTTGTTCTTTCTTCAACGTCTAATTTCGACCATTCATTAAAAGCACTTTGTGCATTTTTTAATATTGTATCAATGGATTTCGTATCACTTATTTTTTCATCAACTTTATTTGTATTTCCTTCATATGCTAGTGCTAATTGATTTTTCAAATCCAAGAATTTATTATTTACTGGTGTAGCTGATAACATTAATACTTTTGTTTTAACTCCTGCTTTCATAACTTCATTCATTAATTTATCATATCTAGTCTCCCTGTCTTTTCTTGCATTATTATTTCTAAAATTATGAGACTCATCTATTACTACTAAATCATAGTTTCCCCAATTAACTCTTGACAAATCAACACCATTTGATTGACCTTTAGTTCTGGATAAATCAGTATGATATAAAACATCATAATTAAATCTATCTTCATGCAGAATATTATCTTTATAATTAGTTTTATAAGTATTCCAGTTTTCAGTTAATTTTTTTGGACAAAGTACTAATACACTTCTATTTCTTTCTTGATAATATTTAATTACCGCTAATGCTGTAAAAGTTTTACCTAACCCTACGCTATCGGCTAAAATACACCCATTATGACGTTCTAATTTATTTATCAAACCTAAAACTGCGTCTTTTTGGAAATCGTATAATGTATTCCAAATTACAGATTCTTTAAATCCCGTTTTTTCATTGGCAAGTTCATCTTCTGATATATCTTCTAAAAATTCATTAAATATGTTATATAATGTTAAATAATAAATAAATTCTGGAGAATTTTCCTTATATAAATCTGAAATATAATTTATCACTTCATTTGTTATATCTTTAAAATTACTTTCATCGTTCCAAAGTTCATCAAAAGATTTTATATAATATTTACTCATATCATAGTTGTCATCTATTTTTGTTACTGGTGTAAATAATCCGTTTCCCTTTTCATATCCAAGCCCAACAGTATTAAATTCATCAGTATTTAAATATGTCGTTATTTTGTTTTTAGATAATAAGGTTCCTGGCATTTCAATATTTATAAATTTATTTATGGGGTTTCTATTTATATTGCTCTTGAATTCTACTTTTTTTATTATCCATTCAGCACATTCTTTTGCAATTGCTTTACCATTTAATTCATTTTTTAATCTTACTTCAAAATCATTTCCATTAATAGATTTTTCTGTAAATGTATTAATTTTAAATTCTTTTTGTACCTTTGAATCATTTACATCATTTATAAATGCTGGATTGGTAAAAATAAATTTTAATTCTTCAATATTTTCTAATTCTTTTTTTAATTCTTTATAACCATACATAGAAAAAATAGATGCACATATTTGTATTTTAGTTTTTTTTGTAATCGTACCTTTTAAATCTTCACCTAATTTTTCAAATTTATTATCAATTATTTTCATTTAGCCACATCCCTTCAACAGATACTAGTAATTAATATTCAACACTGAAAGTATAGCATATTTTTTGTTTTTTTTCCAGCAATCTACTTAAAAATATGATTTACATGGCAATATTTTGTTTTTAATTGTTAATTCTTTTAACTTTAACAAAATATCTATGTAATGAAGCACCTAATAATTAGGTACTCCATATCCATATATGACTTTGTCATTAATATCATAATCTAAATTTTGAACTTTATCATCCATATTACCTTCAATAGTATATATCTTATTATTCTCCACTTTTTCAACAATAGCAACATGATCAGGAATTCCATCAACTTCCCAATCATAAAATATTATAGCACCTTCATTTGGTATATAATTATTATCTTTCCATTGTCCCATCATTTTAAACCATTCTATTCCTGTATATACTCCTGCAAATTTAGGTATAACATTACTATCTATATATCCAGCCTCATTTGCTACCCAAGATACAAAAGTTGCACACCATTCCACTCTTGAAGCATACCCATACCAACTCCAATAAGGTTGTCCTCCAACATTTCCTAATTGCGATTTTGCTATTTGAACTAAACTAGGACTACCTATTGATGTTCCATAAATTGCCGAACTCCATAAATCTGCATACTCTTCTTTTAACAATTCATTTACTTCATTCCTTTGATTAAGAGTAAAATAATATTGATTCATCATTTCATCTGCTGTTTTTGATGTAACTGTGATATATAATATTTGTTTTTGGTTTGTATCACTTGTAGTAGTTCCAGCAGGAGTTAAATATCCAGTATCAATAGTTTCAGTTTTAACTTCATAAGTTATTATGTGCATATCCCAAAATATTTGTTTTAATGTTTCTTTTTTAGTATCATTCATTGTCATAACTTCGTTTTCACCAATCCCACTTGTAGTTTTAGCAGTATATATTGCCAAAACATCACTCCAACTTGCTTTGTCAATATTCAGCTTATAATCATCATGAGCATTTTGTTCTTGTATAGTTGCTATTTTATCAGCAAATTCTAAATTAAGTTCTACTATAACATCATTAACTGTTGTAGAGTTATGACTAGTACTATCTTGACCAGAAAAAAATATTCCAAAAATAGAACTACACAATAGCCCAATTACACATATTAATATTATAATAATAACAGCAATCCAACCTCCAGCTATAATTGCACTAATTAATGCTTTAGTTCCCATAATAGCTAATTTAATTGCTTTTGCTGTCGCTATAACAGTATACTTTATTGCTAAATAACTTTTATGTGCAAGTTGCTTTATCGCAAGAGCAGTTCTTCTTGTATTTTCTGCTGTATTCTTAGCTACTTTGACTGAATTTTTTACACTTTTACCACTAGTTTTAATTGCTTGTTTTCCACCTTTAATAATATTCTTACCTGTTTTTTTAGTTAGTTTTTTTGCTTTATTTGTCTTCAATTTAATAAGATTATTTTTTGTATTTTGAATTGCCTTTTTCCCAATTTTAGGAACTGCAACAATAGTCGTTCCTTTGACATAATTAGAGCTAGCAATAATTTTATCACTAGCTCCTTGATTTACACTTTCTTCTTTTGTAGATATGTTATCTACATTATTTTTAACTTCTACAAGATTATCTTTTGTATTCTTTAATCCAGCAACAGTTTTATCTAATGTTTTAATTGTTTTTGTTCCAACATTTTTTATTTTAATATTTTTCATTTCTCACCTCAAAAAAACAGCTTAACGCTGTTTTTACTTTGTTTATAAATTTATTTTTCTATCTTCTCTATATTTTTTTGTAATTGTTCAATATTAATTTCCCACCCTAAATATTTTAGCACTTCCAACCTATATATTAAATTTAGAATATTCAACGTAAAATCCATTTCATATTTATTAAACGGATTTCCCCTTTGATAAAAATGAGAAAAATAATTTCTATGATAGACTATTTTATCCAATAAATCATGAATTTTTTTTGAATTCTTCATATTAGCAACAACCTCATTTTCTAAAATAATATCTCTATACCTGTTTCTCATACCATATTTTTTTTTAGGATTTTCACTTCTAAATTCTGCTATTTTTTCTCTTAATTCTTTTGATTTTACTATCCTTGTAAATCCGTCTAATAGATTTATCATCTTAGATAATGCTAAATCTCTAAACTCTGATTGATTAATAGATGTAAGATATACATTATTAATCAGATTCGTTTTGTCTTTAAACTCCAACCATTTAAGATACTTGTTTGACAAGTCTTCTTTTAAATTAACTAAAATAAAATTACTATACATATCAATTGTTTTATAATTATATATATCATTTAATCTTCTATAATAATACACTTCTATTTTATCTATATAAATCTTAATATTATTCACATCAAAATACTGTCCTAATGAAAAAGAAAACAATTGATATAACTCATCACATTTTCTAATTAATTCATTATATTCAATTTTCCCAATGGATTCTACGCTAATGGTATAATATCTAGGAGAGTAATTATTTTGTATTTTAAATGAATATTCTCCTTGCTTAAATTTTATATCCTTTCCTACACTATCTTCTAACTCGCTAAATTGTCTACAATTCATGTATTCTATTTTGTATTCTACTTTATTTATATATAAATTAAATATATTAATCTCGCAATCGCTAACCATAAGTTGATCATAACGTATGGTTAATTTTAATTCATCTTGTTGGCTATTGTAATTAATTGACACACGACCATTTGTAAAGTAGTGGTAATTAATATCTACCATTCTAATATTAATAGCACTGTTAACTTTATAAATAACTTTATTGAGATTGCTAAAAAACTGTCCGCCATTCATCACTTTAGCAATAATAACCCTAGTTACTTTATCTAACTCATATTCAAAATTTGATAGTTCTAAATTATATTCGATAAACTCCAATTTCATAGTATACCTCCATTTTGTTTACTTAGTATTTTAACATATTTTCAAATATAATTCAAATTTATCCGAAACTTCTTGACACTAACATTTTTTATCTTCGCCAGGTTTTGTAGACATTAATTTATACAACTTAGTATTTTTAGGAAATTTATTTATAAATGGTACTAAAGAACTTCCTATTTTAACTAATCCCTGCCCTGCACCTACATTAGTAATATAATTCATCTGCAATTCAGATATATTTAATAATTTAGCAAGTTCTATTCTATCAGTACTTGCTTGATTTAACATTAATATAAACTCAGAATTGGCTAGCATTGTCCTTGCCGTATGAGATTGCAATAAATCATCTACATTTTGTGTTATACCAGTACAATAAGCTCCGTACTTTCTAACTCTTTTCCATAATGTAAATAGGAAATTAGCAGAATATTCGTGTTGGAATAAAAGATATATTTCATCTATAAATATAAATGTATTTCTACCTTTAACTCTATTTTCGGTAATTCTATTTAATATTGAATCAAGTACAACTAGCATTCCAATAGGAAGAAGTTGTTTTCCTAAATCCAAAATATCATAACAAATAAGTCTACTATCTGTTGATACATTTGTATTTTTAGCAAATGTATTCAAACTTCCATTGGTAAACAACTCAATAGCTAATGCTATTTCTTTTGCTTCTTGTTCATTTTGATTTAGTAATTCTTCTCTAAAGTCTTGTAATGTTGGTGGAGTTCCTTGATAATTACCTTGCTGATAATGACGATAAACATTTGCTGTACATCTATCAATTATAGACTTTTGTTTCGGTCCTAAATTATTACCACCAATTAATTGTTCACAAAGAGACAAAATGAATTCTGATTTTAATATTACGGGATTTGCTCCATCTCCATATTCACTATTTAAATCCATTGCATTAATATGATTATTTGAAGTAGATGATATTTTAACTACTTCTCCTTTTAAAGCATTTACCAGCTCAGTATATTCTCTTTCAGGGTCAATTATAATTACATCTGCATTTGGATTACGAAGTATAGTAGAAACTATCTCATTTTTTGCACTAAACGACTTACCACTACCACTTACTCCTAATATAAATGAATTACCATTTAATAACTGTTTTCTATCTGCTATAATCATATTTTTGCTTATCACATTTTGACCATAAAAAATACCATTTTCATGATTGATTTCTTGCACACGAAATGGCATAAATACTGCTAAACTTTCTGTTGTTAAAGTTCTTAGTGCATTTATTTTTCTTTCTCCAAATGGTAATACAGTTTTTAGAGCTTCTAGTTGCTGATATTTTAAAACGCCTATTTGACAAAGGTGTTTTCTTCCTGTCGTCAGTAAACTTTCAGTAGCACTATTTAATTCTTCTAATGTATCTGCTGTATGAACTAAAGTTAGTACACACACAAACATTCGTTGGTCTCGTGTAGTTAAATCATCTAAAAACTCTTTACTTTCATTTCGCTGTTGCTCTAAATCATAAGGTATAACACTACTCCAATTATTATTAGAATTTTGTCTTCTCTGCCAATTTGTAATATTAGTTTCAACACCTAACCTTCTATTTTCAACTTCTCTTACAGCCTCGTCCATCGGTATTGGTAATACATCTATACTAAGCATTGAATTTTGATTTATTTCAGTAAGTTCTGCAACCATACTATCTTTGATAAAAGAAGCATACTCTTTTAAAAATAGTACTCTTCCAAATCTATTTCCCATTTTAAAATAATCTTTTTCAAATTCCATAGTATCAGAACAAATATAATCTTTAAAACTATGTCCTTTTTTCATATTAGTAAGCATATCAAAATTAAAGTAATTCTCTTCCCCTGTCCTATAAAAATCATAAAATATTCTTAATCTTTCGTTACAATCAAGCTCTATACATTTAGAGCCTAACTGACTTAAATAATTACTAATATAACTAGCAATTCTTGAAAAATAACTTCTAGCTTCTTCTATATTTTTTTTAATTACTGATACTGTAATATATTTTTCTTGTGTCATATTATTCGAAGCAATCGCTTGTTCTAAAAGAATCTTATTGTATTCTTCTCTATACACATCTAATTCATCTCCTATTAGTTGTAAATTTATATTCTTTTCAAAATCTAACTTATTAATTTTTCTATTATTTATAGTAAGTTTAGTTGTAGCACCTGTGTCAAATGAATTCAATAACTCACTATATTTCAAAAACATTCCTTCTTTGTCGCTTTTACCTGCTACTGCATAATTTATATCAGTAAATTTGAATGTTTTAGTGTATTTATTTTTACCAACTAAAAAGATACCATCTTCGTAAATCTTATTTACTGGGATAGTATCTTGAACTCCTTTTGGTATTATAAATTTTTCTTTATCTTTCTTAAATATATTTTTTAATGTTTTCATTTTTTTACTTTACTTTCCTTTCTTTAAAAAAATAAAGACACTATTTAAAAGTGCCTTTATCAATAATTATATATTGTGGATTTTCTAATAAATTATAATATTCATTATAACTATCTTTTGCTTTTTGAGGAGCGTCATTAGTCAATTTATATCTGGAATTTTTAATATTCAAAATAATTTTCCATTTAATCGTTATATTCATCAATGGCACAATCTAAACATAGAAGAAGATCTGTCATATCGGATATTGTAGCATATGTACCATTTTCATCACTGTATCTTAATTCAAAAGCACCATCTACAGTAATAGGGTCATATTTTTTTCCGCATCTTTCACAGATTTCATAGTAAATTCCATCTTCTCCTGCATTTATCGCATCAATGGCACATTTACCACATAATTTGTGGAGTAGATTGTCATATATTTTTAATGTTTCATCTTCAAATTCTTCTGTAGCCTCATCAATATTAAACTCTTTACCACATCTTTCACAAGTCATTGCATACCTCCTTAAATTTATTAATAGTTACATTAGTTTTATTTACAAGTATTATATAAATAATCTTATGATGATATTATAGCACTTCTTATACATTTTTTCCAGTAATCTAGCTATCATTATTCTGTTTTCTATAATTTTTATCACTAATTAATTTATAATATAGATTATTAGGATTAAAGAACAACTTTTTAGGTATTAAAAATTCACTCGTAATATATGCTTTTATAAACTCTTCACAAGTCATACCATTATATTTTATAAATCCTATTGCAATAAAAGGAAATGCACTTAATATACATATCCACGATAATGTTTCTATACTAAATATATTTCTAAATATAAAATATACTAATGCACTTGCTCCACAACCTAATAAAGCAAATATAAACTGTCTTAACGACAATCCAAAATATATTGCTTCTGTATAATTTCTTATTTCTCTATTTACTTTAACTTCCAATTTACCTCTCCTTTTCTTTACTGTTTTTAGAAAATGTATTTGCAAGATTTTTTCCTTTTATAACATTTTCAAAGTCGCTCATTGCTTTTTTAAAATCTTTATCATAATAATAACCATATCCCCATTGCATTTTTTCATCTTTAACTGAGTAATTAAATGCTATTATATATTGAGATTCTAATATACTTTTGGTAGATTCTTTCAGTAGAAGAGCTACTGGCGTATCTTTTCTCGAACCTACTGCTATTAAAGATATATTATCTTTATAATAGATTTCTTTATCGTGTTGAAATTTTAATAAATCCATACCACTATAATTAAATTTTTCTTTTAATATATTCATATTAATATTATTATCTTTGCAATATTTCAAATAAATTTGCAAACCTTCTTTATTTTCCAAGTCTAAAGGATAAGTTTCATTAATACTACACCACATACCATAATGTGATTCTAAACTCATATAACCAATTGTTCTATTTCCCATTTCATCAAAGAAATAATTATCTGCATTATAATCCCACTCTGGCAAAGTATATATTTCGTTTTTATCAAGTACTATCATAGCTATTTCATCAATATTGGATATTATAGCAAATGATTTGTTAGAATCAGTTTTATCTACTAATACATACTCGATTTCAAAGTCATTATATTTCTCTTTTTCTAAAATCAATTTTGTTTTTTCTAATACTTTCTCTGTGGTATTTTCAATATTTTTAATTTCTTTCCACTCATTAAATTTATTATAATTTTCTTCATTATATATAACATCTGAAAAAAATACACCTGGATTTTCTCCACAATATTTTTCAATCAACTTAATTACTTTATCGCCTAATTCTTTTCTTAATTCTTCATATTCCTGCAATATACTCATAATTTCATACCTTCCTTTCTTTTTTTATATTAGCTATATTCCCATCATTTCTCTTACTACACGATCAGATAATTTAATTGTTCCAACTAGAATTAACAGATTAAATACAAGTTCTGCAATATAACTCCATACTTGTATAACTGCTTGAGTTGAACTATCTACTACTGGCGGACTACTTGCAAATAGACTAAATATTATACAAGCAAGTACTATTATCGCACCTTCTAAACAAACTCCTACATAACTTTTTAAGAAAGATTTTCCTATTTGTTGTGTAGGTTCTCCTGCAAATGTAGATAATGGTATAGGTGCAATAGCTGTATAAATATACAATTTAAAAAATCTACCATATACTGTTAATATCATTATAAAAGCAAGAACTGTTATTAATAGACCACCTATTAAAGTAACTGCCCATAACGGTATAGACTCAAAAAAACCACACTCTTCTATTGCTGTTATTATAGTTTGTGGTAATGTACTATTTTCCGAATTAGTTATTCCTGCTGTATCCATTATTTTTTGTACTACACCTTGTATAATATCAAATAATGACAACATAAGATTAAGTCCGTATGTTACAACAATTTTAGCAATTGCAAATCGTATAAATAACTTAAAAGCTTGCTCTGGTCTTTTTATTTCTGCAAAATTTCCACAAGTTTTCATAACTCCAATAACAAAAAATAATACAAGGAGAGCAAGCCCAATAGCTTGCAATGCTCCATGTATATTCAAAATAACTTCCCATATAGTACCACCTTTAAAAGTAGCTGGTGATTGTGTAATAAGAGTCCAAATTTCTGCAAATTTATCATTCCATGTTTCTAGTGCATTCTGCAAATTCTGTACGACCCAATTATCACTCATTTTTACAATACCTCCTTATCATCTTTTTATATTTTTTATGCACCAACAATTAAATTTAAAATTTCTTTGGCAAAAGTAATTACAATTCCACCTGCTAAAGTCAAAAAGCCATTTGCTCTTTGACTTGGGTCATGTGATTTTAAAGATAATCCTATTTGAACAACTCCAAATCCGAGTATTATCATACCTACTGCTCTTATTAAACCAAATATAAAAGTTGATAAATTGTTTACCACTGCAAGTGGATCACTTTCTGTTGCAAATACTGGACAAGCATTAAATACTATTAATCCTAACATTACTACAACAAATACATATATTTTAAAATTTCTTTTTACTTTATTACTCATTTTTTTCACTTTCTAATTTCTCCTTTTCATTTAAGTAGCTTTCTACTTCATCATTGCTAATTAAAATATAATCACTATCTATATTTTCTTTTACTTCTTCTGAACTTTCTTCTATAATTCCAAAAGTTTGTTCAAAATTAATTGTTGCAACTGCTTTATCACTATCTCCGTGTAGATATGCTTTAGCTCTACCATCTGTTGTATCTATAACACGAGGATGTTTTAATATATCATACTTATTATCTATTATAGGTTCTTCTCCTCTAATAAATAAAATAGCATATCTATTATCTAATAATCTAACCTCATCAGGTGTTAAAAGTTCCCTACCACTAATTTGATAATTAGTAGAATAATTTCCGCTTTTTCCACTTGATTTACCATAGGTATTCATATCAATTGTTTCTTTACCTAAAAGCTCACTTACATATTTATGTGTTGATTGCTCGTTTCCACCTAAATACAAAAATTCATCACAATTTCCAACTATACTCTCCCATTGTTTTTCAAACAATGCCTTTAATTGTGCTAAATTTTGAAGTATTATTGATACTGAAACTTCTCTACTTCTCATTACGGATAATATTTTATCAAAATCATCTGGTAAACTAACATTTGCAAATTCGTCCATTACAAAATGTACATGGATTGGTAAACTTCCACCATATTTAAAATCTGCAATCCAAAACAACTGTTGAAAAAGCTGCGTATATAACATACTGACAATGAAATTAAAAGAACTATCATTATCAGGAATAAGTGCAAACAATGCTGTTTTCTTTT
>CAYJGL010000004.1:0-54475 GCA_964369695.1 uncultured Clostridium sp.
TGAAAGACATTTATTTGTAGATGATTTGAGTTGGATTAAGCGACATAAGGATACTTATATAAAAAGATTAGGAAATATAGAAAAAAATAGTGATTTAATAAAATAAAGGAGATGAATAATTATGTTTAGAAAATTAAAGAAAATGGAAGATGATATTAGAGATTTAAGATATAAAGTGTTTGATTTACAGGGTAAGGTTAATGAGCAGGGTAGAGAATTAGATATAATATATAATGGCAATGTGATTGCTGAATTAAGCAATAAATATAATTTAAAAATAGAATTTAAGTTTGATAAATATTGGAATGAATATTTAGGAATACATGGTGAAGACATAGAATTAGGTCGTATAGATAATGGCAGAATTAATAGGAAAGAACTAGAAAAAGAAATTAAATTGTATCTGTATGATAAGGAGGATAATACAAAAACTCAAAGAGATATAGCAGATGACTTATTGCACAACAGTAGGATTATAAGAGAGAAGTTAAGAGACGAATTAAAGGAGAGAAAAGATGGTTAAAATTTATTATAATGATTTAGAGTTAGAATCTTATAACACTAATCTACTTAAAGAATTAAAAGGATTTATGAAAATGCCAGATTTGTTTATCAAAAAAGAAACAGAGGTCAAAGATTTGGATTGGGATATATTCGAATTTACTTTCAATTATAATTATCGTGAATGTCTTGGTAAAATATATGAATCAATCGATAAAGATAAATATTATATATTTTATATTGATATTCCTCAGTTAAGCAAGGTTATATGTTTTAAAGGAAAATTTGTTAAATGTTTTATTGAAAAACAAAGCAACTGTTATACTGTAGATGTTTCGAGAGCTTATGTAATGCAAATACATATAAAAATAAGTGGAAGCAATAAAGGATTATATAAATTAATAGATAGATTAAAGGAGGAAAAATAATTATGAAATATAATATAGGAGATAAGGTTAAGGTACGTGAAGATTTAGTTATGGATTGTTTTAAAAGCCCTTATGCTAATTCTAAAATGTTAGAGTTTAATGGTAAAGAACTAACTATTAAAGGACATACAGAAAATGGTTATTATGAAGTGGAAGAAAATTATTGGATTTGGAGATCTGATATGTTTGAAGGAAAGGTGGAAGATAATAGTGAGGACAATTTAATTAGTTTCCGTGAATTGTTAGATATGGAAGTTAAGCCGAATAAAATATTATTTTATAGTTTTGGTGGTTTTTGGTTACCTTGTACATTAAATGTTTTATATAATAAGTATGTTTTAGATAGTAGTAAAAAGTCGTTAGGTGAGGTAATGAATTTAAGAGCTATGACAGCTAAGAATATAAAAATAGTACCAGAACCTATATTAGACGAAATAGAAAAAGAGTATTTAGAAGGTGTCATATATCCGTTTAAGGATAGGGTTAGATATATTAAGAAGTATTGTAATTATACACACCATTATATTAGTATTTGTGTTGAAGGGATACATGGTAAAGAAGAGTGTATAGGTTTACCATACTTTGATAAATATACTATGTATAAAGGAATGGAAACAGATAAAAAATATACACTAGAAGAACTAGGATTATTTAAGGGAGAATAAGATGAAAATTATTGAATTATTTGCAGGCATAGGTGCTTGTAGCACAGCATTAAAAAATATAGGAATAGAAACAGAAATAGTAGACGCAGTAGAAATAGATAAATTCGCAATAAAAAGTTTTAATGCAATACATAATACGGATTTTGAAGTGCAAGATATTACACAATGGGATAAATATTATGAAAATATTGATATGATAACACACGGAAGTCCCTGTACTGATTTTTCCATAGCAGGTAAACAAGAAGGTGGAGATTTAGGAAGTGGTACTAGAAGTAGTTTAATGTATGAAAGTATTAGAATAATAGGTAAGATAAAACCAAAATATATATTATGGGAAAATGTAAAAAATGTTTTATCTAAAAAACATAAACATAACTTTGATAAATATATAGATACATTAGATATATTAGGTTATAAAAGTTATTATCAAGTATTAAATGCTAAAGATTATGGAACACCACAAAATCGTGAAAGAATATTTGTATTAAGTATCAGAAAAGATATAGACAAAATATATGAATTTGCACAGAAAGAAGAACTAAAAATAAAGTTAAAAGATTTACTTGAACATAAAGTTGATGAAAAATATTATTTAAAAGATTATCAAATTGAAAAAATAGTGAATAGTACATTTAATGCAGAAAAGAAAAGAATACAAAAAAAAGAATATTGTGATACACTTTTAGCAAGAGATTGGAAAGATCCAAAATGTGTACAAGTAGGAAACTTAAAGGGTGAAAAATGGGATAAATTACTAGATTGTAATAAAAGAGTTTATAGTACAGAAGGAATTAGTCCTTGCATTAATACCTTTGGTGGTGGACATAGGGAAACTAAAATAGTAGAAAATAAACTTATACAGCATAATTTTAAAAATATAGTAAGAGTTAGAAAATACCCAGTTAATACAGATAAATTAAAAGATTTATTAATAACACACAAAATAAATTCTAGCAAGACAATAGGACAAATAGCAGATGAACTTCAAGTACCAAAAACACAAGTTGAGCATTATTTTAGGAGAGACAATTGTTTTGCAATACCTGATGAAAATATTTGGTTTAGACTTAAAGAAATTCTTAATATAAAAGATGATAGTTTTGATTTAGCAATAACTACTTTTGAAGAAAAAGAAGGAAGTTTTGAATCAAACAATAGAGCTTATGATACAAGTGGAATTAGTCCAACAGTAACTACATCAGATGTTAAGATAATAGATTTACCTTGTATTGCAGCAAGTAGAGGGAGAAATCCTGATAATCCTAGTGATAGAAGAGTAGGAATTGAAACAGAACAAAGACTTGAATTAAATAAAAATGGAACGTCTAATTGTATAACAAGTGTTCAAAAGGATAATTATGTAGTTGAGAAAAGTAAATATACAGAAAATTCACAAAAAAAAATACTTAACAATATTATAGATGGAGATGTAAGTAATACTTTAACGGCTAATTGTATGCAATCATTTAATCATGATAACTGTGCAATAATTAAAGAAGAATTAAGAATAAGAAAATTAACACCAAAAGAATGTTGGAGATTAATGGGACAAAATGATATGGATTATGCAAAGGTAAGACACAGGGGAATGAGCAATAGCCAGTTATACAAACAAGCACGGAAACTCAATCGTAGTAGGAGTTTTAGAAAGGATATTTAAAAATTTATTTAAAGGAGAACAAAATGTATAAATATGTAAAAGTAAAAAAAGAGTATGACAATTTAACAGGAGATACAAAAAGTGATTTATGTTTTTTAGCTAAAGGTGTTTATTATCAATTTTTAAAGAAGAAAGATAATATTTTATTTATTGAAGGAAACGGAGTAGTAATGTCAGTAGAAGAAAAGTATGTTGACAAATACGTAAAAGTCTCTAAAAGAGTTTACAAGGAAGTAGGGGAATTTTAATGAGTTATTATAATTATCACGGAAGGATAAGAGAGCGAATAAACAATGGAGAAATGATAGGACATGAATATGTAAATAATTATCCTAGAATAGGAGAAGCATTAGTATTATTGTTTAACACAGAGCCATTAGAAAGACCGATAAGACCACACAGGTGGGCAGAATATGAAAAGGTATTAAAAACAATTTAAAAAAAGATAGTAAAAAGTATTGACAAATATTTTAAAGTAGTGTATAGTATTATCAGAAGGAGGTAATAATATGAAAATAGTAAAAATAACAGAAGAATATTTAGAATTTGATAATAATTATAAGTTAGGGTATTATCACGAACAAGATTGTTGCGAACATGTATATGCTGATTTTGAAAATATGCAAATAATGAATCCGTTTATTAATAAGCCAATGAGTGTAAGCGAATTAGAATTTGAAGAAAATTTATTTAATAACTTAAAAGGAATAGAAGGAGTAGGATTTGAATTAATGAGCAAAGAAGGCATAAGAGTACTAATCAGTTGTTATAATAGACAGAACGGATATTATAGTTCAAATTTAAGTTTAATTTTATATAAGTTTAGTGAAATATTAGGAAAGCTAGATATAACTAATTTTGTAGAAGATGATATAATTTAAGATTTGGAGAGGAGTGATAATATATGAAAACATTAGAACAAAAAGTAAGAGAAAGATTAGAAGAAATATTAGGTAAAGAAGAGTTAGAAAGGATTATAAATAAAAACAAACCTATTTTATCAGAAAATAAAACAAAAGAATATAAATTACAAACAGTAAATGAAGAAGAAATAAATGGGTTGTATGTAGCATTATTATTAGATGAATTAAAAAATGTAAATGTAGAAGAAAGAACATTTGAAACACTAAAAGATTTAGGATATGATAATGAAATTAATAATGTTTACGCAAAAGGAAATGGTTGTTGTACATATATAAACTGCAATGATATATTTGAAATACAGATAAAAATAAATTTTGACACAGGTATGATTAGTAAACAAGAAGTATACACAAAATATCCATTAGCATTTACATATAAAGAGATAATAGCAGTATCAGAAATTTTAAAAGAACAATATGAAATATAATTGAAAGTGAATATTAAAGAAAGGAGAATTAATATAATGTTAAAAATAGATAACAATTATGGAATAAGTGCAGATAGTAATAGTTATTCTTTAATAAGAATGCAAGATAGTACAAACAAGGACACAGGAGAGACTAAAGAAGTTCAAATAAATTTAGGATATTATACAAGTATAGAAAGTGCATTAAAAGGATATATAAAAGCAGAAATAAGAAAAGACATTGCAAATGAAGACATAAGAGAAATAAAAGAGTTAATAAAAAAAGTGCAAGAGTTAGAAAAGACAGTGGAAAATTTCAAATATTAGTGGAGGTTGAAAAATGAAAGATTTTAAAATATCTTTAAAAGAAGCCACAGAAAGTTTGATGATGTTAAATGAGGCTTTTAACAAAAATTATGAAGAAGAGAGGATAGGAAATATGAAGAAGAAAATGTTAGGAAATGAAATACCATGGTATAAACCATTTAAATTAGTAAAAAGAAATAAGGAGTTAGAGTTATTAAATGTAACATTATATCAGTCTTTAAATAGTGCAACAGACGAAGTAAGAGAATTAAAAAGCAGAGTAGATAATAGGAACAAAATGATATATAAACAAGAAAATACTATAAAAAATTTAGAAAATAATATAGAAGTATTAAGTAATAGCAGGTTAGAAGTATTAAAATTATTAGAAGAAGGCAAAGGGAATGTCATAAGCAAAAATAAAATAAAAGAAATATTAGGTATATAAACATGAAAAAGCTAATAGATCCTAGAACAAAAAAATGTGATTTTTATTGTGACATGTGTGGATTAAAAATGAGTAGCAAAGAATGTAATAGAATATCTAAAAAGAAAAAGAAAAGTGAATTAATATTACACTTATGTGATAACTGTGTAATTAAAGTAATTAAGTCAGTAAGAAAATATAGGGAGAAAAGAATATGAAGTGTCTTAAATGTGGTAAATACCCATTTTGTAGTAATATAAAAGATATTAATGATAATTATGAAGAATGTAATAAGTTTATAAAGATAAATTTATTAAATGAAGTAAAGCATAGAGATATAAAGAAAAATTTTAAACACAAGATTTTAAGTGTTTTAGGGGGATAAAGATGAAAAAGATAAAATTTAAAGATAACGAAACAAGATTAGATTCAAAGTTGTTTGAAGATATGCAAAATAATACAGAAGAAATAGAAAAAGAATTAAAAGAAGAAATATTTAAGATAAAATTATCAATATTTCTTGAAATACTAGCAATAATAGGTTTGTTAATATTAACAATAAATAAATAAAAAGGAGTAAATAATTATGGCTAAAGCAAATTTAGTTTTTACAAAGGATAATGAATATTACACACCAAAAAAATGTATAGAATATTTTGGAATATTTGATTATGATCCAGCAACGACAAAAGAAAAGGCAGAAGAATTTAATATAAAAAATTATGATACAATTGAAACAAATGGACTTGAAAAAGATTGGACTTTATATAATAAAATATGGATAAATCCACCATTCACAGAAAAACATATATTTTTACAAAAAGCAGTTGAAACATATAAAAAAGTTAAAAATGATATATATATATTATTCCCAATAGGGTTTTTAACAACAAAGAGATTTCATGAAATAACAAAAGAAGTAGCAGGTAAATTATATATACCAAGTGGAAGAATTAATTTTGAAAGTGGATTAGGTAAAAAATCAAAAAGTCCAGCTTTTGGAAGTATAGTAATGAAAATACAAGACAAAAACGAAATTAAATATATAGACATTAAAAATTTAAAGGAGTAAAAAATGTTTAATAAAAAAGATTGTAAAAAATGTAGTTGTGAAAAATGGTGTGATATAAAAACAGATTATGTAGGAAGTAAAGAAATATTTTGGTGTTGGTTTTACACACCTAAAAGTATATTAGAAAGAATAAAGGAGAGATTTAATGAAAAAAGTAAAAGTAAAGTTCGTAGAAGAACTAGATAAAGAATATGAAATAAATGTAGGAGAATTAAACACGAAAAACAACGAAATAAAGCTTAATAAATTAGAAGTATATAAAGATATGTCTAAAGAAGAAATAAAGGAATATGAGCAATATAAAGCTAATAGAAATAAAAAAGTAAATGATAAGTTTGAGGAGAGATAGATATGAATTATAAAGTAGGAGACAAGGTTAAGATTAGAGAGGATTTGTCAAAAGTAAGGTTTATAGAAGAAAGATATAGGGAATATATAGGACAGGAAGCTATGATAACAGCTATATGTTGTAAAGAGCATGCTTATGATAGTTTTCCAGAAGAATTTTATGAAATTAATATAGATTATGGGAAAAATGAATGGACAGACGAAATGATAGAAGGACTAGCCGAAGAAGAAAAATCGGCTAAGAACGGCTGTAAATCGGCTAAAGAAAGTGAGGAAAATATGGAAGAGTTAATAAGTATGGTGGAATTAGCACAGATGGAAGTTAAGCCTAATAGCATATTAATAGATGATTACAAATATAATTATAACAAAGATGAAGATTGCTATTACGAAGGCGATAGTGGATACGAAAAACTTACAATGCATATACCTTTTAAAGACTATGTTAAAAAACAAATTAGAATAGCAAAAGAACTGCTAAACAAAGAGGAAAAAGAGTTTTTAGAATTAATGATAAAATATAATTACTGTAAAGCAGAAGGAATTCAAAAAGTATCAGAAGACAATACAATTTATTTAGCAATATGGACAGATGATGGTGTAAATACTACACAAAGGTTCAAAGCACAATTATTTAAAAATTTAGAAACAAATAAAAAATACCCAATATCAGAACTGTTAGGAGATGAGTAGAATGAGTAAAGCAGATAAGATGTTTGAAGATTGGTGTAAAGCAGATGGAAATATACTTAAAGGAATAACAATACAGGTTGATTGGTTTGGAGAAACGATTACTATATCTTATGGAGATAGCCAATGTGAAGACCATACTTCACATATAATAATAGACAGAATATCTACAAACTTAGGCATAATACCTACAGGAAATATAGAGTTACTAAGTAAAGCCATAAACGAAAAAGTAAAAGAGTTGGGGTGGTAGAATGAGTTTAATTAATTATAATGATTTTAAAAAATTAGATAAAAAAGAAAAAGAAAAATATTTTTATGAAATAACAGAAAAGGTTACGTATTTGGAAAAAACATTAAATTCAATAGTGTCAAAAGAAGTTGAAGAAATGAGCTTAAAAGTACAAGAATTAATAAATAATCCACCAATAGAATATAAAAAGTATATATAAAATTTTATGAAAAAGAGAGGTGGAATAATGACTAGATACGAAACAATAGACACATTAGTAGACGAATTTTTTAAAGATAAAGAAGTAATAAAAGAGAACTTAAAGAAGATAACAGATAATTGTACTATAGAATGCGAAGGATATAGATTAAAAATAGAGTTGGAGGTTTTATAATGGAATTATTAGCAATATTAATAGTAATAGGATTAATTACTATATTAAGCATACTATTTTGGATAGGTTTTAATATATTAGTACATAAAATATTGGATTATTTTTTATAGGAGGGATATGATGAAATATTTATCATATAAGTTTTTTATGAATTTAGATGAAAGAAATAGGGAAAGTTATTTTAATTGGTTGATGCAAAGATTGATAGAAAAAGAATCAATATTAGCCATACAAACAGAAATAAATATGAATAAAATAAAAAAGGAGGAATAGAGTGAAAGAAGTAGTTTGGAATTTTAAAAAAGATATAGAACAGTTTTTAACTGAATGTTTACCTGATATAATGAAAAAAGAGTTAGAAAAAGATATTTACAAAGATATTATAGAAAAACATATAGCAAAAGAGCTAGAAATAAAATTAAGTGAGGTAAAAAAGGAGATGAATGAATGAGTTTAGAAAAAGAAATATATGAAGTTACAATAAGAGCAATAGAAGAGCAAGGTAAATTTATATTCGAAACTATTAAAAGTTATGCGGGAACAATATTACAACAAGAGCATACAATAATTGAAAAAAAAGATTTGGAAAAAATGCTAATTCTAGGGAAAAAAGAGCTAGAAAGACAAAAAGAAGTAAAAACATTAGAACAGTTAGGGTATAACAATTCAATAAAAAATAAGAAATATTTGAAAAAAATAGGCGAAGAAATGAAAAAAATAGAACTTGAAGATAAAACAGTAAGGTTTTATGAGTATGAAAAAAAATATGGAATTAATGCAATATTTAAAACTTACGACGAAATCCTAGCAATAGCAGATATTATTAGGAAGGAGAGAAATAATAATGACAGATAAAGAATTAAAAGATAAATTAATGAAATACTTTGATATAAACAATGATACTTATTGCTTTCATTTAACAAGAGTAAAAGAGGCACAAGCGTATGGAACACTGACTATTGAAGATTTTGAAGAATTTAGCGAAGATACGATTGATGATTTAATAGAATATATAAAAAAGCCGTAAAAAATACGACTAACACAGATTAATTATAGCATAGAATTTAGGAAGAGTAAAATGTCCTAGTAGGATATAGCTTGTCCTAGTAATAAAAAACACGCAAATAGAGTAAAGGAGAGAGTATGAGAGATATAAAATTTAGAGTATGGGATAAGACAACAAAAGAAATGAATTATAAAGTACAGGTAGGAACATGGGGAGATAATGTACTAAACGATAAAAATTATACAGCTTGTTCCGTACATAATGGTCAAGAATGGGTGCATATAGAACCTTATATGAAAGATATTGTACTTATGCAATATACAGGATTAAAAGATAAAAACGGAACTGAAATATACGAAGGAGATATACTAGAAAATAATTTTAATAGTTTATTGCAAATATATTGGGACGAAATAGTAGGATATGGTTGGGGTTTTCAAGCATTACTTATAAAAGGACATTTAGAAGAAAGTATAACAGGATATATTGATGAATATAAAATTGTAGGAAACATTTATGAAAATAAAGAAGAATTCATAGGTAGCGACTAACCGCTAGAAAGAGGTATGAGATGGAAAAAATAATAAATTTAGAAGAAGAATATAATGAAAAATTTAAGATTGAAGATTTTGTAGAATTTGTAATATTCGATGATAGTGGTAAAGAAGTAGATTGGATAAATCCAGTATATGAAATGAAAATTACAGAAGATAAAATATATATAAATAACACACTATATATATATGTATATAGTAAAAAAGAAGGTGGAATTTTTCCATCTAGAGGAAAAAAAGAACTCTGTAATAAGGTAGTATTGAGAAACCTTATACCACAAGAGGGTGATGATACTATACAAGAATCATTAGAAGCGTTAATCAAAGATGAAGATAGTTGGTACGAAGGAAAAAAAGAGTATAAAATAGAAAGAGAGATAGACTCAAAAGATAATGATTTAATTAAAATATATATAGGAGAATAAAAATGTACGATGAAAAAATAATAAGCAACGAGAAGTTGCAGGCGAAGTGTGTAGAATTGCTAAATAAAATAAAAACAAGAATAAATAATGTATATTATGGATCACGGAGACGATATTATACAAGACGATATTGAAAAGGAACAAATGAAAAAAGACTACATAAAACTAAGAAAAATTATGGAAATATTGGAGGGGTAGAATATGAATTTAGATATACAAATATATAAAGGTATTCCAATAAGAATGACTGCTAGAGATTGTACAGGTATAGGAGCTAGAAGATTTAGGTTAAATGAAACTAATCAAAATGTATGGATACCAAAAAAGCATTTATTTGAAGATGGGACATTAAAAGAAGGTGAATGTATAGACTATGTATTTCTAAAAGCACAAAACCAATTAAAATATGCAGGGTATGAATTATATTTTAGAAAATTGGAGGGATAAGATGATAGAAGTAGGAACGTATATTAGAACAAACGAGGGACATATTGGTAAAGTTATTAGAAACTATATAAGTAATGATTATACTCCCGATGAATGGGTTGTACAAATAGATAAAAACGCAAACATAATAATAACTGAATCTATGACAGAACTAAAAATAATAGACAGCAAAGAAAACATAGCAAATTTATTAAAAGTAGGAGATTTTGTAAATGGAGAAATAATATCTAATATAACAAACGAAAATGATTATTTAAGTATTTATACTTATAATAAAAAATATACTAAATATAATATAAACGAAATAAAAACAATTTTAACAAAAGAACAGTATAATAATAACTGTTATAGAGTGGAGGGGTGAGATGCGATATAAAGATTTAAAAGGTAAAAGGTTTGGAAAATTAAAAGTATTAGAAGAATGCGAAAAACCGAAAGACGATAAATGTAAAGCATCTTGTAGGAAATATTGGAAATGTTTATGTGATTGCGGAAATGTAGTGGTTAAAAATGCTCACAATATACAAAAAAGTAAGAATGCAAATTGTGGGTGTATTTCAATACAAGACAAATATATGAAAGAAGGTACTTTATTAACATTCATTAAAAATAAAAAACCTAGCAAAGCAAACAAGACGGGCAAAAAAGGTGTCTGTTGGGAAAAAAGAAGCAAAAAATATAGAGCTTATATAAATAGTAGTGGAACAAGGATAGAATTAGGAATGTATGTGAGTTTAGAAGAAGCAATAAAAGTAAGAGAAAAAGCTGAAAAAAAGTATCATGATACAATAATAGAAAGATATAAAGGAGAATGAAAATGTTTAAAAAAATAAGAATAAAATTAATTGATAAGAAATTTGAAAAATTAGGTTATATTAAAACAAATGATAGTAAATATTGTGTTACATATGAAAGATATGATGAAAAATATAACTATATTCGAGAAATTGACATTAGTCACAAAGAAAATGTAGATAATCAAGTAACTTGTTATGATAAAACAACTAGAGTATACAATGAAAAAGGAGAAAAACTTTTATTTAGTCCAGTAAGCTCAATGAATATAACAGAATTAAAATTAGCATATAAAAGATTAAAGCTAACATTTAAAGATAACATAAAAGAAAGGGTAAATTAAATGTTCAATACTGAAATCACAGAAAAATACTATTATTTATTAGAACGACAAAATGAAATAATAGATAGTTGGAGAAAAGAATATTATAAGTTGCAAACAGAAAATGAACAGCTTAAAAAATATAATAAAGGAGAGAAATTATGATTAAAAAACAAATATATCCTAAAACAGAAAGGATAGGTACGGAAAAGATAGTAATAACAGAAAAATTAGATGGAAGTAATTTAGTTATATTCAAACTAAATGATAAGATATATTATGCACAAAGGAATAATATTTTAACAATAGATGAAATAGAAGAAAATAAACAGATGTTATACAAAGGATTATATCAATTTATAAAAGACTATGATAGTAATTTATTAGAAAATATGGTAGAAGGAAGTGCAGTCTGTGGAGAATATATAGGAATGGGACAAATTAAATATCCGCATTTAGATAAAAGATTTTATATGTTCGCAAAAGCTAATATAAGTGAAGATTTTAATTTATATAACATAAAATACAATCACGATCTATTTGGTTATCCATTTACAAACACAAAAAAAGTAGAAGAAGGGAAAACATATAGTGCGATAGATTTTATACCCGAATTTATAGGCATAGTGCCTAAAGTAGATACAATAGACTTTTTGCCTACTCAAGAATATTTAGATAAATTATATTTAGATGATTGTTTAAGAGAAAGTAGAAATATTGAAGGCTATGTAGTAGAATTTAATGGTAAAACAACCAAATATGTAAGAATGAAAAATGGAAAATTAAAAGAACATTTCGTATGGGAGGAAAAATAATGAAAGTATATTGTAATATTTGTGGTCATGAATTAGAATTTGAAAATTTTCATATAGACTATGAGGAAGAAATACCATTAGATACAACTTTAATAATAACAGACTCAAAGATATGTGAAGGTTGTGATGAAGAAATAGAACTAAAATTGGAGATAGGAGTAGTGAATAATGAATAAAGAATTAATACAAAAAGAAATTAAAGAATGTAAAGAAAAATTAGAAAAGTTAGAAAAACAGTTAAATTATAAGGGGAGATGGGTGCCAGAATATGATGAAAGCTATTACTATGTTGACCATGAAAAAGATGTTATGAAAGTACTCAATGAAGAAACGCAGACGGATTTATGGAATATTGAATCAAGAAACTGTTTTAAGACAAGACAAGAGGCTCAAGAATACGAGGAATACCTAGAAACAAAATACGAACTTATGGATTTAGCAGAAGAGCTTAACAATGGCGTTGAGATTGATTGGGAAGATGAAGAGCAAATTAAATATTTTCTATATTATGATTCTAGCGATAAAAAGATTTGTTTGGGTAGTACAGGTAGTATAAAAAGAAAAGATATATATTGTTTAAAGGTAACTATATACGAAAAAGCCATAGAAAAAATAGGCGAAGAAATACTTATTAAATATTTAAAATATTAGGAGGGGATTAAATGAGTGAAGAAATAATAAAAGTCCTAGATGATTTAGGACAAAGGTTTGGAGTAGTTATAGATTGGACAGCAGAGAATGTGCTTCCATATATAGAGGATTTGTTAAAAAGGATAGTATACTATGAAATAGCTACAGTATCTATTGAATTAATAATAACAATAATAGCAGGAACTTTAGCTTTAATTTTTGCAATAAAATTTGGCATAAAAATATATAAAACTTACAAAGCATATTCTTTAAAATACGAAGAATATGCAGAAGAAATAAAAGATTACAATCACAATATATGTGATATGAATTTTACTAAAAATCTACCTTTGGATGAAAAATTAGGTATACTAAAATATCCAAAAGCACCAGAAGAACCTACAGTAGATTCGGCTACAATGTGGTTATATATTGCTATATTAATATTTTGTTTTATAGTTTTAACACATTGTGTTTTAGTGATATTTCCAACTGTAGAGCTATTACTACAGCACATATTTATACCTGAACTAACTTTATATAATAAAATTCAAGAATTATTGCCTAAATAAGGAGACATCATGGATGAAGAAGAATTAAAAAGAAAGCAAAAGAATCAACGAAAAAGGGAATATCGCGAAAAAAACAAAGAAAGAATGCGAGAGAAAGATAGGGAATATTATAAAAAAAACAAAGAAAGAATATTAGAAAATGAAAAAAAAAGAAGACAAAATCCAGAAGTAGCAGAAAGAATAAGGAACAGAAGAAAAGAACTTCATGATAAGAATAGGGAAAAAATACGTAAACAAAAAAGAGAATATTGTAGAAAAAACAGAGAAAAAATAAATGCTGCTAAAAGAGAAAAATCTAAAGACCCTGAGGTTAAAGCTAAAAAAAAAGAAATAGACAAAGAATATTATGAAAAAAACAAAGAAAAGATAAAAAAAAGAATGCAAGAATATAAACAAGCTAATAGGAGTAAAGTAAATAGATGTAGAAATGAAATTCATTACAAAGATACCAAAAAATATAAAATGATAGAGCTTTATGATCCACAAAACAATATTAAGTTTTTTTTAAAAATGGTATTAGATTTAAAATTAAGTGGCTGCACTATTGACTTGCAAATGGATAAATATTACAATGTAGCTCTAGTGATAAAAAAAGGAGCTACAAAAAAGATTATAGAAGAGCTAGAAGGATTTTTACTTAAAGAAAATGCAAATTATTATAAATATAAGAATAAATATTTTTTTAGGGGTATTGACATTTATACAATGAGTACAAGGAAGATTAGGATACTAAGAGATGAGGAGGAATATTATAAACATGGGATATTTTTTGAAGCAAAAGCGAAAAGAAGAATTAAAGAGGGGTAAGAGTATACAATATATAGTGGATTATTTAGAAGTGTCTTATCCTAGTATATTAAATGTCTTTCGAGGAGATAAATGTACTAAACAAAAGGCAATGTTACTGATTAATATATCAGAAGATACACCAATAATGTCTAGTGAAATGGGAAAGAAACTAGAATATTATTTTGATAAAAAATAGGGGGAAGAACTTATGGGAAGCGAATACTTAGAAGATAAGCAAATAGAAATAGAAGAAAAATTTAAAGATTGCAAATGGATATTTTGTGAAGAAAAGTATAAGAGAGATGGGACTGTAGACAAAAAGTATAAAGTTCTTCCAATGGAATTATCAGAATTTTTAAAGAGCAATTTGGATTATTTATTCGTAAGGGGAAGTGCGGATGAACAATCATTAACTTATGTTTATTATAATGGTTATTATAAATATATATCAGATGATGAACTAAAGGGATATATAAAAAGTTTTATACCATATCAATTAAGGAAATCGAGAGATATAAATGAAGTGTTTCAAGATTTGAAAACTGAGTTAAAATTTAAAAATTATGAAGAATTAAATACTAATGAAGATATAATAAATTTTCAAGATGGAATTTATAATATAAGGACAGGCGAACTTACAGAACATAGTCCAAATATATTTTGTACTATACAGATACCAGCAAAATATAATGAAATTAAAAACTGTGATATGAAAGCACCAAATTTTATGAAATATATAAATACTTTATGTAATGATGATAATGAAACAATACAATTACTTTTACAATGTTTTGGACTTGCTATAAGCAATATCCATGCATATAGAACTAAAAAGGCTTTGTTTTTAGTAGGTAAGGGTAATACTGGTAAGTCTCAATTAAAGAAATTAGC
The DNA here is from genome assembly GCA_964369695.1 of uncultured Clostridium sp. GTDB lineage: Bacteria > Bacillota > Clostridia > TANB77 > CAG-508 > CAG-269. The sequence goes on from CAYJGL010000004.1 coordinate 15,303, forward strand.
TGAATATCTAGTGGGTAAAGAGAATGTATCAAATATAGATTTAAAAAAGGTAAATGATACTTTTGGTACAAGTAGCTTGTATCAAAAAAGATTAGCTGGTTGTAATGATATGAGTTACCAGAGAATAGAGGATATGAGCATATTTAAGCAAATAACAGGTGGAGATACAATTGATATAACATTTAAGTTCAAGAATACGTTTAGTTTCTTGTATAAAGGTTTTCTATGGTTTAATTGTAACAAACTACCATTGTTTGGTGGAGATACTGGTAAATGGGTATATGATAGAATTATGCCAGTGTATTGCAATAATGTAATACCAAAAGAAAAACAAGATCCTAAATTATTTGAAAAAATGCTAACTGAAAAAAATGCAATAATAGGTATGGCCTTAGCATCTCTTAAAAAATTATTAGATAATAATTTTAAATTTGTAGAGCCACAAAAAATAATAGAAGAAAGAGAAAAATACGAAATAGACAATAATACTTTGCTTACTTTTATTAAAGAATATTGTGAAATAGATAATAATATTTCTGTATTAAAAAAAGTTAGAAGAAGTGTATTTAAAGAAGCTTATGATAAATACATTAAAATTAATAATAACAATAGGGGTAAAATTACTTCCACAAATATGAATTTATTATTAGAAGAGCATTTTAAAGAAACTTACTTTTTATATTGTGGAATTTGGTATATGGATAAAATAAAATTAAAAAGATCAGCTTATGACGAGTTTGATATATTATATGATGGAAAGGATTAATAAAATGGAAAAATCTAAAAATTGTGTTTGGGCAAGTTTTATATGTATAGAAAGAGAAAATTGTGATAAATGTAAAAAGTTTATAAAAACAACTTCAAAAAAAGGTATTGAAGTTTGGAACAATTATCAAAAAGATATAGAAACAGCATTGACACCTATTCAAAATAAATATGTAAAGAAATTTGAAGAATTGTAAAAAAATACTTGACAATATCTCTGGGATGTGTTAATATAATATCAGAACGGAGGTGTTAAGTATGTTATTTGACAAAAAAGAAGTTGCTCAAAGATTATTAAGATACAGAGTAGCTAATTATATAACACAAGCAAAAGCTTGCAAAATATTTAATGTATCAAACTCTACAATATTAAAGATAGAGAAAATGCAGGATATTTCTGAAAAAACATTAGCAAAAGTTATTTTAAAATTAGAAGAGTTAGGGGGATAAAATATGAAAGAAGAATTAGAAATGAAATTAGCTGAGCTTAGAACTCAGTATACAGAAGCAGAAGCTTCTAATGATATTCCAAACATGTCAGCAATTAAAGATGAAGCTGATGAAGTAAAAAAACAATTAAAAGAATTAGAAAGTAAAGTTATAGTAGATTTAAGTTCAGAAAATGTTAGTAATGAATTACATAATCTTGTTGCAGAAGCACCTTGTAGAATTGAAATTCCATCTACAAACATTCAACCTGTTTTAGTAGAAAATAAAGAAGAATTTAATTTAGATATTTGGAAGCAAAACTATAATTTAGGTCAACAATTATCTAAGTCTGGATTGATTCCAGACACTTATAAAGGTAAGCCAGAAAACTGTGTTATTGCAGTAGGAATGGCAATGAAAATGAATTTGGATCCTTTCACTGTTATGCAAAACTTAAATATTGTTAGAGGTAAAGCTAGTTGGAGTGGAAGCTTTTGTAAAACACTTATTGAAAGAAGTGGTAAATATAAAAATGTAAGACATGTTTATATTGGAGAAAAAGGAAAACCTAGTTATGGTTGTTATTTACAAGCAACAGAAATTTCAACAGAAGAAATTATTAAAGGCCCAGAAGTTACAATACAAATGGCTACAGATGAAGGTTGGACTTCAAATAAGAAATGGATAAACTTACAAGATTTAATGCTTGCTTATAGAGCAGCTTCATTCTTTGCTAGAGTTTATGTTCCAGAAGCTTTAAATGGTGTGTATACAGCGGAAGAAAATTCTGAGATAATAGAACAAAAATTAGAAGTTAAAGATGTATTATAGGAGGTAATTATGAATAATCCTTTAAAACATGATTTAACAGAAAAAAATTATTTCAGTCAAGAAAATAGTATGAAATATGTAGGCAGTTCTCAGATAAAAGATTTTATTAAATGCGAAGCTTGTGCTTTAGCTAAAATAAAAGGAGAATGGAAAGAAAAAAAGAGTAAAGCTCTTTTGATTGGAAGTTATATTGACGCTGCTATCGAAGGAACTTTAGAACAATTCAAAGAAGAAAATCCAGAGATATTCAAAGTAAATGGTGAATTAAAAGCTGATTATTCTCATGCAAACTATATGATTGAAAGAATGAAAAAAGACGATTTCTTTATGAAATACCTTAATGGTGAAAAGCAAATTATTATGACAGGGAAAATAGTAGATGTTCCTGTTAAAATAAAAATTGATGCTTATCATGTAGGTAAATGTATAGTTGATTTAAAGTCAGTTAAAGACTTTGAAAAAATATGGAATGAAAATACGAAAGTTAAAGAAAACTTTGTTGACTATTGGGGATATGATTTGCAAGGCGCATTATATAGAGAAATAGTTAGGCAAAATACTGGTGAAGTATTACCATTTATGATAGCAGCTATAACTAAAGAAGTTGAACCAGACTTAGCAGTATTAGCAATACTTGAAGAAGATTTAGAAAATAAATTATACGAAATTCAAGAATTGTTACCTAGAATGCAAATGATTAAATCAGGTACAGTAGAACCTAGTAGATGTGGTAAATGTGATTACTGTAAATCTACCAAAAAATTAAATAAAGTAATATATTATAAAGATATATAGAAGGAGGAGAATATGGATATTTTTGGGATTATATTTATGTTTATTAGTATAATTTGTTTTATAGTTAGTTTAGTGTTATATGTGTTATTAAGTAAAATTCAAGAAGAAAACTTAGATTTAATTATAGCAAATGAAAATTTAACTGGAAATAATTTATTTTTAAACATAGAAAATAAAAATTTAAAGAATAAAGTTACATTTCTTGAAAAAGAATTAGATTATATTTCAGAAGAAAATAAAGTGAAAACTAAAAAAGAAACTAAGCCAAAAGGCAAAACTAGGGTTACACCTAATAAAAGAAATAAGGAGGAAATATAAGTGAATAAATCAATATTAATTGGGAGGCTTACTAGAGATCCAGAAATAAAATATACAACAAATACAAATACACAAGTAGCATCTTTTAGTCTAGCTGTAAATAGAAGATTTGTAAAAGAAGGGGAAGAAAGACAAGCAGATTTCATCAATATTACAGCTTGGGGAAAAACAGCTGAATTTGTACAAAAATATTTTAGTAAAGGTCAACAAGTAGCTGTTTGTGGTAGAATAGAAACTAGAAGCTGGCAAGATGACCAAGGTATAACAAGATATGGTACAGATGTAGTGGCAGAAGAAGTACATTTCGCAGATAGTAAAAGGGAAAATTATGGGACAGTACAAGAACAAACACCAATATCAGATACAAATAATGATTTTCCATTTTAAGGAGACTTAAATGAAAAAAACTAATAATAAAAAATTAGGAAGCAACTTTGAGAATGATTTTGCTAGATATTTATTCGACAATAAATATTGGGTACATTTAATAGCAGGTGCTTCCCATACAGGGAGTCAACCTTGTGATATAATAGCTGTAAAAGATAATGTTATACAGCTATTTGATTGCAAAACATTAAGTGATAAAACAAGTAGATTTCCAATACATAGAATAGAAGAAAATCAGAGATTAGCTTATGATAGATTTAAAAAATTTAATAATCATTCTGATTTTTCTCTTGCCATATTATGGAAAAACAATTTATATTATATAGAATTTGATACAATAGATTTTAATGCTAAAAGTATTGATATGAAATGTCAAATTCCTAAAAAGGAAGGGTTTTATGAATGTTGAAGTAGATAATGTTATAAGAATAAAAAATCCTAGTGAAGACGTTATAAATTATTGTAAAACAAATTTACAGATTACTAATCCACAATTTGAACAGAATCAAAGATTAGGATTTCCAACTTATAATATACCTAGAATATTGTACTGGTATGAAAAGAGTGGTAATGATTATATATTACCATTTGGAACACTAAAATCAGTTTATTCTATTGCACCGAACAAAGAACTTTATAACCTTAAATTTAAAGAAACAAACGAATTAGAATATAATAGTAAAATAAAATTATATGATTATCAAGAACAAGCTAAAGAACAAGCTTTAAAATCTAAGAACGGAATAATTGTAATGGCAGCTGGAAGTGGTAAAACACAAACAGCTTTACAATTAATCGCCGAATTAGGATTAAAAACTCTTTGGATAACACATACTCATGATTTGCTAAATCAAAGTTTTGGAAGAGCTAAGGATAATATGGAAAATGTAGGATTAGGAAAAATAGCAGCAGGAAAAATAGATATAGGAACACATATTACATTTGCTACAGTACAAACTCTTGTTAAAATGGATTTAACTCAATATAAAAACGAATGGGATTGTATTATAGTAGATGAACGGACACAGAGTCTGTGGTACACCAGCTCAATTAGGACTTTTTTATAAGGTTATAAATGCTTTGTCTTGTAGGTATAAATACGGACTCACAGCAACACCATATAGAAATATTAAAGGAACTGAAAAAGCTTTATTTGCTTTATTAGGTGATATAATAATAGAAATTCCCAAAGAAGTAATAGCAGATAGGATAGTTAAAGCTTCTATAAAAGAAATTAATACTGATTTTGTTATTCCAGAAGAAGCTCAAAAAACAGATGGTACAATAGATTATTCTAAATTAACCACTATACTTGCTGAAGATGAAGATAGAAACAAAATAATATTAGATATAATAAAGGAATGCAAAGATAATAATACACTTGTATTAGGAGATAGGCTTACTCAGTTATCATATCTTCAAGAAAATTCTAATAATGGTGTTAAAATAGATGGCACTATGACTACAAAGAAGAAAAAACAATTAAGAGAACAATATATACAAGATATGAGAGATGGTAAAGAAAATTTACTTTTTGCTACTTATGGGTTAGCAAAAGAAGGATTAGATATTCCTAGACTTGACAGATTAATACTTGCTTCTCCACATAGAGATAAAGCCACTATAATTCAATCTGTTGGTAGAATAGAAAGAAAATCTGATGGTAAAAAAGAGCCTATAGTTTATGATATAGTAGATAATACTATATTTCATAAAAATATGTTCAAATCGAGAAAAACAATTTATAAAAAGAATGGAAATAAATTAATATGAAAGATTTAATAAAAAGTTTAGATATTAAAAATGTGGTTTCTTATTATGGTATAAAAATAGAAAGAAATATGTGTATTTGTCCTTTTCATAATGATAAGACAGCAAGTATGAAATTAAACAAAAATACATTTTATTGTTTTGCTTGTCACGAGAATGGAGATGTCATCCAATTTGTACAAAATTATTTTGATTTAGATTTTATATCTGCGATGAAAAAATTAAATTATGATTTTGCATTAGGTATAAATTTTGACAATCCCACAAAAGAAGATAAAATTTTGTGGGCAAAACAAAAACAAAAGTTAGAGAATGAAAAAAGAATTAAAAAAGATAAAAAAGATAAATTTATCCATCTCTGTAACAAAATAAATCAGTACAATAATGCAATAAATAGATTAAAAAGTGGAATAAATATATCAAATTGGGAAAATAGGACTGTATGTATAAATTCCTTACGAGAAGGCAAAATAAGGCTTTTAGAGTATATTGAATATAATTTCATTAATTAAAAATAAGAACCCGTATAAACGGATTCTAGGGAGATAAAAGAATATGAACTGTCTTAAAATTTAAGACAGTTTTATTATACCATACAAAATTTCGTTTTTCAAACTTATTTTAACATTTTAAGTATTTTCCAATGATGATATGATTCTTTTATATCTTTTTTTGCCATTTTTAATATGTCTTCTTCTGATACTACATCATAATATTTTTTGTAATATAAGTTTGCTAGAAAATAATAATCTAATTCATGACCTGATAATCCATAAGTATTTTTTACTTGTGTTGTTTCTGATAAAGTCCAGTGCATATCACATAACACGTCTTCAATCATACATTCAGTTAAAGTAGTTCCATGTGCTAATTCTGATACTTCAATTTTATAATATTTCATTGTTTCATATTTATACTCATGTACAATAGTTCCTAAAGTATACATTATATCTGCTAAATATTTCTTTTGTTCTTCTGTTCCATGTAACATTACATGTTCTACATCTGCTTTAAATCTATGCATCTTTTTCACCTCCATTTTTTGATAAAAAATCGTATTTAGTATATAAATTGTGATTATAATTATTATTACTAAAACTAGAAAATATTGATAACATAGCAATTATAACTCCTAATTTTTGTTCTTCTTTTTTATTCTTTGATTTCTTCTTCATATTCTTCACCTGCATTTACTCCTGAACCAACAGCTGTACATATTTTATCCATGTAGTTTCCAAACATTCCTGTCATAGGGTCACTAGGTTTATCAACCAACATATTTACTAAGTTACTATATCCCATTTCTGTTATTTTAATATCATATTCCTTAGCTATTTCTAAAGCTTCTTTTAATTTATCCATTTATTTCTTAATCTCACTTTCTTCTATTTTATTTAATACTTTTAATTTATCCTCATCTTTTGTCAATTCTTCAAAAGTAGCATTTAAATCTACACCTGTAGACTTTTTAACTTCGCTTGCCACCATTTTAGCTCCATTTTTTGCTACATTAAACATTACTTTTCTTGCGTTTGCATCTTTCATTGCAATTCCTAATCCAAATAGTGTTAGTTCTTTAATCATTTCTTCACCTCCACTATTTTTTTCTTTCCAAATAATCCTTTTTTTTCTTCAAAAACTTTTGTGTTTTCTGATACAACTAATCCATTTTCAACAACTTCTACTGGATGTATATTTTCTTCTGACTCTATAGAGTTAGAAACAGTAGCAATTGTAGTGTTTTCTAATAATTCTAATATTTTATTTTGTATTTCTATAATAGATGTCATCTGAATTGAAAAGGTGTTCTGATTTTCTATAATGTTTATTAATTTTTCTGCAAATAAATTTTGATTGCTCTCTATTGTTTTTAATTTAAAAAGAACTAAACAAGTCTTGTAATTATTACATTTTTTGCAATTAATGTTCATCTCCTGACAATTCATCTTTAACCTCCAATTCTACAGCCTTAGGCTCTGTTACTATCATTCCATTTTCTTCTAATATTCTCACTATTTTTATATCGTGATTTGCCACAGCTAAATTTGATTTTAATGTCTGCTCTTGGACATAATGCATATCTTCTTCTGTCCATACATTAGGATTTGATTCTATATTAGTTATTCTTTTTTTAATGTCTGCTATTTCTTTTTCACATTTCTTTACTATCACTAATATATTATTTACTGTTATGTTTATATTATTAATTATAGTCATATCACAATTACATTTTGAAGAATTACAAGGAATATATCCTTTTGCGTACATACTATTACTCCTTTCAATAAAAAAGAGATAGGGTTATTCCCTACCCCTTTAAGGCATTGTTAAGCTGTTACTCCACAAGGAATTTCACATCCAGTTGGTACATAACCTTGAGCATAATAAGGCGGTCTTATTGGTTGACTACACTTAATATCTCTTAATTCTGCATTTACAACAGCGAATTTATTATCTGTATATATTTGAGATTTTAAAGCTGCAATTTCACCATCTTTAGCTAGCATTTCTTGTCCTTGAAGTATAGCTCTTGTTTGAGCATCTATTTTAAGGTCAAATATTTTTTCTTGTAATCCTGCTTCGTATTGACGACTAGATTGTGCCATAATATCTCTAGTATTGATATTTCCTGCTTCTATTACTCTATTAGCATTTACTTCATCACCATATTGAACTCTTGCTGTATTTGTTATTACAGATTTTTCAATATCGCAATTAGAAGTTACATCACATCCGTTGCTTCTATTTCCTAAAAAATTTCCGCCTGTGAATATGAAGAATAATAGTAATAAGAAAATCCAAACACCATAATTCATTGTTCCACTTTCCATAATTTTTTCTCCTTTCATTAAATTTAATCTATAATATCAGCTATGCTGTTATTACCTGAGTTTTTTTAATCTTTCCATAAAGGAGTTTGTTGCATTAGTAGTAACATTATTTCCACCTTCAACATCTTTCAATACATTATTAATATCTGTTTTGTTGATGCCTAAGAAACCTAGTCCTTTCTTAACTAAAGGTTTATCGACTACATTTAGAGCCTCTTTTGCTTTGTTTATTCCACCATTATCTGCTATAGCTTGCATTAATCCTTGTTTAGTTGCTGGATACTTACTCGCCATTTCCTGTGCTTTCTTTACTGCCTGTGGGTCTATTCCCATTTTTTGGGCTATTCCTTGAAAGTTGAACATTTGCATTATCTCCCTTCATTTTCTTCAATTCTTCTTGCATTGATTTCATATTTTCCATTAATTGAAGATTCGTATTTATTAATTCTTGATTTATTTCTTCCTGAGTTTTAGGTATTTCTATATAACCATTGTCTACACCTAACTTATGCAATCTTTCAGTTTCTTTCATTATTTCCTCTGCTGTTGTATTGTCAATACCTATTTGTTTTTTTGAGTTATACATATCTATTTGATATATATTTCCATTTTCAATAATACAAGTAATCCAATTAGAATTATAGTAATTATTCTGCATATAACTTTCTTGGTACATATCTTTACCTCCTTCTAGCTAGAAGTAGGAACTGTTTGGGATCCGGGAAGTCTTTTTTCAGCTCCTATTTACTTCTGATTTGATTATAGCAAAAAAAGAACTGACAATGTCAGTTCCACTGGTAAATATTTTTATGAATTTTTTAAAACTCTTATAGCAAAAGCTATTTTGTCGAGTTCTACAGTTAATTCTTTAGTAGTTATATTATATTTTTCAGCAATAGCTGTAGGTTTATCTCTATTCTTAAACCTTTCTATATAAAATATATAAAGCATATTGTCAGTCTTTTCTAAAGACTTTTCGTAATCCTTAACTTTGTCTGCAAATTGGTTAAATCTTATATATTGTATTACATCATCATGTTTACTTTTTCTGCTGCCATCTTCATTTCTCTCGTTGTTCCATTGCACTACATTTTTAATGTCTAATAGATGAGTACTTAATAAAGCAGATAATATAGTTAATGTTATTATTGTAAGATAATTAAGGTGGGTTAAGTTATAAAGACTTACAAATATCAATGTAGTCCATAATAAGCATTTACTCCACTTTTTGTAATGTAAAGTTAACCAATTTTTAGTTTTATTTTCGTATATTGAAATTACTAATTTTATTAAAGTATATAAAGAACACACCAATAAAGATTTATCTACATCAGCACCACATATTATAGCTATGCCTAGTAGTATTATAATTTCCATTAGTGCATTAAATACTTCAAAAATTAATTTAGCATTTAACTTCATTAATCTTCTCCTCTTTCAGAGTGAAATATAAAATAACAATTATATCCACCCCACTTTTGTACAAGCCAATCTTTTGCTTGTTTTAATCTTTCAATTAAAGTTTTATTTTCTAATACATTTTCCATATCATCACCACCTAACTTGTAAATAATAATGAAATTCCTATTAATACAAAATTAATATTCATAATTATTGTAAAAATATTTCTTATTGTTAATGCACCTATTTTATTTTTTGTTTTAGGTACATTCCAAAATTTTAAAATTTTATTATACAATACTACTAGTCTATCTTTCAGCAGATAACTTATTATAATCAATGTTATTCTTGAAACTATCATACATATAAAAATATTTTGATAAAAAATCCCAAATATAAAATATAATATACTTGTTACGAGTATAAGCAATATACTTATTATTGTAATAACTACTAAATTAATTATACTACTATTTTTTCTATATAGTAATATACTTAAAAAATACATTCCTAGCCAATATAAAAGTTGGAAATTTAAATTAAAAGGAAATATGTTCATTAAAGCTATATAAATAATCATTGTAAATAATACATATAAAATCCTATGTTTTTTTTCTTCTTTTATTAACAAAAACATTATAGGAAAATATAACATCTCAAAACCGTTACTTAATATAAACTCTAATATATCCATAATACTCCTATTTTATCAAATCTATAATCACAGTTCCAAAAGTTATTACTAAACCTGCTAGCTCTCCGATTACTATTAATTTGAATGTTTTTAAATCTTTTTCGTTTTTATCAGCTTTTTCTTTTAGTGTATTTACTTCTATATTATGTTTTTCTTCTAAGGATTTTATTGATCCTTCTAGTATTTTATTTTTCAATTCTTCTGTTTCTGGGTTTTTTTCTAAAATAGTTAGTATTCTTTCAATTTTTGTATATTGTTTATTAAAATCGACTTTTATATCAGACATATCAGATTTTACGTCTGAAACATCTTTTTCAACTGTAGTAAGTCGTTTGTCTAAGTCTTGCATACTAATCTCCATTCCTAACCCCCCGAGTAGAATTTTATAATTACATTATAAACTATTTTCCAAAATTTTACAATAGTTTTTATAAAAAAAAAGCAGATTTTTATTCTGCTTTATCAAGATAAGATTTTAAACCTTATGCTTTGACCTTTAAACTACAATTACTAGGATATGCTTTCCTATACATTAAATGTACTGCTAACAGATAAACTATTAACCCATATTTAACCCTCAAAATAATTGTATATGGATCCCAAATCTAGGCTCGAACTAGAAAAAACAGAATCAAAATCTGTTATGATACCTATTTCATCATTTGGGAATATTGGTTGCGACGGCAAGAATCGAACTTGCGAACTTCTGGTTATGAGCCAGACGAGATAACCACTTCTACTACATCGCATTATATTTAAAGACAACAACTAATTAAAAACTGCTGCTGTCTTAGAGAAAAAGTTGTTTTATAGAATTAAATATATTATACACTTTAAGATATAAAAAGTCAATAAAATTATTTACAAAGTTATCCACAGTTTCCACATACAATAAAAAACACAGAGAGAATCTGTGTTTCACTTGTATAATCCTATATATGCCAATTGTACCTAACATATCGTCAGACTATTATAGTTTTGTGCTACTCTTGTACAATCTAGGGTATTAGCAGCTTTCCCTCACTTTATTAAAATAATATCTAGTAGCTAACCTATTATATTAAGTACCTAAATAAACCTACGAAACATAGCTTGAAGCCAACTTTCAGTTTATTAGATAGATATATTATAGCATAGTATTTTCATCAATACAAGAACAAAATAGAAAAATCTTCCAGTATTAGAATAACACTAGAAGATAATTCGTGTATTTTCAAAAACTTAAAAAGCTTCTAAAATTTATACACCCAATCCAACAATTTAATTTTACTATAGAAAAAAGAAAAAGTCAAGTAAATAATACTCAACTTTTTCTTTTTAGTATTAAGTCGCAAAGCTCTAATACTAACAATTTTAGGCTTAATGGAAATTAAGCTAAAACTCCAAATTAACTGTATATATATTACCACATAAAACAGAAAAAGTCAAGCAAATTTGTATTTTACTTAACTTAATCAGAAACTCCTTCTACAGCTTGGTAGATGAGTAATATTAATTATAGCATTTCGTTTACTCTTTTTTGAACTGCGTTTGCATCATATCCTGCATTTGTTAATCTGTTTATTCTATCTTGTCCGTTTCCCCATTCTCCACGAATAACTTCTTTTGCTACTTCATCAATGCTTTTAGTTTGTGTAGGTGTTGAAGCTCCTAACTTTCTATTTACTTCTGCTTGTACTTCTGCATAGTTATATCCTGCATTTTCTAAGTTTTTTTGTCTATCACTACCATTTCCCCATTTTCCTGCAATTACTTCGTCAGCAATTTCACTTACTGATTTTAAAACTGGTGCTGGTGCTGGTTGTGATCCATTTACTATTACTGAATCATTTACCCAACCTAAGTTTCCATTATCCAATAAATAAGGATTTAATGCTCCAGTTATAATTTTTGTTATTGTACCAGAACTTTTAGCTGGATTTAATTTGTTAGTAGAATTACTTGATGTGTATACCCCATTAATATTAACTACATCTCCTATTTTATATCCATAAACTGGTGTAGGTACTGGTTGTGGTGTTGGTTGTGTTCCATCTAATATTTCATTTACTCTTTGTTGCAATTCTGGTAATTTACCATATAGATATGGTCCACAACACGATGTAGAAGCGAACATTCGATGAGCTGTTAAACTTCCGTTTTTATCTCCTGTAAAATTTAATCTAAAATTATATCTTCTACAAACATCTACAGCTAAATTAATTAAACTATTAAATGCTGCCTCTGATATCTCATAATTAGGAGCTAAAGAACTATTAGCTACTTCAACTGTAATTGCTCTAACATCATTAGAATATGAGCTTGAAGTATATGCTCTATCTTCTTCTTGTACATTACATACTATACCACCATCATTACCTATACAGTAATTAGCACTTGCTTTTAATCCCGGTCTTTGAAAATATGTTGCACATTGCTCTCCAGTCCATACAGCGACCATGTGATGTGGAGTGAATACACTTATAGTATTTCCATCTCTACCTTTTTTATAGTTTCCACTATCAGCAATTATAGCTGATTTTGCTAAACTTGAATATCCCATTATTCTTCCTCCCCTACATTATTTGATAATTCTTCTCTTGCTTCTGAATTTAATTCAAAATCTCCGTATTCTTCACATTTTATTATTTCTTCTTCCATGATTATTCCTCCTATTCAAAATCAATATCTTCTTTTGGCTCACTGTATAACATAGCTTGATTGCTATCGCTTAATCCTGATGTTGTTGGGTCAACTACAATTCCTAATATAACTAAAACCATAAATACTGCATTTACTAAATCTAATAAATTTTGTTGAATCTCGCTTAAATCAAGTTCAAATCCAAATATTCTAGCTACAATTTGTACTATTAATAATATCGCAGGTATTATTGCTAACCAAAATGTTTTATTTTTTAATCTTACTTCCCAATTAATATTCATATTATCCATCTCCTTTCTTTAATAATATCTGTATATTCCTTTGTCTACAACAGATGAGTGGGAATATGTCAGAGTGATAAAAACCACTCTCACATTTTTCCGCACAATCTACACATAATTTTCTCATTTCTTCTACCATTTGAGCATTATCATTAACAACTATTCGTCTCATAATATTCTCCTTTTTTTTTATTGTATCATTTTTATTTTACAATTACAAGTAATTTCTTAAATTTCTGGACCTGCAATAAAACTTCCAGTTCCTTTATTTTCGTAATATTCTTTAGATATTAAATCAAACATACATATTGTTCCATCGTGTTTTTTCATAGGTATTAAATGCTGTATAATATTCTTTTGGCTATCATACATTTTATTATAATATACATTTGCTTTTGATATATAATCAAGAGTGTTTGAAGCTGTGAATAAACTAATAATATTTGTTTCAGATGCTGATACAGTCCTTGGCGGTAAATCAACTCCATCTACAGAAGCTTTTTTATTAGGAAAATCAATTTTAAATATATGAACGTTAGTATCTCCTTGAAAACCAATTTCTCCACCACATCTCCAAAAACCATTAGATGTACCCCAATAAACACTACCTGATGCACCACCAATTAAATTATATCTATTTGTATCTATAGCATTTAATTTAGCTTTATTCTCAATATATTTCACAGAAGTGTAATTTAATTTTGTATTAATATACTGTGTTCCAGTGCTTTCTATGTATTCAAGGGGTATACCATAATCGTATACCCAATCTTCATATTTGCCCGCACTGTAAAATTCTTTTCTATTCATAAAAGCTCTATCTATAGGGGTTTTGTTTATATTTAAAACCCCATTGATATTTGTTTTGTCTATGTTTATCATTATACCACCTCGTCTTCTACGATTGATAAATCCTTCCATATTTTAGGATTAAGTGATGGTCTACCATTATTGTTAAATCCTGCTTCTGTACCAATATACTGATATGATTTAGTTTCTACAGTCACTATAGGTTCTTGTCCTTCAGCTTCTGTTGTTATTTCTACATCTTCTGTTCTAACAAAATCAGGCTCAATATATTCTCCTGCTACCCAAGGATAAACTCTGCTATCTCTAAATAGTCTATAAAATTCTCTGTTTTCAGGCGGTGTTCTTGTTAAATCAATTTTATGCCCCATTTTAGACATATATTTGTCTGTATCATTGTATGCGAATATACCACCGTTCTCTATTGCTACTCCTTCTAATTCATTAAAGTGCATTAGAAAATCTGTGTGCCAATCAAGAATTTCTCCTTGTATTTCTTTAAAATTTACTTTATAAGATGTTGATTTTAATATATTAATTAAATCATTTTCTGTTAATATTTTTTTATAACTCATTCTTTCTTCCTCCTACATTAAATTTAATAATTTCATTTGTTCTTCTTGTTCTGCATAAGTTCCTGCAGGTCCTACATTTAAAGTTTGTAATGCTTGACTATGGTCTGTTGGTACTGCTAGTCTTTCTTCTTCTGATGTCCACATATAAAGGTCATTTGTACCATCTGGGTTATTTACCACAGTATATCCTATATCTCCCATGTGTTTTCCATCTACAGCAGGTGCATTAGAACTTCTTGTATATTCTACAGTTCCTGTAGTTTCTACAGGGTCTATTAGCTCTACTATGTTTTTTCCTTGCTTTAACAATAGTGTGTTAGTTATTTCTGTTTCTGTTGTTGTTGGTGTTGCTAATTTATATTGAATTATTGTCTCATTTTCTATTAAATATTCTTTTAATAAATTAATATCCGCAAATTCAGATTTATTTACTGTTAATAATACATACTTTCCAGCTGCAACTCTTATTGTATTTGCTTGATTACTTGCTGATTTATAATTAAATCTATTAGAATTTATAATATCTCCTATAGTATCGTCTATAGTAAACTGTGCTACTAATAAAGTGTCAGTAGTATAATTCGCATTTTCAACCCAATCTTTTATATTTTCATCAATCTTATAATATTTAACATTCTCAGTCCTCTCCCAAACATTACCTTTTAATCTACCTTTATCTGCTATATCTCCTACAGAACGAAGTGGCTCTGTTTCGATTGTTATTGTACTTGGTTCTATGTAGGGTTCGTATAAAGTTGGTTCAGTTTTTTCAGCTTCTATTATTATCTTTATATTATCAATTGGTTCAACTTTTCCCGCAATAGACCTATTTGTCATATATCTAATATATGAAGTATTTGTAGGGATAGATTCTTTCGATATAGTTCTAGATGAATTTATACTTAATCTAGATATGTATAATTTATTTGCATCATAGAAATAAATATAATTATCGTTGCTAACAAAATCATATCCAAAATATCTGCTAACATATAAATTTTGAATCTTTTCTAATTTTGTAAAATTAATCGTGTAGACCCATTTAACATCGGTACTAGGTGTAACATTACCTATTAATAAATCACCGACTACTAATTTATCGTTCAACAAATTCTTCCCTCTAGTTTCCACTTCTATCTGACTTACTCCGTATGGGCGGTATGGTTTGGCTTCTGTGCCTTCACATAGTACTGCATTTTTGAATGTTAGAGTTTTACCTTCTGAAGCTGGATAGTCACTACCAGTATATATTATTACTTTTTTCACAGATTTTGATAATATTTGTGTTTTTTTGTTTGAGCTATCTATTCCTGTTGTTACTTCTGTGTCATCATCATATATAAATCTTACTAAAGAATAGCTAGATTCTGCTGAGGATATAAATTCTCCAAACGATAGAGTATAAGTTCCTGCTTTCAAGCTTATCTCAAATTCTTTATAAGTTTCAAATTCTTGATTTCCAAAACTCCATAAATTATAGCTATCCCCAACACTTTCAAACCTTGCAGGGTTATCAGGACTTATTTCGCCTTCTACTATTACATTTGTAGCACCATTTACTAATACTTCTTTAGGCTGTGATTTTACACTGTCTATGTATTCTCCTAGATTATCTGTTACTACTGATTTGTCTGCTTCTAATACTTCTATATTCTCGCTGTTTGAATCGACTTTTTCACTTAGAATTGTATCGTCGTAGTTTTCTAAACCACTTAATTTATTCTTTTCTTCTAGTGTGTAGTTTTCATCTGTATGTACATAATCTACATCTACTACATAGTTTCCATCATTTTCCAACTCACTTAGCTTAGTTGGTAATTCTGAACTGTCTGCTTTGTTTGGTACATCTGCTATATTATTCAATTGATCTTGCGACAATGCACTCTGTTTACCATTAATTAAATCTATAATAGATTGCTTGATTTTAAACATAGTTCCTTGCAATTCTAATGTAGTTCCATCTGCTGTATATTCGTTTACTAAATCTCCTATAGGAATTAATATTTTTTGTCCGTTTGCTAAAACTAATTCAATGTTCTTAGTCACAGGGTTGTATGTTCCACTTTCTACAATTTCTTCTAAAGGTAAATCTATATCGAATGTACTACCGTCAAATTGTGTGAATGTTAAAATTCCTGTGCTAGAATTATATGTTACATTTACTATGTTTTCATTCAAATTAGGTGCATTTATTAAATCGTTATAGTCATTAGTACCCGGTATACCCGGTATTCCTTGAGGCCCTTGTTCTCCATCTTTACCATTTGTCCCATCTTTACCATCTGCTCCATTTTCTCCATCTTTACCATCATCACCTTTTGGTCCGGGAGAACCTGTATCACCTTTCATAGCTACTGGTTCCCATTTTAATTCATCTGATGGTGTTGATGAGTTATTATCAACTTTACTTACATACGAACTTCCTTCATATAAGACAACATCTAAATATGAATAAATTGTACCTAATTCATAGTTTCCTTTTGATAAGGGTAATACCCTTCCTACTATACTTTTAGCCATTTGTTACTATTACCTCCAAATCTCCAGTTTCTCTATTTAAAGAGAATCCTGTATTTTCTAATTTTTCTGCTGATTCTATAACTAATTCACCTGTGTCTGTATCTATGTCAAATACAGGATATGTAATTGCTTGAGTATAACTTAGTGCTATATCTCTTATATCAGATGTTTCTTCTTTAATCGTATTTAATTCTTCAACACCATTTTCTACAGCTTTATTTATATTGTTTACAGCTGAATTACCTATATCTTCTGTTTGATTTTTAATATCTTCTGTTTGTTCTTTTATAGTATTTAATGTTGCTATATTGTCTGATACAGCTTTATTTATTTCTGCGACACCATCATCTTTAACTTTTACTATTTCAGATTTAATATCTTCTGTATCTTGTAAAATACTATCTTTTATCGCTTGTGTATCATCTCGTATTTGTCCCACTTCTATTATAGCATTTTCTGATATATTTTCAATAGTTTCTATGCCATTTGTTATAATAGTATTAGCTTCTGACAATATTTCATCTTTTACAGCTTTAGTTTCTTCTAATATCTGTTTACTTTCAGTCAATTTACCATCTATTATAATAATATATTGCTGAAACACATCAGGTGTAGGAACTATGTCTTCACCGCCATCAGAACCTTCATACACAGGTATTCTTGCTTGAGCTGTACTGTATATAGTTTCTTCGTTTAAAACCCCTAAAACTGATATTAAGAAGTTGTCTGAAACCAATATCTCATCCGGTATTCTGCAAACATCATTATCTATAACCATATCCTTTACTATATCATCACATTCGAATACTGCTATTTTATTTAATCCTTGCCAATCTTCCGAAAACGTAAAACTACATTCGAATTGGTTTTCTCCACCCTTTACTATGGTGTTTACTATTTTAGGATTTATATAAGTTCCATTGATTTGTATTTCTAATCCTTTCATTTTTTCTCCTTTCTATTTAATTATAATAAAAATATAAATTAGCATAAATAATTTGACCTGTTCTATCAAACCCGTTACTTATTACTACAAGATTATCACTTTGCCAAGCCCAATATGTAGTCATTTGACTGTCTTGCACAGTAGATCCATTTCCTCTAGGTGTGTTTCCATTAAATAAAACAGAACCACTATTAAAAAATATATCGAATGATATAGGAGTATATGCTTCTTCCCCTATTAATCCTACTTGGATATTATTAGAACCACTTCCACTTAAAACTCCACTTATTCTTTTAACATAAACATCTTTTCCTTTAATTTTATAGCCTGCTTTTACTGGATTCATTTCATCAACTAAATCCACTTCTATTATAGCATTTTCTATGTTATCTTGCATAGTATTAAAAACTTCTGCACTTGCTTTTGTCACATCATTTTGAAAATTTATTTTTTCCATATTATCTCCTTTCTACGATATTCTTTTCCACATATATGTTACTATATAAGGCGACATATTCTCATGGGCTTCGTTATTCCCTGCTTCTAACATAGCTTGAGAAGAGTTCCATGACTGTATTGATTGATTACTAGCGGGAACATTCAAATCTAATCCACCTACATTATCTACCATATATAGACCATGCTTATGCCTAGCTAATTGTCCCTCTGTAAGAACTACTGTTTTTGAACCACCAATTTTTTCTATAGTATCAAATTCTTCTTGGGCTGTATCTATTCCTACTAATGTTCTACCTTTTCCAAAAGATTCCCAAGTTCCACCAAATAATTCACTAGGATTTATTTCACTTACACTTATGTATATAGAACCTATAGGATGTATAGCATTATTAATTTGTCTTTGAAATTCTGACATTGTTGCTGCATTCAAAGGTGTCACTCCATTTTCCCAATTCATATTAACCATCTAATTTTGCCTCCAATTCTTTTATTTTACTTTGTAATTCTTCTATCATTACTTGCTGTTCTTGTATTGCCTTTGTAGTTGTAGCTAATAAATTTAACACATTAACTTGATAATTGTAATCAACATTTCCATCTTTATCCTTTATTTCTGCTTTGTTTACAAAATTAGTATCTAATTCTTCTAATTCTTGAGCTATATATCCGCAATCTATAAGCTTATTATCTTTTTTCCATTTGAATTGCTTATGCTTTATCTTCTTTATTTTATCTATGGCATTTAACCTAGTATCTACTATATCGTCTTTCAACCTTTTATCTGATGTGTTTTGATAGATTAATGTTGTTCCACCAGACTTAAATACCATAGAAATAAAGTTGTCAGGTTCTCCCGATATCAGGCTTACATCATCTCCAAAATAAGGTAAATTATCTGCATATATCTTGTCTGATATTATAACTCCATGGACATTAAGAGTTTTACTTTCTGCCATATTATCATAAGCTTCTATAAATCCTAGCATATCAATTCTTATCATTTCATTGCTTTTGCTGGCAGAAAATATATCTAAAATACTTACATATTCTTCTAATACATTTTTTCTAGCATAAAATATTGATGTATCTTCAGAAGATAATATATTCAATTCAGAAGAATCCATTTTAATATTGCTTAATTTTAAAGTACCTGCTAATGCAATGTCTCCAGAATATCCTGCTGATTGAGCGCCACTAACACTATCCAAATATAATAAAGGTAAAAAATCTCCATTTATATTTTCTAATCCCCATGCCATTCTTTTGTTAGTATGAAAGTTTTCATCAACAGGTAATAAAAATGCTAATATATCTTCGTCTTGCTCTGTATTAGGATTATAATCTCTTATAAGTCCAATATGACCTACTTTATTTCCACTTATGTCAAAATATGTTTGACCTGTTTTATCAAGTGAAGATAATAAATTATTGTTTTCGTCATATACATTCATCTTAGCAGAATCACCTTGACCTTCAAATTTAATACTTTCACCAATTTGATTCCAAGCTATTTGTACTGCTTCTGCATTTTGAGATATTTTAGTACCTAACTCTGTTTCATCCACTTTTTTATTTACTTCTAAATTTATTTCTTCTGCTGTTTGTTCTATAGTACTGTTCATTTCAACTTTAGTAGCATAAATATCTGTAAACTCTGTCTTTATAGCATATTTACAATAAATTTCTGCTGTATAATTAAGTAATTCTAATATATTGTTTCCTTCATTTAATTTTAAATTCAAAGTACCTAAATCTTCTATTTCTTCTACAACTTTGCTACTACCGTCTGGATTGACTCTTCTTATTACTTTTGCTTCATTATTTTCTAAAATATATTCATCATAGAATAAATCGTTAGCTCTTAAAGGCTCTGTTATTTCTAAATCATAATATGTTATTATTTCTTTACCATTAACATCACCAATAACTTTTATTGTACCACTACCATTAGAAATAAATGTAAGCTCTGATATGTCTGTATATTCTGATATATATGTAGGACTAAAAGTGAATTTATCTCTAGGATCATCTAATATTGTTTCATCCCCTAATATAGTACTATCATTTACAAATATGCCACCTGTAACTTTTCCTGAGCCTTTTATAGTTAATTTAAATATATTACCTAGTATTGCATCTTCTAATTCTAATCTTTTTATTCCTATAACTTCACTTGTAGTATCGTATATAGCAGATACTTCATTTTCTATTCTGTCTAAATCTTGAGTTATGCTTGTTTCTTTTTCGCTTCTATCTCCAATTTCTTCTACAACGAAAGTAATTTCCTGATTTACCTTATCCACTATTGCTTCTGTTCTGTTTACTCTGCTTAATACATTAGAAGTATTTTGATATTTGGTCTGTGTCTCTGTCATAGCTTCACATTTTATACTGTCTAAGGCTACACCTTCATAATTTATTGTATGATTAAATGCATAAGAATCAAGAACTTCACCATCTAATGTCTGTATTTTTAACTTATCTTTACAATTTATATATATAGTTCCTAATCCTTGCAAATCTATAGCATTATACTTTAACCCAAACATACTACGACCAGCTTCAATTAATTGTATTCTTTTTTCTTGAGTATATGCAAAAGGATTATCAGCTATTACAAGCTCTTTAGCTCCTATTTCTATTATACTTGCATCATCTCTAACTGTTACATTTTCACCTTCTATTTGACTGTTTCTTAATATAACTGTATTTATAGGACCATATTGATTTTCGTTAGCAACTACATCTATATATTTATCTATATCGAATACTACATCTGCATTTTCTTTTATTGCAAAATCTAAATTCAAATCATTGTCTTCATCAATTCTTGCCCAAGTAAATCCTATTTCTGCTATTGCTTTAATTACATCTCTATACGATTCATTATTAATAAATAAATTAGCTTCTACTATATGATTTTTATTTTTAAAATCTGTTGTCTTTGTACTCAATCCAAATTTATCTAATATTTCTTGAAATATTTCCCCTATCGTAACAGGAAACACTAAATTTGTTTTATATACTTCATTTAATTTTACCATATAATCTAAAGCTTCAAATTCTATAATGTTTGTTACTCTATCTTTTGGAGCTTTTTGTACTATAAAATTACCATATTTTATATATTCAGTAATTCCATCTACTTCAACTCCCATATAGAGTATAAATTCTTTTCCTTCTAATATAAAACTGTTATCTTCATCATATATATTACCTATTACTCTTCTTGATGATACACTTCCAAATATCCCTAAATTAGGTGTATATCTTATATCTTCAAATGTTAAATTTTTCAATCCATTTGTTTCTGTTATCTCAATATCATCTACTACAAGTTTTGCTCTAGTTGTTTTTCCATCAAATATTGCTTGCTTAAACTCTTCACTTACATTGTACATATATACTCCCTTCTAGTGTTCGATTAAACTAAATTGCTTAAAATCTATCATCATCTTTCCTTGATATGTTATAGGTGTATATATTAAATCTGTATGATACATTGTCCTTGTTTCATAAGTATCTTTTGCTTCATTATAATATTCTACACTTAAATACATGTTATCTAATGCTGCATAATAAATCCTAAATTGTTCCTTTGTCATTATTGGAAACTGTATATTTATTTTTGTTGGTCTATGTGGTAATTCTTTTATTATTAATTTTCCACTTGCCAATCTTCCAGCATCTGTTACTTGAACAATGTCTGGCATTACTTCAAATCCTTCCCTTATAGGAAGAGGAGAATTAAATTTACAATTCCCTATTCTGAAATAATATTCTTTTAAATTGCTCATTTTAATCCTCCTTATACATTTATTGCTGTACTTCCGTACATATTATTTTCACTGTCTAAATATTCACCATAACCATCGTATAATTTCTTGTTTCCGACATTTACAACTACTCTTTGATTATTCTTACTTCCTGATTGCGCTCTTACTACTGCTTCATAAACTCCTGCTGTTATACCATCTATAATTTGACTATTGTTTGCAACTGCTGTTTTATTTCCTATACTTCCTACAAGCTCTGGACCTGCCTCTCTTGCTATAAACATTTCTCCTGTATTTGGAAATCCACCATCTGCATATCTAGGTAAGCTTATTAATTTTATTTCACTTATCCAATCTGTACCCGGTAAATTTTTGATAACTCTTATTACACTATTAAGGCTTCTTATAAAAGTATTTACTTTATCTTCAACCCAACCTAAAACACTGTTGATTGCTCCTCTGATGGCACCAGATATCGTATCTGCTATTCTTTGACCTACTCCTGAAAAGAAACCAGTAATATTATTCCAAATTTCATATACTTTATTTTTTGCCCAAAGAAAAGCATTATATATTTTATCTTTAAGTTCATTAAACTTATCCGTAATTGGTTGTGTGATATTATCTATGAACCATTGCTTAACACCTTGCCATATTTCAATAACTTTAGCTTTAGCATACATGAGTGCAAATTCTATATTTGTTTTAAGTTCATTAAACTTATCTGTAACTGGTTGTGTAACATTGTCTATAAACCATTGTTTTATACTATTCCAAGTTTCTTCTACTTTAGTTTTTGCTGTTTCAAATCCATTTATAATATTTTGTTTTATCTCTTCTATTTTTTCTGAAATCTTCTCTTTAACAAAATTAAAAACTGTTTCAACATTTTCTGGAAAATTTTGAAATGCATCAACTACTGGATTTATAAAATCGTTAAATATAGTATCTTTTGCATTCATTATAGCTTCTTCTATTCCCGGTAACCAACTTCTAACTGTATCAGAAATTCCTTTTAAAGCTGGTATTTCTTCACCTAAATCTTCCCACCACATATCAGCGGTAGTTGTAGCAGTTGCAATATAAGCAGTAGTCATATCATCTAACTCTTGAACACTATTGATTCCATCTGACAAGTCAACTTCGAGTCCACTATAATTTTCTGATATTTTCTTTGCAGAATTAGCTGATATTTCATCCATATTATCTACAGCCCATGAGACTGTTGCAAAAGCTGCAAATCCAATAGCTACAATACCACCAACTATTGCTGCAATTGGTGCTGATATTCCTAGTAGAGCTAATCCTAGTCCTGTTGCAATAGCGGCACCTATTCCTTTCCCAATTCCTGTAAAATATTGGTCATTTTGAATGTCTTCAAATGCTTGTAATCCTAAAGTAACTCCTACTGCTATTGATCCTATACCTGCTATAGTTTTAAAAGTTTCCAATAATGTTGAAGCTTTATTATTAATCAAACCTAAATTGTCTAATAGTCCTATTACTCCTGTTGATGTTTTCCAAGCTAATAATGCTCCACCTATAATTCCTATTATAGGTAATATATCTTCTAATTTTTTCTTAACTTCATCTAAGTTTTGAGTTAATGCTCCTTCTAAAGCATCATAACCAGTTGTAGGTATATCTAATGCCGCACCACCGTTTATGCCTAATCCACTATCACTATCAGAACTATCCCCGAAATCTATTACATTTAAATCATCAAAATTACCTAGCATTTTTTTAATTTCATCATTTGCATCTGAAGCGGAATCTTCTACATCTGTCAGTCCTGATGATATATCTCCAAAAGCATCTGAAGCATAATCCATATTAGGTATTTCAAAACCAAAAGCATTTGCTATTTTTTGTGCCAATTCAGTTAATAGCTGAGTTAATGCCATTACATAAGGTATCATTTTCATTATTATTGGTAAGAATATATTACCTATTGCTCTTGCTAATTGACTAAATTGTTCTTGTAATATCCTTAATGCATTTGCAGGTTGCAATAATGTTCTAGCCATATCTCCTTGCATATAAGTTGTAGATTGCATCATTTGATAATATAATAACTGTGTTTTTTGTAACCTATTCATGTCAGAAATGCTTTCTTCTATTCCTAAACTATAAGCTGTTTGTTGTAATGTAGCTTCATCTAATGCAACACCTACTGCTCTCATTGGTTCAATTTCACCAACAAAACCTGATCTTATTTTTGCTAAAGAATCTTCTAATGATATATTTCTAAAAGATGACATATCATAAGCTAATTGAGTTAAATTTTTAGACATGTGATATGCTTCATCTGCATTAACTCCAAAACTTCTAGCTAAACTATTAAAATCACCAACTGCTTGTCTAACACCTGACGGATCAACTCCCAATACAGTAGAAAATTCATCAACAAATACTTCTGCTTCATCTGCTAATTCTCCTAAAGAAACATTAAATAAATTAAGTGTTTCTATATATCCTGTACTTTTATTCACAAATCCACCTATAACTTCTGTTACCTGTCTTAATGCATAATATGCTCCTACAAAACTTAGTGTGTTATTCAATGTTCCTAATGCTGTTCCTAATTTTGAAGTCTCATTTTTAGTTTTTTTAGCTTGTGTTTCCATTTTATCCAATGCACTTGTAGACTTATTTAATCCTGTTGGCAATGCACTTGTTTCTGCTTTTAGTTCTTTAATTCCAGAACTAAATATATCTACAGTTCCAGCCGTGGATTTTAAATCATTTCCTAATGTCTTTATTCCACTTGTGTTTCCTATATTCTTTAATGAATCTAATCCACTTGTATCTATTTTCAATCCACCAGAGATAGAACTCAAAGATTTTATACTATCTGATATACTTTTCATCTTTGTAATTAAATCTCCACCTATTGATGTTTTTAATTTTTCAAAACTCGCTGATAACTTATCTATACCTGCAGCAGCTTTTGAAGAATCACTCTCTATCTGTATTGAAACTTCATCTATATCTGTACTAATTTTAACCACCTACTTTCCTTCAAATTTCTTTGAAACCCCTTTGACCCAATTTGAAAAAAATAAAGTTGCTTTCAGTCTTTCGTTTTCTTGTTCTTGCATTATTTCTTCTTGACTTTTTACTTTTTCTTCTTTTCCAAATAATTCATGTGGCTTATTAGGGAATGGTAAAGGTTTTGTTCCTTTTTTAGAAAAAGCATGCATAACTGGAGAAACATAACAGAATGCCTCGTAATTATACATGCCTTGATTGTGGTTGCACCAATTTGCAAATTCTATATCTCTTTTTATCTTCATTTCATAAGCTTCTAAGTAATATTTTGCTATTGATACATCATCTCTCCAAAATTGGTCGTATGTCATACCTATTGATATAAAATAAGGGCATAACTCTTCGAATTTTTTATATAAGAAGAAGGACTTTACCTCTGGAGATTCTACCCCAACTTCTTCCATTGAACGTTTCCCGATTTATTAGGTTCTGATTTAGTTAAAGTATTTATTGCTTCTGCTATCATCTCTACTAATACTGGAATTAATTCTTCTTTATTATCTAAAGAATTGAATATATCATTGATTGTACTCTTAGCTGTATGCTTATGATTTTTTAAAAAAGCTCCTTGAAATGCTAATGGTAACATTGTTGCTGGTTGCTCTATAATCTGTCCATGTAAAAACCCTGCTTTTTCTATTAATGCTAATGTCTCTCTAGTATATTCTAATGTATATTCTTTTCCTTGATATTCTAATTGTACTTGTTGACTCATATTCTTTTACCTCTTTCTTTTATTTATTTAAGCTGTAGCTTTAGTGTCCCAAACTGGCGCTCCTGTTGGTGTGATATAAGTAGTTGTTTCTAAAACTGCACTTACACCTGCTTCATTCATACCTAATGCTGATGGGTTTCCTGTAAAATAAATTCCCTTAGCCATTTTTGGTATTTCTATATAAAACCAAGTTGCTTTTCCTGCAACTACACCAGCTTCATAAGCTTCCATTAAAGTTTCCCATAAAGCTACTACTTCGTCATTTAAATTAAATGTAAATTCTAATGCTCCACCTAAATCTTTTAATCCATCAACATAAGTTTTAAATTCAGTTTCATTTAATGAAGTTGTTTCTATTGTTTCTGGAGCTGGATTCATTGATGGAATACTTTTTATCCCTTTTAAATCAGTATAATCAGCTTTAGCTTTTGGCATTGTTCCTGCTGTAGCTTCTACTGCATAATACATGTGAATACCTGCTGTACTTAAATTAATCATTATTTATTCCTCCTTATTTTAACTAGGTGCATATATTACATCTTTGTCTAAATCAAAACTACAAGAATATCTCAATATGTATCTAAATGTATTTCTATCTTCATTCAGTGGCCTTGAAGAATCTACACCGACTCTTCTCATTTTATATTTCTCTCCACCTAATATAGAATTAACTTTAAATCCTATTAATTCAGCACTCTTAGGAGCTTGTAATGTCTTAGTATCTCTACTAAAGCATTCTATTTGATAAGACAAATCTGATATATGTTCACCATTATTATCTGTATACCCTTCATTTTCTGTGTTTTCTATTTCTTCAATAGTTATCATAGGGTATTTGATAGGTGTTAAAGTGTCATAAACATCTTTAACTGTTATATTTAGATAATCTTCATTACCTTCGATTGGCTCTTTAAATGCTTCTTTCAAATCATTTATTATATTATCTACTAAAGTTTTGATAACAGATCACCAACCTTTCTTTTTATAACTTCTGATTTTTTCTTTCTTAATGCTATTGCTGCATTAAATACTTGTTTACCTGCAGGTATACCAGTTGTTGCTATATCATTACCACTCTTGTCTTTATATACCCAATATTTAACCCCTACAGGTATTCCAAATCTATTATTAACACTCTCAGTAGCATCTCTTATTCTTTTACCAGTATTATAACCATTTAAACTATATTTACTTTTTTCTGGATGTGGATTTTTCAATCCTTCTGTTCCGGTTCCAAACTCATTATAATAAGCTTGACTTCCATACATTCTGACTCTAGCTTTTTTATTACCTTCTTTTAATATCCCTACAGAAGTATCGTCATTACCATCTTTAAACTGAGTTTTCGATAAATTGTTTTCTATCTGTTTCTCAGTATAGCTAGATAACTCATCTACAATCTCTTTATCTATATTATCAAGGTCTTGTTTCATTGCTTCAAGTTTTTTTATAAATGAATCTATAGATTTTTCAGATAAATTAAGTTTAATTTGTTTCATTTTTACCACTCAGCTTCCTAAGTTTTATTTCAGCTATATTAAATGTTACTAATGGTTCAGTATCTACAACATAATCCGCACCTTCGCACATTACATCATGTTCTTTAGGTTTTTGATTATAAACATAACACTTATCACCATTACTAAAGATACGAGAATCGTTTTTAGAGCATTTTATCTTTAAATACATCTCGTAATCTTCACCTAATGCTAACATCTCTCCTACACTGTTTGTAGGCTGTATATTTACAAATACTTCAATAGGCTTTTGATATTGTGTACTACCTTCTATTTTTTTACAAATATAAAATTTAGTTTTATTTCTTCTTAAACCTACCATACTATCTAATCCTCGCTAATGGCACTATTTCAGCTAACATATCTACGGGATATTTAGAATCCGTTTTATATGATCTACTTGTTCCATTTTCTGAGTGTGAAGTTTGACCTTCTGCACCCATTTTTAATATTGCTGCAACACTTAAATCTACTATCATTCCCCTATAAGCTAAATCGTAAAAATGTTCTGATGTGGTTTTAAACTTTCTTCTTGAATTTATTGCATTTATAGCATCTTCTATTTCGTCCCCTAAATCTTCATTTGTAAAATCTTCTACAGGAACTCCACGTATTTTTAGTTGCCTATATAATTTTCTTGATAATTCTTGAAAATCATCAGTTAGCTTAAATTCATTAAATGTCATAATCCACACCACCTTTATTTTTTTATGATATCTGATATTTTGTTTTTACTATTATAAAAATCTTCTAGTGTTACTTGACCAATATCTTTTTCAGATATTGTATTTTTATAAATTCTTTCACTATCTTTTACAATTTTTACATCATATTGATTTTTAAAATATCCCACTTTTACTTCCTTGTAATAATTTGAAACTAATATGTAAGGTTTTCCATTTATAATATAAACCATGTTTTAACCCCCTTACTTAGTAGCTTTTTTTAACATACTATCGATATCAAGTATATCATCTTTATTAGAATCTATTTCTATTTTTTCTTCTTTAACAGACTCTTCCTTTTTTGCTTTTTCTGGAGATTTTGATGTTGCTTTCTTATTTTCATTAACAATTTCATATCCTAATCTTTTAAACATAGTTGCATAAGTAGATGGTGATACTGTTAATTCATTTGAACCTTTTTTTATTTTTATCATAATCATTCTCCTTTTTTATAGTACAGTTCCTATAACTATTTCATCTGATGCTGTAAATGAAGGCATTACTACTTGCGATACTATCATTTCTCTTGATACAGGATTTACTGTATTAAAAACTGTTATTGCTACACCTGTATCTACTATTGATACTTCCGCATTTACTCCACCCCTTAAATCAGCTTCTTCTGGTGTTGTACCGAACATTGTTTCACCTAAGTTTCCTTCTGGTATTAATACAAATAAATCTGTTGGGAAATATTTTTGTACTACGTCTTCTTCATCTCTATAAGATTTATCATATACTGCTAATGTTACTCCTGTTACGTCTAATATGTAAGTTCTTACATCTGATTCTTTTAAAGTTAATTTAACAGCCATTCCTGCTGATAATTGTTCTCTAATTGAACTGTTTTTCATTAATGCTGTCATTACTGCTTGTGATACTATCGCTCTTGTAGGTTTTGCTTTACCTTTATCTACTTGTACTTGTTGCATAGCTTGGATATCAGCTATTGGATCACTATCTGCTGCACTCCATAATTTAGATGCTGTATATTTTTGGTCTGCATCTAATTCATAGTCATAACTATAAGATTGACCATTTACACCCATTACTATTGTTCCTGTAGATAATAATTGCATTCTCATTCTTTCTCTTGCTACACTAGCACCTTGTAATAATGTAAGTTGATCATTAAATATATCTCTCATTAATTCTTGTACTGCATTTTCATTATTTTGAACTCTTAATAGATCTTGTCTTAAAGTTTCATCTACAGTCATTGATTCTTTAAAGAACGGCATTTCTGTTTTAACTTTTTCGAATCCACGTCTATCTCTTTTGATAGATTTAACATCAAATGCTGATAGAGCTAATACTTTTGGTAACCCTTTGCTACCTTTTACGTATTTTAATTCCATACCTTGTTGTTTTCTATTTGGGAATAATTCTTCCCCTAAATATGGTTCTGTATTTTTGCTATTTAATATTGTATTATAAAATACTGCCATAGCTTGCGCTGTAAAATAATCAAATATTGTATTTTCCATTTTTTATTTCCTCCCCTTCTTATACACCTTTTAAAAATGTAATCTTTCCATCTAATGTTGTTTTTGCTGCTGCTGTTACATAAGTCATTGCTTTTGCATCTAATTTATTTAAATCAACAAATCCAAATATTACTAATGAACCATTTGCATCACCTTCTGTTACATCTACATCATGCAATAATATTCCTTTTAAACCTGTTCCATCTGATGATACTACAAATGCTGTATCTCTTTTTTCTATATCACCTTTTAATGGTGTACCTGCATATATTATTTTTCTTCCGTTTGCGTCTGCTGTTATACCTGCATTACCAACTTGTACACCAAATGCTACTGTTGATATATCTGATAACATTATATTTTTTCTGTTTCCGTATGTTTCTGTTTTAACCATGTTTGCCATGTTTTATACCTCCTAAATTTTATTTAAAATAACTACTTGTATTTGTTGTAGTTTTTTGGCTTTCTGCTAAGTTTTTTGCAAATTGCACATCTGCTGTCACTTTTTCATCAGAACCTACTGTGATTTTTCCCATTTGTCCTAATGAATTTTTTCCTGCATCTGATTTTCCTTTTTCGTATGCTTTTTCCAATAAACTTGCTACATAACCTGATACTTCACCTGTCTTAACTTGATCTTCTGTTGAAATATTTTGAATAAATTTTGAAAATTCTACATCCTTAACATTGTCACCTAGTAAAGCTTTAGCTTTTGCTAATTTACCTTCTGCTGATGCTCTGTTTGTTGTAATTTTACCTTGCAATAATTCGTCATTCAATTCTTTTATTCTTTGTTCTAACCCTTCCTTTTCTTGTTGACTTAATTCCTCTGCTGTAGACTTACCTTTCAAGCTGTCTTTAGCAACCTTTAATTCAGATTGAACTTTTTTTAGCGCTGCTTCATGGTTTCCTTTGTTTACATACTCTCCACTTCCTAGCACTTGATTTTTAAAAAATTCATTAACTCCTTCTGCTGTCATTCCTTCTTGATATGAATCACCCATAATTCCTTTTAATATTTCATCCATATTATCTTTCCTTTCCTTCAATCGTGATTATAGCTCTTCTCTGAGCAAGATCTATCTACAAATATAGCCATTGTAGAACTGGCAATTGGCACATTTTAAAGGATTCGAACCTCTACAAATAGTTTTGGAGACTATTGTGCTACCATTACACCAAAAATGTATATACAGAAGATAAATATTTCTATTCATCTTCATTTACTACTTCTTCTTTAATTATTTCTTCATTAGAAACCTTATTTTCTTCTACTTTATTTTGCTCTTTCCAGTATTTTGTTCCTCTTGCTATTACTTCTGTTGTATCTGTTGTTAATTCACACATTTCTAATGCATCTACTGGATCTATTGTTTTTGTTCCATGTAATGTTGCAAAAGATTGTGCTTTTGTTTGTAAGTTGTCATTTTTGTTTCTACTAAATTTAATATCTAAATTCATTAATTTTATTCCATCTTTTATTAAATTTAATGATTTTAATACTTTTATTACTACAGATAATTGCTCTCTTTTAGCAATTTTAAAGTATTTTTCTTTATTTCTTGCTACTATTTCTATATCTGCCCATCCATCTCTTAACTTAACTGCGTCTCCAGTGTCTCCACCGCCTCCGCCACGTGTTTTTCTGTCTGGTATTCCTATTATTACTTTAAATGCTTCTTCAAGATACTCTCTTAAATCATTTATTCCTGTACTATCTAGTTGTTGATATAAGAATTTTGCATCTACATTACTTCCCGGCGCTCCCATAAGCTCTAATATCCTATTTTTCTTAGCTCCATCTATAGAATCATCATCTAATTCTGCATTTATTAATACTAATAATGATTTTATTACATTTTCTACATCATTTACACTGTCTGATGCTATCATGTTTACTGCATCTAATACTTCTATTGCTATTTCAAAATCTCCCATTAAGAATAAATTGTTTTTTACAATTTGTATTGGATTCATTCCTAATTCATTTTTTTTCTCTTCTATAGTTATGCCATTTTCATTTATTGCATAGGCACCTTTGCTTTTTATTGAATATATAGAATCTCTTGTATATACTGTATAATAAGTATATTCGTCATCTTTCCAATATGTACAACTCAATAAAACTCTATTCCCTACTTGTCTTGAATTTACTACAAACGTATTCCTAGGATCTAATGCTGTTAGTGTTATTGGTATATCTGGTGTACTGTCTTCTGTTATGTCTGGTGAAGGTAGTGTACAAAAATAACCTACACCACATATCGCCGAATATGTAGCTACTTCATTATCTACTGTGTCACTGTTTTCATATTCCAATATGTCTACTATTTCTTTTAAATCCTTCTTATAGTTCCCACTTCTTAGTATTACTTCAATAGGCTTCCCAAAAGTATAACCTAATATATCTCTTATACTTGAATATGCATAATTTAATACTACTTTGTTATTTATTGAACTTGTACTAGGAGCTGACCTTTTTAATATGTCCTGTTCACCTTTTACATAGTTTAATAAATACGTCATATCCTTTACATTCTCAAAATGTACACTTAATGCTTCTTTCAATATATCCACTATATTTGCAACGTCTATTTCTTCTATGTTGCTATATATTATTTTTCTTCCCCTGTTCTTTAATCCCAAAAATATTCACCTCTTTTTTCGTAATAAAAAAACCCTAACTATTAATAGCTACGGCTCATAGGCTCTTCTTTTCTTATATATATTTCTTTTCGACATTTCTTGCAATATAAATAGATTCCATTTACCATCCCATCTCTATCTCTCTTGCATAAAATTTTTCCGCATTCTGGGCATATTATATTTATCTTCATACGTATACCTCTCTTATTTAAAGCTATTATATAACAATATTTACTCTGTTGTCAATACTTTTTTTAAACTTTTTTAGATACCTAACTGAGTCCTACTATACTTACTTCTCGCTTTACCTTTTCTACTTACTTCTAATACATTTGTAAATAAACTTGCTAAACTATCTGGCGCATCATCATGCTGTTTTCCTAACATTTTCTTCGTCTGATTATATCTACATACTTCATCTATAAACTCCCTGTATTCACCTTTTCTTCCTATTGCATCTTTTCTTTTTATCCATAATCTATAATCACTTTCATCTTTTCCCATTATTGCTGAATATGCTGCATTTATTCTATCTGCCTTACTCTTGTTACTAGGTACTTTACTCCATGTTATATTTATTTTATATCCCCTTTTCTTTAACTCTGATATTACCTTCTCTGCATACATGTCTCCACCATTGTTCGCTTCAAAATGTACCCTTGTTATATTATGCTCTATTATCTTATTTACTACTAATGGTATTGTCTCTTCTTTTACACCTTTATTATGTACTACATCTATTAAATATACATCTCCATCTGCATATTCACTTACTATTGGCATTGATAAACTATCTCCACCACCCCATGCTACGTCCACCGCTGCTACATTTCTCTCAAATCCATTCTCAGGTATTACATCATATCTTCTTAAATCATCTTCTTCAAATAATATTCCTAATCTCTCTATTGGATTTTGCTGGATTAAACATTCAAAACTTACTGGATCCATTAAATCCTTATCTTCCATTAACATCTCCGTTGTCAATGCATAACCAAACTTGTAATTAAAATTACTTTCGTTGTTCTCATTTAGACCCGGTACTTTTATTACTTCTATCCTATCAGGTGCTATCTCTTTATAATAATCTATTATCCTACTTAATGGATCATTTATACTAAATACTGTTCCTACTACTAACATCCTACAATTACCTTGCATACGTTTCTTTAATGTCGCCGTAAACTCTTCCCATTTCTTATCCATTATGTCTCTATTCGCCGCTTCTTCCATGTTTTTTATTAAATCGTCTATGTATAATATATTATGCGCCCTTGTTCTTCCTGTTATACCACCATCAAATCCACAACAATACAATGTATACTCACTATGCGGATTGTTTCTCTCATCATCCCTATAATCTAATGTCATATTCTCTGCACTCTTTAACACATTCTTTAGTTTTGGAAATATCTTTTGATAATTTCCATACTCATCTTCTATTATACTCATTATTCCATTATAAAACTTGTCTTTCGCTATTGCTGCACTATAACTTACCATCATATTTGGTAAATCTGGCTCCTTCCCTACACAAAAACTCATGAAACGCTTACTTAGCTCGGTTTTCCCGTGTCCCTTGTGGCATGCTTAACGTCATTACTCCCCTCTTCTTATAATAAAATCTCTCTAACTTCCTCGCTATTGGCATTAATACACTCGTCCTAGGCCCCAAAAATTGCTTCCCTACTTCTATTCCAAATTCTATCGCTACTAAATAATAACTAAATAAATATCTCCCTAAATAATAATAGTTGTCCTTCATTATCTCTATCATCTCTGCTCTTACTTCTTCTTCTCCCTCTTCTACTACTACCCTTTTTATTAACTCTATTACTTCCTCCGCTTCTCTTATACTCTCACTCTTCTCTAACTCCCTTCTCTCCTCATTATATCTCACTCGCTCTACTTTACTCTCGTTCTCCTCTGCTTCACAATATTTTCTTAATAAATTCTTATTCTTTACCCTTGTTATCTCCTTTTTTGATAACTCTATTGCTTTCCTTATTCTATCTTTGTCCTCTCTATTCCCCATCTCTATAACTCCTTCTTATTCTCTCCTCTATTATCTTGTTTACACTTATACCATTTTCTAATATCTTCCTTCTCCTACACTCCTCCTCCATTCTCTCAATTAATTCCTTACTTATCCTTAATGTGAACCTTACCTTATTTACCTTCATCTTCCTTCTCCTTTTTACATTCTCCTTCTTCAATATTCTCTAACATCTCCTCTATGTCCAAATAAAAACTATCTCCACCCCCATTTAACATCCTTTTTAACACATATTTCACCATGTCTACTAAAATCTTAGCTCTCTCTCCCTTATAAATCTCTACTACTTCTTCCCTATTTATCATCAGTATCCTTTCCCTATCTAATACAATTCTTCCCCTATACTCTACTATCTCTCTCTCATTCATTATATATATTTTCATCTTTTTTCTACCTCCTAGTATTACTATAACAAAGTGGTGTCAATATGTCAAGCTTTTTATTTTTTACTTGTGGGGGTGACTAACGCGACCGGGGGGTCTTGCCCAAAATAGGGGTCTGGTAGGGTACTACTACCAACATAAAAAACGGATCCTATACAATATAAAACAATATAAAAAAACTTTAAAATAATTTAATAAAATACTAAATAATACTTGACAATACTGTAATAATATGGTATTATATATATAGATAAAGAGAGAAAGGAGATCACAAATGAAAAGAAAAAACAGATTAACAAAAGAAGAAAAGATATTTATATTAATAGGTAAAGCAACTATATTTACAATATTCAATATTGGTATAATAGCATTAGGTTATGCAATGCTATTATGTGGTACAACATACTAAAATAATTTAACAAAATACTAAATAATACTTGACAATATCATTTAAATATGATAATATATATTTAACAAAAGGAAGTACTCAAGATCTTAATATTGGTAATGGTGTTATGAGATAAAGTAGAAAAAGCTCAATATTAAGATTAAATAAAAAATAAGGTAGCGACTTAATAGCTAACCGCTATAAGCGGAGAAAGTAGGGAATATGGAAAAATTAACACAAAAACAAATAAAAGGACTTGCAAAAATAGATATATCAGGAATGGATCAAAAAGAAGCGGAAATTAAATATAATGAATATATGAAAAAAATAGCATATTGCAGCGGAACTTATGGAGTAACAGGGTACTTATTACAAGGAGAAATAACCGGGACATTATACGGATTTGTTGCAAGAAGTTCAAATCTTTTCAGTTATTAAAAAAGAAAGAAGGAATAAAGATGGATATAATAGAATATTTAAAAAACAACAAGCATGAGCTAGATAGCTTATGCAAAAGACTACAAAATAACTATAACAATGATACCGCTTTTGAACAAGCGGAAGAAGATAGATTAATAATATATAACATCTTAGAGATGTTAGAAACGGGGGAATAATTATGAAAAAATATAAATATATAGTAACAAATGAACAAGATTGGGCAGAAATAAATTGCCAAGAATTTGAAATATTAGACACACTAAAAAAAGCGAGAGAGTTAAAAAAAGAAAAAAATTGTAAAATGTATAAGGATATTTTACAATATGAAGCAAATGAAGATAACGACTTAATAACTGAAAATGGTTATAAAAAAGTTTATTAAATTTAATAAGGAGATATAAGATGAAAAAATTAAAAAATATAAATAAAGTATTAAAAAATATAAATAATGATTTAGAAAAAAATATAATTTCATCATTATGGATAAATTTGGAAACAATGGGGCTTTATACACTTCCCTACCAAACCAAACCAAACATTAAAAATCAATTACATATTTGGAATTATAAACCAAATATTTACAATAAAACAACCAGAAAAGAAATAAAAGAATTAATTTTCATGTTTGATGATTTAGAACCATCATACACATTTTAAAAAATAAATAAGCGGATCAAGTCCGCTTTTAAATATAAGGAGTGAAAAGAATGGGATTAGTAAGAAGTATTGAAAACTTAAACAGGTCTATTGACCAAGAAAAAGAAGAATTAAAAATATATCGCCATGAGCAAGCAATGCAGCGAATGAAGGCAGATACACAAAAAGCAAATATAACTAGATATAAACAAGATCTAATTATATTTATCAATAGCAAAGTAAAAGAAACAATTAAAAACGAAGGTTTTGAATACTACTATTTACTTTACAACATCAAGACCAAAGAATTGATGTTACAATGTTTCTTCTTAGAAATACAACAAGAAGATATATATGGTACAAAAATACCATATAAAAGAGAATTAGAAATATATTTCAATGATATATATTTCAAACAAATAAAAAAACTAGAAGCGGAATATAAAAAACATTTTGAACCATACCAACAACAACAAGAATATATCAAACAACTAGCAATTCAGCAGCAAGAAACACAATACCAAAAAGATATGAATAAGATAGATTCAATAAATAAAACAACAATGATATTACTTGCGATATTCTGTTTCCCTTTATTCCTAATATTCATGCTATTTGGTGGTATTATGAGAAGCAAATAAGCTTCTTTTTTTTGTGCTTTTTTATATAATGTCAGAATATTTATTAAAATCCATTTTAAAGACATTTATATTTTAGGAATATACTTATATTATTGAAACATAAAACAACCTAGAAATCTATTTTAACGCGAATAAGACTAATGCAATTCTTATTTGTTCATTTTATAGTTTTGAAACATTGCGCAAAATTAGTCTTTTACGCAATCAACATAATTAATTCCAATTACCTTTACGTCTTTATTGTTTTGCTTTACTCATAGAAGCGGTTTCAACCTGAAAATGTCTGAAAGTCGCTGTGCCAAAATCATTGAAAGTCGCCAACCATTTTACCTGAAAGTCGCTAAACCAAATAAAAAAAACACTCTTTACAATTTAATGTAAAAAGTGAACAAATGTTCTTTAATCTATTTCTATATAATCATCATCATCGAGTTCTATTGCCCCTACAATCGATTTTAAAGTCTCTGAACCATTTTCGTCTCCTAATGTCAAATTTTGCGTTATATTGACATTCTTATGCAAACCTTGCAGCGAACTCGAGCGGAATTGATACAGCGAACTTAACATAACTCCAGTCATAGCAAGCTGTATATCGTTTTGATGAATAATCTCTTTTGCCCTCATAACAATAGCATGAATAGGATTATTAGGATTAGTCATAGTAGTCAATGTAGCTGTTTTACATCCAATCATAGAAGCTATGCATTCAAGAACTGGAGGAAACCCAGTTTGAGTACAGTCTTGAAAATAGTTAGCGATGTTATTAGCAAGAACTTCTGGAATAGAGTTATCACAATTAAGAGAGTATTTAGTGAAAGTATGTAAAGTAAAGCTAGTAGAAGCTTGTATACCTTTAACTTGTGGAAGGTCAAGATATTCATTATTAACTTCAAGTGGTGGAATATTTGTAAGAGCGGAAAAATGATTTTCAAAATAATTTTTATCGTCATCAGAAAACTCTTTATGTGGAATACGTTTTCTTGAACCTTTAATCATAAAATTCCCTCCTGTAAAATGTTAAGACCATTATACGAAATAAAAAATAAAAAGTCAAGGGAAAATAAAAATTTTCCAATTTTTTTTTAGAAGGTAAAAAAGATAAAATATTAGGATAGTGATTTTAAAATTTCAAATTTAATTTGTGGTGGAGTTTTTGATTTTTATATTGTGATCCAATTTTATATTTTTATATATAATATTTTTTTTGTGATTATAAAAAAAGAGGGGAGAGAAAAATCAGAAATAAAAAAATAGAATATGAAAAATAGAGAAGAAAGAAAAAGGAAATAAATATGGTTTTAATTGAAAAGAAAAAAAAGAAAAATAGAGAGAGTAAATATCTAAGAAAGGAAGAGAAGAAAGATAAAGTAAGAAAGAGTAAAAAAGAGAAAGGTACAAATGTTATTATGTAAAGAAAGCGAACATGCACTAGACAGAACCATTGTGGCTGTAAGGCTAAGGGTGTTCGTAAAAACGGTTTTGCACTAGATACACTAAAAATTGCACTAGACAGAACCGTTGTGGCAGAAGGGTTTCAAGCTTTTTTTTTCAGTTTAGTGCATTTAGTGTATCTTTTCTATATCTATATAGGAAAAAAAAGAATAAAATATTTTTATATTAATTAATAGGCAAAAACATACACTAAGTACACTAAAAACGATGTATATATATATAAATAAGGAAATTTTTAGTGCAAGCTTAGTGCAAAAACGCCTTTTTTTAGTGTAAGCTAGTGCAAAAAAAAATCGAGAAAAAAGTTGCAAATACTTTAAAGTACTACGTACTACCTATTTACTTATATATAAAAATATAACTATGTAGTAAACAAAATTTTAAAATGAATGAAACATTTGTTTATTTTATTTTTATTATGTAACCTAACTCTATAAAAAATATAAAATTTCTTTATAGTAAAAAGGTAAAAAATCGTCTTAGTGCAAGTAGTGTAAGTTTTTATGGAAAGTTTTTTATTTATTAGTAAATATTAATTTTATATAGAAAAATATAAAATTTCTTTATAAAAATGATTGACTTTAGAAAAATGGTATGTTAATATATAAATATATTAAAAGAAAGGAGAAAAAGTGTTTTAAATGGAAATAGAAGAAATAAAGGAGTTAGATTCCCATAAAAGATTGCTAGAAAATGGATTTGTGCTTGAAAGTTTTAGAGAATCGAAGGAAGATTTTTTTGGAGTAAGAGAACTTTTATATAAGAAAAAAACGTTTTATATTGATGAATATTTGGAGTTTGATTTAA
>CAYJGL010000005.1:0-53698 GCA_964369695.1 uncultured Clostridium sp.
ATCATATATATTTTTTATTTCAATGAATTTTATAGTATTTCAATAACTTTCCATTCTTAAAATTGTCTCTCTTTTTTAAACAAATTTTTTCGTGAAACTTTTTCTATGTATAGGACACAAACCTATTTCTTTAATTGCTTGTATATGTTTAGCTGTTCCATATCCTTTATGACTAGCAAAACCATATTGTGGATATATTTCATCCCACTCTCTAATTATTCTATCTCTTACAACTTTAGCCAGTATTGATGCAGCTGCAATGTTGTAACATTTCGTGTCACCTTTTATAATAGGCTCATATCTTATTCCTTTTGTATCAATGCCTGTTAATGCATCAACTAATATTAAATCCGGTTTTGTTTTTAATCCTTCAACTACTTTTTTTACTCCTAATTTTGTAGCATTTAAGATATTTATTTCATCAATTATATCTTGTCCGATAACTGCGACTTCGTATGATATTGCTTCTTCTATAATTAAATCATATAATTTTTCTCTTTTTTTCTCTGATACTTTTTTAGAATCATTTATTCCTTCAATCATAGACTCTTGTGGCATTATGACTCCGGCTACTACAACTGGACCAGCAAGTGGACCTCTTCCTGCTTCATCAATTCCTAATATTCTTTCATATCCTTCTTCATATTTCTTTTTTTCAATTTCTTTAATTTTAACTAATCTTTCAAATTCTTTTTCTTTCATTTACTGCCTCTTTTATACTTCTAAATTTCTAAGATCAGATAATTTATATATACCATCAAATCCTTTTGTATTATATACTTCAACTACCATATTTTTCTCGTCAAGTCCTATTAAATATTCTTCATTTTCCCTCATATTAATTTGTTGTAATCCCCATAATTCTTTAGCTTCTTCAGTTACAATATACAAAGTTTTAGATATATCATCACTAATATTAGGAACTTTGACTTTAGCTGAACTACCATCATCTGATAAGTTCAACGCTAATTTAGCATTTGTAATATATACTTCTTGCCTAACTTCTGATATCTTTTGATTTTGCTCTTCTGTTGGTGGATCTGAAATTATCCCCACTTTAAAATTAGCTTCTTCTACTAATTGCCTTCCTTTTGCTTCTATTAATAACATATTAGTTCTTAATTCATCTAATTCCGCCCTTTTTATACTTTCTAATCCCATATTAACTGTTATTCCTGCTATAATTAATAGCACCACTATTATAACTACTAATGAAATTAGTGTTACTCCTTTTTCTTTTCTAATCATATCTTTCTTCATTCCTTTGTACCCCTTTTATTTTAATTTCTATTTATTATTAATATTATATATATATATATTGTTATTTTCAATAATATTTTTAAATATATACAAAAAAAACTTATTTTTTTCACATTATATTCACAATTATTGTTTATTATATGATATATATATATTAAATAAAATTTGGAGGTAATCATGGAATCAAATAATGATAATAATCAAAAAAATGAAAATTTAAATACTAATGAAAATATTCAAAATTCAAATAATACAGGTAATTCTAATTTTAAAGTATCGCCTAATAATGTATCTTACCAAAAAACATATAATAGTAAATCAAGTTCTTCTGTATCAAAAGGATTTATTTTACCATTAATTAGTGGTGCTTTGGGAGCAACACTTGTAATAGGCACTATCTTTGGTGTTCCACAAATTAGAAATTCTTTATTGGGTACTGAAAATACCACTTCTTCAACAGAGTCAAATACGTCTCCTTCTTCTGGATATGTATCTCAAGTATCTTTATCTGACTTTTCTGATACGTCTGTTTATGCAGCTAATAAAGTTTTACCATCTATTGTAGGGATTCAAGTAGAGTATAATGTTAGCTCTCCTGTATCAATTTTTGGAACAACTCAGAATTCGACTGGTACTGCAACAGGTTCAGGAATTATTATTAGTGAAGATGGATACATTTTAACAAATAACCATATAGTTTCAACATCATCTGCAGATTCATATTATGAAGTATCTGATGCTACAAATGTAACTGTAACTTTATTTGGTGATGAAACTAAGTATCCGGCAACAATTATTGGTAAAGATGAACAAACTGATTTAGCTGTTATTAAAGTTGATAAAACAGGATTAACACCTGCAGAATTTGCAGATTCCGACACTCTTAAGGTTGGTGAATTTGCTATGGCAGTAGGGAATCCACTTGGTTTGGGCACTACTGTTACAACAGGTTCAATTAGTGCTTTAAATAGAGAAGTAACTGATGAAAATGGGCAAACATTTAACTTAATCCAAACCGATGCAGCTATAAATTCTGGTAATAGCGGTGGTGCTTTAGTTAATAGTCAAGGTCAAGTTATTGGTGTTAACACTCTTAAACTTTCTGGAAGCGATATTGAAGGTATTGGTTTTGCAATTCCTATAAATTCTACTACAGATATAGTTTCTCAATTAATTGAATATAGCAAAGTTAAAAGACCTTATATTGGAATTACAGGTATGGATTTAGATGAAGAAACTGCACAAGCAAATAATTTAGTTGTTGGTATTTACGTTAGATCTATTGAAGAATTTTCAGCTGCTGAAAAAGCAGGATTAAAAATAGGCGATGTAATAATTGGTGCAAATGGTACACCTATAACTACAATGGACGAATTAAATGAAATAAAAAATTCAATGCAGATTGGTGATGAAATGACTCTAAAAGTTAATCGTGATGGTCAAGAAAAAGACTTAACTGTTAAATTAGGTGAACAACCTTAGTTTTATAAATCTTATGTTTTTCACTTTTTGTTCACACAATGGACAAAAATAGTTGTTATAATTTAAACATAG
The DNA here is from genome assembly GCA_964369695.1 of uncultured Clostridium sp. Taxonomy (GTDB): domain Bacteria; phylum Bacillota; class Clostridia; order TANB77; family CAG-508; genus CAG-269. The sequence continues at coordinate 2,815 of CAYJGL010000005.1, forward strand.
TCAGATAACAACTGACTTTAATAAAAAAACATCCCCTTTTATTTTCAACTCTCTATAATATAATTATAGAGAGTATTTTATTATAATCTACATATTTAATCATATATAAAACTAAAATAAATAGACTTTCATCTATTTATTTTAGTTTTATAATATTATCATATCAATTTCACTTGTAAAAGTTTCGTTACCATAAGGGTATATAATATATATTTCATTATTAGTTAAATAAAAATATTCATTATTTTCAATTAAATACATATCACTATCTATATCTCTATTAAATGTTTCATACCCTAATGAATTCAGGTCATCAGATTTTTTCTGTTTTTCTTCCACTTCTGCATTTATTTTTTCTTGAACATCCTTTTTATCTAACCTTTCTATTCCTAATAACTCTTCTAATGTTATTTCTTTATTATTTCTTAAATCATAATTGTATGTTTCAATTATAACTCTTTGTGGATTAGTACCTTCTTTTAAATTCGACATTATCATTAATGATAATATATCTTCATGTATCTCTGCAACATAACTAACTGTATAAACTACATTTTGATTTTCTTCTTTATTTCCTAATATATCTTCAACTTTCCCATAGAATACATCTTTTATTTCTTGGTTATATTTTGTAATAATTTCACTATCTATATTTATTTGCGGTATATTTAAATTAATATTGTATTTTCCACTTAATTCTTCTTTATTATTATATGCTGAATATACTATGCTTTTATTTGTATCTTTCCTCTTTTCATTATTTTGCTCTGAAACATTTTTTACATTATTATCAAATATATCCGTGAAATTTGATTCTAATTCTAAAACTTGTTCTTCTGTCTTATTTCCATATATACTTTCACTTGTACCTATTACTTTTCCAATATCTATTCTTGCATAGAATTGTATGTAAAATCCTACAAATACTGAAATTATACATATTAGTATTATTAATATATATACTATTATTCTTTTTCTTTTAGTTTTTAAATCTTCTTCATATTTTCTCATGTTTTTTCCTTCATATTTTATTTAACTTTTTTTCTGAATTTTTGTGCTATATTAAAGAACATATTAGTAATTGGTCTATATACAATATACATTTCATCAATAAATTCCATAAATACCGGATTAAATCCTTTTTTGAATCTATATACTCCATGTTGTGGATCTTTTTCATCTTTGAATCCAGATACTCCTCTAAAATCATACCAATCACATTTGTTTTGAATTGCCCATTTTATACCTTCCCACTGTATTGAGTGGTTTGGCATTAAATTCCTATGTTTTGTTGTACTTCCACCATATAAGAACCATACCTTGTTTCCATATTTTATCAAAAATATTGCTGATAGATATTCTCCTTCATAACTTGAAATTAATAATTTTACATTATCTTGTCCCATCTCATCATATATTTTTTCAAAATATTCAAGTGGTCTAATAAAAAAGTTATCTCTTTTACCTGTTTCTTTCATTATATCATAAAATATTTTCAAATCATCTCTAGTTCCTGATTCTATTTTTATACCTTTTTTTGCTGCTAGTCTAGCATTATATCTAGTTTTAGATTCAAATGACTTTATAACTTCTTCTTCTGTCTTATTCTTTAAATCCAATCTAAAAACATATTTAGGTTGAATTACATCTGTAATATCTTTTATATTGCTTTTTTTCTTATATCCTAATTCTTTTGCTATTTCTTTAAACTTTTCATCTTCTTGCAATATATCTGGGTCTAGTCGGAATATAACTGCTTTATATTTTTTAGCAACTTCCTTTGCTTTTTCTGTTAATTCTTTTATTGTTTCTTTATCATAAATATCACAAGTAAATCCCCTTGGTGCATACATTATATATCTATTTACCATTGGTATTTTCCTTAGGAGAACTATCATTGCTCCTTTTATTTTGTTTTCTTTATCTCTAACTATTATATATTCTTTTTTCCAATCATTTTTAACATTTGCCCAATTTGGTGATTGCATAAAGTTTGATTTTTCACTTTTTTGTAAAAATTCATCTAATTCTTTAATATTAATATCTTCCATTTTGTACCTCTTTTTCTTTTTGTATATTTATATTATACCCTAATATTTTATAGTGTCAACATTTAATTTATTTTATACAAAAAAACACTAATTTTTTCTCTTTATTTATTAGTCAGTTTTATATTATTTCTATTGACATTATTTATAATAAGTCATATACTTATTTCGTAACTAAATAAGGAGGTTTAAAATGAAAGATTTAATTGAAATTAGATGGCATGGTAGAGGTGGTCAAGGTGCTAAAACAGCTTCTTTACTACTAGCTGATGCTGCATTTAATACTGGAAAATATATACAAGGATTTCCAGAATATGGACCTGAAAGAATGGGTGCTCCAATTACTGCATACAATAGAGTTAGTGTAAATCCAATAACTGTTCATAGTAATATATATGAACCTGACTATGTTGTTGTTGTTGATGATACACTATTAGAAACAGTTGATGTTACATCAGGACTAAAAGAAACAGGAGCAATAATTATTAATACGACAAAAACAGAAGAATATTTAAAAAGTGTTTTAAAAGGATACAAAGGTAATGTCTATGTTATTGATGCTAAAAAAGTATCAATAGAAGCTTTAGGAAAATATTTCCCTAATACACCAATGCTTGCTTCAGTAGTTAAAGTAAGTGGAATTATGGCAGATGAAGATTTATTAGATGATATGAAAACATCTTTTAAACATAAATTTGCTAAAAAACCAGAAGTAATTGATGGTAATATGAAAGCTTTAGAAATAGCTTTAAAGGAGGTTAAAAAGATATGACAAATATAAATCCTAACACACCAATGGAACAAATGACACCAGGTGGTGATATATATACAGCTGGTAATGCGATGGACTTTAAAACTGGAGATTGGAGAAGTTTAGTACCTGTGTTTATAGAAGAAAAATGTAAACACTGTGGTATCTGCTACCCAGTTTGCCCAGATAATTCAATACCTGTTGAAAAAGATGGAAAAAGAGCAGATTTTAATTTTGATTATTGTAAAGGATGTGGAGTTTGTGCTCAAGTATGTCCTTTTGGAGCAATAGAAATGAAAAAGGAGGGTGAACAAAATGGGAATTAGAGAAAGATTAAGTGGAAATGAAGCTGCTGCTATAGCGATGAAACAAATAAATCCAGATGTAGTTGCTGCCTTCCCTATTACACCATCTACAGAAATACCTCAATACTTTTCAACTTTCGTAGCAAACGGAACTGTTGATACAGAATTTGTTGCTGTTGAAAGTGAACATAGTGCTATGTCTGCTTGTATAGGAGCTCAAGCTGCTGGCGGTAGAGCAATGACTGCTACTTCTGCTAATGGTTTATCATTAATGTGGGAAATGATATATATAGCTTCAAGTTTAAGACTTCCAATAGTTTTATCACTTGTAAATAGAGCTGTATCAGGACCTTTAAATATACACAATGATCATTCAGATGCAATGGGTGCAAGAGATTCTGGTTGGATAATGCTGTTTTCAGAAGATAATCAAGAAGCTTATGATAACCTACTTATGGCAAATAGGATTGGTGAACACAAAGATGTAAAATTACCAGTTATGGTATGCCAAGATGGTTTCATAACTTCTCACTCAATTGAAAATATTGAATTATTAGAAGATGATAAAGTAAAAGAATTTGTAGGAACATATAATCCTGAACATTACTTATTAAATGAAAAAGAACCTATTTCTGTAGGACCTTTAGATGTTCAACCATACTTATTTGAACATAAAACTCAACAAGCTATAGCTATGAAAAATGCTAAACAAGTTATTTTAGATGTTTCTAAAGAGTTTGAAACTTTAACAGGAAGAAAATATGAATTATTCGAAAAATATATGCTAGAAGATGCTGAAATTGCAATCGTTTGTATGAACTCAACAGCTGGTACTACAAAATATGTTATAGATAATTTAAGAAAACAAGGAATAAAAGCTGGTCTTTTAAAACTTCGTGTATTTAGACCATTCCCTTCTGAAGAAATCGCAGAAGCTTTATCTCATTTAAAAGCTGTTGCCATATTAGATAAAGCAGATTCATTAAATGCTGCAGGTGGTGCTTTATTTAGTGATATTACAAGTAGTTTATATGTAAATAAAAAAGACGTAGCTTGTGTAAACTATGTTTATGGTATTGGTGGTAGAGATACTAAAACTACTGATATTGAAAAAGTATATACAGATTTAGCTGAAATTGTTAAAAATGATGGAAAAATAGAAAATCCATATAGATATTTTGGATTAAGATTGGAAGGTGAAATATAATGGCATATAATTTAAAAGAAATAATGGCTACTAAGCCGGACAGAATTACATCAGGACATAGAATGTGTGCCGGTTGTGGTGCACCTCCTGTTGCTAATCATATTATGAAAGCTTTAAAAGAAGGTGATCATGCTGTAGTATCAGCCGCTACTGGTTGTATGGAAGTTTCTACGTTTATATATCCATATACTGCATGGAAAGATTCTTTTATACATACAGCATTTGAATGTGCTGCTGCTACATTAAGTGGTGCAGAAGCTGCGTATAATGCAATGAAAAGAACAGGAAAAATATCAAATACGACTAAATTCATCTCATTTGGTGGAGATGGTGGAACTTATGATATAGGTCTACAAAGTTTATCTGGTGCTATGGAAAGAGGTCATGATATGCTATATGTATGTTATGATAATGGTGCATATATGAACACTGGTATTCAAAGATCATCAGCAACTCCAAAATTTTCAGATACAACTACTTCTCCTTCAGGAAAAGTTATACCAGGAAAAATGCAATCAAGAAAAGATCTAACAAAAATTATGGTTGGACATAATCTTCCATATATGGCACAAACAATTGCTACTGGTAATTTTAAAGATTTATATGAAAAATCTGAAAAAGCTATCTACACAGAAGGTGCTACATTTTTAAATGTTCTTGCTCCTTGTCCTAGAGGTTGGGGTTATCCTACAGAAGATTTAATGAAAATAAATAAACTTGCTGTAGATACTTGTTACTGGCCTTTATATGAAGTTGTTAATGGAGTTTATAAAATTTCATATAAACCAGCTAAAAAATTACCAATCGAAGAATTTTTAAAACCACAAAAAAGATTTAAACATTTATTCTTACCTGGTAATGAATGGATGATTGAAGAATTCCAAAAAGAAATAGATTCTAAATGGGAAGAATTATTAAAATTAGAAGAAATGACAAATAAATAGAGTTATAAAAAAGTATTTAAAATTATAAAAAAATATATTTATAAAGTTTTAATCAACTGAATAAATATATTTTTTGTATAAATCAATATCAACCTTATTATATAAATAAGAAACATCTTGTATTCCAGTTAATATAAGATGTTCTTTATCATTCTTAGATAACTTTTTAATATGATATTCCAATTTACAAGCATCTCTTCTTTCATCACAAGACCATACTTTCTCCAACTTGTCAAAAGTATTTAATAATGTATACTTAGCACACTTCTTGGACTTACCTTTATGTTCTCCCATTCTTCTCTCTAAATCGTTAGTAATCCCTGTATAAATAGAATTATTCATACACCTAATCATATAAATATAATACATATATACTCCTACTTTATTTTTCATTTTTTTTATTAATGTCGCATTGGGGTCTGTCCCCAACGCGACATTCGTGTCGTTTTTGGGACAGGCCTCTATTAAACATTATATTGCTGAACCTATTATTCCTGCTGTGTTTCCTAATTTTCCAATTACAATTTCAATTTTGTTTTGTTTGTTAAATATATAACTTCCTTCTTTTAGATTTTTTCTTAATTTTTCTAATAATATATTTTCAAAATAACAAAAACTTCCACCAATTCCTATTCTTTCTGGCTCAAATATATTTACTAAATTTCCTATACCTATTGATAAGTTATGAATATATTCTTCTATTATCTTTTCTATATTTTTATCATATTTTATATTTTTTTCATTTCTATATTTCTCATTTTGCTCTAATATTTCTTGTAATTTTCTACTATTTAATTCTGATATGTCATATTTTACATTTTTCTCTTCTTTATTCTTACTATTTTGTTTGGTAGTAATTGTTTCTTTCATACTATCTATATTTTTTCTAATTAAATACTCTCTTAAATTTTCTTTTAATACTTTCATTGATGCATATTTTTCAAAACACCCTTTATTTCCACAATTACATTCTATTCCATCTTTTTCTATTACCATATGTCCTACTTCTACACCTTGGTATTTACCTGTATCTAATAGTTTATTATTTATTATAACTGCTCCACCTATACCTGTTCCTAATGTTAAAAATATACTTCTATTACTTTCTTTTAAACATCCCACTTCATTTTCTGCTATTGCTGCTGCTTTTGCATCATTTATTAATGTTATTTGATAATCTTTTTTTATATTTATTTTACTTCTTAAAGCTTCTACAAGATTATATTTCTCTATTTTTAAATTAGGCGATTTAACTATTATATTTCCATCTATTATTCCTGGAACTGCTATTCCTATTTTTTCTATATCATACTTACTAGATATTTCATTTACTTTTTCTATTATATACTTTTCTATAAACTTAATTAAATTTGTATCTGTTATTTTTTTATTACTTGATGTTTTTTCTAAAAACTTAATACTGTTATATGTAATTTGTTGTTTGCTTATTATTGTATTATTATTGTTTATAACAGCTATTGCTGTATGACTTCCACCTATATCAATTCCAATTTTCATAAAATTGTACTCCTTAGTTTTACTAATTTCACTTTTTCACTTTTTTTTACTTTAATTATTTTATTGTTAACAGTAAAGAACAGTAAGTATAACTTAAACTGTTCTTTGATTCTGATATTTTATTTATATATATTATTTTTAAATCTAATATATTTATTATACACCATATGCTGAGAACAAGAAGTTACCCATATAAATTTGTAATATTGGTACTAACACTACTATTACAAAAAATATCAGTACAGCTCCTACTATTGAATATACTATTTGTGGTAATACTTTTACTATTCTTTGCATTATATTGTCAATATCTATTTCAATATATTCTACTAATTTTTCCATCATTTCTGTTAAGTCTGTTTGCATCCCTATATTAAGCATTTCAATCATCATAGGTTTTGTAAGTCCTGATTTTTCAAAAGCGTCTACCCATGATGTACCACTATGGATATTATTAATTGATGTTTCTACTATTGATAGCATAACATAATTGCTAACTACATTTTTACTAACTTCTATTGATTCCTGAATTCTCATTCCATTTTTTAAATTTAAAAGCATAGCTTTCATAAGTCTAGAAAAATCTATTGCAAAGATTAAATCTCCAAATACAGGCATTCTATATTTAAAATAGTGGAATTGATATTTTCCTCTTGGGGTTCTAATATATATTAATAATATTGCTACAATACCCAATACTATTAATGTTGGTATATACCAATTAGCTATAATAATATCTACTACATCGGCAAACCATAATGTAACTGTTGGTAAAGTCTCTTCACTTCCAACTTGATCTAATACATCTTGTATTGCTGGTATCGCAAAAAGTGTACCTACTACTAACATTATTATTAATGCAATAAATTGAATCATATTTGGTATTAAAATTGCTCTAATCTTTCTTGTTAATGCTTCTGATTCATCTAAATATCTAACTGCTTGCTCTAATGAAGTTGTTAATGATCCTGAAAGCTCTCCAACTTTTATCATGTTTATATATATGTGTGGAAATATATCTTCGTAATATTCCATTGTTGAGTACATATATTCACCAGATTCTACACCTGCTAATATATCTTGTAGAATTCCTTTTAATGCTGGATTTTCTGTACCTTCAATTACTGTATTCAAAGCATGTATATTATTAAAATTTGCTTTTTTCAACAAATAGAATTGTTGAGTAAATACTACTAAATCTCTATGCGGTACTTTTTGAGTTGAACTTAAATATATATTAATTCTTTCTATTGTTGTTAATTGCTTTTTATTTTTTTTATCTAATTGTGTTGTATTAGCGTTTTTCAATACGTCTTGTATTTCAGAAATATTTTTTTTCTGTTTTTTTACTTTTGAATTAGATGTATATGCTAATTGTTTTATATCAATAGGAATCATTTGATTACTTTTTAGATTCTCGACTAATTTTTGTCTACTACTCATTTCAACTCTATTTCTAACTATTACTCCTGAACGTGTTATAGCTCTATACATATAAGTTGGCATGTCTTTCTCCTTTCACATTTATTTTATGATTTTTTTATTTTTAACTGCATTATTATTCTATTCAATACTTCTACATTTTTTTCTTCGATTTGAGACTTAGCTTGCTCTAATGTTATTTTATTTTGAACGAATAAATCAGCCAAAGAGTTTATTAGACCAATACTTCCCTTTTCAGAATTGCTTTGAATAGCATCTTCTATTTCTGATACACTAAATTTTTCTTTTCTAATCATTCCTGCAACAATATTGTCTACTAACATAACTTCTGGAATTAGTACTAATTTTCCCCCAACTCCTTTTAATAATCTTTGTGATATTACTAACTTTAATAATGATGATAATAAATTTTTGATTGTAGCTTGATCTCTTACTTCATAAAAGTTTATCATTCTATCTATTGTTTCAGCACATGACTTTGTATGGAGAGTACCTATAACTAAATGTCCTGACTCTGCCATTTCTATTGCTGCTTCCATCGTTTCTTTATCTCTAATTTCCCCTATAACCAATATATCACAATCTTCTCTTAATGAATTTTTTGTACCATCACTAAAAGTCAAACTATCTTTACCTATTCCTATTTCCTTTTGCACTATTAGAGATTTTTTTGATTGATGTTTAAATTCTATTGGACTTTCAAGTGTTAATATTTTTTTGTTTTGATTTTCATTTATATAGTTTACTAAAGCATTTAATGTAGTACTTTTACCTGAATTTGTTTTTCCTGTTACTAATATTAATCCTTGTGTTTGATATGTTAATCTTCTAACAATATCTGGTACTCCTAATTCTTCATAAGATGGTAGCTCATTTTTTATAAGTCTTAATGTACATACTGGTACATCATCTGCAGATGATATATTAACCCTAAATCTTAAACCTTTGTATATATATGACATATCAATTTTTCTTGTTTCTTGATAAATTTCATCTTTTTGTAAATCACCTTTTATCAATTCATCATAGTACTCATTCATATCTTCTATAGTAATTTCTCTACTTTCATTAATAGGTACTAAATCTCTTGCTATTCTTAGCATAGGTTTATTAGTACATATCAAATGTATATCAGATGCATCTCTTTCTATCATTTCATCTAGTAATTTATCTAAATTCATATACCCTCCTAATTTTATTTTTTAGAAAAATAGTAATTTTCTGTTTAATTCTTCTAAAGTTGTTTCACCCAATACAACTTTTTGTATTCCGTCAACAACAAGTGGTTTGTATTTACCTTCTAATGCTTTTCTTCTTATTTCTATGCTTGATTTACCTTCTACAATATCTTCTTTTATTTCATCTGTAATATCTAACACTTCAAAAATTCCCATTCTTCCATAATACCCTGTATGATTACATTTTTCACAACCACATGATGTATATGTTCCTTTTGATGTATCATATTTGATATTATATTTTTCACTCAAACTGTTGATTACATGTAATTCTTCTTCGGTAAATTCTCTGTGCTCCCTACATTCCTTACATAATGTTCTTACCAATCTTTGTGAAATAGATGTTGCAAGTGTACTAGATATATCATAATCAGAAAGTCCTGTTTTTCTTAATCTAGTTATAACTTCTACAGCATCAATAGTATGAATAGTTGATAAAACATAATGTCCTGTTTGTCCTGCTTGTATTGCTATTTCACCTGTTTCTTTATCACGTATTTCTCCCACAAGTACTATATCTGGATCTTGTCTTAATACTGTTCTAAGAGAGTTCGAAAAAGATGATTTATTATCTATTTCTATTTGATTTAATCCATTTATACGTATTTCAACAGGATCTTCTATTGTAGTTATATTTATTTCTGGACTATTTAAATAATCCATTATACTATATAATGTTGATGTTTTACCTTCTCCTGTTGGAGCAGCTATTATTGTCATAGAATTTCTTTTATTAATACTTTTAATTAACTCTTCTTTAGTTCCTGGAAATCCTAAATCAAATATATTCTTAATATTTGAATCTTTTTTTAATAGTCTTAAAACAAATTTCTCACCATATAAATTTGGTTGTGATGATGAACGTATATTATAGTCTTCGTATAGTAATATTCTACCATCTTGAGATTCTTGTTTTTCATGGTGCATATTTGAAATAGCTTTTAACCTACCTATTATATTAGCTTGTTTTTCTTTGTCTATTGTTACAGCAGGTATAAGTTGTCCATCAATTCTATATCTAACTCTTAATTCTTTTTCCATTGGCTCAATATGAATATCACTAGCTCTTCTGCTCATAGCTTTTTTAATTATCGTATCAATTAAATTAGTTGCTGTATCATTTGTGTCATAAGTATTATCATTAATATTACCTTCCAATGATTTAAATACTTTTTCTATCTCACTTTCAAATGTTACATACGATTCCATTACTAAACCTTTATTTAATAATAATAATCTTATATTCTCTATTTCTCGTATATTAGCAACGTCAGCAAAACAAACTTTCATTCTAGAATCTTGTTTCTCAAATGGTATTGCCTTATTTTTTTTAGCTACATCTACAGCTATATAATCTTCTAATTTAACTTTAACTTGACCTGGTGTTAACATCATACCCTTAACTCCTATTATTTCACCAATAGCCTGTATAAGAACTGTAGGTTCACATACATTTAAAGTATATAATATATCTCCCAATTTTTTCTTTGGATGTTCTTTTTGATATTTTAAAGCATTTTCTATATCTATATTTTTAACTATACCTTTTCTTACTAATTCAATTCCTAAAGGCTCTCTTCTTCTCATATACCCTTCCTTCTTTCTAATTAATTATATATGAATTTTGTTTTTCTATTTCAGATTCTAAAAACTTAATTCTTACATTTAGTTCTTCTTTTCCCGTAGTTTCATCTACTTTTAGTGAAAACTCACAATCTTCTACTTGTTCAGCTATTTTTACATTTCCTTCATATATTGATTTATTTTGTGCAATATATGAATATTGTGTTCCATCACTAAATATTGCATAACTTTCTGTAATTTTACCAGTACTTGTGTCTCCTTGCCTATTTGTTTGACAATTCACAAATTCTATACTATCTTTATTGATTTGTTGAGTAAAAAAACTATTAAATTTTGTGAATTCTGATAATGTGTCTATTGTTTCTGTTGATATATCTATACTTTCATAAAAAAACGAACTGACAACTGTAATTATTGTTATTGCTACTAATAATCCAATTATGTATATAATTAATGATGTTAATGTTATTCCTTTTTCCGATTTCATAATATACCTTTCTAATCATTTTTTGTAATCAATGTAGTTATACTTTGTGATTGTTCTTCTCCTTGAAACATATATGATATTTTTACTGTTATTTCTTTTACTATATTTGGCTGAGCTGATTCTTTTCTATGTTTATAATCTTCTATCATTATTGTTAAATAAAATCCTGTGCTTTTTCCATTCAATAGTATTTCTTTGTTTTCTTCACCTAGATTATCAATCTGATCTATACCCAAATTATCATATCCTTGTGGTTCACCTTCGTCAAATACTCCATTTGAATTTTCATCTTCATAATCAATATATCCTGTGCCTTTTATTTTTTCTATTTCTGCTACTGCATATTCTATGGCTATTGCTTTTAATTCTAATTGTTTTGCTTGTGAATTATAATTTATTACTAATGTTGTTATTATTACTATAAATATTCCTAAAGATACTAATGCTATTATTATATCTATACCTGCAATTCCTTTTTGATTTTTTATTTTCATATATTTTACCTTTCTATATACGTATATTTGTTACATAAATATATATCAATGTTGCTATAAATACCAAAATATTTATAGTTCCTAAATAAAATCCTATGTCTATTTTTTTATATATTTTTAAATCTCTCTTAATATTTCTTTTTGTAATTGTTTTTAAATTTGTTAATACTATATATATTGCTATTGCTATTGCTGATGATATAATTGTGTTTATAACTACATATTCTCCTGTAAATACAGTCATAGTTGTAATCATTATAAGTATTCCCATTCCATAACTATTTTTTGCAAATTTTCTTAATGTTATTGTGTCTAATGTTAATATTATAATGTATGTAAGTAAATATATAGCATATCTATATATATTATTTGCATCTACTATATATAAATATACCATATATATTATAGATATTATTATTCCATATATATTAACTGATTTTTGTATTTTATGTTCTAATTTGTCAATACCTATTATTAATGCTAAATATGTTAAATATAAAACAATAAAACAATATTCTATAATTCTTATATTATTTATATTTTCCATATTCAAATTCATTAAAAAACCTACTATTAAGAATATTAACCCAAATGTTATTTCCAATAATACATATCTTAAGTTGATTTTTTTACCACAGCTCTTGCATTTTCCTTTTAGGAATATATAACTAAATACTGGTATTAATTCTAAAAACCCTAACTTTTTATTACAATTTGGACAATATGAATTTGTTTTTAATATGTCTTGTTTTTTTGGTATTCTATGTATTGCTAATGAATAGAAACTTCCAAATAGTGTTCCTATTACAAATAAAACTATATATATGATTGTATCCATTTTTTCACCTTTTACTTTTATGGTATTTTATTTTAAGTTTAGCCATACACACTATGTATGCGTATGGCTAATATTTTAATTAATTATTTATAATTTTCAAATTATTAGTTTAATGAATCAACTGTTGTTACAGATGTTCCAGAAATACCAGCACCTGTTAATGTAATTGTTGCATCTGTAGGCACTATTACACTTGCAGATGTTACAGTTATATTACTATCACTACCACTTAATACGAATATTTCAGTAGAAGCTCCGTCAACTTTATAATCAGCAACATTAGAATTAGCTTGGGCTACTTGCTCTGGTGTTATAGTTCCATTAGCAGCTTTGTATCCATATAATGCCATTAATTCCATGTCTATTGATTCAATTACAGCAGCTTTATCGGTTGCAACTGCAGCATCTGTAGCTTGAGTTAATATACCATTTTCACCTGTAAGCATAGCTATAGATACCCCCGCTAAAATTAATAACACGATTATAGTTATTACTAATGCTATTAATGTAATACCTTTTTGATTTTTCATGTTTTTTTCCTCCTTTTCTTTTGAATATATATTTTAATATATTTATTATTTTTTAATAAATATAACGTTAAAAACTAATTGATTTTTATTTTGACCCATCATCTTTAAATAATATTCCATTTGATGAATCTGTTGTGTTTTGATTTGTTCCAGAATTTGTACTATCACTATTATTTGTGTTTGTCGAATTGTTTTCCGCCGATGAACTAGAACTATTATTTGTTGTAGGCTCTCCTGTAGCTGAATTAGTTGCTCCTGTATTGTCACTTTCACTTGATGTACTAGAAGATGAGAAAGGATCTGGTTTTCCCGGTACATAATCTTGTGATCTTTGATAATTATTTAGATCAGTAGAATCTACTGAATATGTCATAACAACTGTTTGTTCATCAATATTACTATTTGATGTTAAACTTTTCACTTCTTCTGAAGTAGTATATTCGACTTCTTGTGGTAATGTTTTTAATATAGGTATATGGTCATAAAACAAAATACCTAGTACTAATAATATAGCAAGAGATAATAACAGTATAATTATTATTTCTTTTAAAACTGATTTTCCCATATAATATTCTCCTTTAATTTGATGTATTACTTGAGTTTGATGTATTGCTATTTGTTGTATTGTTACTTGTGTTATTACTTGTATTGTTTGTATTATTACTTGAACCTTCTTCTGTGTTTTCTTCGTCTGGTTCTGGTACTGTAATTTCACTAATATCATTTATTATAATTTCTCTAGTTATGAATTTTGCTTGTAGACCGTTTTCTCCATCTTCAGCCATTTCAAAATTTTCTATTTTAAAACCTAGTGTACTATCATTTTCTATGTCTGATATAAAGTCAACAATAGATATATAACTTCCTGTTACCGTAAAATGCAATTCATAAGAATTTTCTATGTTTGACTGGCTTTCTACAATGCTCATATTCATAACAACATCTTCTTCTGTTGCATAATTTCCTACTTTAACTAATAAATTTTCATAATCGTACTCTTGTAATATTCCTATAGTTTGTCCATTTTCATCTGTATTTATTAATAATAATTCATCATATTCTTTTTTTGTATTTTCTAAACTGTTAACTGCTTTATCTACATCACTCACAGCTTTTTTATAATCTACTTCTGCAAGTTTAGAAGCTTCTTCAAAACTTTTTTCAAGCTCTTGGTTTTGTTTTTGAATGTCTGTATATCCTAATATTCCTATTGCCTCTAAACCGTTTATCACAATAAATACACTAAGTACTATTAATAGGATTATTAGTACACTTATTAATAATTTTTTCATGGCAATTCTCCTTCTATTGTAATTGTAACTAGTGAATCATTTTTTATTCCTGATGTTGAAACTACATTATTTAATATGTGTTGTGTTTTTAATTCGGCAATTAAAAATCCTAATTGCTCGTATTTGTCAGATTGTGCTTCAATCACTACTTTTGAACCTGATAAATTTTCAATTGATGTTAATTCTACATCTTGTGGGATTATAACCATTATTTGATTTAGTAGATTTGGAATAGCATTTCTTGTTTCATTTTTTTCATTTATTTTACTATTAGCTTCTTCTACACTTTTTATTAAACTCTCATAGTCTGATTGTGTAGTTGCTAATTGTTGAGTATCTTGTTTGGCTTTTTGTATTTGAGAATTAGTATTTGCTATATATTTTTCTGTATCTTCTTTTTTTGTTTCTATTTCATTTGATATAACTATTGACATTATAGAAAATATTAGTATAAAAATTAGTATACCTGCAGATGTTCTTAATAAAGACTTTTCAACTCTATCTAATTTTTCTCCTAAATTCAAATTAATACTTTTAACGCCACTTTTGTATTCTGTATTAGCTTCTCCCATAGGTGATGATTTTTTAGAGTTTTTACTTCCTACATTTTTGAATAAAGAACTTGTAACAGATGATTTAGTAAAATTCATACCTTGTACTCCTTCTCCTAAAGCTGTCATTGCTAACGCTACTGCTGAATTAACTTCTATATAGTCTTTTATATTTGCATCCATTATACTATTTGAAAAATATGGTTTTAATATTTTACAATCAACTGTTGTTAGATATTCTTGAAAATATAATTCAATATTGTTTATTAATGCTCCTGTACCTGTTATATATATTTTTTGTATTGGTTGTAATGACGTATTTATACTATTCATTAACTTCCCTATTACATTCGATAAAGTCCCTATAATATTATTTAAATGTATTTGTTCTTCTTCAAAAGTATCAGCTGACGAGGTATATATTGTTGTATTTTTAACTATCTCATACGATTTAGAATATGAATTTTCATATTCATTTATTTTTTCTAAAAAATCTTTACTTCCTTCGCCTATTGTTTGTATATCATATATTTTATTATCATACACAGTTGTAATTGTTGTGTTTTCTTCAATATTTACTATTAAATAATTTTCTTTTTTATTTATATCTATTAGGTTTGTGATTGAAAAAGGAAGTGGTAAAGCATATCTAACATCAAATTTTTTCAAATCTTCTATTTTCTTTTGTATATCTGCTTTATTCTCAGCAATATGAATTATTTTGTATTTTTCTTTTTCATTTATATTATTTACTATAGCATGTTTTGTTTCAAAAGCAGTAGGATTTATACCTTTGTCTGAACAGTCATATTCAAATTCAGCTCTAATTGCTTTTTGTAAATCATTTTTACTAAGTATTACAGGCATATTAAAATATGTATAAACTTCATCTGATATATTTATACTTATGTGGTTTTTATAACTATTTGTTTCTTCAACAATTTGAGTAACTGCTTCTGCTAAATTTTCATAAAATTTCACTCCAAAAGATTCTATTTTATAAGAATTTTGTTCTTTAGTAACTTTTGAATATTTTATTAGATTTTCTTCAATATAAATACCTAAACAACTCGGCATCTTTTTTCCTCTTTTCTTGCTTTTATACTATATTTTTTACAATTTAATTAAAAAAATACATATTTTTCTTATGTAATTTTTTCTATCACATTTTTTCATAATCATTATATACTACTGATTATAAAAATCAATACTTTTAACACATTTGTAATATACTTGTAATGCTTTTGTAATATTAATAAATACTTTTATTTTCACTATATTTTTCTAATTATCTTACAAATAAAAAATCCGTCTGTTTTTTCATTTGGATAAACTGCCATATACCCATCTTTTTTTACATATTTATTAAAATATTTTTCTTTTTTCAACTCTTCATCTTTTATTTGAAAATTAATATTATTTTTTAAAAATTCATTTATAATATCTATATTTTCACTTGCAAAAATACTACAAGTTGAATATACTAACTCTCCATCTTTTTTTAAATATTTAGAACAATTATTTAAAATATTCATTTGTACTTTTTGTATTTCCAATATATCTTCTTTTTGCTTTTTCCATTTTATATCTGGCTTTCTCTTTAATACACCAATTCCTAAACAAGGAACATCTAACAAAATTTTATCAAATTGTTCTACATATTGACTGTTGAGCTCTGTTGCATCTTGAATATTTGTTTTAATAATATCTATTCCTAATCTTTTAGAATTTTGATTAACTAATTCTAATCTATGTTCATGTATATCCCATGCTTCTATATTTCCATCATTCTCCATAATCTCTGCCATAAATGTTGTTTTTCCACCTGGTGCACTACAAGCGTCTAATATATTTTCTCCATTTTCAGGATTTAATACTTTAGCTGTAAGTCCTGCTACTTCATCTTGAATTGTAAATAATCCATTTTTAAATTCTTCCAAACTTTCTATATTTTTTACATTTGAAATAGTTAAAAATGGTTCTATTATTCCATCTTCTACTTTTATGTTTTTTCCTGATAATTTTATTTTCAATTCTTCTTTTTTAATTTTAAGTGTATTTACTCTTATACAAATATTAGGTCTTAAATTAAAATTCAAACATATTTGTTCCACTTGTTTTTCGTTGTTATCTTTCAATAATTCTTCTACAATCCATACTGGCATTGATGATATTTTAGATATTCTTTCAATATTATTTTCAATTCTAAAAAATTCTTTATAATCTTGTTTTTCTACATTTCTAAGAATTGCATTTACAAAATTAGAACTAGATTTATGTCCATATCTCTTAGCTAAATTAACACTTTCATTCACAGCTGCTGACTTGGGAACTTTGTCTAAAAAAATTATTTGATATATTCCAATTCTCAATATATTAATTATCCACGGTGATATTTTTTTTATTCGTATTTTAGAATATTTTTTTATAATTTCATCAATAGTAAGTTTCCATGAAGTTGTTCCATATACTATTTCTGATATAAAACCTATATCTTTTTCTGTTAATATTTTTCTATTTTGATTTATAATTTCATCTAATACTATATTTGAATATCCATTTTCTTTATCTATTTTGTATAATATTTTAACTGCTATTTCTCTTGGCTTGTCTAACATGTTCTATCTCCATTTTCTTTTTGTTTTTTTGTTTCATTATATTATTATTTTTATTTTTTTTCTACATTTTTATATATTTTTTATTAATTTATATTTTTTTTATTAATTTATATTTTTTTGTATAATTTATATTTTTCAGGAAAATATATTAAAAAAGATTTATTATGGAGGTTTTATGGATATTAAAAAACATTTAATGATAACAGGTAATTCTACTATTTCTTGGAAAGATGCTATAGTAAGTGCTATTGAAGAAACATCTAAGACTATTAATTATTTATCAGAAGTAAAGGTATTGGAACAAAGAGCTTCAATTGTTGGAAATAAGATTACTGAATATTTTGTTGATTTAGATATAAGTTTTATTATAGATCAAAATCGTAAAAATTCTAATTAAGGAGGATATATGGATCCATTAGAATCAAAAGAAGTATATAAAGAATATGTTGATAAAAAATCCACTAATTCACCTATTCTTAAAAATTGTTTTAATGCATTTTGGGTTGGTGGATTAATCTGTACTTTAGGACAAATACTATTTAATATTTTCGAAGCACGTGGTTTTAGCACTCAAGACTCTGGTACTATTGTTTCTATCATTTTAATAGGCATATCTGCTTTTCTTACAAGTCTAAATATATTTAACAAGATAGGTAAATTTGCAGGTGCAGGAAGTCTTGTTCCAATTACAGGTTTTGCAAATGCTATTGTTTCACCAGCCATGGAATATAAGTCTGAAGGTCATATTATGGGTGTTGGTGGAAAGATGTTTATAGTCGCAGGACCAGTACTTGTTTTTGGTATATCAGCTTCTATTATTGTTGGTATTGTTTATTTAATATTTAATACCAGTTCTGTAATATTGGTTTAAATGATTTCAAATTAATCTAAATGTTTTAAATTAAGGAGTTGTACTATGAAAAAAATAGGTTCTCAAACAATAAAATTTGACAACCCACCTACTCTACTCGAATGTAGTTCTATTGTTGGCCCTAAAGAATCCAAAGGACCACTTTCAAAATATTTTGATAAGACTTTAGAAGATGAATTTTGGGGAGAAAAAAGTTGGGAAAAAGCTGAAAGCAAGATTATCAAGGAAGCTGTTTCAACAGTTATACTAAAATCTAATTTACCTATTTCAGAAATTGATTGTATGTTTGCAGGTGATTTATTAAATCAATGTATTTCATCTAGTTTTGGACTTCGTGAATTCTCAATACCATTTTTTGGTGTATTTGGCGCTTGTTCTACTTTTGTTGAATCTATGATGCTTGCAGGAATTAGCACTGAAAGTTTTGCTAAAAATACTATTTTTGCTACATCAAGTCATTTTTGTAGTGCTGAGAAACAGTTTAGATTTCCATTGGAATTAGGTAATCAGAGACCACAGACAAGTCAATGGACTGTAACAGGCAGTGGAGCAGGTATTCTTTCTAAGACTGGAAACGGTCCATATTTAACTCATATAACTATGGGAAAAATTATAGATATGGGCATTAAAGATGCTAATAACATGGGAGCTGCTATGGCTCCAGCATTTTGTGATACTTTAATTACTCATTTTAAGGATACAGGGAGAAACCCTAGTTATTATGATGTAATAATTAGTGGTGATTTAGGTTATATTGGAAAAGAAATAGCAATTGATCTAGCTAAAACAAACGGATATAATATTTCGTCAAATTATGATGATTGCGGAGTGTTAATGTTTGATAAACAAAATCAAGATACTCATAGTGGTGGTAGTGGTTGTGCTTGTTGTGGTACTGTTTTTTCTGGATATTTCTTTAAAAAACTCAAGGATAAGAAACTAAAAAAGGTCTTATTAATCGCTACAGGCGCTTTAATGAATTCCACTTCTACTCAACAAGGTGAGTCTATTCCAGGAATAGCACACGCAGTAAGTATTGAAGTTTAATATATTTTGGAGATGATTTTATGGATTTAAATTGGATAGAAATTTTTGATTTTATGACTTTAGTAAAAAGTTTTATAGTAGGTGGTTTGTTATGTGTTATCGGACAAATTTTAATTGATAAAACAAAGTTAACATCTGCTAGAATTCTTGTTATTTTTGTAACAACAGGAGCTATATTAGGTGGTCTTGGTTTATATCAATATTTAGTAGATTTTGCAGGTACTGGTGCTACTATTCCACTTACTGGTTTTGGTAATTTACTTGCTAAAGGTGCTATTCAAGGTGTTCACGAACAAGGTCTTTTAGGTGCTTTAACTGGTGGAGTAAAAGCTGCAGCAGGTGGTATTGCTTCTGCTATTTTCTTCGGATATCTTGCTTCTTTAATTGCTAAGCCTAAAATAAAAAAACAATAGGATACAAAATTTTTTTTCAATTTATTATAATATAACAATCCATATAATTAAAATATATTTAGGTGTAATTAACTATTTTTATTCAAACAGAAGTAATACGAATTTTTTTATATTTTTTAATGTATTTATATTATTTTATATCTGTATTTTATAGACATTTTATTTTTTTTATAATATAATCTTGTTGATTGGAGTGATATAAATGATTATTTTTACAGATAATTTTTCAAATAACAAAAACGAACTTATTTCATTAATTGAAATAGAACAAGATAATATAAAAACAAGTATAAAATCACAAAATAGATTAAAAAGTATATTTTTATCCTATATTCAAAACTTCGCACTTAACGATAAACATATAGAGTTAGATTCATCAAGTAAAGTAGTAAACTTCTTAGAAAAATCAAAAACAGCATTATCATATTGTGATGATAATTCTTCTGATTTAAAAGAACTTCTAAGTAGATATGATAATTTGATTTATAAAATTACTTGTTACTTTAATGAACCTGAAAAAAATAATTTAATACTAGAAGATACTATAACTACTTTAAATGAAATCAGCTCAAAAGTTCTAACCATAGTTACTAATTCTACTTTAGAGATGCATACTTTTTTATCTGACTTTACATTAAACTCTGATTTTAATTTTTTAAAGAATAATATTAATTTAAATACTTCTGATATCAATATTGATATTGAAGAAAATGCAAATAATACAACTGCTATTTCAAAAGAACCTAGTAGAGATGAGATTATTGATAAAGTTACTAATTCTAATACTTCATCATCTGCTATTAATACAGAAAAAATTAACACTATTTCTGATTTAAGTTCAAAATATAGAGAAAACACTTTAATTATATCTGAAAATACAGGAAATGTATTATTACCTTTTTCTTTTTCTGAATTAGATGATTTGTTAAAATATAATCCTGACAAATATACTGATATAGAAGATATTATTATACAAGATTTTACTATTCCTATTAATATTTACAAAAATCATTCTTTATCAAGATTTAAAGAAGCTTTTAAATTAATGAGAAATAAAGAAGATAATTCTTTGGCTTCTGCTTTTGATTTAGGTATGGAATTATTATTTTCATACAATTTACATCCTGCTATTATTACAGCTTGTAAATCTTTAGATGAATTAGATATATATCTTGATTATTTAGATGATAATGAAACCAAAAAATTTGAATGTTTTGATATAGTATTTGATGTTGCTCCTGTTCTAAATAAAAAGAAAAAAGATGAATTTTACAAATAAAGTATTAATATATTAACTTAAAAGCAAGCTATCATTTCTAGCTTGCTTTTAATTATTCTTCTTTCCCTGTTTTTTCTTTTTCTAATTTATTTTGTTCTTCATATTCTATTCTTTTTATATTTCTTTCATTTTTCTTTCTTCTTGAGTTGCCAGATATTAAAAAATATAAATATATTAATAATATTATAATTATTATATTATATCCATCTTGAAGAAATAATATAAAATTACCTATATATGGTATTTTAATACTTTGTTTCCCTTCAATCAGTTCATATTCAACAATCCATGGATCTTTAGCGTTATTATTGTCACCTTTTGTCTCATATTGAGTAACTCCATCTTTTTCAATAATATTATAGATTCTATGTGTTACAACACTTTGTCCCTGTCTAAATGAAATTATATCACCTATTTGCAATTCATTTTGTGAAGTTTCTTTAACTACAGCTATATCTCCTATATTTAATTCTGGTTCCATACTTCCTGATACAATAACATATGTTTTTATTCCAAAAAAACTAGGTGTTTGGTTTGGGTTTATTAATGATTGAATTAATAATGTTACAGTATATATAACAAACGGAATTATAATTATATATATTAAAACTGTAACTAAGTTTTTTATTTTTTCAGTTGTTTTTTTTCTTTTAACTATTTCTTCATTTGTATATCGCATATTTTCTTTTCCTTTATATTATTCTATAAAGCTTCTGCTTTAATTTCTAAATTTATTCCATAATATTGCTTTTCATTAAGACTTCCTATATATGTATCTTGTAAATCATTATCTTCCCAATACCATTCTAGTGTAAATAAAGTTATTGAGTTTTCGCTTAAAATTATATTGTCTAAATTTAAGTTTTCAATATCTATATATTCTTCATTATTCCCTTTTACATATATATTATCCATTTTCAATCTATATTTCATATTAACATCGTTTTCTGATATTTCTGTAAAATATATATTATATTCTAAAAGATTATTACTTACATTTTGCACTGAAAAATTATAAGTACCTTTTGATCCTGGAGCTATAATTTTTTGTCCATTAAAATCTTGATTTTCAAATATATTCAATTCTGTATCTTTTTCTATCTCTAAATCTTTTTCTTCTACTTTTATTAATTTCATTGATTCTATTTGATTATTACTTACTTCTGATGATATACCTATTGTTCCTATTCTATGTGATAATATGAATATTACAGATAGTAAAAAAACAATCATTGTTGTTAACATTATTTTAATTATTTTATCGTTTTGTTTGTCATTAATTATTACTTGTATTTCCTCTAATGATGGTATTTTTCGTGTTACTTTTTTATTATTCATCTTTTTATTATTCATATAACTCTCCTTGAAAATAATTATAAATATTTTCACTTAAAAATACAATATATTTTTGCGAATATTTTTAAGTCAATATATTTATAAAAGGTGTATTTAATATTATTGTAAATACACCTTTATATATTATACTAATTTTAGTCTACTTGAGTTACTGTTAAAGTTGTTGTAATTGTTACATTTGATTCAGTTTGTGCTGCTAGACCAATTGCAGTATCTGATGTATCTGCTGAACCGTCCCCATTAAATGGCCATTGCCAATATACAGTTACAGTTTCAGTAGTACCAGCTGCTATATCATTATCAGCTGAATCATCTGCTCCATCTAAATCTAATGCAGATAAATCACCTTCCCAGTCTGTAATAGCTGCTGTTTTATCTAAACTATATACTATTGGTAAAGTAGTTCCTGATTCAGTTAATGATAATGTATATTCTGCTGTTACATCTGATGCATTATTAATTTGAAGAGTAAATGATCCTTCTGTACCTGGTGCTACCATAGTATCAGCAACATCAGTTTCATCATTTCCATCTAATGTATCATTTATTGTAGCAAATAATCCAAAACTTCTTGTAGCATCTACTACTTCTATATCTTTCCCATTAACATTAATATCCCAGCTAGCAACTGTTGCAACATCATTACCAGTTGTAGAAGATGTATATCTAGCATATGTTCCTGATACTAATATTAATGCAACTATTGTTAATAAAATTATAAGTATTGTAAATCTGTTTGTTGATTTTTTCTCTTTTTTCATTATGTCACCTCCTTTAACTTAATTATTATATATTTAAACTTTAATAACTAATTTATTTTGAAGAAACTTCTTCTGTATCTTTTTTTAACTCATCATTTTGTTTTTTTAATTTTTCTATTTCTTCTTCTAATTGTTTTTCTTTTTTAGCTTTTTCTATTTGGTATTCTTTATTTCTTTTGTTTTCTATTAATTGCATAAGTAATAATAACATTATTGGTATTGACAATGATATTACCATCCCTAAAGGCGTTTGAATAAATATTGCTATATTACCTAGTCCACTAATTGCAAACTGGTATTCCCCTTCGATTTGCTCATAAACTATATATCCACTATCTTTTTCTGCATTATTATCACCTTTAGTTATATATTTTATTTCTCCATTTATTTCTATAGTCTCTACAAGTCTGTGTGTTATTACTATACCATCTATTCTGTATGCAATAATATCTCCTGGTTTTATTTCTTGTTCTTCAACTTCTTTTACAATTACTAAATCTCCTTTTTCTATTTCACCTTCCATAGAATCAGATAAGACTATAAATGGTTTCCACCCCATAAATGAAGGAACTTCATCAGGACTAGCAAAAGAGTTATATAATATAACTATATTTATTATTAAAACTGGTATCAATATTATTAATGCTATAATATTAAAAATTTTGCATATTTTTTTCATATTCCACCTTCTTACTATAATAAATTCATTTTAATGTAATTTAAATATAACATAATTCGACTTAATTGTACATTTCTATTTCATTACAATTTGATTACAAAATTATTACATGGTTTCATGTGAGTTTTATTATTTGACATTTCACTGTTTTAATTTTCTGCAATAAAAAAAGATAGATTTTTCTATCTCTTCTACAATTATATTTTTATTATGCTTTTTTTGCTAATTCTACTATTTCAGTAAATGCTTTTGGATCTGTTATAGCTATATCTGCTAGCATTTTTCTATTAACTGTTATATTAGCTTTTTTCATACCATTTATTAATCTACTATATGTTGTACCATTCATTCTAGCTGCTGCATTAATTCTTGTTATCCATAATTTTCTAAAATCACTTTTTTTATCTTTTCTTCCTACATATGCATATCTTAAAGATTTCATAACTGCTTGGTTAGCATTTCTGAATCTGTATGATTTAGCTCCATAGTATCCTTTTGCTTGTTTTAATATTTTTTTATGTCTTGCTCTTGTTGTTCTTCCTGATTTTACTCTTGCCATTTATCTCACCTTCCTTATTTGTTATTTCTATTTTAATTATTTTATTATTAGTTACCATATGGTAATAATTTTTTAATTGTGTTTACACATGATTTATCTGCATAAGCATCTTGTACTTTCCCTGATTTTTTTTGTCTTGTTGTTTTATTTGCTAATAAATGTCTTCTATTTGATTTGGTTCTTTTAACTTTTCCTGTTCCTGTCATAGAATATCTTTTTTTAGCAGCTTTGTTTGTTTTTAATTTTGGCATTTTGACAGTCTCCTTTCGTTTTTTATATTATATTAAGCTTTACGCTTTTTTAGCTAAAATTGTAAACATATTTTTACCTTCCATTTTAGGTTGCTTTTCTACATTTGCTATATCTTCTAATGCTTCAATAAATTTTTCTAAAACTTGTTTTCCTAATTTTACGTTATTCAGCTCTCTTCCTCTAAATCTAACTGTTAATTTAACTTTGTTTCCATCTTCAAGAAATTTTCTTGCATTTTTAGATTTAAAACCGAAATCATGTTCTTCGATATTTGGAGTAACTCTTATTTCTTTAAGCTCTAAAACTTTTTGTTTTTTCTTGGCTTCTTTTTCTTTTTTAGATTGTTCAAATCTATATTTCCCATAATTCATTATTTTACATACGGGTGGGTTAGCATTTGGTGATACTAATACCAAGTCCAAATTTTTATCTTCTGCTCTTGCTATTGCATCTTCAAATGAAAAAACTCCTAATTTTTCGCCTTCGTCTCCAATTAATTGAATTTCTTTTGCTTTTATTTGTCTATTTATCGGTAATTCTTGTTTTATATAAAACACCTCCATAAAAAAAATTGACTTTGTTACAAGTCAATCTATATATTAATTCATATAATACAATTATATTATTTATATATTTTTATTTCTAACCTTTTCCTTTTGGTAAGGTGAGAAGATGACTTCTTCTTGTAACGTAATATATAATAACATATTTTTTATTAGTTTGTCAATTGTTTTTTTTATATTTCTATTTTTTCTATTCAGTAATCATCATATTTGGATCTATACCATAATATTCATACATCCAAGTATTATAGTCAAAAGCATCTAATAATTCTGGTATTTCATAATCAACACCAAAAGTGTCCACTGTCATATTTGTAATTATTACTGGTGTTACAGGTACACTTTGTTCTGTATTACCTGTTTCTGCTGAATCATCAGCAACTTTCACTTCAACTTCTGATATTTTTTTCACAATATCCATTCCTTCTGTAACTCTACCAAACGATGTATATAATCCGTTTAAAGATGAATTGTCATTTGTCATTATAAAGAATTGTGAACCAGATGAGTTATATGATTCTTCAACTAAGTCTGGAGACATTGAAGAATAATCACTTCTTGCCATTCCAAGTACACCTTCTTCAAATTTTAATGTATTGTCAACACCATTTGCTATAAATTCTCCTTTTATTGAATATGGTGATACATCTTCGTTTTGTAATATATCGTTTCTTTCTACACCACCTGTACCATCTCCTAGTTTATCCCCACCTTGTATCATAAAATCTTTTACTACTCTATGAAATGTAAGACCATTATAATATCCATTATTAATTAAATTCACAAAATTCTTTACAGTTTCTGGTGCTATTTCTGGATACAGTTCCATTTTCACTGTTCCATAATTTTCAACTTCCATTGTTACTATTGGATTTTTAACATCTTCTGTTGTTCTATAGTAACCATAACCTATTGTAGCTATCAATAAGACCACAACTATTATAGCTACTATCCATATTACATTTTTTTCCATTTTTTTATTCCTCCATTAAATTTTATTTTAAAATATATTATCAAAAACAAATTGTTCTTGCATTCTTTTAAGTGAACTACTTATAGCTTTCGCTCTTATTTCTCCTATACCTTCAACTTCATCTAAAGCTTTAATATCTGCTACTAAAATATGTTGGAAGGATTTAAAATTTTCTACTAAATTTTCTACTATATTTGATGGCATTCTAGGTACTTTACTTAATATTCTATATCCTTTTGTATAAACTGCTACTTCGTCATAATTTTCAAATGTTTCATAACCTAATAATTTAGCAATATTATTTTCTTTTAAAAGTTCATCATAACTTAATTTTTTCAATTCTTTCAAAACTTTTTCCGCTGTCTTTTTCTTTTTCCCTTTCACCATATAATCTTTAATTATTAACAACTCTTCATTTTCTAAATCACCTATAGCTTCTTCTAATTGCATGTTTACAAGTCTTCCATCTTCTCCTAGTTCATAAATTCTTCTTTGAATTTCATCTGCAATTCTCATAACCATCTCTGCTCTTTGCATAACAATTAAGACGTTTTGAATTGTTACTATATCGTTAAATTCGTATTCGTTTAATATACTAAGTTTATTATCAAATACTTTTTTGTATCTTTCTAAAGTTTGTATGGCCTGATTTGCATGATTAAGTACAACATCTGTATCTTCTAATACATATCTATCATTTTCTTTAAATATTGTTATTATATTTCTTCTTTGAGAAATACTAATTACTAATTCTCCTGTTTGTTTAGCTGTTCTTTCTGCAGTTCTATGTCTTGTTCCTGTTTCTGTTGTATATATATTGTATGACGGTATTAATTGTGCATTTGCATACAGTATTTTTTTAAAATCTCCACTCAAAACTATTGCTCCGTCCATTTTAGCAAGCTCATATAGTTTAGACGAACTATAGTCTTCATTAATATAAAATCCACCATCCACTACTTCTTTTATAGTTTCTGAGTTATCTGTTATTAATAATAATGCTCCTGTTTTTGCTCTTAATATATTCTCTAATCCGTTTCGTATAAGTGTACCGGGAGCAATTAATTTTAAAATTTTGATAACACTTTCTTCTTTATCTTTTTTCAAAATAACTCTCCTTTCTTTTTATTTTCTATATAATTAAACATTTTTTTAATTTAAAACTTTATCAATAGCTTGTTTAACATTTCCAACGCACATTATATCTAATTTAAATTTATCTTTCAAGTCTTTTTTATTATTTTCTGGAATAATACACTTTTTAAAACCTAATTTTTCTGCTTCTTTTAATCTTTTTTCAATTTGATTAATTCTTCTTATCTCTCCTGTTAATCCAACTTCACCCATAATCACCATGTCTTTAGGTATAGGTACATTTTTAAAACTTGATGCCATTGCTAGAACAATTCCCAAATCAATTGATGGTTCATTTAATTTAAGACCACCAACAACATTCATATATATATCTTGCATACCTATCATTAAATTGGCTTTTTTCTCTAAAACCGCTACAAGTAATGATAATCTATTAAAATCAATTCCATTAGCTGTCCTTTTAGGCACTGGATATACGGTTTGAGAAGTAAGAGCTTGCATTTCAATAAGAATAGGTCTTGTTCCTTCTAATACAGACACAATGCATGAACCTGCTGGGTTATCTTCTCTTTCAGATATCAAAATTTCAGAAGGATTTAAAATTTCGGTCATACCAACATCTTTCATTTCAAACATACCAATTTCATTGGTAGAGCCAAACCTATTTTTTACTCCCCTTAATATTCTGTATGAAAAATATCTTTCTCCTTCTAAGTATAAAACTGTATCAACCATATGTTCTAAAACTCTTGGACCTGCTATATTACCATCTTTGGTTACATGTCCTATAATTATTGTAGTAATTCCCCTTGACTTAGAAACTCTCATAACTTGAGAAGTAATTTCTCTAACCTGACTTACACTTCCTGCTGCAGCTGATAATTCTTCAGAATACATAGTTTGGATGGAATCTATAATAACTAATTTAGGATTAATTTCAATAATTGCATTATTCACAATATCAATATCAGTTTCACCTAAAAATAAAATATCTTCATTATTAATCCCCAATCTATCAGCTCTCATCTTAATCTGCTCTGCCGACTCTTCTCCAGAAACATATAAAACATTGCCATCACCTTTAATTTTATCACAAATTTGTAAAATCAAAGTCGACTTCCCAATTCCAGGTTCACCACCTAATAAAACTAAAGACCCTTTAACAAATCCACCACCTAAAACTCTATCCAATTCTTCAAAACCAGTATCAATCCTAATATTCTCCTTAGCTTCATACGAACTAAGTTTTTGCGGAATACTCTTCTCACCTATAGACTTATCAGAAAACTTAGAATTTTTAGAAACTTGAATCTTCTGTTCATAAAAACTATTCCAAGCATTACAAGCGGGACACTTTCCAAGCCACTTACTAGACTCATTACCACACTCAGAACACACAAACACACATTTATTTTTCGCCATGTCGCATTGGGGACTGTCCCCAACGCGACATTTGTGTCGTTTTTGGGACAGGCCTCCTCCTTTCTCTTTCTTTTTCTTTATTATTTTTTATCTTTTGTTTTTTACTTTCTATATTTTTTACTTTTTATATTTTTTACTTTATATTTTTTACTTTTTATTTTTTTTACTTTATATCTTTTCTTTTTGTTCTTTTATCTCATACATCTACTATTTTCACTAAAATTGTACTTCTATTAATTACTAACTTTGTTTGAAAATTCTTTGTAATGTCCTAGCACTCATTCCTATAGCATTAGCTATTTGGGTTGTAGAAATATATTTAATTTTCTTTAGCTTATATAATTCTTTATTTCTTTTTTCAATACTATAATCAGATAATTTTTCTATACTATCAATTTCTAATACAGATAATATATATCGTATAACATCGTGTTTTTCTATATTGTCTATTTTTTCATATTCTAATTTATCAATTATATTTCTTTTTAATGAATATTTTTTATGATATTCTTTGAACTTTTCTATATTGTTGTTAAATATTCTAAGCAATCTTTCTTTTTTCAAAATATTTTCTATTTTAGTTTTTTCATTGGCATCTAATATGTCTGATGATTTTTTATCGATATATCTTGCATAACTACACCATTTATATGTTTCAACACTTTCCATATCTTTACTATATGGATTTAAATGAATATATCTACACAAATGTACAAAATATGTTTTTTCTTTTATTTCTTTGCTAAAAAATCTGTTTTGAAATACATGACCTGTTCTAAAATATTTTTTGTTATAATAAATAGAGTATTTTGTGCATAATCTATGTATTATTTTAGAAATTTGTATTTCTTCATCATAAATCACTATATGAATATGATTATTCATTACACAATATGCATAAACTTCAAAATTGAAATAATTTTTCATTTTACATATTTCATTCATGATTTTCTCTTTATCTTCGTCTTGTATAAATATTGATTCTTTATTATTTCCTGCTAAAATTATATGATACATCTTAGTAAAATCGTTATATCTTCTTTTTAATCTAGGGATAATTTCCACACTCCTTCTATTATATATTCTTTGGACTTTTCTCTTTTGTTTCCCCGAATTTATAAAAAGATATTATTAATAAAAAAAGTATAACACAAGTATTTTCATTGTGCTATACCTAAATATATTTTTATATCATTTTATTCTATTTTCTAAATTTAATTTCTTGAAATAAGAATTTATGAACTTTTTCCCAAGTAATATCTTGATGTAAGAATTCGTTTATTTCATCTTCCACTTTTTGTTGATATGGTGTCAATTCAACAGTTATTTCTTTATTCCAATCTATCTCTTGTAACCAGAATGCTTTAAATTTACTCCAAAACCCTCTTTTAGTTGGTAAATTTGCTGTATTTTGAATTGTTCCAGCTTCTCCAAGTCCCCCCATATCAGTAATTCCATTTGTTTGTATTGTACTTGTTTCAGTTGTATCAATTCCACCTGTTGTAGTTTCAATTTCAACACCACCAAAAACACCTTCTACTTTTTTTTCTTCTCCAGACTCCATCATACTATTTCCTCCTTTGTTAAATGCATTTACATTGTTCATAACTTTTATACTATAAATATACTATTTAATCAAGTAATTTTGCGCTTTTTTTTATTACATTTTAGTTACAGTTGCATTACAGTTTTATTACAATATTTTTTTATTGAATTTTATATCATTTCAACTTCTATGTTATGCTTTTTATATTTAGTACATTTTACCTTTATTATCTTATTTTCTAGATTTTCTATATTATCATTTTTCAAATACGCTTGAATATAGTTATCTGTATGTCCTATGTAGTATTTGTCCTTTTTTTCTTCAATCAAAACTTCCATTTCTTTATTAATATATCTTTGGTTATATTTTTCTTCATATTCATCTGATAATTCTAATAACTTTTTACTTCTTACTTCTTTTTCATTTCCATCTATTTGATTTTTCATAACGGCTGCTTTAGTACCTTTTCTTTGAGAATATTTAAATACATGTAATTTATATAATTTCACTCTATTTAAAAATTCAAATGTATTTTCAAATTCTTTCACTGTTTCCCCTGGAAATCCGACAATTATATCTGTTGTTATTAAAACGTCTTTATATGTATCTCTTAATAAGTTAATAATATCTTCTAGTTGAATAGTCGTATACCTTCTATTCATCCTTTTTAAAGTTTCATCACATCCACTTTGAATCGATAAATGAAAATGTTGACATATTTTTTTTAATTTAACTAATCTATTTAAAAACTCATTTGTAATAATTAAAGGTTCTATAGATCCTAATCTTATTCTTTTTATTTTGTCAATTTTATTAATATCTTCTAATAAATCAATTAATTTATATCCATTATCAAAATCTTTTCCATAAGAAGCTACATGAATTCCAGTTATAACAACTTCTTTTATCCCTTTCTCTGCAATTTTAGTTATTTCAGAAATAATACTCTCTGGTTTTCTACTCCTTACTTTTCCCCTTGCATATGGTATTATACAATATGTACAAAATCTATCACAACCATCTTCAACTTTTATAAAAGCTCTTGTTTTATCTGTATATGAAACTTCTCCTAATTCTACAAAATCTTTTTGATTTAATATTTCATCAACTTTAGAATACTTATTATTTTCATTGACTTTATCAAATTCCTGTATTATTTTGATTATATCTTTTTTTTCATTGTTTCCTAAAATCAAATCTATTTCACTAATTTCTTCTAACTCTTTTTTAGCAACTTGTGCATAACAACCACAAGCGACAACCAAAGAATTATTATTTAACTCTTTGACTTTTCTAAGCATTTGTCTTGACTTTCTATCTGACATATTAGTAACAGTACAAGTATTTACTACATATACATCTGCAACTTCCATACTATCTACAATAGAATATCCATTTTCAATAAAACTCTGAATAATAGCATTAGTTTCATACTGATTAACTTTACACCCTAACGTTATAAAAGCTGCTTTTTTTTTCATTTCCAAACTCATTTTATACTCCCATTTCTAATTTAACCACTAGCTTCTATAAGGACTGTCCCGCTTGCGACATAAATGTCGCGTTGGGGACTGTCCCCATTGCGACATCATTTTGTTTTTCCTTCTAATACATCTAGGTTATCTAGTGCTTTTCCTGTTCCTAATGCTACACATGATACTGTATCTTGTGCAATCATTACATTTATTCCTGTTTTTTCTTTTAATAACTTATCTAATCCATCTATTAGACATCCACCACCTGTCATATAAATTCCTTTATCGCTTATATCTGATGCTAGCTCTGGTGGTGTTTTTTCTAATACATTGTGAACTCCATCTACAATCATCATTGCTGGCTCTATTAATGCTTCTAACATTTCACTTGAATGTATATTTAATGTTTTTGGTAATCCAGTTATTAAATCTCTTCCTCTTACTTCCATTTCTGAGTCTTGTATTTTAGGATAAACACATCCAATAGTTACTTTTAAATCTTCTGCTGTTCTTTCTCCTATCATTACATTATGTTTTTTCTTTATATATTTTATTACAGCTTCATCAAATTTATCTCCTGCAACTTTTAATGATGCATTTACTACTGATCCTCCAAGCGAAATAACTGCTACATCTGTTGTTCCACCACCTATATCAACAACCATATTTCCACTAGGTTTTGATATATCTATTCCTGCTCCTATTGCTGCTGCTATAGGTTCTTCTATTAAATATACTTTTCTTGCTCCTGCTTGTGTTGCTGCATCTATTACTGCTTTTTTTTCAACTTCTGTTACTCTTGAAGGTATACATATCATTATTCTAGGTGCAAAAAGAAATTTACCACATATCTTATTTATGAAGTATTTTAACATTTTTTCTGTTACTGTATAATCTGATATTACACCATCTTTTAATGGTCTTGTGGCAACTATATTCCCTGGAGTTCTTCCTAACATTCTTCTAGCTTCTTGACCAACTGCTAAAACTTCTCCTGTGTTATTGTCAACTGCTACAACTGATGGTTCTCTAAGTACTATTCCTTTTCCTTTTACGTACGCTATAACTGTTGCTGTACCTAAATCTATACCAATGTCTTGTCCAAAAGCAAATTTAAACATTTTAATTCCTCCAATATTTTTGTATATTTTATCAATATTTCATTTTTATTACAATTTTATTACAATTATATTACAATACTTTTATTTAATCAATACTTTTGATTGAACTTTTTTACTTTTTATATTATAATATGTTCATAATAGATTAACATTAAATATATTCATCAGAAAGGATTAATTATGTACAACTTCAAACTTATTTCACATAGTGAAAAAGAAACTCTGCAATTAGGTAATAAAATAGCTTCTTTATGTTCTTCAAATGAAATTATAGTTTTAACTGGAAACTTAGGTTCTGGTAAAACTAAGTTTACTGAAGGTTTCTTATCTCATTTTAATTTAGATGATGAAATCTCTAGTCCTACTTTTTCAGTTGTAAATGAATATATCTCTGACAAAATTTCAATTTTTCATTTTGATGTATATAGGCTTAACAATCCTATTGAATTTTTAGATTTTGGTGGTGATGAATATTTTCAAAAAGGTATTTGTATTATTGAATGGGGTGAAATGATTTCTGATTTTTTACCACACAATCATACTAAAATTATTTTTGAAAAAGATTCTGAAAATCCAGATTATAGAATTTTAAATATTATTTCCAATAATACTAATTTTAATACAAATAATTTTGTTGATTTTATTAAAAATTAATATTCTTTTATGTAATTTACCGATTTAAATTGACAAAAATTGATATTTTATATATTATTATATTAATAAAATAAAAAGGAGGATTTTTTTATGGGGATAGCATCTTTAGTTTTAGGAATAATATCTGCAATAGTAGGATTTATTCCATTCTGTGGTTCAATTGCTTTTTTACCTGCACTTATAGGTCTTATATTAGGAATTGTTTATATTGTTCAACAATCAAAAAAACAACTACCTAAAGGTATTGGTATTGCTGGAGTTGTTCTTTGTGGGTTAGCTTTATTATTTGTTATATTCTGGAATTTTATTTGGCTTGCTGGAAGTGCAGCTGCATTAGAACAATCTGAAGATTTATTAGTTGAACTAGAAAACGAATTAGATAATCAATATACTTATACACCTGAATACGATTATGAATATGATTACGACGAATCACCATTTAACTACTAATATGTATTAGTTATTGAAACATAAGGGATATTTAACATATCCTTTTATTTTATGTATAAATAAGGAGACCTATATGACACTATTTTTAAACAGCTTAAAAAAATATTATAAAATTATAAATATAACCTTTATAATATTATCGGTATATCTTATAACATTTCCTATATCATCACATTTTCTCGAAATGTTATCACCAAATTTAACTAAATGCGTTTATAAAGAAATGACTGGTAATGACTGTCCATTATGTGGTGGAACAAGATTTTTTAATAATATCCTAGAAAATGGATTCTTATTTGACTATTTATTTTCCCCATTTGGATTTATGTTTATAGTAGTAATAATAGAATTAGTCTCAAGGATAATTTTATTATTTCTATCTAAAAAAATAACCACTAAAATTATAATTATAGATTTAATTTGGCACTCTTTAATATTTACTGGATATATAATCTATTTAATAACTTTTTTTATATTTTAAAACAGGAGGAATTATTTAATGAAAATTTTAAGTATAGATACTGCAAGTGATATTTGTGGTGTTTCAATATTAGATAATAACAAATTACTATTAAAATCTGATATATTAACAGGTAGAACTCACTCTGAAAATTTAATGCCTATTATAGAAAGGACTTTTAAAGAAACAAATTTACAATTAAAAGATATAGATTTAATTGTTTCTAATATCGGCCCTGGATCTTTTACTGGAATTCGAATAGGAATATCTACAGTCAAGGCTTTTTGCGATACACAAAACATACCTTGTATAGGTGTTTCTTCTCTTGAAAGCTTACTATATAATACACTTACATGCGGAATTATTGTTTCAATCCTTCCTGCTACAAATGACGATTTTTATTTTGCTATTTATAATACTCAAAACAAGCCTAATATCTTAACTCTTCATCAACCTTCTTTAGCTTGTTTTAATGATATTATTAATATTTGTAAAAAATATGCAAATGAGAATATAACTTTTATTGGTACATCATTGAAAAATAGGGAAAATCAAATTTTAAACAAATTACCAAATGTTAGTTTTCCAAGTAATGACTATAACATTTTAGATTCATATTCTTTAGGATTAGCTGGACTTAATAATTATAAAAATAATAATATAACTGATGTTTTACCACTTTATATAAAAAAACCACAAGCACAAATTGAATTAGAAAATAAAATGAAAGGTTTAAACTAATATTATGGATATAAATGATATTAAAATATCTCAAATGTATACTAATGACTTGCATTCAATATCTAATACTATAGCTTCTGAATTTGATGATTTCTGGACTATAGAAACTTTAGAATCAGAACTACAATCACAAAACAGATATTATATTTGTGCTAAATACAATGATACTATTATAGGTTTCTCTGGTATTAATATATCTTTCGAATCTGTTGATTTAATGAATATAGTTGTCAAAAAAGATTATAGACATATTGGAGTAGGTTCACTACTTTTAAATAGTATAATTAAATTTTGTAAATCACAACAAAATATTAATTCAATTATATTAGAAGTTAATGAAAATAATTTAAATGCTATAAAATTATATAAAAACTTTGGTTTTAAAATAATTTCAATCCGAAAAAGTTATTATAAAACTAATTCAGCTATTATTATGGAACTAAAATTTTAATACAGAAAAATCTCTAAAATATCTTAGAGACTTTTTTATTTCTATTCTTCTATTATTTTTTCTATTGATTCTTTTATTGTTTTTTTAATTAGATTACAACTATTATTAAACTTAGCTTGTTCTTCTTCAGTTAATTCTAATTTAATTATTTCCCTTATTCCTTCACTATTTATGATAGCTGGAACTCCTATATATAAATTTTCATGACCATAATCATTTTCCAATAGAGTTGATACAGTAAGTATTGAATTTTCATTATCCAAAACTGAAATAACTAATTTGGATAATGCCATACCTATTCCATAATATGTCGCTTTTTTTCTTTCAATTATTTCATAAGCTGCTTCAACTACTTCTTTATGAATATTTTCAAGTTCTTCCATAGGTATATTTTTTTCTTTTATTACATCTAATAACTTTTTACAACCTAGATAACTATAATTCCATGGAACAAATGAAGAATCTCCATGTTCCCCCATTACATATGCATGTATATTTTTACTAGACACATTAAAATTATCTGCAATTAAATATCTTAATCTTGCTGTATCTAAAATAGTTCCTGACCCTATAACTTTATTTTTAGGAAGTCCTGAAACCTTGTGTACAACATAAGACATCAAATCAACTGGATTACTTGCTACTAATATAATACCATCAAATCCACTTTTCATTATATTTTTTGTAATCTCTTTTATAATTCTAGCATTTTTCTCTGCTAACTGTAATCTTGTTTCTCCGGGTTTTTGAGCAGCTCCTGCTGTAATTACTACAATCTTGGCATCAACACAATCAGAATAATCCCCTGCTTTTATACTCATTTTTTGTGGAGCAAATGGAAGTCCATGTGATAAGTCCATTTCTTCCCCAATCGTTTTTTCTTTATCAATATCTACTAAAACAAGTTCATTTACACCACCGCGATTCAACATAGAATACGCCATACTCATTCCAACAAAACCTGTTCCTACTAACACAACTTTCCTTTTTTTATTCACAACTTTTCTCCTTTTTGTTTTTTCTAATTATACATTCTAAAATTATTTTTTTCAATAAATACTCATTTTTATTTTTATTTTATTAACTTTTTTTATTTTATGTATTTATTAAAAATTATATCCATGATATAATTTCCAAAAATATGAAAGAAGGTTTTTGTTTATGAAAAAAATTATTATTCCAATTGTTGTAACAATACTATTTGCATTAGTTACTTTTTACATTATATTACCCCCTATTAATTTATCATCATTTGCTTTTTGGCTATTCTTATTCTTTATTTTATCTGTTTTTTTTATATCTTATGAAACATGTAAATATGTTTTTGATAAAATTAAGATACAAGGTAGCTATACAGTATACAAAAAATATTTAGTATTTTTGATATTCCCTTTAATATTAATTATTAATTTCTTTTTCAGTCCATTTTTTCAAGCAAATACATATTATACTAGAATTAATGTTCAAACAGGTACTTTTGAAGAAGATATTCCTGAAGCCGATTTTAGTCAAATGCCTTTATTAGATAAAGACTCAACAACTAAACTTGGAGATAGAACTATGGGACAATTAACTGATCTAGTAAGTCAGTTTTCTGTATCACCTTTATACACTCAAATTACATTTAATGATGAAATTTCCAGAGTTACACCACTTGAATATACTGGCTTTATTAAATGGATTTCAAATAGAGACTCTGGTATTCCTGGGTATATAACTGTAAATTCAACTACAGGTGAATCTAAACTTATACAATTAGATAATGGTATGAAATATTCAAAATCAGCATATTTTAATGAAGATTTAGAAAGAAAATTACGTTTTGATTATCCTACTGATATTTTTGGTAATATGAATTTTGAGACGGATAACGAAGGAAATCCTTATTGGATCATTCAAGTTCTTGAATATAAAAGTGTTGGTATGTTATCAGAAGTTAATTCTGTTATAGTATTTGATCCAATAACAGGTTCTAGTAATAAATACGCTATACCAGATGTCCCAACTTGGGTTGATAATGTATATAATGCTAGTTTAATACTTGATCAATTAAATGACTGGGGATCATACAAAAACGGATTTTTAAATTCAATATTTACTCAAAAAGATGTTGTAATGACAACTGAAGGTTATAACTATATTTCTATGAATAATGATATTTATTTATATACTGGTATAACTTCTGTAGCAAGTGATGAAGCTAATATAGGTTTTGTTATGGTTAATCTCAGAACTAAAGAAACAAAATTCTATAATGTAGCTGGTGCTGAAGAGTTCTCTGCAATGTCTTCTGCTGAAGGTCAAGTCCAACAAATGAACTATACTGCAACTTTCCCACTTTTAATTAATTTAAATGGAAAACCTACTTACCTACTTAGCTTAAAGGATAATGCTGGACTTGTTAAAATGTATGCTTTTGTTGATTATGAAGATTATCAAAAAGTCACTGTAGAAGATAGTTCTTTAGGTATTGAAGAAATAGCAAGAAGATATCTTTCAACAAGCTCACCTACTGGAGATACAAAAACATCGTCTGTTATTATAGAAGATATTTCTAGTGCTGTACTAGATTCTTCAACTTTCTATTATATAAAATCAGGTGATTTAATATATAAAGTAAATTTGAAAACAAATGAAGCACTTTTACCTTTTCTAAAAATAGGTGATACTGTAAATATTTCATATATTGAAAGTATTTTAAATGAAGTAATTGAAATAACTAAATAATATACTATTTAAAGTATAGATTGATAATTATATATTATCTTTCTATACTTTTTTGTATATTTTTTATCATATTAAATGCTTGTTTTAAATATATATTACTAACTAATATGATTGGAGAACTTTATGCTTTTAAAACCTACTTTTTACATTATTAAAATAAAAAAAAATATTTTACCTTTAATATTTCTATGTTTTACTTTTTGTCTTTTGGCTTTTTCCAATTCAAATTTACCTGCAATTACAAAAGGTTTAACTCTTTGGGCAACTTCCGTTGTCCCTGCTCTTTTCCCTTTTTTTGTTGCTAATGAACTACTAATGCATACAAATATTGTACATACTTTTGGTACTTTTTTAAATAAATGTATGAAACCTATATTTAATGTAAGGGGTGAAGGTGGTTTTGCTTTTATAATGGGGATTATAAGCGGTTACCCTATAGGTGCTAAAATAGCTACTGATTTTAGAAATAATAATATATGTTCAAAAGAAGAATGCGAACGATTACTTGCTTTTACAAATAATTCTGGACCACTTTTTATAATTGGTACTGTTGGTATTTTAATGTTTAAAAATACTACTATAGGGATTTTACTTTTTATTACACATATCTTAGCTTGTATAACAGTTGGGTTTTTATTTGGATTTTGGAAAACAGATACTTCAAAAAAACAAAAAAGATATGACAGAATCTCAAACTATAGCTTTGAAAATCCTTCCTTTTCTAGCCTAGGAGAAATTTTGTCAGAAAGTATAACAAGTGCGATATCTACAATAGTATTAATTGGTGGGTTCATTGTTATTTTCTCTGCAATTATTTCAATTTTAGAAAATAGTGGAATTTTTAATTTAGTAACTAATATCCTCACACCTTTTTTTACTTTTATTAATATAGACATCAGTTTTATTACACCTATACTTACAGGATTATTAGAAATAACAAATGGAATTAATCAAATTGCTATATTACCTGAAAAAAGAATTTCCATTAATATTATTCTAACTGCTTTTTTATTAGGTTTTGGTGGCATTTCTATATTACTTCAAATTTTTAGCATTATTTCAAAATCAGACTTATCTCTAAAACCATATATTATTGGAAAATTATTACAAGGTTTTTTTGCTGCACTTTACACATTTATTTTTCTTAATGTTTTTCCTTTTTTAAATTTTGATTTATAATATTATATTTCTATTTATATCTCTATTTATATTTTATTATTCAATCATGTATATTTTTTTATTTATTTGAAAAACACCCATAAGTAGTAGTTTATATTTTATTCTCTACTACTTATGGATATCCTAATACTTAATCTTTCAATATTATATTCTTAATAATTTCAGCTGATGTTACAGGAGATACTTTCCCAGGAATTCCTAATGCTTGTATATAATTAATATTATACTCTTTAATATACTCTTCATCTACCCCACCTGGTTTTGATGCAATATCTATTACTAATGTTTCATTTGATATTCTTTCTAATTCGTCTTTTTTTAATATAACTGCTGGAATTGTATTTATAATAATATCATAACTATCTATATTATTTTTCAAATTTTCTAATTCTATACATGTATATCCATTTGCTTTTATCCACACTAATTCATCGTTATTTTTACTGGCACAAGCAACATTATTAGCTAGATATTTGAACTTATTCGCAATTACTTTACCTGTTCTACCATATCCTAATATTAATATATTTGAATCTTGTAAATTTTTTTCAAAATTCTGAATTGCAACACAAAGTGTGCCTTCTGCTGTAGCTATACTATTCAAAACAGAAAATTCTTCTATTTTTAATATATCAACTATTTTAACTTTAGTTTCTACAGTATTAAATTTATTTAATATTTCTTTTGAAATATTAGTTGTGTATATGGTTTTATTACTCTCAATTATATCATCAATATTTTCTAAACTTGTGAAAATATCAGCTATATTTACTTTCATATTTGAATATTCAGAATACACATATACTCCATCTTTTGTAAGAGGAATAGAAGTAATAATTATATCTGAATTAACAACAAGTTCACTAATAGAATTACACACTCTAATATTTACTTTGGTATTGCTAATTTTATCAAAATCTTTCAACTTCAAATTTTCCAAACAATATGTATATATCTCAAAACCATCTTTAACAAGCATTTTAACTAACTTTTCAATTCTAAAATCCCCACCTACAATGCCAACTTTCTTTCTCATAAAACCACCTTTCAATAATACAAAATATTACTTATTTTCTTATTGCATATTTTTATCTGAGTTATATATTATATTATTATATTATTTAAATGTCGCATTGGGGACTGTCCCCAACGCGACATTTATGTCGTTTTTGGGACAGGCCTCTGTTTCTAGTTGTTCTCTATATTTATTTTTCTTTCTGATATTTTTCTTCTATACTGTTTGATATTTCTTTTTTCTTTCTTTTTTCTTGTTTCAATAAATTTATATCGTTATAACTTAAGTTTCTAGTTAGTTCGCTCATTTTTTCTAAGTGTTTTTTACATTTTTTTTCTTTTTTTACATTTTCATTTTTAGATTTAGATTTTTCTTCTCTATCTTTTTCTTCATTGTCTTCTTTTTCTTCCAAATTAAATGGTATTGATATTTTTGCTATTATAGGTATAAATATTGGATCACTATGCACTTTTTCTACTGTTTTTTTTGCTTTTATATCTATTGCAATATTTATATATTGTATAGCTTTATCTTTTTCTTTTTTTATTAATGCTATTTTTGCGAGTTCACAGTACGCATCTGCTGATAACTCTTCATCTTCTACAACTTCTAAAAATATTCTTTCTGCTTCGTCTAACTCTTTATATATTAATGCTATTTCTGCTAATGAATATTTTGAATTGTATGATAAATCATTTAAATGTGCTGCTTTTTCATAATATAATTTAGCATTTTGAAAGTCATTTAACATTGTATATACAATTCCTAAATTATAATTTAAATCATAGTTTGTTGGATTTAGTTTTATAGCTTCCATATATATTGATGCCGCTTCTTTATACATTTCTTTTTCTATTAATATTTCGCCTAACAACTCTGTAGCTTCTAACATACCAGGTTTTAGTTGTAATAAATTAAATAACATTTCTTGTGCTTCATCTTTTTTATCTAATTGAATTAATAGGCTTGCTACTTTAAAATATGATTCTTCATCTTTTTTATTCAAGTCTACTGCTTGTACATATTCATCAATAGCTTTTCTCATTCCACCTTCATTTTCATAAACTTCACCCAATAATTTATGTGCAATGTAACTATTGGGGTTTTTATCTAATAATTCTAATAGTATTTTTTTTGCATTTTTTGTATTCCCCACACTTATATACATCTTTATCATTTGAATTTTTAAAAGTTCAAATAATATAATTCCATTTTTTTCAAGTAATATTATACTTAATGGTATTATTACTGATAATATATATTTTAATATTACAATATGTATACTCATTTCTATACTAAATAGTACTTCTAAAAAAGCTATTCCTATTCCTATTGATTCTAAAAATAGAATAAATATATATGTTGTATCATTATTTTTAATCATTCTAAAAAACATATAGACAAATATTGCCAATGCTATTACTATAAATGCTAACTGTTCTATTATCATTCTTTATTCCCCTTATTTTATCTTTTAATTCTAATATTTTTATTTCATCTTTTATTTTAAGTTCCATACAATTCTGTATAAATTTCATAATTATTAATTACTTTTCTTACATAGTAATTTGTTTCTTTATATGGTATATTTTCTACATCAATACCATTTTTATTTATTATTTCTTTTTCAATCCAATTATCTACTGTTCCTATACCAGCATTATATGATGCAAGTACTATTTCGATACTATCATATCTATTTAATAACATTGATAAATATGCTGTTCCTATCTCTATGTTTTTTTCAGGTATTAGCAATTCTTTTTCTATATTGTTTGTATCAATTTCTAATCCTTTCATATTTACAACATCTTTTGCTGTTGAAGGAATAATTTGCATTAAACCTATTGCATTTTTATTAGAAACTGCTTTTTCGTCAAAATTACTTTCTGCTTTTATTACTGCTAATATTAAATTTGAATCAACATTATATTCTTCTGAATATTTTTCTATTATCTCAATGTATGTATTTGGATATATTATTTTTAAAATATTATCTTTAAAAACTATTAGAAAAACAAATATAATAGCTAATATTATTAATACTGTTATTAATATTTTTTTGCTTTTCATTAATCGCTTCCTCTTTTCTTCTGTTTTACTTTATTTGCATTCATACCAATTCTTTGCTTCTGATATTTCAGCTATAAGTGGAATTTTTAAACTTGCTGATTCTTCCATGTTTTTTACGATGATTTTTTCCACTTCTTCTTTTTCTTCTTCTAATACTTCTAGTAACATTTCATCATGTACTTGAAGTACTATTTTTGATTTTAGATTTCTTTTATTTAATTCATTATATACTTTTATCATTGCAATCTTCATTATATCAGCTGCTGTTCCTTGTATTGGAGTGTTCATTGCTGCTCTTCCACCAAATTGTCTTACCATATAGTTTGATGATTTTAACTCTGGTATGTATCTTCTTCTATTAAATAAAGTTTCTACATAACCTTTTCCTTTAGCTTCTTCGATTATATTATCCATAAATGTTTTAATACCTACATACTCTTCTAGGTATTCGTCAATATATTGTTTGGCCATTTTTTTTGATATTCCCAACTGTTCTGAAAGTCCAAAATCACTTATACCATATACTATTCCAAAATTTACAGCTTTAGCACTTGACCTTTGTTCTTTTGAAACTTCTTCTAATGGTGTTTTAAATACTTTTGATGCTGCTTGTTTATGTATGTCTTCGTTATTTTTAAAAGCTTCTAACATATGCGCATCTTCTGATATATGTGCAAGTACTCTTAATTCTATTTGAGAATAATCTGCATCTAAATATATATATCCATCTTGTGGTTTGAATACTTTTCTTACTCTTTTACCTAATTCAAATCTAGTTGGTATGTTTTGCAAATTAGGTTCTGTTGAGCTAATTCTACCTGTGGC
Organism: uncultured Clostridium sp.; assembly: GCA_964369695.1. Lineage (GTDB taxonomy): Bacteria > Bacillota > Clostridia > TANB77 > CAG-508 > CAG-269. The sequence continues at coordinate 46,650 of CAYJGL010000005.1, forward strand.
TGTTATTGTTTGATGAAAAAATGAATGTATTCTATTTGTTTGTTTGTTTATATATTGTTTTAAACCTTCAATATATGTAGAATTAAGTTTCATTAATTGTCTATATTCTAATATTAATTCTATTATTTCATCTTCTTTTTTTAATTTTTCTAATACATCATTATCTGTTGAATATCCACTTTTTGTTTTTTTGACAACAGGTAATTTCATTTTATCAAACAGTATTTCACCTAATTGTTTTGGAGAATTTATATTAAATTCTTGATTAGCCATTTCATGAATTTGTTTTGTTAATATCTTAATTTTTGAACTTAATTCGATTCCAAATTCTTCTAATTCTTTTTTATCTACGTAGATACCTTTTAATTGCATTTCTGATAATACTTCAATTGTGGGCATATCTATTTCTAAAAACAATCTCAGTGAATTTGTTTCTTCTAACTTTTTAAATAATTCTTCTTTGATTTTATCTATACAAGTTGAATATATACTGTATTTTTGTTTTTTAACTAATTCCTGTTTTCTATTTATTTCTTCTTGTTCTTTATCATGTATATTCCCTATATCAATTTGGTCAAATAAGTTCATTTGCATTGTTTGTTGTTTTTCTGTATTATCTTCTATATTATCAATTTGATTTTCAATATCTATTTCCAGATATTTTTCTATTAATGTTTCTATATCAAATTTACTATCTGTAGGATTTAATATATATGCTGCTATTTCTATATCAAAATATATTCCTTTTATATATATTCCTACTTGATTTAATAATATATATATTTTGTTAAATCCTATACTTATTTTCTTTATATTTTCATCTTCAAATATTTCTTTGAATTGCTCTAAATTTTCATTTTCTATTTTTATACTATAATTTTCATTTTCTATTTTATTGTATATATTAATATATGTTATTTTCTCTTTCAATATTTTTGTGTTATTTACTTCTGACTTTTCTTTTTCTGTTGTAATATAGAATATACATTCTTTTTGATTCTTTATATTATTTATTATTTCTTTAATATCTTTTTCTACTAAGTTGTATACTTTTTCTTGATTTGTCAAATTAGCTGTTTCTCCAGATTGTAAAGAGAATCTTTCTATAAATCTTTTAAAATTTAATTCTTTAAATATTTCTAATACTTTTCCTTCATCCCAGCTTTGCACTTTTATTTCAGATATTTCTTCATTAATATTTCCTACTGGAACTTCTAAATTTATTGTACCTAATGTTTTTGATAAAAAGGCTAACTCTTTATTCTCAGCTATTTTTTCTTTTTGTTTTCCTTTTAAATCATCTTCACCATTTTCTAATTTTTGATATAATTCTTCTATAGAATTATATTTTTTAATCAATGATATTGCTGTTTTTTCTCCAATTCCTGGTACTCCTGGTATATTATCAGAAGAATCTCCTTGAAGTCCTTTTACATCTATTAATTGTTTTGGTTCTAGTCCATATTCTTCTATTATCTTATTTCTATCATATATTTCTGTTTCTGTTTTCCCCATCTTTGTTCTTGGTATTCTAATTGATACTTTATCTGTTAAAAGTTGAAAGTTATCTCTATCTCCTGATAATATTACTACTTCTTTCTCTTGTTTCTCACCAACACATGATAATGTACCTATTATATCATCTGCTTCATAACCTTCTATTTCCAATATTTTTATATTCATAGCTCTTAATATTTTTTTAATTATTGGCATTTGTTCTCTTAATTCATCTGGCATCCCTTTTCTTGTTGCCTTATATCCATCATATAGTTTATGTCTATGTGTTGGTGCTTTTAGATCAAATGTTACAACTAGATATTCTGGGTTTACTTCTTCTAATGTCTTAAAAAGTATTGCTAAAAAACCATATACTGCATTCGTATATGTCCCATCTTTTGTTGTTAACATTTTATTCCCCATTATTCCATAAAATGCTCTATTCATAATGCTATTTCCATCTATTAATAAAAGTTTTTCCACTTTTTCCCCCTAATGTGTTTATATTTTATTTTTATTTTTTAATTGTTTTGATTTTTTCTTTATTATGTTTTTTAATATATCATATTTTATTGAATTTTACTATATTTAATTTGGTTAATTTAAAAATATTTTTCTTTAATTTCTAGTTTTTTTCTAATTATATTTATATCTTTGTATTAAAATTTCAAAAAAATATCTATAAAAAAAGCAGATATTTTTATCTACCTTTAATCTCATTTCCATCAAATCTATCTACTTTAAATAAGTTTATATTTGAATCAAATTCACCTTTATATAATTTCGAAAGCATGTCTCCTGCTAACATTGCATAAAGAATTCCATTTGCTCCATAACCAAGCGAATACCATAAATTTTTATGTGTTTTATCTTCTCCTATAAATCCCAAATTATCTTTTGTAGAGCAAAATATTCCTGCATATTTATATGCTATTTTACTATTTCTTGCATGTGGAAACATATTTTTTAGTCTTTGCTCTAATATGTTATATTTTTCATTAGATATTTCTTCAGAGTAGTTTTTTTCATTTACTTCCATATCTTCTCCACCAATTATATATCTATTATCTTTTGTTGTTCTTATATAATTATATGGATCTTTTATATCTCTTATAATGTATTTGTCGTCTAGTTTATTTTCTCCTATGTCTTCTGTTACTATGTTGTATGTTATTGATTTTGTCCCAAAATTTCTTTTTGTAAATTTATCTATATCATATCCTGTAGCAATTATTACTTTTTTACATTTTATATTATTCCCATAAGATGTTTTTACATTTACAATATTTTCTTTATATTCTATATCTTCTAATTCAGTATTTTCATATACTAATGTATTATTTTTTGCTACATTTAATAAGTGATGTGTTAGTAAATATGGATTTATTTTTGAACCACCATTTTTAGATATTATTCCTGCTTGTACTTCAAATGGAAATATTTTTTGACTTTCGTCTATAAATTCAACATCAAATTTATTTTCTTTTCTAAAATTATATTCATATTCTAATATTTTTTTATCATCTTTTTTAGCAGAGTATAAAAAACTATCTACTTTTGTATATTCACATTTATTCCCATATTCTTTTATGAATTTTTCTAATTCTGCTAATGCTTTTTGACCTAATCTATATGCTTTTACTATGTTTTGTTTTTTCATTATCTGTTCTAATTCATTTACCATATCATCTAGTTCATATTGAAGAAGTGCTGTTGAAACACTTGTACTCCCATGTCCTATTCTTGATTTTTCTAATAAAATATTTGAAATGTTATTTTTAGAAAAATAGTATGCTAGTATTGCTCCTGTTACTCCTCCACCAATAATTGCAACTTCTGTTTCTATATCTTCATCTAAATATGGATATTGTTTAATTTTTAAGTTTTTTTCTTTATTATATTTTTCTTTTGTTTTATTATCTTTTATAGTTTGTTTAGTAAAATAGGTATTTCCTTTTATATATTTTGTTTCCATAGTATCTCCTAACTTTTTTATATTTTATCCTACTACTGTTTTTTTATTCTAAATTTAATAATATATTTAAAATCATAATAAAAATACACCCTTGCTATAACAAAGGTGTTTATTTATATTATTTTAGCTTTCACAACTAATCTTATTTTATCATTATTAGTACACGTAATTAATGTTAATTCTTTATTTCCATTAGTATTTTGATCTAAACAACTAACATCTGTTTCATTAACTTCATAACTATTATACACTATATATTCGTATTGTGTTCCATTTATATCATACACATATATACTGTCATTTACTTTCAATTTTTTAATTTCACTAAAAAACTCTTTGTTATTATAATTATGACCAATTATTGAAAGGTTTCCTATTTCTCCTATTTCAGGACCAGATAATTTAGTTGGTGCTATTTTTAGATATTCTTCTGATGTTTTATATATAACAGGATAAGATATTTCTATATCTGGGATATATATTTTACCTATTATCAAATATTCTTTGCCATCTGCATTTGTTATTCTCTTCATTTTTTCATTAGTTTCCGTATTATAATCACTATACTCTAAATTTTCTTCATTAAAAACTTCTTCATAATCTGAATATACTTCATAATATAACTCTTCATTATATTTAGGCTGTTTATTTATTTTGTAAATTAAAATTAATGCTGAAATAATTATTATAATTAACAATATACATATAGTTATCTTAGTTCTTCTTTCCATTATATCACCTAAATTATTTATTTCTACTTATATTTTATTTATATTAGTTTTTCTTTTTAGATATTAATTTTAAAATGGCTATAGAAGATATAACTATTATTATAATTAAAATGTTAGTGACTTGATTGTTATTACCTGCATTTGGTAATATCTCTACATCTTGGTCTTGGTCTTGCCCTTGATTTATTGCAGAATTAAATTCTTCCATATTTATTGTAAGCCTTACAAATTCACTATTCTCGTCAAATTCTTTCTCTAACCCAGTTTTTTCTGGATTAACTTCAACTTTTATCCCTTTAAATTGTTTGTTTCCTTCTTCTAGACTAGAATAATTTTGTTTAAAATAACTTACTGAATCTTGATTTCCAAATAATTCTTCTATACTAGATAAAACCGACTTATATGCATTGTCTGTTAGTTCTTTTTTCTCTATAATTCTTATTTCTGTTATATTACCACTTTTAGACATACTATAAAATAATTTACCTTTTTGGAACCAGAGTGATGACAATTCCTCTTCCGATTTTATTGCATTTTCAATATCTTCAACTGTTATGTATACATTTGTTGAATCTACTAATTCTATTTTTTTTGTTATATCTATTTGTATTTTATAATTATTTTCTTCTATAACTGCTCCAATTCCATTATCCTGTAAATTCATTTTATCTCTCAGTATTGTATACGTTTCAATCACTTCTTCAGGATCTAACCCTTGATTTTCTCCTATTGCTGCATATATATACAGCCCCATATATCCCATAGCTAGAGATTCCAATTCGTCTTGTGTCTCCATTTCTAATATATTCCCATTTAGAATATATTCTAATTTAGTTATATCTCCATTTAAATTACTTTCTATAACTATCCCATTAGAAGTTCTTGTCGCATTTATATCCACATTATATTTCGCTTCATATTCCTTAAGTTCATCTAAATTATTAAATGTGTCAACAATTTGATTTAATAACTCTTCGTTTGCAAAACTAATATTTATTGTTCCTATCACTAATATAAATATAATTACTAATATTATTACTTTTTTCATTTGTTATTCCCCTTATTCTTTCTTACTTTATATTTTCTTTGTATAAATTTTATCATTAAAATACAATTCAAGTCAATATTTTATCAGGATAAAAACATTAAATTTTATATAATTTTGTTTCACATCATTGACACTTATACAATCATTAAAAATATCAATGTATAAGATAATGTCAATAACTTTTGATTATTTAACTAAATAAACATACAAATTTTATTTGCAAATATTTCACTATGTATATAAATCTTGAAATGTTCCGCTCGCCGCGGGGCAGGCTCAAGATTTATTTTGTTTAAAATATATTTTTCTGTATATAATAATTATAGGCAATAGATTTATTTAAGATGCTTTAGCATCTTTCAGATAAAATTCATTGATTAATTCTAAAAGGGTTTTTCCAAGTCCTTTGTCATAATCCAATGTATCTTTATCTACATTGTCCTTAGATATTAATTCTAAGGGCATTACATCATAAATTTTATTATTAGCTTTGACTCGCATTCCTATTTTTTCACTTAAAAATATTTGAATTTTTGTTTTAGGAGGTAAAGACCTGTCTAATACTTGGAATTTAGTATTTTTAATAGAAAATACTCCTGCATTATCAATTACTCGATCAAATCTAACACATAATAATTCGTCTAAATCATATCTTTTAGGAAGTTTTAAATATACAGAGTCAGATTTTATTGGGACTACACCAAACTTCTTATTATACTTGGGAATATAATTAATAAGAAATTTGTTGGCTTCTTCTATCGTTTTTATGTTATTAACTCTAAACTCAGTAACTAATCTACTTTGCAGAGTTTCCCATAATCTTTCTATTCTTCCTTTAGCTTGAGCTGATGAAGCAGCAAACATATTAATTGCTATTTCTTCAACAATCCTACCAAATTGGGTGACACCTTTTGTTTGGCCATTTAACTGTTCTTCGAGAGTTAGATGGTCTTCAACTTTTTTTGGTGGAAAAAACACACTGTATTTATCTGGATATAATGATATTGGTATACCATAAATTTCTAAAGTTTGTCGTAATACTTCTAAATATCCTAATAAATAGTCATTTTCACACATATATAGACCTGTTATCTTTCCTGTAGCATCATCGATAAATCCATGTAATGAGTATTTTTTATTAGTTCCAAACCAATCATGAGGTGTACCATCTGCTTGCAACATCATACCTTCGCATTCTTTTCTTTTTCTTCTATTATGCAATTTACTTTTTCTATGTTTTTTTGGACTTTTTATCCCAGCAGTTCTAAGTATCTTGTATAGTGCTGAATATGAAATTTTAATATTCTCTTTCTCTTCTAGTAATTCTTGATAATGCTTGAAGTTTGCAACTTCATATGCATAAGAGCTTTTTAAATTTACTATTTTATCTCTTAGTTCGTTATCTATTGTGTTTTTAGGTTTTCTCCCTCTATTTCCATGTTGAATGGATTTAATACCGTTTTGTTTAACCTCCTTTTTTATTTCTTTTACACGGCGTTCAGAAAGACCTAAAGCATCTGCAACTTGTTTTACTGTACAATTTCCTTTAATACATTCTTCAATTAGTGTAGCTCTCTTTATTTCTTCTTTTTTCAACATTATATATTCCACCTTCCTATTCTTGCTAATTTTTCTAAAATTATACATCAAGAGTGAAATTTTCGAAAATAATCTCTTAAGGTGATATTATCATAAATTAACTACAAAGAAATTACATAAAAAGTTGCCAAATATCTAATTATGTGGTATAATAAAAGTATGTAAAATATTGTATAATTAAACTTATCATTGATTAAAT
>CAYJGL010000006.1:0-47512 GCA_964369695.1 uncultured Clostridium sp.
ATTTTGGAGATTGTAGTAATTTAAGCGAAAAAATGATATATATTATAGCAATATTAGAAAAAGAAATTGGAAAAGCAGGAAATATATATGTGGATGGAGATTTTAGTAAAGGATTTAATCCATATTTTAGAGAAAATGTATAAAGAAAGGATATTTTATGAAAGAAAAAACAAAAATAGCAATAATATTTGGAATAACGTGTTTTGCTTTGATAACTGGAGTTATTGTTCAAATAAGAACAGTAAATCAAGTTGATTCTGAATTAACACAAAATCATGAACTTAACAGTTTAAGAGGAGATGTTTTAAAGGCAAAAGAAAAGTATGAAAATGAATTTGCTAAACTGGAAGAAGCTGAAAAAACATTAGAATCCCAAAGAGAAACTTCAATAGAAAATAATAGTGAATTATCAGAAAAAGAAGAAGAAATAAGAAAAGATAACGAAATAATAGGAATGACAGATATAACTGGACCAGGAGTTATTATAACTCTATCAGATAGTCTTATAAATACAGGATTAGTATTGGATGCAAGTTCTTTAATAGTACATGATATAGATATTTTAAGTGTAATTAATGAACTTAAAAATGCAGGAGCAGAAGCAATATCAATAAATGATCAAAGAATAGTAAATACAACAGGAATAGTTTGTGGTGGAAATATAATAGATATTAATGAGCAAAAGGTAGGTGCTCCTTTTGAAATAAAGGCAATTGGACTTCCGGAACAGTTAGCAGCAGTTGATAGACCAGGTGGATATTTAGAACTATTAAAAAGAGATGGAATAGAAGTTGATTTTGAAAAGGTAGATGAAATTACAGTACCTAAATATACAGGTGTTATTACATTAGATAATTTAACAGCAGTAGAATAATTAAAAAGGAGGTAACAATGGAAAAAAGAAAAGGTAAAATAGTTATAACAATAACAATACTAATTGTGTGTTTTGCGTTATCGCTTGTTATGTTTATGCAATTTAAAATAGTTGATGAAGTAGATGTAGAATTAATAGAAACTATGAGAGAAACAGAACTTCAAGAAGAACTTGCTACGTGGAATCAAAAATATGAAGAAACAAATCAAAAATATGAAGAAACTATAGATATAATTGATGAATATAAAGTTAATGAAGAATCAAATGAAGAAACAGAAAAATTATTAGACCAAGAATTAGCAGAACAAAATACAAAACTAGGACTTACAGATGTAACAGGACAAGGTATAGAGATAATTTTAACTGATGTAGATAATTATGAAATTCCTAAAATAAACTCATATGATTTATTATTAATAGTAAATTCATTAAAATTAGCAGGAGCAGAAGCAATATCAATAAATGATCAAAGAATAATTAATACTACTGACATAGTGGACATACAAGTTGACTATGATTCATATATAAAGATAAATGGAGAAAGAATTTTAGGTCCATATAAAATTAAAGCAATAGGTGATCAGAGATATTTAGAAAGTGAATTATTAGGAATAGGTGGAAATGTGAATAGAATGCAAAAAATTGGTCAAAATGCAGTTATTAATCAGAATAATGAAATAACAATATTAAGATATAATAAAGAAATAACAACAAAATATGTAGGCGATTAAATAATAAAATTAAAGGAGGAAATAAAATGGTTTTTGTAGCAATACTTTTAGGATGTATATTAGGAGCAATAATTGGAATGAATGCTCCAATTATTTCATATACATATTCAAGTTATTTAGCAATAGCAGTAATAGCAGCGCTAGATTCTGTTTTTGGGGGAATAACATCTGTAATTAAGAAAAATTTTGATATTAAAATATTTGTATCTGGTTTTTTTGGAAATGCAATACTATCAATATTATTAACAATACTAGGAGAACAATTAAATGTAGATATTTATTTAGCTGCAATAGTAGTTTTTGTAGGAAGAATGTTTACTAATTTAGCAATAATTAGAAGATACTATGTAGATAAATGGATTGAAAAATCTAATAAGAAAAAAGAAAATAAGAATAGTAAAGTTAGTTAAAAAAACTAATAAAATATAAAACTTAAATTATAAAGATTTAAGTTTTTTTTATATAAAGTATATATTACAAAAATATTACAAAAGTATTTCAAAAATATTACAAAAATATAATTTATACTATTGACATTTGTCTAAAAATGTAATATATATAGTCTTAGAAAATTATACTGAAAGTGGAGGAGTTAAGTTGGCGATAGGAGATATCATTGTAGGTATTGATATTGGTACTAGCAAGGTTTGTACTGTTGTTGGTGAAGTCAATAATTTTGGACAAATAGAGATAATATCAAATACCTCATATAAATGTAACGGACTAAAGAAGGGTAAGATAATCGATGAAGAAGCAATTGCGCTTAGCATTGGTAAAACCATAAAAGAAGCAGAAGAAGAAACAAACTTAAAAATCAATTCAGCCTATATAACAATTCCAGGTAAATATATTACAATAGTACAAAATAATATAACAAAAGATATTAAAGATAAATATTCTGGTATATCTATAAAAGATGTACAGAGTGCTATTATGCAAGTCAAAGATATAGAAGTTCCAGATAATAAAATTTTAATTGATATAGTAACAGATAAGGTTATACTAGAAAATGGAACAGTGGTAATTGACCCAGTAGGAACTCTTAGTTCAAGTTTTACAATTAATGCACAAGTGATTTTAGCAGAAAAAGAATATGTTAAACAAATTAGTACTATATTTAGAAAATCAGGATTAGAAATTGACGGAATAGTTCCAACAACGTTAGCAGAAAGAAATTTAGTATTAGATACGAATGAACTTAATGATAATATAATGTTACTTGACATAGGAGCCGGAAACACAGAAATTGGTGTATTTGAAGGTGGAAGTTATGTGTATACTAATTCGATCCATCTTGGTGGAAACAATATAACAAATGATATAGCATATGTTCTTAATATATCAGAAGAAGAAGCTGATAAATTAAAAAGACAATACGGATTAGCTCTTAGATCTTTTATTGATAATGATAATGATATAATTTTAAATACATCAAAAGACGAAAACAAAAATAGAATTATTAAAAGTTCAGAATTAATAGAAATTATAGAAGCTAGAATAGAAGAAATATTTTCTATAATAAATAAAGATATTTCTAGTCAAGGGATAAAATATAAAATAAATAATGTAATTTTAACAGGGCAAGGAATAGTAAATATTAATAAAAGCGATGTTGCTGGAAAAATAACATTAAATATACCAGTTAAAATATCTACAGGTAGAGCGGTTAGTACAGTTAAACCAACATATAGAACAAGCTATGCATTAGTTAGATATATAGCTGCAAGACCTTATGCTAAAACAGTTTCAAGTAGCATAGATACACAAAATGAAAGTAATTTCGTTAAAAACTTATTAGGGAGAGTAAAAGAATTTTTTTATTCGTAATATATATAGTTAAATCAAAAGAAAAATTTAAAGTAGGGATATATTAAAAAAATAGGAGGAAAACTAAATGATGGATTACAATGAAGAGAGTATAACAATGATGGACGGAACAGCTACAATTAAAGTAATAGGTGTTGGGGGAGCAGGAAATAACGCTGTTGATAGAATGATTGAAGCAGGTATTAAAGGTGTAGATTTTATAGCTGTTAATACAGATAGACAAGCATTACAAAAATCAAAAGCAAGCACAAAAATTCAAATTGGTGAAAAAATAACAAGAGGATTAGGTGCAGGAGCAAACCCAGATATAGGAGCTCAATCAGCTGAAGAAAGTAAAGCTGAACTTACAGAAGTATTAAGAGGAGCAGATATGGTTTTTGTTACTTCTGGAATGGGTGGAGGAACAGGAACAGGTGCAGCTCCAATTGTTGCAGGTGTTGCTAAAGAAATGAGTATACTTACAATAGGTGTTGTAACAAAACCATTTACTTTTGAAGGTAAAAAAAGATTATCGCAGGCAGAACGTGGTATTGAAAGCTTAAAATCAAAAGTTGATACATTAGTTGTAATTCCAAATGATAAACTTTTACAAATTATAGATAGAAAAACTTCGATAATAGAAGCATTTAAACAAGCTGATGATGTATTAAGACAAGGTGTACAAGGTATATCAGATTTAATAGCAATACCAGGTCTTGTAAATTTAGATTTTGCAGATGTTAAAACAATAATGTTAAACACAGGGATGGCACATATGGGTGTAGGTAGAGCTTCAGGAGAAAATAGAGCAGAAGATGCAGCAAAAGAAGCGATACAAAGTCCGCTATTAGAAACATCAATTGAAGGAGCCAGAGGTGTTATAATAAATATAACAGGTGGAGATGATCTAGGATTACACGAAGTAAATACAGCAGCAGAATTAGTTCAAAGAAGTGTTGATCCAGAAGCTAATATAATATTTGGTACAGTGACAGATCCAACTATGCAAGATCAAATTCAAATAACAGTTATAGCAACAGGATTTGAAAAAAATGAAAACATAAATAGTATATCTAATAGAAATGTGGATAGTCTTGTTTCTAAAACATGGGAAAAGAAGATAAATTCAATACCATCAAGTCAAGATATGAGTTCTTCTCAAAATGATTTAGATATTCCTTCGTTTTTAAGAAAAAATAAAAATAAAATGTAACAAGATATAGAAAAAAAAATAATATTAAAGAAATTGAAAAGAAATAATCGAAAATGCTCGATTATTTCTTTTTTTCGCGTATAAGAAAAGACAACTTTTTTACATTAATAGTAGTAAAATACTAAACAGCAGGTGATAAAATGACAGTGTATCTAGATGTAGTATTTATAGAAAATTTAATTTTGAATTATATTATTTTATTAAGTGTAAACTTAATATTAAAAAAACCAAAAAAATATATTAGGATATTGTGTGGAAGTATAATTGGAACAGTATATACAGTTATGACATATATTTTAGGAAGTACAATATATTCAAACGCCATTTTTAAATTTGCACTATCAATTGTAATAGTATGGGTATCTTTTTGTCCACAAACCATCAAAAAGATGTGGAAAGACTTACTATATTTCTATCTAATTACATTTGTATTTGGTGGGATAACATTTGCGATGATATATATTGTAAGACCACAAGATATATTTTTAAGATATGGTGTAAGTATGGAAGTGATAGTGTTTGCAGTATTAGTTGGTTTTATATTAGTAATATTAGCTTTTAAACTTATTAAAAGTAAAATTAGTAGAGAAGAAATGTATTGTGAAATTGAAATGTTTTTTAATAATAAAGCTATAAAAACAACTGCAATAATAGATACGGGAAATTTTTTAAAAGAGCCTATTACAGGAATGCCAGTAATAGTAGTAGAACATGTATTGCTATATGATTTGATTCCAAAACAGATACTAAATAATTTAGAAGAAATAATAGGTGGGAATTTTGAAAATGTACCAATAGATATTAGAAATAATTATATGTCAAAATTGAAATTAATTCCTTTTTCGTCTCTTGGGAAAGAAAATGGTATGTTACTAGGTTTGAAAGCTGAAAAAATTAAAGTTTTCCAAGATAATGCAGAAAAAGAACTAAAAAATGAACAAGTTGTTTTAGGCATATATAATAAGTCATTTACAAAAAAAGGAGAATATCAAGCATTAATTGGTATTGAAATATTTAAATAAGAAAGGTATGATAAAAATGAAAATTGCTGAATTTGTTAAGAATAGTATAAACACAATATGTGCTAAATATATAAACGAGAAAGATGAAATAGAATATCTTCCTATATTTTATATAGCAGGAAGTCAGACGCTTCCACCACCACTTCCGCCAGAAGAAGAAATAGAATTGATTGAAAAACTTTCAGAAGAAAATAATCTAGAAACAAGACAAATACTTGTTGAAAGGAATTTAAGACTTGTTGTATATATAGCTAAAAAATTCGAAAATACTGGTATTGGAATTGAAGATTTAATATCAATAGGAACTATTGGATTGATGAAAGGAGTTAATACATTTAATTCTGAAAAAAAAATAAAGCTTGCGACATATGCTTCAAGATGTATTGAAAATGAAATATTAATGCACTTAAGAAAAAGTAATAGAATAAAAGGGGAAGTGTCTATTGATGAGCCATTAAATAAAGATGGTGATGGTAATGAATTATTATTATCAGATATTTTAGGTACAGAATCAGATGTTACTTCCAGGAATTTAGAAGATGAAGTTGATAAAACATTATTACGAGCTTCTATATTAAATTTAAATAGTCGAGAAAAGGATATAATGGAAATGCGATTTGGATTTATAACGGGAGAAGAAAAAACTCAAAAAGAAGTAGCAGATGAGCTAGGTATTTCACAAAGTTATATATCTAGATTAGAGAAAAAAATAATTGGAAAAATGAAAAAAGAGATAAACAGTAAAATAGGATAAAAAATAATAAATTAAAAATATAAAAAAGCCAAGTATCTATAATACTTGGCTTTTATCTAAATTGATATATATTGAATTGTAGTATAGTAAAGATATTAGAAATTTAAATCTGAACTAACTATTTTGTTTTTATATACATAAAAATCTATAATATCTGATTCGTCAATTTCTTCATCAGAATCATCTTCTGGTACTGACAATACAGAAACTTTAGCTTTTACTAAATATAAATCATCAAATAATTCTTCAGAGCTTTTAATTTCTTCTAATTTAACTTCGAATTTTTTTGTATCTTTATCTAATTCATAAAAAGAAGAATCTAAATCATCAATTGTATCTTTTAATTCATCATCATAATCATTTTCTGTATCTTCTTCATATTCTTTTTGAATTTCTTCATATGATTCTAAAAAATCGTTATAATCTTCTTGATCTAGTTCATTACTATATGAATATGGAAATGCACTCATTCCGATATAATCCATTTGCGCAACAACTTTTTCAGCATCTAAATTATCATAACCACTTATAAAGTTTTTAATAGTCTTTTGTGGACTAGGAATAAAAGAAAATATTACAATAGCTATAACAACTATAATTAATATTGGTATTAAGATAAATAAAATAGTTTTAATTGGTTTAGATTTTTTTTCTTGTTCAATGTTGCTAGAATTTACTTCTGGATTAGGTGTAGATTCGACATTAACCTCCTCATTTACTATGTTTTGTTCTTGTGTATCAACTTTGTTTTCTTCTTCGTTCATATTTTCCCCTTTCAATATTTTTTTTACAGAATAATTATAGCAGTAATAAAAAGAAAATACAATAGAAGAATAAAAAAAGATAAAGATATTGTAAATTGAAATCAGCATAAAAAAACAAAATTTGGAAATACTAAAATAAAGTATTTCTAAAGGAGGTTTTTTCTTTTGATAAATAAGGTAGAAATATGTGGAGTTAATACTGCAAAATTACCATTACTTAGTAAAAAAGAAAAAGAAGAATTATTAGTAAAAATAAAAGCAGGAGATAATGAAGCAAGAGATGTATTTGTAAATGGGAATTTAAGATTAGTACTAAGTATTATACAAAGATTTTATGGAAGAGGTGAATCAGCAGATGATTTATTTCAAATAGGTTGTATTGGGTTGATAAAATCAATAGATAATTTTGATTTAAGTCAAAATGTACAGTTTAGTACTTATGCTGTACCAACGATAATGCGTTAGTTGAAAAGTATATATATAAACTAAAAAACTATTGATATATCAGTAAAAACAGAGATTTATAAAAATCCTGTTTTTTTGTTTTTTAGCATAAAAAGGAGTTGAATATGAAAGAATATGAATTGAAAAAAGTAGAAAAGTATTTATATGGTTATAAAACACTTGAAGAAAAAATTGAAAAGAGAAGAGAAAATATAATAGATACAGTTAATGTTGGAAAAGGTGCATTTTTAAAAAGTAAAAGGACAAGTAGTAATTCGGTAGAAGATATTGCAATAAGATTAGCAGAAGATAAAAAAATAAATGAAATGAAAATTATAAAAAAAGAAATAGAAAAAGGTTTATTAAAAATAAAATGTAAAAATATAAAAATATATAACTTTGTTATATATAAATACATAAAAGGTTTATCAGATTCAGAGATAAATCAGAAAATTAAATATTCAAAAAGTGAGCAAAATGACATTACAAAAAAAGTAGTGTTATTTTTTTATGTTCAAATGAAGAAAGAAGGTGTAATATAAATGTTTGGATTAGGAATGTTTATAGGAATAGTTTTAGGAGCTAATATATCTTTAATAATTTATGCAATGATAGTTGCAGGAGCAAGGAGTGATGAATATGATAAATAACAATTTATATAGAATACATGAAGTGTTAGAAAATAGGTATTATGGGATACCACAGGAACTATTTACAAGTCCATTGTATAAAGAAAAATTGAATTCAGATAGTAAGATACTCTACTCATTTTTGTTAGATAGGTTAACTTTATCACAAAAAAATAACTGGTATGATGAAAATAAAAACATATATTTAATTTTTACAAGACAAGAGGTACAAGAAAAATTAAGTTTATCAGATAAAACAGTAACAAAAGCATTTAAACAATTATCTGAATCTAATCTAATTTATGAGAAGAGGCAAGGTTTAGGAAAACCTAATTTAATATTTGTTGGAAAAGTACAATATGTTGAAAAAGAAAGTGTAGGATTGCATAACCGTAAAAATTACGATTGTGGAATAGAAAAAAAATCTGTTGTTGATACGGAAAATTTACGAACAATCAATACTAATCATATCAATACTGATAATATCAATACTAATCATATCTTATCTAATCAAGATGAGAGAAGATATGAAGAAATATTTAAAAGCAATATAGAATATGAAATTTTAAAAGCTGATAATAAAATAAGTAAAATATTAGAAGATATAGTTGCAGTTTCAGTAGAGTTATTAAATAGTAATAAAAACTATACATATATAAATTCAGAACAGATAAAAACTACGGTAGTTAAAAGTCAAATATTAAAATTAAGGTCATATCATATCACTTATGTAATAAATTGCTTAAAAGCTAATGTGAAAGATATTAGAAGCATAAAATCATATATCTTAACATCGTTATATAATTCAATAAATACATTTAATATTGATGTTACAGTACAAAGTGCAAGAATAATGAATAGTTTATAGGAGAAAAAATGATTAATATAAATAAAATTAAAAAAGATATTGAAAATAAATTGTATTCCTATACTTATATGGAATATGAAATAGAAGAATTAAATAAGATGAAAGAAAAAGCTAAATCGAGTGATGTGAATTCTTGGATAAAGTCCAAAGGACAAGTTTCATCTAGTGTAGAAAAAGAGATTATTAAAAATATAGATATTGATAAGAAAATAGAAAAGATACAAAAATGGAAAAATTTGATTTATAAAATAATGAAACATTTTGAAGAGAATGAAAATGAAAAATATAGATATATTATTCTAAAATATTTTAGAAAGATGAGTGTAATAAGTATTGAAATAAAGATGGCATTACCTAAATCAACTCAGTTTAAAATAAGAGATGATATAATATTAGCTATTTCACTATTAGCATTAAAAGAAGATATAATTAGTCTGGAATAAAAGTCTGGAATAAAAGTCTGGAATAAAAGTCTGGACTTTTTCAGAAAAATATATGATAAAATATGTATGAGTTGAATTGTAAGCAAATTATATATATTTTATTTCTAGACAAAAAATGAAAACAATGATATAATTCTTAAAATAAAGGTGTATGAAAATAACAATTTTATAAGTGAAATTTATGGTAAAAGGTATAGGTGATTAATTTGAAAATTGAAGAAACTGAAAAAAGTAATAAGGTAGAAGAAGAAAAAGAAATAGAAATATTATCAAAAAGAAATTTGATCATAACAATAATTGTAATAATAATTATTATAGTAATAGTTCAAATAGTAGAATATAATAACGACTTAAAAGAGTGTTATACAGCAATTAAAGTTAATTCGGATTGGAAAGAATTTGAATCGATTATAGAAAAACATCCCATTTTAAGTGAAAGTTTTGAAGATAGTGCATATAAAGAATTGTATAAAGCTATGGATGAAGAAATAGAAAATATAAAAAACAATAATTATGATAAAACAAAAGAAATCTTTACTTGGACAGGAGAAATAAGGGGAAATAGTGAACATAGAAAAAAAATTGAAGAAAAAAAACAAATTGCACTGGTGTATCATATTATAAATGAAATAGATGAGGAATATAAACAAAAAGAAGAATATAGTAATGCTTATATTGAATTAGATAGAATAAAGGAAAAATATGTATTAAATAATACATCAAAAGAGATTATTAAAGAGCAAAAAGAAAAGATTGAAGAAAATGCAGTTAATCAAATTATACAAATTGCACAAGAGAATATAAATAGTGGAATATCATATTCTGATACAAAAGAAATGCTAGAATGTTTTAGTGAAATAGAAAATGAAACGATAATAAATTTATATAATATTTGTAATGAAAAAGTTAAAGAAGAACAAAGAATACAAAAAGAAAAACAAGAAGAATGGGAAAGAGAGCGAATAGCAAAAGAAAAACTTGATTTTGAGATATATTGCTATTTTAATTTAATAGCTTGGAAAGAAAAAAATACGATTACAGATGATATAGCATTTTCGAAGTGTGCTACTAAATTTGGTATTACAAAAGAGCAGGCGAAAGAAAGTTATGATAAGATTGAAAGAACAAGTTATAGCTATCAGACTAAATATCCAGATATTTATGAGAAATATGCGAATCAATATTAAGAAACATAAAAAATGAAAGTAAATGATAAAAAAATTAAGTAGGTTAGACTTTTTAAATATATCAAGGTATAATTGATATATAAGAAGTCTAACTCATTTTATTTTGGAAAGGAGAAAAATGAGTAGAAAAGAAAAGATTGAGAATGCTAAAGAGCTGTTTGCAAGTGGAATGGAATCTTTATTAGGAAATAAAGAAGAATGGAAGAAATTTTTAGACTTTTCATCACAATTTTATAAATATAATTTTTTAGAGAATTTACTGATGTATGTGCAAAGACCAAATGCTACTATGTGTGCTACTTACGAACAATGGCAAAGTGTAGATAGATTTGTAACTAAAGGTAGTAAAGGAATAAGACTAATTGATGATAGTAGTAATGATATTTCTTTAAAATATGTATTTGATATAACTGATACAAATGGTAATGCACGAATATTAGCTAGAAAGTGGAGTGCTAAAGAATATGATGTATTTAAAATATTAAATAATTATTTTAAATATGATAAAGTTGAAAACTTGCAAGAATTAGTAGCACATCATTTGATGACTATTCCAGAAAAAGAAATATATGGAGAGTTGAAAGATGAAGAGCTAGAACAAGTTATAAATATGGATTTGTTAGAATGTATATACAAAAGTTCGACTTATCAAGTAGCAAAACGAAGTGGGTTTGAAATAGAAAATGAAGAAAAGTTATTTGAAAATTTTCCAAATATAAATAATCCATTACAGTTAAAGGTACTAGGAAGAGCTACAAGCATAGTAACAAATGAAATTTTGAGAATAGTAGAATACAAAATTAAACAAATAAATAAGGAGGAAAATAAAAATGAGTTTAGGAAAATATGGAATGTTGGTGAAAAAGAGTATGCAGGAGAATTATCCAATAAGATATCAAGATTTAGTAATGGATGGGACGATAATGAAAAAATTATTGGAGAGAGAAAAGGAGATAAAAGAACTGAAAGAAGTGATAGAGAAACAACTGGAAATGAAATATATAGAGCCACAAACACAGGAATTTATAGTGAAAGTAAAACACAAACAGATGATGCAGAATTTGATAGAAGAAGAGTTACAACAAATAATTCAAGAGAAGATATAAATATTGATGATCAAGGAGTAGATAAGTCTACTTCTTTTTCAATGTCAATATTTGATTTGGAAACAGTAGAAAAAAGTTTTAATTATAAAGTTGGGAATGCAAATACAGAAGATAAAGAAGTTATTGAAGAAAAGATAAACTATAAAATAACTGAAGAGGAGAAGAAACAATCCACATTAAAGGGTAAATATGTGGAAAATATTAATGCTATAAATTTATTAAATGAGTTAAGAATTGAAGATAGATTAGCAAATAAAGAAGAACAAGAAATATTAGCAAAATACAATGGGTGGGGGGGATTATCCAAAGCATTTGATAGTAATAACATAGAATGGAAAGAAGAATATAAAGAGTTAAAAGAACTATTATCAGAAGAAGATTACAAGAGAGCAAAAGAAAGTGTACTTACATCTTTTTATACAGAGCCTTATATCATAGATTCAATTTATAATGGATTAGAACAAATTGGATTTAAAGGTGGAAAAATATTAGAACCATCTGCAGGAGTTGGAAATTTTATAGGTAGAGTTCCAGAAAGTTTTAAAAATAGTAAATTTACAGGGGTTGAAATAGACAATATGACTGGTAATATGCTAAAGCAATTATATCAAAAAGAAGATATACAAATTAAAGGATTTGAAAAAACAAATTTAAAAAATAATTATTATGATGTAGCAATATCTAATGTACCTTTTGGGAATTATAGTGTTTTTGATAATGAGTACAGAAATGAAAAATTTAAAATTCATGATTATTTTTTCGCCAAAAGTATTGATAAAGTAAAAGTTGGTGGAATTGTAGCTTTTATAACAAGTAAGGGTACAATGGACAAAAAATCAAAAGAAGTAAGGGAATATATAAGTAAGAGAGCAGATTTGATAGGAGCTATACGATTGCCTAAATCTGCTTTTAAAAATATTGCTAGAACTGAAGTTACAACTGATATTATATTTCTTCAAAAGCGAGAGAAGATACGAGAAGAAGTAGAATATTGGGTGAATTCAAATGAATATATTGATGATGTTTACTTGAATGAATATTTTATTAAAAATCCAGAGATGATTATGGGAGAAATTAAAGAAACTACTAATCAATATGGGAAAGATATTGAAGTTGTTTTAAAAGATGAAAACTTAAAAGAAAAATTAGAAAGAGCTATTAAGAAACTTCCAGAGAATATATATGTAGAAAGTCAAATAACTGAAGAAGAAAATAATGTAGAAAGTATACCAGCAATTGAGAGTGTTAAAGATTATAGTTATGCTTTAGTAAATGGTAATCTATATTATAGACAAAATTCAAATATGATTTTATCTAGTGAAAAAGGAATTGTACTAGAAAGAATAAAAGGTATGATTAAAATTAGAGATACATTAGATTCACTCATAGAATTACAAAGTACAGAAATAGAAGATGGAAACATCAAAGTGTTACAAGGTAAATTAAATTATGAATATGATAATTTTACAAAAAAATATGGAAATCTAAATTCAAAAGCAAATAGAAATGCCTTTAGCGATGACGCAGAATATAGCTTACTTTCAGCTTTAGAAGATATTGATGACGAAACAAAAACAGTAACCAAAAGTGATATATTTTTCAAAAGAACTATTACTCCATACAGAGAAGTGGAAAGCGTGGAAACATCGGAAGATGCACTAATAACATCGCTGAATCAATTAGGAATAGTTAATCTAGAGTACATGAGTAAATTATCAAACAAGGACTATGAAACACTAATTCAAGAATTAAAAGGAAAAATATATAGAAATCCTTTGAAAGCACAAGAATTAGGAAAAGAAAATATTGTAAATGGATGGCAAACAGCAGAAGAGTATTTAAGTGGATATGTTGTTGATAAATTAGCAGAAGCAGAAAGTTTTGCAGAGAAAGACGAAAGATATTTTGAAAATGTTATAGCATTGAAAGAAGTTCAACCTGTTAAGCTTGAAGCGAGCGATATAGAGTTAAAACTAGGTGCAACTTGGATTCCAGAACAGTACATAAAAGATTATATAAATCAAATATTTAAGGTAAAACAAGATTATTATAGTAGGTTTGATATGAAAGTTTTATACAACAATAAATTATCAAAATGGGTAATTGAAAATAAACCATTTTCTAGGAATTTGGAAATGACAGAAATTTTTGGAACTAAAAGAATAAATGCAATTGAGTTGTTGGAAGATACATTAAATTTAAAAAATGTAACTATATATGACAAAGAGTATGGCTCTGATGAGAGAATTGTTAATAAAGAAGAAACAATGAAAGCAAGGCAGAAGCAGGAAGAAATTAAAGAAAGTTTTTCAAATTGGATATATAAAGATATAGAAAGAAGAGATAATTTAGTAAGGATATATAACAGAAAATTTAATCAGATAAAAGTTAGAAAATATGACGGGAGTAATTTAATATTTCCTAATATGACAAAAACAATAGACCTATTACCACATCAGAAAAATGCAGTTGCTAGAATTTTATTTGGCGAATCAAATACACTTCTTGCACATTGTGTAGGAGCAGGTAAAACTTTTGAGATGGTTGCAAGCTGCATGGAACTTAGAAGAATTGGAATTGCTAAAAAACCTTTAATAGTAGTACCTAATCATCTTGTTGAAGATTGGGGGAAAGAATTTTATAGATTATATCCAAATGCAAAACTACTTGTAGCTACAAAAAAAGATTTTGCAAAAGAAAAAAGGGAAAGACTGGTTAGTAAAATTGCAACTGGGGATTATGATGCAATAATAATGGCACACAGTAGTTTTGAGAGAATAAGTGTTAGTAAAGAAACACAAGAAAAATTTATGAAAACAGAAATAAGTCAAGTAGAAGATGCTTTAAATATGGCAGAAGCAGAAAATGGAACAGGCAGAACAGTTAAACAACTACAAACAGTTCTCAAAAATTTAGAGAAAAGACAAGAAGAATTATTAAATAGCAAACCAAAGGATAATGTAATAAATTTTGAAAGTCTAGGTATAGATTTTCTTTATGTAGATGAAGCACATCAATATAAAAATTTATACCTATATACAAAAATGGGCAATATTGCAGGGATACAACAAACAAGAAGTCAGAGAGCCACAGACATGTTTATGAAAACTCAATATTTGTTACAAAGGAATAAAGGTAAGGGAGTAGTTTTTGCAACTGGAACACCAGTATCTAATAGTATGTCAGAACTATTCACAATGCAAAGATATTTACAGACAAATACTTTAAGAGATATGGGATTAGAAAATTTTGACGATTGGGCAACTACATTTGGGGAAGTGGTATCGAATTTTGAACTTGCACCTGACGGAAGTGGATATAGAGTGAAACAAAGATTTAGTAGGTTTTACAATATACCAGAGCTAATGAATATATTTAGTGAAGTAGCTGATATTCAAACAGCCGAAATGCTTAATTTACCAACTCCAAGTCTGAAAAATAATGAATATACAATTGTTTCTTCAGAGCCGACAAGTGATTTAAAAGAATTTGTAGAAAGTTTAGTAGAAAGGTCAGAACAAATAAAGAATGTAGGGATAGACCCTAAAATTGATAATATGCTAAAAATAACAAACGAGGGAAAAAAAGCAGCACTTGATTTAAGACTAATTGATGAAAGTTATGATGATTTAGAAGAAAGTAAAGTCAATAAAGTAGTGGAGGATACATATATAATTTGGAAAGAATCTGAAAACATTAAAGGTACACAATTATTATTTTGTGATATGAGTACCCCGACAAACATTAGTGGAAAGTACGATGTATATAATGATATTAGAAATAAATTATTAGAATTAGGAATACCAGCAAATGAAATAGAGTTTATTCATAATGCAGATACAGATAGTAAAAAATCCACATTATTTAAAAATGTAAGAAGTGGAAATGTAAGAATATTGATAGGTTCTACAGCTAAAATGGGAGCTGGAACGAATGTACAGAATAAGCTTGTTTCACTTGCACATATTGATGCTCCGTGGCGACCTAGTGATGTAGAACAAAGAGAGGGAAGAATATTAAGAAGAGGAAATGAAAATGAAATAGTTGATGTCAGGAGATATGTAACAAAA
This sequence comes from uncultured Clostridium sp., assembly GCA_964369695.1. Classification (GTDB taxonomy): domain Bacteria; phylum Bacillota; class Clostridia; order TANB77; family CAG-508; genus CAG-269. The sequence continues at coordinate 15,912 of CAYJGL010000006.1, forward strand.
AATTCTTTTGATGCTTACAGTTGGCAATTACTAGAAACAAAGCAAAAGTTCATTTCACAAATATATCGTGGGGATACATCGATTAGGAGAATGGAAGATTTAGATAATAGTGTAATGAACTATGCACAAGTTAAAGCAATAGCAAGTGGAAATCCTCTTATTTTAGAAAAGTTTCAGATAGATAATGATGTACAAAAATTACAAGACAAACAAAGAAACTATAATGCTAGTAAATTTAGACTTGAGGATACTTTATATAAAATTTTACCGACATCAATAGAAAGAGTTAAAGAGAATATTCAAAAACTAAAAAATGATATGGATAAAATAGAGCAGATTCAAGATGAAGAAAACTGTAATATTATATTAAATGGTAAGGTTTTTAAGACATATAAAGATGCAGGTGCTGAAATATTAGAATATTCAAATAAGTATTTAGAAGTAAATAAAGAATACATAATTGGGAATTATAGAGGCTTTAACATTGCAATGATAAACAAAGGAATATCTAATTTATTAGATAACAATGGAGAATATAAGAAAGTATTAAAAATATGTGGAGATTATTCAGATGAGTTTGATATGTTAAAAATACCATCATTAAATATAAAAAAATTAGATGAAAAGATTGATGATAGGGAGATACTAATAAAGGTGTATGAAGAACAATTAACAGATTTAGAAAGGCAAATAGAACAATGTAAAGTTCAAATTGATAAACCTTTTGAGCATGAAGAAAAATTAAAAAATCTAACTATAAGACAAAAAGAAATAACAGAAGCATTAGATTTAGATAAAGAAAAAAATTTAATTGTAATAGAAGAAAACGAAGAAGAATTACAAGAGCAAAAAGAAGAAAATAATGAAGAAAGTGAGGAAGAATATGAAATATAACGAAATAGAAAAAAACGCTTTAGGAAAGCTAAAAGTATTAAGTAATATTGATGAACTAGCTTTATTAGAAAGAAAAAAATATGATGATATAAAAGAATATATAATTGCTAGTGGATTTAATATGGAAAATAAAGATTGGAGAAGTGGCTCTTACTATGATGATTTTGGTAAAGCGATAGAAGAATATACAGAAAGAGTTTTAGCAAGTAGGAATATTGAATTAACTCAACATAAACTCATGAAAAAACTATATGATCAATCTAACGAAGTAAGAGAGTTAGCATATAGTTTGGATAATCCAAAAGTAGACAATGATATTTCTTATTCAAAATATGATGAATATTTGTATGAAATTGAGATTATTAAAGAAAAATTTGATGATTTAACTTGTGAGAATAAAGAACTTAAGAATTATTTAAATAATAAAAATATATCAAATCATAATATAACAACAGCTACTGCAATAATGGGTGGAATAGATTTAAGAAATGCACAAAGGAAATGTGGGAATTTAGATGGGAGCATAGAAAAATATCCATATAAAGATGAAGAAATAAAATTGATAAATGCTTATAATGAAATTCAAAATGATATAGAAAGAATGGAACAAGAAATAGAAGAGGTGGAAATATGAATTTAGAAGAAAAAATATTAAATGAAAAAATAAAAATATATAAAGTAAATAATGGATATAGAATATATGGAGAAACCTATGAAGTTAAAGAAGAATTAAAAGATATAGGAGCTTCATGGAATAAAGATAAAAAAGTATTAGAATTATCAGAAGAAAAATTTAATGAATTATCAGAAATAATTAAGGAAAAAGTATTTGAATTAGAAAAGAAACAAAGAGAAATGAGTTTGGAAAACATAGTTAATATCATAATGACAGGACAAGTTAAAGTCTATTTAAACAAAAATGAAGAATATCAAATATATGGAAGAACAAAAGAGTTATATAAAGATTTAAAAAATATAGGTTTTGATATGTATGAAAATAATTATGTTATGAAAAAAGAAAATTTTGAAAGAACTTTTTCAAATGAAGTAAAAGAATTTATAAATGAATATTCAAATAAAGAAGAAGTGGAAGAACAAGAAATTCTTGAAGATGAGGAGGAAGAAATGTTTTAATGAAAAAAATAATACTAATTACTACTGAGAAAGCACTAGAAATATTTAGTGCTTTTTTAGAAGAAAATTTTATAGCAAGTTATAATGCTTCAAACTCGGCTGAAGCATATTATAAAAATTTTATAAATTATCCAGATTTAATAACTGAAATTCAAGAAGATGTAGTTTTATTTATAGCTAATGACATAGATAATATAAGTGAGCAAATGTGGTTTGATACAATCCAAGATATGAAAAATAAAAATGCTACTTTTAATACAATAATAATGGATACAAAAGTAGGAGAAATTAGAGAATATAAAAATAAGTCTGGAAATATAAATATACCAATAATAGATATGGAAACATTTGAAAAATTAAAAACAATAGATGATATAGTTGAAAGAGAATTATCAATTTCAGATGAATTTGAAAGGTAGGAATAAAGAATGAATGAATTATATAATAAGATTATAGCTAATGAAAATGAAAAAAATAAAGAAGAAGTTCAAAAAAATGAAAAACAAGAAATTATAAAGATTAGTGTAGAATTGCTAGATGAATTTGAAAAACATATATTTTCACAAATAGCAGACAATAAATATATAGAATTAAAAGAGAGTATTGCAAGAAATGGTTTATTATCTCCAATAATTGTAAGAAGAAAAAATGACAGATATGAAATAATTGCAGGACATAATAGAGTTAGATGTTTTAAAGATTTAAAGTTAAATGAAGTACCAGCAATAGTGAAAGACTATGATGATGATACAGCAGAGTTGATAATGATAGAAAGTAATCTATCTCAAAGGGAAAAAATACCATTTTCTGAAAAAGGTTTAGCATATAAAATAAAGCTAGAAATATTAAAAAAAATCAAAAAAGAAAACAAAGATAATCCTTACAGTAACAAGGAAACAAAAGGTTTAGACCAAGTTGGACAAGTAAAGAGTTCAGTAGAAGAATTATCACAAAATAGTGATGATAGTGAATCACAAATCAAAAGATTTATTCGATTAACAGAGTTAAATGATGAGTTGAAAAATAAAATAGATATGGAAGAATTACCAATGCTTGTAGGAGTTGAATTATCATATATAAATAAAGAAGAACAGGATGTAATAAATAAATTTATTGAAGATAAGGAAATGAAAATAAGTATAGCACAGGCACAAAAATTAAGAGCAGTAGCAGGGAATATAAAAGTAGATAATATTTTTGATATTATAAATTCTAAAAAAAAGAAAGAAGTAAAATTTACTGGTAAAATAAATAAAGAGATTATAAAAAGATATAAAGATAAATTTGAAAATGATAAAGAATTTAATGATTTAATTGAAGAATTATTGAAAAATTATTATCAAAATTTGACGGACTAATGTCTGTCAAAAAAAGTGGTAGTCATACCTGTTAAAAGCTCTGCTTTTAAGCTGTTTTGTGGTGTCTGTCGGACACCTATTCTTGCTCTATCGAGAATAAAGAAAAGATTTAAGTAAGAAAGGGGGCTTTATTTATATGGCAAAAAATGAAACGATTAAAGTTTCAGTAAGAATTGATAAAGATACATATACACGATTGTGCAAAATGTCTAGTATGGATAATAAAGGGAATATATCACAAATTATTCGTGAGTATATAGATATAGGGTTAGGAATTAAAAGTACAACAGATGATATTGAGAAAATATCTAGTATTATAAAAAGGCAAGTAGAGATAGTATGTCAAAAACCAATAGAAAGGTTAATAAAAATAGGTATAAAGAATATAAAATCTACTGAATCAAATAGATATGTAACTTATGAAATGATGAAAGAATTTAGTCAAGGAAATATAGATGAAATATTAGAAAATGCAGAAAAACAAGCAGTTTTATATGCAACTAATAGAAATGGATAACAATGAGTAAAGTTATAAGTAAATTAAGAAGTTATAGTCCTAATAAAAGTAATACTGTATTGGGAAATATAAAACATTTGTATTATATTTCAACAAGACACAATGCAATAAAAAATGAAAATGGTAGCAGTATATTCGGATATTATGGATATAACGAATTAGAAAATGATATAGATAAAAAAGAAGTAGCAAAATATATTAAACAAATAGGAAATATGAAAAATCCAATATATAGGGGAATAATATCACTAAAAGAAGAAGATGCAATAAAACTAGGTTATGATACAAGAGAGAAATGGGAAGATATGCTTAAAGAATCTAGTCAAAGTATAGGAGAAATATTAAGAATACCATTTTCTGATATGGAATATATTGGAGTAGTGCATTTAAAAAAAGGTAATCCACATTTGCATTATATGATGTGGAATAAGAATACAAAAATCAAGAATAATTTTATAAATATATATCAGCAAAATAATGTTAGAGATGTACTAACAAAAAACATATACAAAGAAGAATTAAAAGAGTTATATGATCAAAGAGATATAATAAAACAAGATTTAAGAAATAAAGATTTAATAGATAAAATGAAACAGAGTGATATGGAAAATTGTGATATTAAAATACCATTTGCAAAAATGAAAAATAAGAAAGAAATAATAAAAAAATTCAAAGAAATATCTAAAAAACTTCCTAAAAATGGTAGATTAGCTTATGCGTATATGGATTATGAATTGAAATGTGAAATAGATAGTTTAAGTAGAGATATAATAAAAAGTAACTATGATATGAATCAAAGTTATAGTAATTTTAAAAATAAAGTTAGTGAAATAGCAAGTTACTTTTCAAAGGGAAAGGCACAATTTATCCGTAATAGTGAACATTACAAAATGCAGAACATATTAGGAAATAAGTTAATTAAATTGATGAAAGAATATAAAGAAATAACAGCAGAGATGCTGTTATTTAATTTATACAAAATAATGAGTCAATTAGAAGACAGAGAAAACTCAATAAATAATATAGATGATTATATAAATTCGCTATCAGATAATGCGAAAAAAGAATATGTAAGAAAAATAACTTATGGAACTGAAGAAATGGAAAGGTAGGAATATGGGAAACGAATTAAGGATTAACATACTAGTTATAGAACAAAATAAAGACCCAACAATAGGTAGAATTTGGAATGACTTGATAAAAATGAGAGAACTTGTAGGAACAGAAGAATTAGAAGTAGTGGAATATAAAGATATACTAATAATCTTTAATGATAATGGTTTAAAACATAATATTCCAATTAACAGATATTTAGATAATTTAGCAGTAAGAGGTACATTTTTAATTGCTGGAAATAATATGAATGAAAGGGATTTTCAGAGTTTAACAGATGAGCAAGTTAAAGAATATACAGAAAAGTTTCAATTAGAACGAGAGGAGGAACTAGAAGTTTGAAAAAAAGAAAAATTATAGTAGGAAGTATATTAACAATAGTTAATATTCCAATAAGTTCTATAATAAGTTTAATAATTCATGCAACATTATTAAAAATTGACATACCTAGAGATATAACTCAAATAATAGAAATATTCAAAGATAATCAATTCATAATGTTATATGTGTTTGTGCTTGGACTATTCGAATTGTCAATATTAGCAATGCTAACATATAGAAAAAATGTATTTTATTCAAATCAAAATCAAATTACAAATAATATTAAAACACCAGTTGCAGTAGGTCAAGGTCAACATGGGACGAGTAGATGGATGACTGAAAAAGAGTTTAAGAATAACTTTAAGTGTAATACATTATTAAAGAAACAAAAAAATATTTCTGTAGAAAAAGGTGGATTAGTAGTTGGATATAGTAAAAGAAGAAAAGAAGAAAAAATATATTTTATAGATGATAATATTCATTCATTAACAGTCGGAGCAACTAGGAGTGGTAAGACAAGAAGTATAGTTCTTCAAACAATAGGTAATATAGGAATATCAGGAGAAAGCATGATACTTAGCGACCCAAAAGGCGAATTGTATGAGTATACATATCCTTTTTTAGAAAAACAAGGATACAAGATAATAGTATTAGATTTTAAAAATCCTATGAAATCTAATTCATATAATTATTTACAATCTGTAATTGATGCAGTAAATAATAATGATTATAGAAAAGCAGAAGAATTTGCATGGGATATAACAAATAGTTTAGTAGGAGATGGAAGTTCACATTCTGATAAAATATGGAAAGATGGAGAGATGTCTGTTATTGCAGGAGCAATAATAAGTGTAGTTTATGATAATAAAAATAATCCACAGTATCAAAACTTAACAAATGTATATAGTTTTATAGCAGAAATGTGTAAAACAGTAGGAAATAATCAAATGCCTATAAATAAATATATACAAGGTTTGCCAGAAGAACACCCTGCAGCTACAATATTTGCAGTAGCACGAATTGCACCAGAAAAAACTAGGTCATCATTTTTTACATCAGCACTTGCAACATTAAAATTATTTACAAATAAGAGCATATATTCAATGACTTGTGAAAGTGATTTTTCATTGACGGATGCAGGAAAACAAAAAACAGCTATCTATATAATTTTACCAGATGAAAAAACAACTTATTATATTTTAGCGAGTTTATTCATATATCAAATGTATTGTGCATTAGTAAATCAAGCAGATAATCGTGGGGGAGAATTATTTAATAGAGTAAATTACATTTTAGACGAATTTGGAAACTTTAGTACAATACCAAGTTTTGGAAATATGCTAACAGTAGCAGGTGGTAGAAAGATAAGGTTTAATTTATTTTTACAGAGTTTTTCACAGCTAGAACAAAAATATGGAAAAGAAGTTGCAGAAAATATAAAAGATAACTGTCAAACTTGGATATATTTAAAAACATCAACTACAGAAACAGCAACAGTTATATCGAAAAAATTAGGGAATTATACTACATCTACATATAGTGTAAGTAATAATTATGCAAAACATCAAGCTGGTAGTAATTCAGAAAGTATGAATTTAATAAGTAGAGAATTATTAAAAGAAGACGAAATAATGAGAATTGAAAGACCATATCTGTTAGTGATATCAACTGGAATGTACCCAAGAATGTCAACTTGTCCAGATATTTCAAAATGGAAATTTAATAAATTGTTTGGTATGGGAAGTCCAAGTCATAACAGAAAATTAAGAAAAAATAGACAAATGCAAAGAAAAGAAAAAGAGTTAAAAGAAATACAATTATGGGGGATATGGAAATTATTTAATAATTATAGATAAAATATTCAAATATAAAAATGGAGGATTAAATGTATGATAAGAAAAATAAAAAAAATAGGACTAGCACTAGGTGTAAGCCAACTGCTATTTATAAATTACTGTTTTGCAAGTTCAGTAGGAGAAAGTCAACTTGCAGTAGGAACACAAAATTTAATAACAGACTTAACTAATTGGTTACTAATTTTAGCACCAGTATTAACAGCTTGTTTAGTAGGGTATTATTTAATTAGAAAATCTGCTAGTGATGAAATGGATACAAAGAGATGGGACAATAGAATTAAAATAGCAATAATATCTTGTATTGGAGTCGTACTTGCTAGTGGATTGATAAATATTATAATAGGATATTATAGATAATGACAGATTTGTTAAAAGACTTATTTGTAGATATTATAAGTGGGGTTGATGGTGCTATTAACTCTGCTTTTAACAGTCTAATTAGTTTATGTCTTAATGCAGAAGAAGGAATTACACAAATATTAGGAAGTGAAGTTGTAAATTTTGAAAGTTTAAAGCTATTATTATTTTCAATAGGACTATCACTTATTATATTAAAATTTTTAAAAAAAGGATTTGATATATACATATTATGGAGTGAGGGGGAAGCTGATACACCACCTCTTACTTTTATTGTATATTTTATTAGAGCAGTAGTAACATTAGTATGTTCTACAATACTATACGATTGGTTAGTTGATGTATGTACAGATATAGGAACTAAAATGTTAGAGAGTTTGAATGTATCTGAAACTATGAATGTTACAGAATCATTATTAAGTATGGCAAGTGCAGGATTATTTTCATCTATAATGGCAATAACTACACTGATATTACTATTTGTATTATGGATTCAATTCATATTAAGAGGAGCAGAGATATTTATACTTAAATTAGGATTTCCAATAGCTTGTGTAGGATTAGTGAATGCAGACGGAGGAGTATTTAGTCAATATATAGGTAAATTATTTAAAAGTATGCTTACAGTATTAGTACAAATTTTATGTTGTAAATTAGCTTTACTTTTAATATTTAGTGGACAGCTTATTTATGCAATAGCAATGATTATTTTAGCGATAAAAACACCTAGAATGTTACAAGACTTTATGCTTGGTGGAGGAAGTAGCGGTATATCAAGTGTAATTATGACAGCAAGCAAAACAATGGAATTATCAAGTCAAGTATCAAGAAAAATAAGTCAATTAAAGAAAGTGAAGTGATAAGATGGAAACATTAGATGAGATAATTAAATTATTAAGAGTTGTAATAATACCACTTGGAGCAGTATTTAGAGTGGTGTTTTGTTTAGTGAAAATGATATATGATGAAGAAAGTATAAATGCTTATAAAAAGAAAATATCAAATACAATAGTATTCTTTATTATAGCAGAGCTCATATTTGTTATAAAAGATTTGCTTATTACTTATTTTGGAGAAATTTAAATTTAATAATTATAGCAAAGTTAATGTTAAGATGGTATAATATGTTGTAGCAAAATATTTTATAGAATGGAGTAGAATATGGGAGAAGAGTATATTTCAGGAGTTTTTGGATTAATTGGTACGATAATTGGAGTGATTTTGACAGTATGTATAAATTGGTTATCTAGAAGAGGAAAATTATATATGTATGTAACAAATCAAGAAAAAGAGATATTAAAAGCAGATGGTTTAGGTGGAAAGACAACTGCAAATAATATAAAAGAAGCAGATATGTCAAGACATAAATTATCAATTGACTTATATAATAGTAGTTCAGAAAACAAAGTATTAAGAGAAATTAAAATTTATTATATAGGAGAGAAGAAGAAAAAAAAATATTCTTGTTTTATGGTAGATGATAAAAGTAGAAAACAACTTCAAATGTTAAATATATCTCCAAAAACATCATTGGCACTGAATTTATCAAGTACATGCAGTGAGAAGAATATCATAAATGAAATTTATAATTCAAAAAGAGTGGAAATAAGATATAGAGATGAAAAAAATAAAATAAATAAATATAAAATAAATTGAATTAACAGTTGTTAAATACTTTGAATTTTTTTTGGAAATATAGTATAATAAATATTATTAAAAGAAAGAATTGGTGTTAATATGGGGATTTTAAGTAAATTACTTACAGCAGGAGCTGCGGCATTGACAGTAGGTGTTGTTGCTAAAAGCATTAGTAAGAGCAAAGAACAAAGAGAAGAAGAAGAAAGAAGAATAAATACGGTTTGTATATATAATGATAATTTAAGTGAAAATGAATTTGAAGAGATAGTAATGAATGCTTCAAAAAAGATTAAAAGGATTAAAGATGTATATATAATTAATGCTAAAATAAAATGTAATCTATCATCTCAAACAGGATTGTCGAAATGGTCATTTTCAGTCGACTTTAATGATTATGGGAAAATTACAGGTAAGTACTGGGAGAAAACAGATAATGAAGATTCTCTAATTCCTAAACATTTTGCAGAAACTATAAAAGAAGAAGTGTTGAAGAAAATACATAGTTAAAAAATTAAATTTACTTTTAAAGGAGTAAAGTATGGAAATAATAACTGTTAAATACCTTATAACAGATGAGATACAAAAGGGATTACAGGGTGGAAAATTAAGTAGATATGGTAGTGTGATAAGAAGTAATAATACGAATCAATATTTTAAGCATTTACAAGAAATAGTGGATATAGATAAAGAAAAGAGTATAAAATCTTCTAAAGGTATGGCGATAGCTACAGCAGTGATTGTTGGTGTTGGAATATCATCTGCAGTTGCATATAAAGGATATAAACATTTGCAAGAAAAAGGATATTTAAAAAATAAATATGATAAAAGTGTAGATGAGTTGATGAATATATTTAGCATATATGTGGAAGCTATAAAAGAAGGGAAATTAACGATTGAAATAATAGAAAATCTTATGAAATCTCTTAATGAAACTATTAGCATACATAAACAAAATAATAAAAAAATTAAAATAGGGATTGATGAATTTCAATCAATGTTTGCAATAATTTCAGACTATACTTTGAAATTTGCTGAAGCAAATAATGTAGAATGTCCAGTAATTGAAGAAAAAAGTGATGATATATTAAATAATAAAATAATGGATATAAATAAATATTTAAAAATACAAAAAGAAATATTAAAAAGAGCAGGCTAGAAATAGTCTGTTTTTAATTGGAGGTTTAAATGAATGAAGATATAAAGCTATTCATACCTAGCAATGTTAAAACTAGGTTAGAATTTTTTAAAGGGTTTGGAATAAAGGAACTAATAGTAACAGGAATTGTTGCACTAATATTAGTTCCTTTTGCTATTTTAGTATATATCTTATCAGATAATAGCTATTTTACAGGAGTTATTATTGAAATAATAGGAGTTATTGGAACTGTAATAATTGTAACAAAAGATCAGAATAATTTATGTGTTGCAAAACAAATTAAATTTATGATTGATTTTGTTAGAAATCAAAAGAAGTTTGATTATAGTTATTATGATAAGTGGAAAGGAGAACGAGAAAAATGAATAAAAGAAAGAATATAAGTTGTAATGATGAAATTAATATTTTAGATATAAAGAACAATATTATATATACAAAAGACGAAAATGTAATTATAGGAATAAAAATTCATTCTATAAATATTCAGTTATATAGTAAAAGAGAATTAAATCAAAAAATAAAAGAAATAACAAATGAATTAAGAACAGATTTAAGAGAATTGAAGTTTTTAAGTATATCAAGACCAGTTGATATAAGTGAGTTAATTGATAAACTACGAGAAAAATTAAATACTGTAGATGATATTAAACAAAAAAATCTGTTAAAACAAAATATAAAAGAAACAATAAGGCTAACTGTTAGTGGGGATGCTGTGGAAAGACAGAATTTTGTAACTATCTTTGAAAAGAGAACAGACATAGCAGAAAAAGAACTATTAAAAAATGCAATGAATTTAGTGAATAAGTTTAGTAATTGTGGAATAAAAGCAGAAATTTTAAGTGAACAAGAATTGATACAATTGTGCAATAGTGTGTTAAATATAAATTTTGCTTTTAAAGAAGATAGTAATGATATAGATGAGCATATACCATATTTGGAGGGGATTAAATGAAAAATAATATAGAATTAAATGGGATTCAAGAAAATAAGAATTTATTAAATATATTAGCACCAATAGGACGGTTTTGAATACAAATCAAATAAATTAAAAATAGGAGAAGTTTGGGCAAAAATATATACTGTCATTAGTTATCCGAATATGGTAAGTACAGGTTGGCTTTCAAAAATTACTAATATTCCTAACACAGTATGTTCGTTAAATTTTTCTCCAACAGATAATACATTACTAATTCAAAATATTTCAAAAGGTGTTAGGCAAAATGAAGTTAGTATAGATAATATAAAAGATGAAATATTAAGGCAAAGAGTAGAAAGAGAAATTGAAGATGGGCAAGAGTTAATAAAAAAGATAGACCAAGAGGGAGAAGTTGTAGGATATATGACTATTCTAATTATGGTTATATCAGAAGATGAAGAAGAGTTAATGACACGAAGTAAAAAGATAGAGGGAAAACTGATAGGAATGCAGATGAAAGTAAGAAATCTTGCTAATTTAGTAGAAAGCTCATACAAATCAATAACCCCATTTAATATAGTAGATGACAAAATTAAACAAATAGCAAATAGAAATGTACCATTATCAACTTTTATTGGTGGACTTCCATTTGCAAGTAATGGATTTAATGACAATGCAGGATATTACTTTGCAAAAGATACAGAGGGAGGAATAGTTGTACTAGATAGCTGGAAAAGGGGCGGAGATAGAACAAATAGTAATTATGTAATAATGGGAACGGCAGGAGTAGGAAAGTCAACGGTAGCAAAACATCTTATATTAAATGAATATATGAATGGTACAAAGATAATTCAAATTGACCCAGAAAGAGAGTATAAAGACTTAACAGAAAATTTAGGTGGAGATTGGTTAAATGTTGGAAGTGGTGCAGGTGGAATTATAAACCCATTACAAATAAAAGAAGTACCATTAGACGATGAAAATGAAGATGGATATATAGATGAGGGAAAGGGATTAGGAGCAATGGCACTACATTTCCAAACTTTAAGGACTTTCTTTTTATTGTTATATCCAGAGCTTACAAGTGTTCAAATAGCACTATTAGAAGAAACATTAGAAGAATTATATAACGAATTTGATATACATTGGAATACAGATATATCAATATTTAGAAACATAGACTTTCCAATTATGAATGATTTATATGAATTGATAAATAAAAAAGTAAAAGACGAAACAAGTAAAAAACAGGACTATGAAATATTACAAAGTTTGATAAGAACAATTTCAATAGGTGCAGATAGTGCACTATTTAATGGTTATACAAGCATTAAAGCAGATAGTAATTGTGTATGTTTAGATACACATAATTTACAAAATGCAAATGAAAGAGTAAAAAAAGCACAGTATTTTAACATTTTAACATATTGCTGGGAGTTAATGAGTAAAGATAAGCAAGAAAAAACAATGCTTATTTGTGATGAAGCATACTTGCTAATCGACCCACAAGTACCACAGAGTTTAGTCTTTTTAAGAAATATTGCAAAAAGATGTAGGAAGTATGAGGGGAGCTTAGTTATTATTTCACATTCTATTGTAGATTTTCTTGATGAAAGTGTAAAAATGTATGGACAAGCAATTTTAGACATGGCTACATACAAAGTTTTAATGGGGACAGATGGAAAAAATTTAGAAGAAACAAAAGAGCTTTTTAAATTAAGTGAATTTCAGTCTGATTTTCTATATTCTAAAAAAAGAGGATATGCAATACTAATAATAGGTGCTAATAGGATATTAGTTAAAGTAGATATATATCCTTATGAATTTAGTTATTTTGGTAAAGCAGGTGGTAGATAATGGCTATTGACCCTGCGACTGCAAAAATAATTGCACAGCAAGTAATAAATCAAATTACAGATGAACGAAAAAGAGAGAGAATAGTTATTATGATAATTATAATAGTTATTCTTTTTTTGTTTATCTTAGCATTACCTATGTTAATACTAACAGCAAGTGTTGAACAATTAAAGAATATTTTTGGATGGGAAAATGAAGAAGAAATGAATTCAAGTGTAGAATATTCACAAGTTCAAACAATACAAGCTAAATATGGAGAAGAACTAGAAACAGGGACACTTACTTTTAATGGAGAATTACCAATGCCAGTTAATAATGCGGTTGTAACATCTGAATTTGGAAATAGAATACATCCAGTAACTAATGAATATAGTTTTCATACAGGAATAGACCTTGCAGGCGAATGGCATTCTAATATTATGACTATTTTAGATGGTAAAGTAATATATGTTGGAGTACAAGGGGGATATGGAAATTGTATAAAGATAGAACATACATATAATGGAGAATTATTATACACTTTATATGCACATTTGTCAGATATGAGAGTACAAGTTGGAGATGAAGTAAAACGAGGAGATATAATTGCATTACAAGGTGGCGACCCTATAAAAGATTCTAATATAGGATACTCGACTGGAACACATCTTCATTTTGAAATTAGAGGTAATAGTGCAGGGGATTTTAAAAATCCAAGAGAATATTTGTATAGTGATTAAAAATAGGTAAATAATTAGAAATTGGAGGAAATTAAAATGTTAAATAGATATGTAATAAAAATATGGGAAACAGAACATGAAAGAGAATTAGGAGTACCAAGTATGGTATCAGAGCCACTTGATGATGTAAATAAAGCAATAATTCATGCTAAAAGAATAATGGAAAGAGATAATCATCCAGCAATAGAAGTACAAAATGTAGAACAGACTAAAACATATTATTTTTTAGATGGAAAAGAAGAAAAATATTATAATAATAGCGAGTTATTAAAAAACAAAAAAGAAATAGAAATGATTATAGACGAGTATTTTGAAGAAAATAATATTACAGATTTAATGGATTATGGTAGTGATTACGATAGAGAAAGAATGAGAGTGGTTGGAGATGTATTCTACGAGATGCTTAAAGAGATGAATATTAAGGTAGAAACAGTTACAACAGAAAACATAAGTGATGGGAAATATTTAGTGAATATAAATTTTGAAAATTCAGGATATACATTTAAAGTTAAAGCAGGTAATGATAAAGAATTTGTAAAAGAAAAAATGAATGAAATATACGATATATATGAAGAAAATTTAGAAGAAAGAATCGAAGAAACAGAAGAATTAGAAATGTAAAGGGGAAAGGAGAAAAGGAAAATGATTTTAGCAATATCAAATCAAAATGAAAAGTTAATAAGAGAGCTATGTGCAAAATATGATTATGATGAAATAGATGTGTACACAGGAATTAAAGACTTAAAAGACTTTGCTATAAGAGAACTACAGAATTTAAGTAATTTTAAGTATTTGATACTAGATATAACTAATCTAAAAGAAAAAGAAGAAATGATAGTTAAGTCGGTCGTAGCTATAAAGTCTATGCACAATATAAGGATTATTATATATGGTGCAGGGTATAAAGAGGGAGATAGTATACTAGCAAAGTTATTTAATGAAGGAATATATAATTTCATAATAGGAGATACATATCAAAAGCAAGATGTAGAATTTGAAAAGTGTTTAGTAGGTGATGGAAACAGTTATAAAGATTCGATTAGATTTAGAGTTGAAGAAACAAACAAAAAAGGTAAAGATAAAATAATTGTAAAAAAAGAATATAAAAAATTAAAGCAATTACTAACAGTGGGAATTGCAGGAACAGAATCTCATATTGGAGTGTCTACACAAGCATTAGTTTTGTGTAGATTTTTTAATGAAAGAGGATTAAATGCTTGTTATATATCATCATCAAGTAAAGATATTATTGGAAATATGAAACTTTTAACAGAAGAGAAAAAAGATAAAGAAGTATTCGAGTATCAAGGTGTAGATATGTATTCTAATAGTAACAATATTGATGCTATCAAATATGGATATGATGTATATATTTATGACTATGGAATATTGAATGATAACAATTTGGATATGTTTATAAAAAACGATAAAAGAATAATTATAGGTGGCACTAAACTATGGGAACTTAAAAATCTATTCTTAACAATAAACAAGTTGGAAAGTTTAGAAGATGTATATTATATATTAAATAATTGTCCAGCAAATGAAAAGAATACAATGCTTTCTAATATGGGTAAATATAAGAAGAAAACATATTTTAGTGATGTAATATCAAATCCGTTTGAAGTAGGGAAAAATGGAGATATATACCAAGAGATATTTAAAGACAATTTAGAAGAAAAGCACAGTCAGTTAGTTACAAAAGAAAGAAAAAATATATTTAATATATTTAGGAGTTTTAAAAATGAAAAGTAATTTATACAAAAAATTTAATAAGAATAATCAATCTAAAAGTAGAGAATATAGAAAAACTAATTTGATAAAACTTACATTTGATTTTATATTAAAATGTATTGATAGATTGAGTAAAATAATATGGTACATAGTAATAGTAGCACTGTCGTCAGTAGGTGCTACTATTATTTTTAGATACATAGTAGAAAGGGGTATAGTTTAAAATGAAATTATTAAAAAAAATATTTATTATAGTGATATTAGGAATAATTATTATTGGCTCAAATTCTTATGCAGCTAGTTTGATTTTTGAAAGGGAAGATATAATAAATGATGAAAGAATTGTAACAAAAAAATATATTGTTTCAGCTGAAGAAGAACAAGAATTTTCAAATAATTTAGAAAGCATAATTGAAAAAGAAAAAAATACATACATATTACAAAATAAAGAGAAAACAGGAGGAACAATAATTGAAGAGAAAACTATTGAAACAACAAGAAGTATAGAAACGAAAAATAATGAAATAGAAAAAATTTTAGAAGAAGTAGAACATCAAATTGAATATTTAGAAGATGAATTTATAGGAATATATTATATTGATCAAAATTCAATAAAGATAGAAAGTATATATAATGGATATAGAGAAGTCTTAATAGAAGAAACGATTGTATATGAGAATTTAGAAACAAATGATTTGGTAAATATTCCAAAAGAGATAAAGAAAAATGGTAGTACATTGAATTTAATTTCAAATAGTTGGGATATTGTAGAAACAAGTGAAATGCAAGAAAATAATATACCAAGTAAATACAAAGCAACATCTTACTATGCAAGTAAGATAAGAGTAGACAACCCTTTAACATATATTGCAACTATTTCATATACAGGAACAGCAGAAAAAATAATAGAAAATGATTATACTTATAAAATAACATATATTGAGAAAGAAAAAGAAGAAGAAAACAATTTGTTACTTCCTACGATAATTGGTAGTGGAATGATAATTGTTTTACTTGCAATATATTTAAATAATACAAATACGATAATATATAATTATCAAAATGAAGAATGGAAAAAAGTAGGTAGAGCTAGATTAAGCAAGCCGTGTTTAGTATTAAATAAGTATATAACTAAAAAATCTTCAAGTAAATATAGAATTGAATTAGATAATAAATTACTTGATAAGTATAATAAAAAAATGTTTGAAGTTATTAAAGATGATAAGGTTAAAAAAGTTCTAATAAATAAACAAAACAATGTAGAGCCATATATAATTGAAATATCAATTTAGGAGGAAGATATGAATAAAGGAATTAAAATCAGTCTAATAACTATTTCGCTTGTAATAATAACAATAGTAGTAACAATATTTGGCATTCAAAAATTTCAAGTGTTTAATGCAAATAAAATAGCAAGAGAGAATATAGTTATAGGAGATAATAAAGAAATAGAAAAAGATGAGATAAGAATAAATGACGATATAGGAAAATTAACTATTCCAGATATACTATTATCTTCAGCACTTATTAAAGAGGGAATAGAATTAGATATATTAGATAACAATATAGGACATTTCCCAAGTACAAGTATTTATACAGGTAACATAGGAATAGCATCACACAATAGTGGAGATACAGGAACTTTCTTTAAAGATTTATATAAAATAAAAAAAGGAAGCGAAATATATTATGAATGTGAATATGGGACAAGAAGATATATTGTAGAAACAATAGAAGTAATAGAAGATACAGACTGGTCATATTTAGAAAATACAGGAGATAATAGAATTACTTTAATAACTTGTATAAATGGAGAAGACACAAAAAGACTATGTGTACAAGCTGTGGAATCAGAAGAGAATTTAGTCAATAATCAATAAAATACAAAAAAAGTTTCAAATCGGTTAGACTTTTGCAATAGCACCAAGTTATAATATATATAAGGAGAGTGATTTAAATGTTTAAATTTATGATAAAATTTATAATTATATTATTGGTGGTAGCAATCATTGGAATGATATTAAAGGTAACAGATATTGTGTTTTTTTCAAATAAACAAGATGAAGTTATAATAGAAGCGGATAAAGAAAATATAGTTACTTATGTAGGAAAAGTAGAAGATATTGTTTTAGAAGAAATAGCAGAAACGATTATAGCTGAAGAGATAGTAGAAAATGAAATTGCAAGTTCAGAGTTAAATGAAGAAATATCAGAGGTTAAAGTTCAAACAACAAATAAACAAAATGTACAAACTTCATCAAAAGAAACAGAGCAAAAGCAAGTTGAAATTCAAAAAGAAGTGGTAGAAGAGCCAAAGCAAGTTATAGAAAAACCACAAGAAGAAACAGTAAAGCCACAAGAACAAGAAGTTATAGAAGAACCTAAAGAGGTGATAGTAGAAACAAAAGAGGAATTTAAAATAAATAATGCAATGATACAAAACTTAACAAACGCAATAAATAATAATCCAAGTCAGTTAATGAATGATTATGGATATACAATAGTAGTAGATAGTTCTATAGTAGAAAGGACAAATCAATTTACCTATGTTGAAAGTAGAGTAGCAGACAAACTAGCTTTTAAATGTGGTACAATTAAGATTTATGCAAGAAACTACTATAAAAATGGAGTGTTAATGTGGACAGAATGTTTTGTAATTTAAAAAATAAAATAATAAAAGACTTTTAACTTAAGTGTTAGAAGTCTTATTTTTTGGAGGTAGAAATGAAAAGAAAATTAAAAGAAAAAATACTTATTATATGTTTAATGGTGCTGACAATATTGTCAGTATTTCAAAATTATATATATGCTACAGAAATAGATAGTGCAACTATATTAAATGGTGGAGATTGTGGATTGCACTTACAATTTAATGCAGGTAGTGGATGGAGTTATGTTACAACTACCTATACTTACTACAATTATAATGGACAAGAATATCCAGCTTATTGCCTAAACCGAGAATTGCCACGGTGTAGGCGAAGTTGATAGCTATACTGTTAATATTGAAGAAACATTAAGTGATGTTAGAATATGGAGAGCGTTACTTATAGGGTATCCATATCAAACACCTGCACAAATGGGAGTTGAAACAAAAGAAGATGCCTTTGTTGCAACTAAACAAGCAATATATAGTATATTAGCTGATAGAGATGTGAGAGGATTTTATAGAGGTGGCGACGAAAGAGGCAATAAAATAGTTGATGCAATAGAAAGAATGGTAAATGAAGGTAGATATGGTAGTAGAACACCTCAAAACGCAATAGTAACAGCAAACAAGGTAGGTGGATTTGTTCAAGAAGGCGAGTTTTACTCTCAAACATATAGTGTAAGTGCTAATGTCAATGTAGGTGCATATGAAATAACACAAGTTATTAACATGCCAGCAGGTGGATATATAGCTGATACAAATAATAATCCAAAAACAATTTTTAATGGTAATGAAAACTTTAAAGTTGTAATTCCAAAGAGTGAATTAGTAACAGACATAAATCCTACAGTATTATTACAAGCAAAATGTGAAACTTACCCTATTTTTTATGGGATTACACCTAATCCAGCATGGCAAAATTATGCAATAACTTTTGATCCATATGGAGATTACGGTGGTGCTGTTAATATGAATATTCCAACTAACACAGCAAAAATAGTTATAAACAAAACAGATAATGAAACAAATAATCCTATAGCAAATACAACTTTTAGATTAGCTAAATTAGATGGTACTATAATTGCAAACGGAACTACAAACGATAATGGAGTAGTAGAGTTTTCAAATTTATATGCAGGGCAATATCAATTACAAGAGATTTCAGCGAATGATAATTATATACTTAATTCACAAGTAATTGATGTAACATTGGAATACAATGAAATAGAAACAGTAAATGTAAGCAATGAACATAAAAAAGGAGATTTAAAAGTAATTAAAGTTGATAAAGACAATAATAATATTGCATTAGGTGGTGTTATATTTGATTTATATAGCAAAGAATTTGATTCAGTTATAGGAACTTATACTACAAATCAAGATGGAGAAATTCTAGTCCAAGACTTAAGAATAGGCGAATATGTATTGATAGAAAAAGAAACAAATAAATGGTACGATTTAGCTGAAAATACAGATGTAGTAGTAGAATGGAATGTAACTAGCGATAATATAGTAGAAAATGAACTTAAAAAAGGTCAAGTAAGAATAATAAAAATTGACAAAGATAACAATGAAGTATTACTAGAGGGTGTTAAATTTAATATACTTGATAATACAGGTAAGGTATTAGAAACAATTATGACAGACTCAAATGGTCAAGCATTAACTAGTAGATATGCAATAAGAGATTTTTCTGAATTAACAATACAAGAAGTGGAAACATTAGAAAATTATGTGCTAAATGAAGAAATAAAAACAATAGTACTAGAAGAAAATCAAATCAAAGATATAGAATTTGAAAATGAGTTAAAAAAAGGACAGGTAAGAATAATAAAAGTTGACAAAGATAATAATGAAGTATTGTTAGAAGGCGTTAAATTTAATGTACTTGATGAAGATGGAGAGATTGTAGATACAATGATTACAGACAAGAATGGAGAAGCTACATCAAAAAGATTAAGAATAGATAAAGAATATACAGTACAAGAAGTGGAAACATTAGAAAATTATGTGCTGAATGAAGAAACAAAAACAATAGTACTAGAAGAAAATCAAATCAAAGATATAGAGTTTGAAAATGAACTGAAAAAGGGACAGGTAAGAATAATAAAAGTTGACAAAGATAACAATGAAGTATTGTTAGAAGGCGTTAAATTTAATGTGCTTGATGAAGATGGAGAGATTGTAGATACATTGATTACAGACAAAAATGGAGAAGCTACATCAAAAAGATTAAGAATAGATAAAGAATATACAGTACAAGAAGTGGAAACATTAGAAAATTATGTGCTAAATGAAGAAACAAAAACAATAGTATTAGAAGAAAATCAGATTAAGGATATACAATTTGAAAATGAACTAATAAAAGGATATATAAACATTATTAAGAAATCAGCAGAAGACAATATCTATAATGGAGTAGAGAAAGATACTAACTTGCAAGGAGCAGAATTTGAAATATATAATAGCGATATGGAATTAGTAGATACAGTGGTAACTGATGAAAATGGTACAGCATTGACAAAAGAATTACTAAAAGATACATATATTATAAAAGAAATATCTGCACCAGATTACTATATTTTAAATACAAAAGAATTTGAAGCAGAAATAATTGAACATCAAAAAGTTGTAGATGTTGAAATAAAAGACGAAAATGTTGATATAAAAGTAGAAATAGAAAAGTATGGATATATAGAAACACAGTCGAATGACAATGTTAAATATGAGTTTAAAAATATTAAAAATAGCTCTAATATATCATTAGACAATTTTATTTGGAATGATACATTACCTACAGATGCTGTAAGGATAGATAAATTATATACTGGTACATGGAATGAAAAATTAGAATATGATGTATATTATAAAACAAATAACTCTGAAGAGTTTATATTGTTCAAGGAAGATTTGAATACTTCAGTAGTATATGAACTTGATTTTAAAGAAATAAAATTACAAGAAAATGAGTATATTACTGAATACGAATTTAGATTCGGAACAGTAAAAAGTGGATTTAAAGAAGATATTGCACCAATTCTATATTGTGATGTAATTGATGGATTAGGAAATGGATATATATTCACTAATAATACCAAAGTTAGTGGGAATTATTTAGATGAGTATGTTGAAGATAAGAGTGAATGGACAACGATAACTTACTTAAAAGAAATTGAAAAATTAGAAAAATTACCTAAAACAGGGGTTTAGATAAATGGGTTGAACAGTAAATGTTCGACCCATATTTTTTTTGCTCGAAATTTGTTTTAAAAAAAAGAATTGTGTGATATAATTGAAAAATAAAAGAAAAATTAAATATAAATGCTAAAAATATGTATTAAGCGAAAGAAAGGATATAAGTATGAATAATAATTTAGAAAAAAATAAGCAGAATTTAATCGAAGAAATAGATAGAAGAATTGAAGATAAAATAATAGAGCAAACAAATGCAGAGTTACTAAAAAAGTTAATCAATAATGCAGACAGTTTAACAGAAGCTATTAATATTGCTGAATTAGGAACTACATATAAGAGAACGGGCTTACAATTTGACAAAAGGCTTGAAAAATTCGACGAGACGATTAAATATCTTGAAAAAAATGCAGAATTATCATTTAAAACGAATGATAATAATATTACTCATAAACTAGTAGTTGGAGATAATTACGATGCATTACTGAATTTACTTGTTGAATATAAAGGGAAAATTGATATTATATACATAGACCCACCATATGGAAAAGATAGTATGGGTGAATTTGCGCAAACAAATTATGAAAATTCTATAACAAGAGATAATCTACTTTCAATGTTATATCCTCGCCTTACTATAGCAAAACAACTTTTGAGCAATGATGGAGTTATATTTTGTAGCATAGATGATAGGAATCAAGCATACATTAAATGTTTATTTGATGAAATTTTTGGTGAAGCAAAATTTTTATTTAATATACCTAGACAGACTAAAAAAGGTGGAAAAACAACAAATACTATTGCGAAGAATAATGACTATATTTTAGCTTACACATTATCAGACGAGATTATTTTTTCACAAGAAGAAAAAACAGATTTAGATAAATATAAATATGAAGATGAGTTTGTAGAAACTAGAGGTAAATATGCTTTATCACAAACACTTGATTATAGTAGTTTAAGTTATAGTAAAAGTATGGATTATCCATTAGAATATGAGGGCATAACTCTTTATGCAGGTAGCTTAAAAGAAAAATGGGAAAAAAGACAAAAAGGTGATAATAAAAAATCTGATTGGACTTGGAGATGGAACAAAGCTGCTGTTGAATGGGGTATAAAAAATCAAATGTTTGTATTAAAAAATAATAGACTATATACAAAATCATATTTATATTGTAGAAAAGCTATTAAAAAAAATGAATTAGAGTTTATAGATTCAAAAAAAGCATATACGACACTTTCGTTTATAGAAAATTCATATTCAAATGATAACGGAAAAAAAGAGCTAGCTTCAATATTTGATGATAATAATAATACGGATGTGGTTTTTAAAAATCCAAAGCCAACAGCTTTAATTAGTAATTTAATAAAAATGGTAAATGACGATTCTAATATTACTATTCTTGATTTTTTTGCTGGAAGTGGAACAACAGGTCAAGCTGTACTTGAATTAAATAAACAAGATGATGGAAATAGAAAGTTTATACTTGTAACTAACAACGAAATAACTGATACTACTCCAAATGGTGTAGTCAATGATGTAACTTCAAAGCGTTTAAAAAGAGTTATGACAGGAAAATGTTATGAAGGAATAGATAATTTTAAGTGGCTAGAGAAAAATAAAATTTTCGGTGATAATTTAGAAGTATATAATATAAATACGGTTTCTCCATATGAAAAACAAAACGGTAAAACACCATTTGATGTTATTGATGAAACGTTATATGGAAAAGAAAAAATGGATGTTAAGAGTAAGATACAATGGGTATGCGAGAATTTTAATATTACACAGAAAATGATTGAAAGTGATAAAGATTATAAAAAACGCATTGGAGGTGATTTCTAATGCTTCAAAAAGCAAAAGACCTCCAAAACAATGCCGTAAATAAATTAATTGAATTGACTGATACTCAAGATATAATTACTTTTAAATCACCTACAGGAAGTGGAAAAACATATATGATGGCGAAAATGATAAATAATATTTTAGATAAAAATAAAGATGTTATTTTTCTTATTTCTTCTTTATCAAAAGGAGGGTTAGCAAAGCAAAATTATGAACAATTTATGAAATATAAATCTAATGGAGCTTTTGATAAGATTAATCCTTATTTAATTTCAAGTGAAATTGCAGGAGAAGAAAGATTACATATTCCAAGTGAGCATAATGTTTATGTATTACCAAGAGATTTATATAAAACTAATAGTCGACTTATGCAAGGAGCAATGGAAAATTTTTTATATACTATGAAACTTTCAAAATATTTTAATGGATTTGAAAAAAAGATATATTTAATTAAAGATGAATGTCACCAAGCTACAAAAAATTTAGATAGTTTGTCAAAATTTTTTGACAAAGTGTATAATTTTTCTGCCACTCCCAAATTGTCAAAAGGACGATATCCAGATGTGGAAATAAAAAATGAAGAAGCTGTAGATGCCAAACTAATTAAAAGTGTTGAATTAATTGATGATGAAAATATAAGAGTTTGTGAAGCGATTAATAAATTTGAAGAAGTAAAATCGGATTATCGAAATCTTTTAGGTGTTAATCCGTGTCTTATTATTCAAATATCTAATAAAGAAAAAGCTAATGAAGAGTTGCAAGAGATATATGCTGAATTAAATAAAGCAGAACATATTGACCTGAAATGGATGTTAATTGTTGATAAAGACAAAGAATGTGAAACAAATGATATTTTCAAAGCAAAAAAATTACCAGTTAGCAAATGGAAAGATTATGCAAAAGAAGATGTATCTACTATAGATATAATTATTTTTAAAATGGTAATTACAGAAGGTTGGGATATACCTCGTGCTTGTATGCTATACCAAATGAGAAATAGTCAAAGCACACAATTAGATGAACAAGTAATGGGACGTGTTCGACGAAATCCAAGATTATTGGATTTCGAAACATTATCTGATGAGGCACAGAAGTTAGCGATGACATCATGGGTATGGGGAATTGCACCTAAAAATAAAGAAAAGTCTTTTGGAGTTAAATTATGCCAAGATAATGATATTATCACAAATAACTTTAAAATTAAAACCACTAAACTTAAAGAATTATCTGAGAAACAAGAGTTTGATATTAGAAAGTTGCTTAATGAGCAATTAGAAGTTAGTGCACCAACTAGTATATTTGAATTGTATAAAAATTATGTGAAATCAGACAATATTGTGCAAGATATATGTAATAAGTATTCACAAAGCTATTCAAATTGGCTTAAATTTGTAGAAAATATTGAAGTTATATCAGTAGAAAGCAAAAAATATATATGTGATTATGAGAATAGTATGGAAATTGCTAAAAATGAAGATGGGAATGATTTAGAAGTATCATTTGCTAATTCTTCATATTATAGTGATAGAGGAAATTACTTGAATATTAATGATTGGGTATGGAAGCGAAATGACGGAAAAGAAAAATTTTCGTTTGATAGTGAAGCAGAGCAAAAGTGGGCAGAAATACTAAAACAATTAGTTGAAAAAGAAAATCAATCAAATAAAAAGGTTGGAAAAAAAATTAGTATAGGCAATAAAAATCTAAATATAAATCAACAAACTATATGGAATGAAGAAACTAATAATATTTTTGAAGAAAAACAAGTTTATTTATGGGGAAAAAATTATGTAGCAAATTCAGAAATAAAGTTTGAATATTATTTGGAAGGATTACATTTATCATATCCTGATTTTGTTATGAAAGATAGCTATAACCGTATTCATATATTTGAGGTTAAAAGTGTAAATATTTCAGCAAATAAAGTAAGTGGATTTGATGAAAAAAAATATAAAATAAAACTAGAAGAATTGAAAAAAGCTTATAAGCAAGCTTCTAAACTAACTAATCAAATATTCTATTTACCTATACTTCGTGATAAAGAATGGCGTATATTTCAATATATAAATGGTAATGAAAAAAGTATAACCAAACAAGAATTTTTTAGTTTTTGTATGGAAGAATCAAAATAATGTATAAAATAATTATTAAAAAAAGAAAAGGACTTGTGAAGATCCTTTTCTTTTAGTCTAATGAGTCATAATATTCAGAAACTAGGTCAGTAACTGGAATTTTAAATATTTTTGCTAAAGCACAAAGTTCATAATCAACTACTGTTCTTAAGCCAACTTCTATTTTATATAATGATTGAAATGAAATTTGTAAACCTAAAATATGAAGTTGAGCAGATAGTTGTTCATAAGTTAAATTATTTTTTGTTCTATAATATTGAATTTTGCTACCACAGATATTAGCAGATGGCAAATTATTCTTTCTTGTATTGTTCATATAAAATCTCCTATATATATTTTTTCATAATATTATTGATTTTATACCAAAAATGCTGTAAAATTTATCCACAGGCATATAAAAAGGAGGGTTTTATGGTACATAAAAATTATGAAAAATGGCATGAAGCATATACAAACGATAAAATAGTAGATTTGAAAAGTTTTTTTTCAGAAAAACAGTTGGAAATATTAGCTAAATTAGATATAATAATAAGAGATGAATTATATACATATTATGAATTAGATATGTTTGAAAGAAGTCTTTTAGATTACTATACTACTGAAATGGCAGGCGAAGATAATGAACAATGGGATTTTGAAAAGGAATTACCATTTGAAGTAAATACAGAAGAGTTTTTAGAACTTATAAAAAGTTGGGAAGAAATACATATAGAGATACATAATCAATATAATTTACCAGTAATGTTAATATAAGGAGAAAAGAATAGTGAAAGTGGAAGAATATATATTGACTAAAATAAAAGAAGAAGTGGGCAGAATTGTTATAGATGATTCACAATTGAATGATTTGTATAAAAATATGTCCATTGAAAAAGTGAGTAACCTATTAAGAAATGTAAGTAAAACGCTAAAAGAAAATAACTATAATATATATAGATGTGATGAAAAATATAAATATGATGGTAAAGATTATGTGGTAGAAAAAACAGAATTTATGGTTGCAATAAGAAAAGGTTAAGATATTTGGTATCTTAACCTTTTTTTTCAATTTGTAATTTTAAATCTCTTGTAATATATATATCTAATTTTTGGCTTATATTAAGGATTGTACTATAATTACAATGACATTTAATTGCTAAATGCAAAATATATTTGTAATAGCTTATTAAAAAATTATTTATCATATTACCACCTCTTAATAATATTATAACAGTTTATTTTAAAATAGTATGTCGAAAAATGTAGAAAAACAAAATAAATTATACATGATTGTCAAACCTTTTCATATTTCTATCAAATTTAATTCCTAAATAAAATGCTAAAGCCATTTCATAGTCCTTTGATTCTTGAAAACTTTTAGTTATATCCATTAGTCTTTCCTTTGAATCATCATCAATATTTTTTTCTAATATATTAAGATTATCGAAGTAGCTCGAATAAAGTTCTTTGTAATTTGTATCTTTTTCTAATAAAAGTAGATTAGGTTCTAATAAAGTCGTTATAGCTTCAATATGTTCTGTATCAAAAGGATTAGTTTTGAAGTTTTCTAAAGAAGACAGTAAGTCTTTAAATTTATCAGCTTTAAACTTTTCTTGACTATTTCCTAAAATCAATTTTCGAGTAATTTCACATATTTTGTTTTGTGTAGAAATAATATCTTCTGTTACATAATCGTGATTACACAAGCATATAATAGTACCACAGATTTGTTCATCTATAATTATAGAGCTAATAATTTGTGTATTATAGCAAAATCGTATTTTATCACTAATTTTAATTAGTTCATCATTTTGGAATACTAAATGATTATCATTATAGTAATATGTAGAACAATAATTTATTAAAAAATCATTGTATTCAATATTAAACCTTTCATTTCCATTGTTAAGTTCATTATCAAATGTAGAAAATAGAATATTTTTTAAATCAGTAACTATATATGAAATATCGTCAAACTCTGAACATAATTGAATAAAATTTTTAATTTCTGGTGTTAAAATCATTATATCACCTCCTTTGAGAGAATTATATAATATTATATTTGAAAAGTCTAACCGATTTACATTCATAAGTACAATGTAATACACTAGTATTATTTTTTATTGTAAAAATATATAATACTAGCAAATATAGTGGGAGGTTATTGTATGGATGCAAGAGAGAGATTATATAAAAAGAATAACAAATGTTTCAATAAAACAATAAATATAGAAGAAAAATTATACAAAAAATTGAAAAAATTTTCTGCAGAAATTTATGATGCGACAATTAGCCAAATCATCAATGTAGCAATAGAAAATTATGTTCAAAGTGAAGAACATAATTGTCATGGGAAACCTAAAGACGAAATGGTAGTATATAGAACAATTATGCTTCGCCCACAAAATTTAAAAGATTTACAAGTAATTAGCGAAAAAACAGGTTATTCAGTTACAAGATTAATTAATACAGCTATCAGAGAATTATCATAAGTTATTATAAAAATTAGAATAAACACAATAAACAGTAATAGGCTGTTTATTTTTTTTTGAAAAAATCTATATAATCAGAAAAAATCAAAAAAAATCATATGGAAATATCAGAGAAATGTAAAATAAATATAATAAAATATGGTTATTATACATTTTTATACATTATATGTACAGTTTCGTAAAAAATATGTTACATAAGAATAGTATGTAGTATAATATTGGGTCGTACATAGGTGAAAAAATAAGGTGGCTAAAGATTAAAAAAATACTAGCGATAAATTTATAAAGTTTATTTGGCTGGTGTTTTTTTATTGCAAAGAATCATTGCTGTATAAATACACTTGCAACAAAGAGGTGTATTTTACGATTTGAATTATATCTTTATTTGTTATGCCTCTTTTCAAAATTTAATTTGAAAGGGGGTGAACAAATGTTAGAAGATAGAGATGTAAAAGAATTTATTGCATTTGTTAATATTATGATTAAGAACACTAGAATTGATTACATTAAAAGAATTAATTCGCTCAATAATAATATTGTATTTGTTGAAGATATACAAGAAGTAAGTTTGTCATTTGATAATGATGGATTTGCTTCTTTTTTTGAGCAATATAATTATAACGAAATTGAGAAGAATATGACAGATGAGAAACAGAGTAAAGCTATTGGTAAGTTATCCGATAAAGAAAAAGAGATTCTTGATTTGATCGTTATTAAAGAAATACCAATAAAAGAAGTTGCAGAAAAGTTCAATACATCAATTTGGAATATTTACAAATTAAAAGACAAAATAATAAAGAAAATAAAAAAAGAATTAAAAGGAGAAAAATGAGATGGAACAAGAAAAGGATATTGAATTTGAAGAATTAAGAAGAATTATTGAAAAAGTAGTAGCTGGTGATGAAAGTGCAATATTAAGAGTTATTGAAATGTTTATGCCAAAGATAGTTGCAAGTAGTTTTGTTAGAGATAAATTTGATGAAGATTTGAAACAAGAAATAATAATAAAACTATATAAAAATCTAAAGAAATTTAAAATAAATAAAAATATTTAAAAATTATTCCAAAAAATAAAAAATGAGTAGTGTGTATTAGTTATAAGTCAAAAACTTATAAGTACATTGAAAAATATATTTGGAATAGCAAATATCATAAAACAACTATAATACAAAATAATGAAACTTGTATTTGGCTAGTGTGATACAAAGGAATACCCTCTTGAAATAAAGGGGAAGGGAGCGAAATCCTTATGTGTATAAATTGATATACAGTTATAGTTGTAAATCAAATAATTGAATGAGGTGTAAAGAAATGATTAATTTATTAGTAGGAATAATAATTGGAATAGCAACAAGTATTATAGGAAGAAAAGTGTATTTTCAAATTTTAGAAATCAGAGATGCTAAAAAAATATATAAAGATTATAAGTATTATAAAGAAGAAAGAAGAAAAGAAGATATAAAGAGAAAAGAATTTAATCAGAAATATAATAAAGAAATTTAAAGCATGTTTAAAAAGGAAAAAAGTGGTAAAGATATATGTATATAATAGTAGAAAGAAAAAAGTTTCTTCTTATTATATACAATCAAAAATGATTGGAGGGAAAATGAACAAATTAAATAATATAAAATTGAAAGAAATAGAAAATCCTCAAATGTATAATGTAGGCATTTATGTTAGGACAATTAAATCAGATATGGGTGAAGAGTTAATAAAAGTACAAAAAGAAAGAGTCGAAGAATTTTGCGAGTTTTTAAAATTAAAGGTATTAAAAGTATATGTAGATATAGACGAACCCAAAAAAGAGAATAGAGAAAAATATAATGAATTGATACAAGATATTAAAGATGGAAGAATAAATATGATAGCAACTGCTAATTTAACTAGAATTGCAAAAAGTAGTCTTACTATGACGGAATTGTTTAAGTTACAAAAGGAATATGATTTTAGAATTATTATTTCAGATAAAGAAGAAGAATTGACATATTTAAAACTAGAAAAGGAAAAAGTTGAAGAAGAATCTATCGAAGAAGAATTTGAAATGTAAGAAAGGAAAGTAAAATGGATTTTATTGTTAAGACATTTATTGATGATAAACAAGTAGATAGTGGTGAAATACAAATAAGTAATAAATTAGTATATGAAGTAGTGAATAGATATATAGAAAATGGAGTATTGAAAGATGAAAAAATTAGTGAAAACAGTTAGAAGTTTATAAATAAAAGTGTTATAATATAAATAGATAGTTTTAAGTTTATATATATACACTTATGAAAGGGGTGTATATATATAATGAAAGCAGCATTATATTGTAGGGTGTCGACAGATATTCAAGTTGAAGGATATTCAATAGAGGCACAAAAAAAATTATTAGAAGCATATTGTGTTTCAAAAGAGATAAAAGAATTTGAATATTACATAGATGGAGGATTTACTGGAAGTAATTTAGATAGACCACAGATGCAACGAATGTTAAAAGATATAAAGGAAGAAAAAGTTGACTGTGTTATAGTTTATAAGTTAGACCGTATTTCAAGAAGTCAAAGAGATACATTGTTTTTAATAGAAGAAATATTTAATCCAAGAAGTATAGGTTTCATATCTATAAGAGAAAATTTTGATACTACCACACCATACGGTAAAGCTATGATAGGTGTATTATCTATTTTTGCACAATTAGAAAGAGAAACTATATATGAAAGAACTAGAATAGGGATGAAAGAAAGGGTTAAGTCAGGATTATGGATGGGAGGAGGATTAAGACCATTAGGATATGATTATGACAAAAACACAGGAACATTAGTTATTAAAGAAAAACAAGCACAAACTATTAGGTATATATTTAAGTTGTATTTAGAAGGAATGTCAACAGAAGAAATAAACGATGCACTAGGAATGTCTGGTGAAAGCATAGTAAGAAAAATATTAGATAGTCAAGTATATATTGGAAACATATTTTATAAAGGAAAAATATATAAAGGAAAACATGAACCTATTATTAGTGAAGAAATGTTTTTAGAAGTGCAGAATATGAAAGCGAAGCGAAGTAATAATAATTTGAAAAAATCAACTTATCTTTTATCAGGGTTAGTATATTGTGGTAAGTGTGGTGCAAAATATCGTTATCAAAAATGGGGAGTAGATACTATAAAGGTATATTGCTATTCACAACAAAAAAGCAGACCTAAATTAGTAAAAGACCCAAATTGCAATAATGTAAAGGTAAATGCAACTGATTTAGAAGCACATGTATTAAAGGAATTGTTTAAGTTATCATTAGATGATAAATTTTTTGAAAGCAAAATGACATCTAATATGGAAGATGCAGATAGTGTTATAGAAAAAAGACTTAAAGATATAAACGACCAAATAACTAATATAGTTTTAGTAATTTCACAAGGTTTATTAGTAGAACAGTTAAAAGAAAAAATAGTAGGACTAGAAAACGAAAAAAATAAATTAGAGAAAATGTTAAATAATAAGAAGAAAAAGCAAAGCAATTTAAAACAATTTAGAGAAAAGATTCAAAACTTAAAAGATGTGTGGGATTCAATGAGTAAAGAAGAACAAAGAAACATACTAATTACATTAATAAATAAAATTGTAATAAATGACAATGAAATAATGATACATTATAACATTGTTATATAAAAATATTTTAAATTTCAACAAGGGCATTATTGTGCCAATGATAATAGGTGAGGTGAAAAGATATTTAAGAGATAATAATAGCATACGTG
>CAYJGL010000007.1:0-37749 GCA_964369695.1 uncultured Clostridium sp.
ATTATGCATTTTATAATTGTGAAAGTTTAACAACAATAGAGATACCAAACAGTGTAACAAGTATAGGAGATTATGCATTTTATGGTTGTGAAAGTTTAACAACAATAGAAGTAGAAGAAAATAATCAAAATTATAAAGATATAGAAGGAGTTTTATTTACAAAAGACGGAACAAATCTAATTCAATACCCTATAGGTAATGTAAGAGAAGAGTATATAATCCCCAACAGTGTAACGAGTATAGGGAATAGCGCATTTTATGATTGTGAAAATTTAACAACAATAGAAATACCGGATAATGTAACAAGTATAGGAGAGAGTGCATTTGAGAATTGTGATAGTTTAACAACAATAGAGATACCAAACAGTGTGACAAGTATAGGAGATTCTGCATTTTTATATTGTAATAATGTAATAATAAATACGGAAATAAATTCCTATGCACATAATTATGCAAAAGAAAAAAATATAAAAAATATAGTATATAGTACAAAAGAACTTACAAACCAAAATATAATTGTTGAAATATATTTGAGTGAAGAAATTGTATTAACACAAGAACAAATAAATAAGGGATGGAAAATATCAGAAGATAGATTAACAATAAGTAGAGAATATGAAAATAATTCTAGTGAAGCTGTTACAGTAACAGATCTAGTAAGAAATGAAACTACATTTAGTGTTAATATATCAAATATAGATAAAACAGCACCAAAGTTAGGAAAAGTAGAATATAGTACAACTGAGCCAACAAATCAAAATGTAGTTGTAACAGTAATATCAAATGAACAATTAAAGTTAACACAAGACCAAATAAACTCAGGCTGGAAATTATCAGAAGATAAATTAACAATAAGTAGAGAATATGAAAATAATTCTAGTGAAGCTGTTACAGTAACAGATCTAGTAAGAAATGAAACTACATTTGGTGTTAATATATCAAATATAGTATTAAGTGGAGATATTAATAATGATAATAAAGTAGATGTAACAGACTTACTTATAATAAAAAGACATATAATAGCAGGGGATAATGAAGACTGGATAATTGATGAAGATAAGTATATCTATGCAGATATGAATACAGATGGAAAAGTAGATATAACAGATTTATTTATTATAAAAAATGTGGTTTTGGATAATACTAATTAATAATATAGATAATATTAATTAAAATATTTGAAAAATACAAAAAAATGTAAAAAAATAAAAAAAGTATTGAAAAAAAAATGAGAATAAGATAAACTTATATTATTCTAAAGAAAATAAAAAAGAAAGGAAAAACAAAATGAAAAAAACAGTTTTAATAACTTTATTATTTATAAGTATAATTTGTTTATTTACAGTAAATGTATATGCAGCAGATTCATTTAGTTTAACGTTAGAAACAAATACCAAAGAAGTAGAAAAAGGTTCAAACTTAAACGTTGATATAAAACTTGATAATTTAAATATAACATCAGGAGAACAAGGAGTTGGAGCTTTAAATGGTAAATTAGTTTATGATGAAAACACATTAGAATTAGTAAGTTTAGAAGCAACACAAGAATGGGAAGCTGCTATAAATAACGGAATTTTTGTAATAAATACTAAAGATGGTAAAGTTAGAAAAGAAACTACAGCTATTGCAACAGCACAATTTAAAGTAAAAGCAGATGCTGAATTAGGTTCTACAAATATTGAAGTAACATCAATTGAAGGAACAGATGCTACAAATACTATTATAGGTACAGGAAGCACACTAGAAATTAATATAGTTGAAGAAGTTACTCCAAATCCTGGAGATGACAACACAGGAGACAATGACAACACAGGAGACAATGACAACACAGGAGACAATGACAACACAGGAGATGATAATAATGCAGGAAATACAGGAGATAATGGGACAACAGGAACTACTGATAATGACGATATAACAAATGATAAAACAACAGGAAACGAAAAAAAAGACTCAACTAGTAGTAATATATTACCATATACAGGTGTATCTAATATAATTATATTAGTAATAGCAGGAATATTAATAATAGTATCAATAATATTATTTATAAGACATAGAAAATATGAAGGTATAAAATAAAAAGATAAAAACAAAGTTGAAAATAGATAGTAAATAGCTTGCTTTTTGCTATCTATTTTGGTATATTATACTTGAATAAAAAGGAGTTGGAAATATGTCGAAAAATACTCGTGGGAGAAGATATGATGAACCTAAATTAAATATAAAAAAAGTATTTGCAGTAATAATAGCATTACTAGTAGTAATAATGTCAATTATTACAATTATAAATCTATTATCAAGTGGAGAAAGCGTAATAAAAGCAGATAATGAAAAATATTTTGCATCATTTAAAGATGATAAATGGGGAGTAATAAATAATAAAGGAGAAGAAATAATTGCTCCATCATATCAAGAAATGATAGTAATTCCAAATAATGAAAAAGATATATTTTTATGTGTATATGATGTTAATTACGAAACAGGAGAATATAGCACAAAAGCATTAAACAGCGAAAACAAAGAAATATATACACAATACAGTAAGGTAGAAGCTATACCAAATAAATACGAGAATAACCAAATGTGGTATGAAGATGATGTATTATCAATATATGAAAATGGGAAATATGGTTTAATAGACTTAGAAGGAAAACAAATATTATCACCAGAATATACAAGTATAAAGACAATAGAAGGAATATCAGATATATTAAAGGTAGAGAAAGATGGAAAATATGGAATTGTAAACTTAGAAGGACAAGCAATATTACCAACAATATATAATGATGTAGATATAATTGGTTCAGATTCTAAATCAGGATTCATAGTTAAAAATGATCAGAATCAATATGGAGTAATAAATTATTCAGGAGAAACAGCGTTAGAAATAAAATATGAAGAAGTATACAAGGTAGATGGAAATGAATTATACGTTGTTAAAGAATCTGGGACTCAAAAATTAGTTAACAAATCGGGAGAAATAGTTATTGAACAAGGATTTGACGAAATAGTAGATATATTAGACAATGATGCAGGAATAATTTTTAAAACTAGTGATAAATTAGGTGTTATGAATATAAATAAAGAAGTTGTTATAGAATCACAATATACAAAATTAGAAGAAGTAAAAGCAGGAATATTAGTAGCTGGAAAAGATGGTAAAACAGGAACAATAGATATACAAAACAATATAAAAGTGGAATTTAAATACAATGATATTTATTATAACAAAGATGCTAACATATATGTAGCTGAAAAAGAAGACTACACAAACGATTTATTAAATGCAAATTTTGAGCTAAAACAAACAGGGTATTTAATAGAAATAAATACTGAAAAATCATATATAGAGTTAAGACAAGATGATGAATATAAATATTATGACTATGCCTTCGACGAAAAAAACGTAACAGATATTTATAAGGAAAATACATTATTTGTTTCTAAAAAAGATGGTAAATATGGTTTTGTAGATAAAGATGGAAAAGTAATTGTAGAATATATATATGATGATGTAACAAAACAAAATGAATTTGGATTTGCAGGAATTAAAAAAGATGGTAAATGGGGAAGCATAGATAGTGATGGTAATATAATACAATCTCCAATATACAATCTTGATAATTACTTAGTAATAGACTTTATTGGTAGATGGCACTATGGTAAAGATATAAATATGAATTACTATAATCAAATATAGAAATAAAAGATAGAAGGAAAAAAAATGGAGCTAAAGATAAATTATCAATATACATACTTTATACAACCTTTCATGATAAATGAAGGGAAATATAAACAATATATATTAAAAATGTTAAAAGATAAGAACATAAAATTAAAATATTTTAGAAAAGAAAAAGATTTAAGACTATATAAATATTTTCTGCCAAAAACAAGAGAATTGTTATTTGATAATTTTAAATTAACAAAAAACAAAATAAATCAATTAGAAGAATTACCAATAGAAACAAGAGCAGCAATTTTATCTAATGAAGAATGTAATGTATTTGAATATATTATAGAAGAAAATATTCAAGGGAAAGTAGATACAAAAGAACGAAAAGGGATATTTTTTAATATAGAAAAAATAGAAATAATTTGTTTTAAAACTGGAATATGCTTTATTTGTATAAAAACAAATTTAGAAGAAAGCAAAACATTTTCAAACATATTAAACTTCAATTATAAGTTTAGAGATATTAATAATGAAATATCTAATTACGATAATTATGATAACATACGTATTCAAGCGAATAACTTCGCAGATATAGAAACATTTCAAGAGTTTATTAGAAAAATAACGGGAGATAGTAATAAAATAGAAGAATTAGATGTAGATGTTGAAAGGTTTTTTACATATTCATATATATGTATAGATCAAGAAAATTGGGAAGATGAATCTAGTTTTAAAAATATAGAAGAGCAATTTGTAAAATATACAAATATGTTACCAGCAGATAGTAATAAAAAGTATAGTTATGATAAAATACAAATATTTTCAAAGTGGAAATATGCTAAAATTGGACTAACAAAACAGTCTTGCAATCTATTTTCATCTTCAAAAGATATTAATAATTATACAGTTTTAGCAGAAGAATTTGAAAATCAATATCTATATACTACTATATTGAATTTATACAAAAAACTATACCTAAAAAGTATAGTTCAAAAGTTAAATTCAAATAAAAATGTATTAAAAGGTAGAAAAGAATTTGTAGATTTCTCTAAGAATTTATGGATATTTGAAATGACAGAAAATGAGACAGGAACAATACTAAATGAACAATTACAAGAAAAATTTGAATTAGATAAATTGTACAATAATGTTAAAGAAAAATTTGAATTATTATATAAAACATATAATATACAAAGAAATAAGGAGTTATATTCTGGTGTATTTATAATATCAACAATTATTCTTATTGTAAGCATATTAGGTATTATATTAAACTAAGAATGAAAAAGGAAATTTTATGGGAATATATTGTGGAATAGATATAATAGAAATTGATAGAATTAGAAAAAGCATACAAGAAATGGGAGATATATTTATAAATAAAATATACACTTGCAAAGAAATTGAGTATTGTGAAAGTAAAAAAATACAGAGATATCAACATTATGCTGCTAGGTTTGCGGCAAAAGAAGCGGCATTCAAAGCCGTTTCAGCTTTATGTGAAAATAAATATGATATATCATGGAAAGATATAGAAGTGACAAATGATAAAAATGGAAGGCCAAAAGTTGAAATTAAAAATATAGAGAAACTAAATAATATGAATACTAATATTGATATTAGTATTTCTCATAATAAAGAAAACGCAATTGCAAATGTAGTTATTTTAACAAAATAGATACATGTTAATAGAGAAGATGGAAGGACAAATATCAATGAGATTTTTTGATAGTCATGCACATATATGTGATACTAAATTTGATGAAGATAGAAAAAAAATAATAGAAAAACTACTAAATAGTAATATTTCCAATTTTGTTGAAGTAGGATATAATTTAGAGAGTAGTATAGAAGCAGTTAAATTATCAGAAGAATATGATGGTATATATTCAGCAATAGGAATATCTCCAAATGATATTCCACAAAATATTGATATAATGTGGAAAGAAGTAGAAGAAATACGTGAATTGATAAAAAGAAAAAAAGAAAAACAAATAAAAAATAAAATTGTTGCTATAGGTGAAATAGGTTTAGATTATTATTGGAATAAGGAAAACAAAGAAGTACAAAAAGAATTGTTTATAAAACAAATAAATATTGCAAATGAAATGAAACTACCAATAGTTATACATTCAAGAGACGCATGGGTAGATACTATAAAAATATTAAAAGAAAACAAAGTACAAAAAACAGGAATTTTTCATTGTTGTCAATTAAATTTAGAATTAATAAAAAATGCAATAGAACTAGATTATTATATTTCTTTAGCAGGGCCAATAACATTTAAAAATGTAAAAAATGCGAAAGAAATATTAGAAATAATACCAATAAATAGACTACTAATAGAAACAGATAGTCCGTACTTATCACCAGAACCTAATAGGGGGAAAAGAAATGATCCTAGAAATGTAAAATATATTGCAGAAAAAATAGCAGAAATAAAAGGTATGGATATAGATGAAATAGCAAAAATAACAACAGAAAACACGAAAAAAATATTAGGAATATAATGCAATTATTATAGTTCTAATATTTTTTTTGCTATACGGATATCTTCAGCTGTTGCAGAACGTATATGAGACAATGGGAAAGTTTTATTTAATTCTTTCCATTTATATTCACCTATTGTATGAAATGGCAAAATTTCTACTTTTTCAACATTTGAAAGTGAATTAATAAAAACTTTTAATTTTTTTAAATCATTAATATCATCTGTATACCCTGGGATTAAAACTTGTCTTATCCATACTGAAATATTATTATCACTTAAATATCTCGCAAAATTTAATTCAAGTTCATTAGATTTACCAACTAAGTCTTTACATTTACTTCTATCAATATGTTTTATATCTAATAAAACTAAATCTGTTAAAGTAAGTAATTCTTTAATATCTTCAGTAATATTTACCATACCAGAAGTATCAATACAAGTATGAATATTATGTTCTTTTAACTTTCTAAATAGAGTTATTAAAAATTTGACTTGTAAAAGTGGCTCTCCGCCTGTAACTGTTATTCCACCATTTGGATGTATATAGTTTTGATATTTTAGAATTTGATTAAGTATATCTTCACAAGAATAATATTTCCCTTTAGTAATATCCCATGTATCTCTATTATGGCAATATTTACATTCTAAATGACAACCTTGAAGGAAGAGTACAAATCGTATACCAGGGCCATCAACAGTACCAAAAGATTCTGTTGAATGTACTTTTGCGTAAAAATCTAATTGTTTTGTATCTTTATTTTTAGATTGTATTATGTTTTCAGGTATATTTTCCATTTAAAATCTCTCTTCCTTTCATAATAGATAAAATAGTCCTAGTTTTATAAAATATATAGGACTATTTTAATTATAATTTGAATATGAAAATCTAATTTCTATTAAATTTTTTCATGAATTGTTCTATTAATTACATCTAATTGTTGTTCTCTAGTTAATTTAGTAAAATGAACTGCATAACCAGATACACGTATAGTTAATTGTGGATATTTTTCAGGATGGTTCATCGCATCTTCTAATAAAGTTTTATCAAAAACATTTACATTTATATGATGACCTGTTTGAGCAAAATATCCGTCTAGCATATTTACTAAGTTTGAAACTCTAGAGTCTGTTTCTTTTCCAAGAGTTTCAGGTGTTATTGAAAATGTATAAGATATACCATCTTCAGCATGATCAAAAGGAAGTTTAGCAATAGAATTCATAACTGCTAATGCACCGTGTGTATCTCTTCCATGTAGTGGGTTTGCACCAGGCCCAAAAGGTTCGCCAGCTTTTCTTCCATCAGGTGTATTTCCAGTAGCTTTACCATATACAACATTTGAAGTTATAGTAAGTATTGATAAAGTATGTTTTGAATTCCTATAAGTAGGATGTTTTTTTAATTTAGCCATAAAAGATTTTGTTATAGCAATAGCTATTTCATCAACTTCTTCAATATCATTACCGAATTTAGGATAATCTCCTTCTACAACATAGTCAGTTGCAA
Source organism: uncultured Clostridium sp. (assembly GCA_964369695.1). Taxonomy (GTDB): domain Bacteria; phylum Bacillota; class Clostridia; order TANB77; family CAG-508; genus CAG-269. Next base: position 7,675 of record CAYJGL010000007.1, read on the forward strand.
GTCCATTTTCGTTTCTAATTACTTTTACTTTAGCATATTTTATTGCAGACAATGAATCAGCAACAACTGAAAGACCAGCTATTCCACAAGCCATAGTTCTTAAAATATCTTTATCATGTAAAGCCATTTCTATAGCTTCGTATGAGTATTTATCATGCATGTAGTGAATTGCATTTAAAGCTTTAATATATATTTGAGCTACATAGTCCATCATTTGCTCGAATTTTTCCATAACTTCATCAAAATTTAAATATTCTGATGTAATTGGTTCATATTCAGGTGTTATTTGTTTAGCAGATTTTTCATCTTTACCACCATTTATTGCATATAGAAGAGTTTTGGCTAAATTAGCTCTAGCTCCAAAAAACTGCATTTGTTTTCCTATTTTCATAGGTGATACACAACATGCTATACCATAATCATCTCCTAATGTAATTCTCATTAAATCATCATTTTCATATTGTATAGATGAAGTTTCAATTGATAATTTAGATGTGAAGTTTTTAAAACCATCTGGAAGTCTTGTAGACCAAAGAACTGTAAGGTTTGGTTCTGGGGCAGGTCCTAGTGTTTGTAGAGTATGAAGCATTCTAAAAGATGATTTAGTAACAAGTGTTCTTCCATCAAGTCCCATACCACCAATAGATTCAGTAACCCATACAGGATCACCACTAAACAGTTCGTTATATTCCGGTGTTCTTAAAAATCTAACTAATCTTAATTTCATAACAAAATGATCCATAAGTTCTTGAACTTGAGTTTCTGTTATTAAATTATTTTGTAAATCTCTTTCAAAATATATATCTAAAAATGTTGAAACTCTTCCTAAACTCATTGCAGCACCATTTTGATCTTTGATTGCAGCTAAATATCCAAAATATAGCCATTGAACAGCTTCTTTACTGTTTTTAGCAGGCATTGAAATATCAAAACCATATTTTAAAGCCATAACTTTTAATTCGTTTAAAGCCTTGATTTGTTCTGTCATTTCTTCTCTATCACGTATAGTATCATCACTAAATACACTTGAGTCAAGCATTTCCATTTCTTTATGTTTTTCAGCTATAAGTACATCTACACCATAAAGTGCAACTCTTCTATAATCTCCAATTATTCTACCACGACCATATCCATCTGGAAGACCTGTTAATAAATGAGAACTTCTAGCAGCTCTTATATCAGCAGAGTAAACATTAAAAACACCATCATTGTGAGTTTTCCTATATTTAGTAAAAATTTCATGTACTTTAGGATCTATTTCTTTGTCATAAGCTTTACAAGAACTTTCTACAACTCTGATTCCACCAAAAGGCATAATTGCTCTTTTAAGTGGTTCATCAGTTTGTATACCAACTATTTCTTCTAAACTTTCATCAATATATCCAGCATCATGATTAGAGATAGTTGATACAGTAGATGTATCAATATCTAAAACACTTCCTTTAGCTTTTTGTTCTAATTTATATAATTCTAAAACTTTATTCCATAACTTTTTTGTTTTATCAGTTGCGTCTGATAAAAAAGTATCATTTCCTTCATAAGGTGTATAGTTTTTTTGTATAAAATCTCTTACACTAATTTCATACATCCATTCACCTATATTAAAATCTTTCCATTCATCGAATTTCATATATATTCCCTCCTATGTATCTATTATTTCCAAATTTAACTAATGTATAATAACATAAATTGAAAAAATAATCAATTTAAATGTTAATAATAATATAATAATATTATTCCGAGAAATCTGTTGTTTTTGCAACAAAAAAGAGATGTTTAAAAATCTCTTAATTATTTTAATACATACATATTAAAATCTAATCTTCTATTTTCATATCTGATTCAGCAATAACTTTAGCAACACTATAGATTAACTTTTGTTTTTCAGGAGAACAGTTTTTTATTAATTCTGAAAATTCTTTACTTAAATAATTTACTGAATCACTTGAAGCACCATTTAATAAATATCCTTCAGAAACTTCTAATAAATTACATAACTGGCTTAATCTTTTTAAATTAACACGCGAATTTCCTCTTTCTACTCTACTTAAAAAAGCAACTGATATATCTATTTTTTCTGCTAAATCTTCTTGAGTATAATTTTTTGCAAGCCTTGCTCTTTTTATTCTTTGTCCAATAACAGCATAATCTAGAGCCATTAATATCACCTTCCTATCTTTGTTAATTAATATAGCATTTCAGAGTTTAAATTCACAGCAACTAAAAAGTCTAAATAGAACTTATAAGTTAAAAAAAGAAATACTTTTAAAATTATACATTATAAACTGGGAGTTGAAAATAGGACAAATAGAAAAAGTGTGTAAAAAAGAGTAAAATAAAGATAAAGCTAGAAAATTTTGTTTTAAATACTCTATAAAAAGATATTTTATGACAAAAACAAGTAAAATCAGTGAAAAACACGCATATATAATTTGAATTTGTATAGAATATATAGTATAATAGAATTTAGTGGTTTGAAAATAAAAGAACTTAAAGGAGAGTGTATATTTATTTTAAATAAGAAATTAAAATATTATACAAAAGAAATGTTTAAATATTTTAGTATTCTAATTGTTGGTTTTGTAATAATATTAATAATAATTTTTATGAAATATAGACCGATGTATAAAGTAAGTTTATCAGGACAAGAATTAGGATATGTTGAAAATAAAGAGATACTTATAGAAGAAATTGAAAAAAAAATAAATGAAACTGAAAATTTAAATATTGATAATATAGAAATAAATATAGAGCCAGAATATGAAAGGTTATTGACAAGTAAAGAAGAAGATACAAATTATCAAGAAATAGTAGAAATTATTAAAGAAGATATAGAAATAACATATAAATACTATAATATAACTGTAGCGGATGAAACCATAGAAACTGTAAATACAATTGAAGAAGCAGAAGTGTTAGTAAATGAAATAAAAGCAGACGGTACAAATATTGAAAGTTTATCAATAATAGAAGAATTTACAAAAAATAAAGAAGATATAAATGTAACAGAAATAGAAGTTGCAAAAGAAGAAATTAGAGAAACAGCAGTAACTGTTGCGGAAGAAAAAGAAGAAGAGAGAATAGCACAAGAAAAATATGATGCTTTACCAGATATAAATGGTATAAAGCTTGCAGCAACACCACTTGACGGGATAGTAACATCAAGATATGGAGAAATAAGTAGTATAAGAACATCAGCACACACTGGTTTAGATATAGCAGCAACACAAGGAACACCAATAAAAGCAGTTTCGTCAGGAACTATAATATATTCAGGATATAGTGGAGCATACGGATATCTAGTTAAAATAGATCATGGAGAAGGTTTCCAGTCTTGGTATGCACATTCAAGTCAATTATATGTTTCAGAAGGTGAATATGTAAATGCAGGAGATATTATTGCAGCAGTTGGTTCAACAGGAAATTCAACAGGACCACATTTACATTTAGAATTAAGAATAAATGGTCAAACAGTAAATCCACAAGCATATATATATAAATAAGAGTACCATACAAAAGTTAGAAATTTAATATATTTTTAACTTTTGTATTTAAGTAAAATAACCTAAAATTTATTTCATTTTGTATTGTATTTTAATAAAAAAAAGATTAAAATATAAGTAGTAAATTTAAACAATATAATGTATATAATAAAAAGGGGAAACTTATGAGTATAAAAAGAAATAATTTAAGGAAAGAAAATGGCTCAGTAACAATATTTGTTGTTGTAAGTATGATGCTTCTAATGCTTATAATATTATCTATAGTAATATCAAATAGTAATAAACTTATTGCACAAAACAAACAAATTGAATTAATAAAAGAAAGTTATAATGAACCTATAGAACAAGTATATAATGAAGCTATAGTAGAAGTAAATAATCCTTAAGCGATAAATCGTTAATTATATTATCTTGAATACTATGAAAATAAAAGGAGAAAATAAATGCAAAACAAAAAGCAAAGGATGCTTAATAAAATCTTAGCAAGAAGTAAAACATATATAGTTATAATATTATTACTTTTAGCGGTAATATCAATACAAAATCCTATATTAATAATTCCGTCTATTTTAATATTTATAGGGATTATAATATATACATATTATACTAATAGTAAAAAAAGAGATGAAATATCAGAAACTATAGAAGATTTAAGTTTGTCATTAGATACAGTTGCAAAAACGAGTTTGATAAATTCACCATTTCCGTTAATTGTATTACAAAAAGATGGAACATCTATATGGAAAAACAAAAAATTTTCACACGAATTTGCAAATATAGATATAATGACATACATAGAAGATTTAATAAATGAAAATGATATTAGTGATATCTACAATGAAAAAAACAAAGATAATAAAGTCAATTTAGAAATAACTAAAACCATGATAATTGGAGAAAAAACATATAAAATTGTTTGTAAATTTGTAGAATATAAGAATAAGACAAAAAATAACAAAAAAAGCTATATGTATATCTTAAATTTTATTGATGATACAGAAAATCAAAAATTAACACAACAATATAAAGATTCAAAATCATGTATTTGTTTATTAATGATAGATAATTATGAAGAAACTGTAACAAGAGTTGATAATGATGAAAAACCACAGTTAATAGCAGAAATAGATAAATGTATAATTGACTGGGCAGATGAAACAAATGGGGTTTTAATAAAGTCCGATAGAGATAAATATACATATTTATTTGAACAAAGATATTTGGAACAAATAAAAGAAGATAAATTTAGTATCTTGGATAAAATTAAAGAACTTCAAACAGATGAAAACTATAAGTTTACATTAAGTATTGCTGTTTCAAATGAAGGAGTGACAGATAAAGATAAATATAAGTCAGCTCAAACAGCAATGGACATAGTATTAGGCCGTGGTGGAGATCAAGCAGTAATTAGAGAAAATGATATTTATAAATTTTTTGGTGGTAGAACTGAAGAAGTTGAAAAAAGAACAAAAGTAAAAGCTAGGATAATGGCACATGCTTTAGAAAACTTAATAAGACAATCTAAAAAAGTAATGATAATGGGTCATAAAAAGCCAGATATTGATGCAATAGGTTCTGCTATGGGAATATACAGATTATCAAAATCATTGGGTAAAAATGCGTATATAGTAAATGAAGAGATAACAGAATCTATATCAGCATTTAGAAAAGAATTAGAAATTGACGAAGAATATGAAGATGTATTTATAAATAAAGAAATTGCAATTGAGAATGTAGATACAGAAACATTATTAGTAATAGTAGATACACATAAAACAAACTTTGTAGAAGTACCAGAATTGTTACAAGGTGCAGATGAAATAGTAGTAATTGATCACCACAGAAAGAGCACAGATTTTATTGAAAATGCAACACTTACATTTCAAGAAGTATATGCTTCATCAGCAGCAGAGCTTGTTACAGAGTTGATACAACATGCAGAAGTTAAAGTTGAACTTAAAACCATAGAATCTGAGAGTTTATACGCAGGTATTATGATGGATACAAAAAACTTTATATTCAAAACAGGTGTTAGAACATTTGAAGCAGCAGCATATTTAAGAAAATGTGGTGTAGATATAATTAAAGTTAAGAAATGGTTCCAAAGTGATTTTAAAGGATTTAATAAAATAGCGGATATAGTGAAATCTTCAGAAATAGTGAATGAATCTATAGCAATATCAATATATCAAGAAAATGAAGAAAATTCTAATCTGATATGTGCAAAGGCAGCAGATGAATTACTTACAATAAGTACTATTACAGCATCATTTGTACTTGGGATATCGGATGATAAAATCTTCATAAGTGGAAGATCTATTGGAGATATAAATGTTCAGATGATATTAGAAAAGCTAGGTGGTGGAGGTCATATAACATTGGCTGGGGCACAATTAACAGGAACTACATTAGAAGAAGCTAAGAGCTTATTAATTAATAAAATTAATGAATATTTTAAAGAACAAGAATAAAAATATAGTAGAAGATAAAACCTACCAATTCAAATTTTGAACTGGTAGGTTTTTAGTAAAATATATGGTATTAGAAATACTTAGATTAAATAAACAATTTCAAGTTATACCTTATATAAATTATTAACATTAACAGCAGCTGTAACTGCACCATTATTACCAATAACGGCTCTATCACCATTTAGCTCAATAACTGTATATACAGTTGAATATACAAATGAAGCTAAATTACCACCATTATAATCCTTAGAACCGTTTTTAACTTTAACGCTATCACCTTTATTAATAGATGAAGAAGGAGTAGAAGAACCAGTTAATTTTTTATTAACTTCAGCTTGAACACTATTTGGATCATATCCAGCTTGTGTCAAGTTATTTATTCTATCAGTACCATTTCCCCATTTTCCTGCAATTACTTCATCAGCAACCTGACTAATAGATTTAGTAGTAGAAGGTTGAGAAGGAGTAACGGGACTACTAGAACTTGCTTTAGAAGTAATGCAATTATCATTAGTCCAGCCTAAATTACCATTATCCAATAAATAAGGATTTAATGCTCCAGTTATAATTTTTGTTATTGTACCAGAACTTTTAGCTGGATTTAATTTGTTAGTAGAATTACTAGCAGTATAAATTCCATTAATATTTACAGTGTCTCCAACTGAATAATTTTGAGTAGAAGGAGTTGGTGGAGTAATAGGTTGATTTCCATCTAATTTAGCATTAACACTATTTGCTAATTCTTGAAATTTCCCTTGTAAATAGCTACCAGGACAAGTTGTTGCAGCAAACATATTATGTCTTGTTAAACTTCCACTAGAATCATTAGTATAACTTAATCTAAAATTATATCGTTTACAAATATCTACACATAAATCAATTAAAGAATTAAAAGCTTTATCTGAAACAGGCCAACTTCCACCTCTTCCACTATTAGAAACTTCAATAGTTATAGCTTGGTTATCATTTGCTCTAGATGACGAAGCCCAGCTTCTATCTTCTTCTCCAACGTAAATAGCAATATCCCCATCATTTCCTATACCATAATTAGAACTTCCATTTCTACCAGGTGTTTGAAAAATATTTCCACATTGTTGAGAAGTTAAAACTCCTGCCATGTGGTGAACTGTTATTTTTTTCACTGAATTTCCTTGTCTACCTTGTGAGTAATTAGTAGTACTTGCAGGAACAACATAGTTTGTAAGACTTGATTTAACCATTATTCATCATCCCCCTTATTATTTGATAATTCTTCTTCCATTTCTGGAGTTATTTCGAATTCTTGAGATACAAATTTATCATCACTCATTTTTTTCCTCCTTAATAGTATGAAATTATATTACATACATTTTATTGTATTATATTCAAAAAAACAAAAAGTGTTAAAGGAATAAATGTTCGCTAAAAGCTTGACTTTTTATTTTGATATTTATATAATACAAAGGATTAAGAATAAAAGTAATACAAGATTACAGAAAGAAGGAAAAATGAAAGAACAATTTTTAGATTTAATAAAACAAGTTAAAAGAGAAGGAATAGAAGATTTAATTACATTTTTAGAAAAATCAGATTTTTTCACAGCACCAGCAAGTACAAGATTTCATGGGGATTTTGAAGGTGGATTAGCAGCACATAGTATAAAAGTATATGAAATATTAAAACATAAAGTAGAAACAAATATAGAGAAAATAGAAATAGAGCACGAATCAATTATATTAATAGGATTGTTACATGATATTTGTAAAACAAACTTCTATAAAACAGATTATAGGAATGCAAAAAATGCACTTGGAGTGTGGGAAAAAGTACCATATTATACAATAGATGATACAATACCATATGGACATGGAGAAAAATCAGTAATGATGATAACAGAATATATAAAACTAATTCCAGAAGAAAAATATTCAATACGTTGGCACATGGGATTTACAGAGCCAAAAGAGTTATACAATACAGTAGGTGCAAGTTATAAGAAATATCCAGTAGCATTGCTTACACATGAAGCAGACTTAGAAGCTACATATTTTTATGATATATAAAAAATAATAAGAAAAGAGAGAAAAAATGTTAGCATATATAAAAGGAATATTAGAAACAAAAATGACAGGATATATAGTAGTTGATGTAGGTGGATTAGGCTATAAAATATATATGTCAGATACGAATATAGATAATGTAGGAAATATAGGAGAAAACATAAAAGTACATACTTTTTACAAAGTTAAAGAAGACGATATTAGTATATTTGGATTTAATACATTAGAAGAATTAAAAATGTTTGAACTTTTAATAAGTGTAAGTGGTGTAGGAGCAAAAACAGCATTAACAATGCTTGCAGTAGTTGCACCATCAGATTTTGCACTTGCAGTAGTTGCAGAAGATGTAGCAGCACTTACTCAAATACCAGGTATAGGTCCAAAATCAGCTAAGAGAATTATATTAGAATTAAAAGATAAAATTAAAAAAGAAGAACAAATACAAGAATTATCAAGCATTAATACAGCTGTAACAAGTAAATTAAATAAAGCAATAGAAGATAATAAAAAAATATCAGAAGCAATTGAAGCACTTAAAGTTCTTGGATATAGCAAAAAACAAATTGAAAAAGAATTTGAAAAAATAGAAAATAAAAATGACTTAACAACAGAAGAATTAATTAAAAAAGGATTAAATTTATTAGGAATGTAAATCAATATGAAGTAGGGAGTGATATAGTTGAACCACAAGGAACCTTTAGCATTTAGGATAAGACCAAAAAGCTTAGATGAATATGTAGGACAAGAACATGTAATTGGAAAAGATAAAATATTATATAGAACAATAAAAGCAGATAGACTTTCAAGCATAATATTATTTGGACCACCAGGCTGTGGTAAGACATCACTTGCAAGAGTAATAAGTGAAACAACAAAATATAAATTTTATAAAATAAATGCAGTAACATCAGGAGTTGCAGACATAAAAAGAGTAATAGAAGAAACAAGAAATTTCATGATGAACCCAATAGGGAAAAGCATTCTATTTATAGATGAAATTCATAGATTTAATAAATTACAACAAGATGCATTACTACCTTTTGTAGAAAATGGAACAATAATTTTAATTGGTGCAACAACTGAAAATCCATATTTTGAAGTTAATAAAGCGTTAATTTCAAGATCTATGGTTGTTAAGTTAGAACCGCTCACAGAAGAAAATATATATCAAGTATTAAAAAATGCTTTAAAAAGAGAAGATGGACTTGGAGAATATAATATTAAAATAGATGATAGTACATTGAAAAAAATAGCAATAATCAGTAATGGTGATGTACGAACAGCATTAAATGGAATAGAAATAGCTGTACTTACAACAAATATGGATGAAGATGGATATATACACATAACTGATGAAGTAATAAAAAATAGTATACAGAGTAAGAAAGCAATCTTTGATAAAAATGGAGAAGTACATTATGATAATATAAGTGCATTTATTAAATCAATGAGAGGTACAGATCCAGATGCAACATTATTTTATTTAGCAAGGGCTATTGAAGGCGGAGAAGATCCTATGTTTTTGGCAAGAAGAATTGTTATATGTGCTGCAGAAGATGTAGGAATGGCAAATCCAAATGCACTTGTTGTAGCAAATGCAGCTATGCAAGCAGTTCATACTATAGGAATGCCAGAAGGAAGATTGTTATTAGCAGAAGCGGCCGTATATGTTGCTACATCAAAAAAATCAAATGCAACATATTTAGGAATTAATAGAGCATTACATGATGTTTCAACAAAAAATACAGGAGAAATTCCAATGCAAATAAGAAATGCACCAGTAGAAAAAATGAGAGAATTGGGGTATAACGAAGGTTACCTATATCCACATGATTTTCCAAATCACTATGTAGACCAACAATATTTACCAGATGAAATGGTAGGAACAAAATACTATATTAAAGATGAAACAATTGATTAAAAATTTTAAAATGTGAATAAAAAAATTAAAAAACGGAAACCTATTAAAAAGTAGGTTTTTTTGTATGGAAATAAATAATTTTAAAAAAGATAAAAAACAAAATTTAAAAATTGCAATAATTGGAATATTAGCAGGAATAATTAATGGAATGTTTTCAACAGGTGCAGGAATGCTACTTGTTCCAGCATTTATTTATATATTAAAAATAGAAGATAAAAAAGCAAGGGGAACAGCAATATTTTGTATATTAGCAATGGTAATAACAAGTAGTTTTTTTTACTACAAATATGACTATATTGATTTTAGAGTTGGAATATTAGTAGCAATTGGTGGGACAATTGGTGGAATAGTAGGAGCAAAACTATTAAAAAAAGTTAAAGTTAATTATATAAAAATATTATTTACAATATTTTTAATATATATGTCATATACTTTAATTTTTAATTAGAAATAAATGAATTGGAAGTGATATATTGGAAATATTAATAGGTATATTTTCAGGCATAATTAGTGGAACTGGAATGGGCGGCGGAACAATTCTAATATTTTTACTTACAAATATAATTGGAATAGAATATCATATTGCACAAGGTACAAATTTAATATTTTTTATACCAACATCAATAGCAGCAATAATTGTTAATATGAGAAATAAGAATATTGAAATCAAAATAGCAATAATGGTATCTATATTTGGTATAATAGGTGCAGTAATAGGTGCAAATATTGCCATATATATTAATGTTATATTATTAAAAAAAATATTTGGTGCGTTTTTGCTTGGTATTGCAATACATGAAATATATACCATATATAAATTGTATAAACAATAATTAAAAATGCAATAATAATATTAAATTTAACAAAACAAGGAGGTATATATGAAATTTATTAAAGGTGCTTTAATTGGTGGTGTAATTGCAACTGGTGTAGCAGTAGTTGTATTAGAAACTGATATGATTAACAAGAAAAAAATGATGAAAAAAGGTAGAAAATTTATTAAACAAATGGGAATTATATAACATAAAAAATATAAACAGCTAATATATTTGGCTGTTTATATTTAAGTAATACATATAATGTAAGAACAAATTAATTTAATTATTAATGTACTATTAGGTTTTTATTACATAAGATATAAAGAATAAATATAAGGGGTAGAAATATTGACAAAAACAAAAATGTACGCTATAATGTACGTAGAAAGAGAGAGTAATTATGATTAATATTAATATTACAAATTTTAGAAAAGATATATTTAATATACTAGAACAAACAATAAAATTTAATGAACCTGTAAATATAGCTACAAAAGAAGGGAATGCTGTAATTATAAGCGAAGAAGATTATAACGGATTGATGGAAACAATATATCTTACAAGTAATCCCAAAATGAAAGAAAAAATTATAGAAGGATTAAATACATCAATAGATGAATGTGTAAAAGAAGAAGAAGTGGAGTGGTAAAATGTACGGAATAGTATACACTAAGAAAGCTATAAATGATATTAAAAATTTGAAATCTGCTAAGTTAGATGGAAAAGTAAAAAGATTAATAGAAATTGTAAGAGTTAACCCATACCAAACACCGCCGCCTTATGAAAAATTGCAAGGAGACTTAGTTGGTGCATACTCACGAAGGATAAATATAAAGCATAGATTTGTATATGAGATAATAGAGAATGAAAATATAGTTAAGATTATCAGTTTATGGACACATTATGAATTTTAATTAACAGAAACATAGTAAAATATGTTTTTTTATTTTAGGTATTTATATTATAAAAATAACAGATAAAAACCTTAAATTAGTAATACTAATAAGGTTTTTAATATATAAATAGTTAATGTAAATTATATGCAGAAATTTAATCTTCGCATTCACAATCGTATTCACAATCACAATCATAATCATGTTTTTTGCAAGGTTCATTGCAATTTATATAGCAATCACATTTATCATGTTTATCACCTTTTAAACATTTTCCTTCATGGTGACATTTTGCACATATTTTAATTTTTTTAGTTTCATTTACCCATAATTGTAAAGCATATTCTTTTCCTGGACATAATGGTCCAAATACAAATTCTCCTTCTTTATCAGTAAATGTATGTCCTATTGGTCTTCTATCTTCTTTTCCGTGTTCGTAAACAACTTCAACTAATTTTACAACAGCATCACATACTGGTTCTTTAAAACAGTTTTTAACAACTCCATATATTACATCACGATTATCTTCAGGTAAAGTTATGTCTAAATCAAATTGTTTACCAGCAGATATTACACCATCAACATCTAATACAGGACAATGACGTTTTTTTTCTTCCATTTCCATAAAATTTCCTCCTTTATATTACAACAAATGTTGTTTATATATATTATGAAAAAAATGTAGAATGTTGAAGAAAAAATAAAGAAAACCATATAAAATATAAAATTATTTAATAAATTAAAAATAGTTATAAATTATATAGTTTATTTAAATTTTAATTTCAGAAGTTCATTACCAAGATAGTCAGCATTTTCATATAAATAATTACAAATATTCATTCGTAAAAAAGCAAAATTCAATATTTTTTCATTAGAATAGTTGTTACAATATATGTTATATGGGAAAGTAGTTCTTAACAATTCTAATAGAAAAATATATGGAGCATATTTTAAATCATAATAATTTAAGTCAATATAAAACATAAATTCTTTGAAATATTTTTTCAACATTTCTATATTTAAATTATTGTTACAAATACTAGTATCCATATAGCAATATGATTTAATAACTTCCCATACTATAGGTAAATTAGTTGCAGATTCAAAATCAAGTAATGTTACTTTATTATCATCAAATATTAATTGTTCAAAACTATAATCACCATGAGAAAGTTTCATTGTTAATTTATCAATAATAGTGAAATCAAAATTATTTAATAACCAATTTGAGAATTTTACTCTAGTATCTAGATCTTTTGAAATTTGATTTTTATATTTATTATCATCTTTAATTTGTTGTTTTAATAGAAGCATATTTGTAATACCTAATTCTAAAGCTTGCTTAGAAAATTGTTTTATAATAATATTTTCTTCAATTGTATTAGGATATTTCTCTAATTCCACTACTAATTTACCTAATATTTTAGAGCAGTCTAAAATTACTTTATTAGTAACAGATAAAGTATCAACTGTACAACCTTGTATATAAGTTTGAACTGCAATTAATTTTCCTTGAAAATCTATATAGAATTCACCAGTATTTGTTTGTATATATTTTGGAACATTAAAACGCTTTTCATTCAAAAATGTTACTAAATCAATTTCTTTTAATAGTTTATTAGTAGATGATATTTTAAGATATTCCTTTAAAATATATATACTGTCTGATGTATATACTTTAAATAGGTTAGAACTACCACGATTTAATTTTTCTATTTTAATTACATTTATATTATATGAATTATTTAATATTTCTTTTATTATTTTATAGTTTAAGCTCATATTTTAACTCCTAAAAAATGGTAAATATTAGATTGATTATAGTTATTTGAATTTATTAATCAAAGTATAATATTAGTAGTATTTAAATTCAAGTATATTTGATAAATAAAGTAATAAAAATAAAAGATAAGCATATAAATTTAATAACTTAATTTTGGAGGTTTTTTTATGTTTTTAGTTTTTAGTAGAGAAAAAATAAACACTTATTTAGTATCAATATTAACAGTAGTATTCCTATTCATAATAGCAAGTATGATGACAAATAGTCAGACTGTTGAAACAGCAAGTAAAAGTAATAAACTATTACCAATATATAATGTTGACACAGACCAAAAAAAAATAGCTTTTACCATAAATTGTGCATGGAATGATGATGATATAGACTTGATATTAAATACATTAGAAAAGCATAATATAAAAATAACTTTTTTTATGGTTGGAGACTGGATTGAAAAATATCCAGAAGCTGCAAAAAAAATATATGAGCAAGGTCATGAACTTGCAAGCCATAGTGATACACACCCACATGTAAATAATTTAAATTATGAACAAAATATTGAAGAACTCGAAAAAAGTAATGACAAAATAGAAGAAATAACAGGAAAGAGAACAAAAATATATAGAGCTCCTTATGGAGAATATAATGATACTGTCATTAAAGCAGCAAATGATAATGGATATTACACTATCCAATGGAATTTGGATACATTAGATTATACTGGATTAACTGGTGATGAAATGTGGAAAAGACTAGATGGAAAGCTTCAAAACGGTGATATAATATTAAGTCATAATGGAACAAAACATACAGCAGAAAGTTTAGATATGTTAATAACCAATATTAAAAATCAAGGTTTTGAAATTGTTCCAATATCAAAATTAATATATTTAGAAGACTATACAATAGATTCAAATGGGACACAAGTAAAAAATTAATATATATTATGTATAAAATTACCAAAAAAAATTAATACTAACTGTATAAAAATTAAGGGGTTGGAAAATGAGTTTTATTGGAGTTGTTTCAAATAAAAGGTTTTATGAGAATATAAGTAAAGAAATATCAGAGAAAAATAAAGAAAAAGATATAACAATTATATATATTAATTTAAAAAATTTAGATAATTTTAAAAATATAAGGTTCGAGCTAATTATAATAGAATCTGAAATTAAAACTCAACTGGAAATGCTAAACAATAAAAATATATTAGAGAAACTATGTGGAAATACAAAATTTATATTATTAAATTCAGACAGTAATGATGTAAATCAGTTAAAGTGTAATAATATAATAACATATGGTTTGAGTAAAAATTCAGATATTACAATTTCAAGCATACAAGAAAATAATATATTAATATATTGGCAGAAAAATATTAATATAAAAAATAGAGAAATAACAGAAATAGAAGAGACAAAGTTATATATTGATAATAATAATAAATTAAATATATATGAAATAATAAGTATATATAATATTTTTAGAATTAATAAAGGTGAAAAAATATGTAATTTATAGTTGAAATTAAGATTTTTTAACAAATTTAACTTTTTATGTAGACAGTACAAGAAAAATAGTGTATAATATAACTTGTAAGTTAATAAAAAACACAATTGATAAAATAATATAAAATTTAGGAGGAAATAAAATTGGATACAAATTATTTAGAAAATAACTACTTAACATTAGTAGGGAAAGTAACAGGAGAAAAAAAGATAAGTCATGAAATATATGGAGAAAAATTCTATGTATTTAATATATCAATACCACGTTTAAGTGGTAATAATGATATAATACCAATAACTATATCAGAAAGATTAGTAAAAGATGATACATTAGTAGATGGTAAAATGGTAATGGTTAAAGGACAATTTAGATCATATAATAGTTATCAAAATGAGAGAAATAGATTGATATTAACTGTATTTGCTAAAGACTTATTAGAAGTAGAAGAAAATGAAGTTGAAGAAGAAAATGAAATTGTAAAAAAAGATGTTACATCTAATGAAGTAATATTAGTTGGTTATATATGTAAAAAACCAATATATAGACAAACACCATTTGGAAGAGAAATAGCAGATATATTATTAGCAGTAAATAGAGCATATAATAAATCAGACTATATTCCATGTATAGCTTGGGGAAGAAATGCAAGATTTTGTCAAGATATTGAAGTTGGTTCACAAGTTAAAGTTGTAGGAAGAGTACAATCTAGAACTTACGAGAAAAAATTTGAAGACGGAACAGTTGAACAAAGAATTGCTTATGAAGTATCTATTGGTAGTTTAGAAGTTATTGAAGAAAAAACAGATAGTGAAGATGCTGAAAAAGAAGAACAAGAAGCTGTTTAAGATTAATTAAATAAAAGGGTTAATATATATAAGTTTTAAAGTATAAAATCTTTAAAACTTTTTTTATGTATATAATTTACAATTATATAGTAACATATTAAATTTTAAATTAAATATAATTTAAAAAATATATAAATTACATATTAATCTATTGACAAATAGAACTAATGTTTGTATAATGCATTAAGAAAGGAAGTGGCTATTATGAAAAAAAATGAAATTATATTATTTGAAGAAAGTGATGTGAAGTTAGAAGTTAATTTAACAGATGAAACTGTGTGGCTTACACAAGAACAAATGACAGAATTATTCGGAAGAAATCAATCTGTTTTATCTAGACATATTAAAAATATATTTGATGAAGAAGAATTAGAAGCAAAAAGCAATATGCAAAAAATGCATATTGCAAAATCAGACAAACCAGTAACTTTATATAGTTTGGATGTAATAATATCAGTAGGGTATAGAGTTAAATCTAAAAATGGTGTTAAGTTTAGAAAATGGGCAAATAAAATTTTAAAAGAATATTTAATTAAAGGTTATAGTGTGAATAATCAAAGATTGGAATATTTAGAAAAGACTATAAAATTAATAGATATAGCTACTAGAATAGATGAAAGTGTAAAAACAGATGAAGGACATGCAATGCTTAAAGTTATATCAGAATACAATAAAGCTTTAGATATATTAGATAAGTACGATCATCAAGAATTAGTTAAACCTAAAGGTAATAATGCAGGTAAGATTAAGAATATCAATTATGAAGATTGTTTGAATATAGTTAATGAAATGTGTTTTAAAGAAACTAGTACTATATTTGGAGTTGAAAGAGACAAAGGACTAGAATCGATTATATATAATATATATCAACAAATAGGCGATAATGATGTATATGACTCGGTAGAAGAAAAAGCTTGTAATTTTTTATATTTCATAGTTAAAAATCATGTGTTTATAGATGGTAATAAAAGAATTGCTGCTACATTATTTATATATTTTCTAAATTATTATAGAATATTAAAACAAAATAATGAGAATATAATATTACCTGAAACACTAGTAGCAGTTACATTATTTGTCGCACAATCAAATTCTAATGAAAAAGATATTGTAATAGAGCTAATAATGAATATTTTGCTTAAATAAAATCATTTATGATGTTAGAAAAGATATATAGACAAACTTAAAAGCAGTAATTAAAATAGTTACTGTTTTTTCTATGAAAATTATATATCTATACAAATATTAAAATTAAACAAAATTAATTTACATACAATATAAAAAATGATATAATTTCCAAAACAAGTAATATATACGAAAGGTTTGAAATGGAAAGAAATAAAAAAAGTAAGGAAAAAAAAGAAGTTAAAGAAAATAAAAAAGATAAAGAGATTAAAACAGATAAAAAAAACAAGGGAATTAAAAAT
Organism: uncultured Clostridium sp.; assembly: GCA_964369695.1. Lineage (GTDB taxonomy): Bacteria > Bacillota > Clostridia > TANB77 > CAG-508 > CAG-269. The sequence goes on from CAYJGL010000007.1 coordinate 24,881, forward strand.
AATAAGTTGAAATTAACAATTATATTTGGTATTTTAATTGCTATAATATGTATATCGTTAACACCAGTTACATTACAAAATGACACGTTTTATACAATAAAAATAGGTGAACATATATCACAAAATGGAATAGACATGCAAGATCCATTTTCATGGCATGAAGATTTACCATATACATATCCGCACTGGTTGTATGACTATATATCATATATAGTGTATAGTCTGTTTGGATTCATGGGAATATATATATCAACATGTATACTATCTGCAATTTTAGGAATATCAATATATATAGTAAGTTCAAAACTGACTAAAAATAATGTAATAACTTTTTTTATAACAGTAGGAGCAATGTATGTTTTAAAAGATCAAATAGCAGCAAGAGCACAGTTAGTAACATTTATACTATTTATATGGACAATATTTTTCATAGAAAAATTTATAAAAACAAAGAAAATATCTTATGCTATAGCATTAATAATAATTCCAATAATAATTGCTAATGTACATACAGCTGTATTTCCATTCTACTTTATACTATATCTACCATATATTGCTGAATATTTAATTGCAATAACAGGAGATTTTATAGTATATAAGAAGTTTAGGAAACAAATATTAAAATTAAGAATTAAACATTTAGAGAAGAGTGAAATAGAACAAAAAGAAAAAATTGAAAATCTAAAAAATAAATTAATAGAATTAGAAGAAGAAGTAGATAAGATAAAAATCAAAAGAACAAAGAGTTTAAAAAATCCATATAAATTAAAAATAGAAAATAACAAAAATGTAAAATGGCTAATAATACTATTTATAATAACTATATTAACAGGTTTATTAACACCACTTGGAACAACACCATATACATATTTAATTGATACAATGCAAGGGAATACGACAAACAATATAAATGAACATTTACCAATAACATTAAGTGAATCAATAGAAGCATTAGCTATAATAATCCTATTTTTATCAATAACAATTTTTACAAAAACAAAAATAAGATTATCAGATTTATTTATGTTTGCTGGTTTAACATATTTAATGATAGATTCAAGAAGGCAATTAAGTATGTTAGCATTAATAGGAGCAGTAATAATATCAAGATTAGTAATCGACTTTATAATGGAATATGATAAAAAACAATTAGAAAACTTCCAGAAACAATTTAATTCAAAGTTAACTATTATATGTGTTATGGTATTTTCAATTGTATTATCTATATATTTTGCAAAAGATAAATTTGATGATAAAATAATAGATGAAAATGATTATCCAGTAGCAGCAAGTGAATACATATTGAAAAATTTAAATATTGATGAAATGAAGTTATATAACGACTATAATTATGGAAGTTATCTGTTATTTAGAGATATTCCAGTTTTCATAGATTCAAGAGCAGACTTATATGCTCCAGAATTTAGTGGAAAAGAAGAAGATATATTTATGGACTATATAGAAACATCGAATATATCAAAATACTATGAAGATACATTTGAAAAGTATGGAATCACACATGTAATGCTATTTGAAGATTCTAAAGTAAATATGATAATTGAAGAAACAGAAGAAAGAGCAGAAACACAAAAATATTATGAACTATATAATGATGGTAGATTTGTAATATATCAGATTATAGAATAGAATATGAAGTAAATAAGGAGAATGAATTGAAACAAATAAATATAAAAAGCACACAAAAAAATATTAGGATAGATACATATTTATCAAAGCTAGACTTAGAATTATCAAGAGTTGCAATACAAAGACTAATTCAAGAAGAGAAGATATTAGTAAATAATAAAAAAATAAAGGCATCATATAAAATAAATAAAAATGATGATATAACAATTATTATTGAAGAACCAAAAGAAATAGAAATTAAACCTGAGAAAATACCACTAGAAGTAATATATGAAGATAATAATATGATAGTTATAAACAAACAAAAAGGTTTAGTAGTACATCCAGCAAATGGAAATTTAGATGGAACATTAGTAAATGCTTTAATGGAACTATGTAAAGACACATTATCAGGAATAGGTGGAGAAATAAGACCAGGTATAGTTCATAGAATAGATAAGGATACATCGGGAATTTTAATGATAGCAAAGAATGATAAATCACATATAAATTTAAGTGAACAAATAAAAAATAGACAAGTTAATAAAACATATATTGCGTTAGTAAGAGGTGTGGTAAAAGAAAATGAAGCAAAAATAGATATGCCTATAGGAAGAAGTACAAAAGATAGAAAAAAAATGGCTGTAACTAAAAGCGGGAAACAAGCTATTACAAACTTCAAAGTACTTAAAAGATATAATGATATGTCTTTATTAGAAGTAAATATAGAAACAGGAAGAACACATCAAATAAGAGTACATTTAGCTGAAATAGGTTATCCAATAATTGGAGATGATACATATTCAAATGGAAAAAATAAATGGAATATAAAAGGACAAGTATTACATGCAAAAACATTAGAATTTAAGCATCCAATAACAAACAAAGAAATGAAACTAGAAGCCAAATTACCTAAATACTTTCAAAATATTTTAGAAGAATTAGAAAAAGAGATAAATAACTAAAAATAAGGAAAAGGAATAAATATGATAGTTAGATTACAAAAATTTCTCGCAGAATGTGGAATTGCATCAAGAAGAAAATCAGAAGAGTTAATATTACAAGGTAAAATAAAAGTAAATGATATGGTAGTATCAGAACTTGGAACTAAAATAGATGACGAAAAAGACATAATAGAATATAATGGTGAAAAGGTAGAAAAAGAAACAAATAAGCTATATATTTTACTGAATAAGCCGATAGGATATGTAACAACTGTAAAAGAGCAATTTGGAAGAGATAGTATAATGGATTTAGTTAAGACAAAAGAAAGATTAGTACCTGTGGGAAGGTTGGATATGTATACATCAGGAGCAATTATTTTAACAAATGATGGAGATTTTGTATATAAAGTTACACATCCAAAACATGAAATTGAAAAAGAATATACAGTAACTGTAAAAGGTGTAATAAATAATGAAAAAATACAGAAATTAAGAGAAGGTATTTTGATTGATGATGAATATATAACAAAGCCAGCAAATGTAACAATAATGAGAATAGATGAAGAAAAAAATCAATCAAGAATAAAGATAACTATACATGAAGGTAAAAACAGACAAGTTAGAAAAATGTGTGAAGCTGTGGACTGTAAAGTAATAGCACTGCATAGAGCAAGGATTGCAGGTATTGGAGTTAAAAATATTGAAATTGGAAAATGGAGATATTTAACTAAAAATGAAGTACAAAAAATATTAAAATAATTTTACGAAAGATAAGTTAATAAGGAGAACAAAAGATTGGAAATATTAAATTTTAAACCAGAAGGTTGGGAAAATATAATAACAAAAGTAGAAAATGAAAATATAAATGGTTATATACAAAATGGTAATATACTACAAGGGATAGTTGAAAAATGTGATAGTGAATGTAATCTACATATTAAATTAAACAATAATTTAGTAGGTATAATGCCAAAAAAAGAAGTAGAAGGAATAAATACAGAATTAGACGGAACAATTAGAGAAAATTTATGTACAGGTAAAGTTCATAAATTTGTACAGTTTAAAGTAAAAGAAATAAAAGATGAAAATACAGTGATTTTATCAAGAAAAGATGTACAACAAGAGACATTAAATTGCATAAAAAAAGAAGTTGAAATTGGTCAGAAATTTAAAGGTATAGTTAAAAATATACAACCTTATGGGGTTTTTGTAGAAATAGCTGGTGGAGTTATTGGAATGTTACATATTGAAGATATCTCAGTTGCTAGAATAAAAAATCCAGCAGAAAGGCTTAAAACTGGACAAATTATTGATATTGTGGTAAAATCAATGAGTAAGCAAACAGGAAGACTATATTTTTCTCATAAAGAAACATTAGGAACTTGGGATGAAAATATAAGAAAATATAAGCAAGGTATGAATGTAAATGGGATTATAAGAGAAACAGAGAAAAATAAAAATGGAATATTCATAGAGCTAGAACCTAATTTAGTAGGACTTGCAGAATACGATTATGGCTTTAAATATGGGGAAAATGTAAAAGTTCATATTAAAAAAATAGACAATGAACGAAAAAAAATCAAGTTATTAATTATTAACTAATATTTAAGTTAGTAAAATTATATTAAATTATAATAAATATTTTATTTAAGGAGGCATTATTATGATAAATGATAATGAAATAAAAACGCAAATATCACCGTTTGCAGTAAGAGAAGGTGAAATAAAAGTATTCGATGGAAAAGATGGTTATGTTTCAATGAATCAAATTGTACATAAAATAGATATTGGTCATATAACTGATATTCATTTTGCTATATTAGATTTAGTGAATAAATTTGAATTTATAACATCAAGACAATTATATCAAATGCTAGAAATTAAAGGTATTGATGCAAAATCACAAGATAAATTAAATAATAAATTAGAACAATTAATTAAATTGAAAATATTAACAAGATATTATTTTTCTTCAGAAGATGGAAAAGGGATATTTAGAATTTATTGTATGGATAAAATGGGAAAATATCTATTAACATCAAAAGAAGAAGAGTGTAAATGGCAACTGTCAGATAATACAAAACCAGTGCCAATGATAAAAAAAAGATTAGCTGGTAATCAAACAATAATAGCATATTTAAGAAAAGTAAAAGCTTTTGATGAATATACTGTTAAACCACAATTTTTAGCTAAGTCATCTGGTAAAACTTTTAAAGCTACAGGTGGTGGAGTTAAGCTTACTAAAAATAAAAAATCTATTAACTTTATATTTGAAGTTATAAGAAGAGAAGAAGAGTGGAAAGAAAAGTTAGCAGAAAGAATGAGATGGTATAAAGACTTTTATGAAAATTTTGTACCAGGGGACTCAGGATTTTCAGTCATGCCACAATTAATAATAATATGTGAAGACGAAAAAAACATGGCTGAAACTTTTAAAGAAATAGTTAAAAATAAACTTGAAATAGAACAAATAAAACTATATTTTTCCACAGATTTAAGACAAAACATGGAAACACTAGAAAGTACATTAGTTGAATTTAAATTAATTGATGGTAAATATAAGATGGAAAATGTAGAAATAAAATTATTAGGAATATAAATAAAAAGTCGCATAAAGGAAATATCCATATGCGATTTTTTTATATTAAATTAGCTTCATTTTCTGTTATATAACCACATTCGACCATTCTATCTAATACTTGTTGTTGTCTTTGTTCTGCTAAATCAGGGTTTACCGTTGGAGCATAAATAGATGGTGCATTAGGAACACCTGCTAACATAGATGCTTCATCTAATGTTAAGTCTTTAGGTGATTTATTGTAATAACCATAACTAGCATCATAAATACCATAATAACCTTCTCCAAAATATGATGAATTTACATATAAAGCAAATATTTCTTCTTTAGAATAATTTTTTTCTAAATCATAAGCTGCAAATATTTCTCCTAGTTTCCTTGAAATAGTTTGTTCTTGAGTAAAAACAACATTTTTAGCAACTTGTTGAGTAATTGTGCTACCACCTTCGTCAAAAGTTCCAGTAGTAATATTATTAAATAATGCTCTCATAATACTTATAGGATCAATTGGACCATGTTCAAAATATCTATGATCTTCAATTGAAATAACTGCATCAATATATAGTTCGGATAAATCTTCATATTCTACATAGTTTTGAGCTTCAGTATACTCTCCAACTCTATCTGATAACGGTTTTTCTGAAATTGCTTCTTGATAATATGAATATCCAATATAAAAACCAACTCCACATAAAATAACAGCAAGTATTAAAAGTAAAATAAATATCTTTAATAATATTTTAAAAAATGTTTTCAAATTAATTCACCTCTTTATATATAAAGTCCATATCTATACATTAATAATAAAGATAAGGACTTGTATATTATTCACCTATTTTTGATTTGAATAAAGATTTTGCTAAATCACCAAGTACTGGTAATTCTGGAGCTTCATTTTTATAAGCTTTCATAATTCCGAAAATAATTACTAAAAGTAGAACTACCCATAAAGCAGTAGTAAAAAATGGTATAGTGAATGGTAATATAAAATATATACCAGTTAAAATAAAGTATCCAGCAGATGCTATTATAGATTGTGCTGCATGAATATTAGTTTCTTTAGTATTATTTTTTAATCCGAATAATACTATTAAACCACCAATCCATCCAAGAATATAAGCAATAATTACTTTTCCTTTTTCGTCCATCATAATCTCCTTTCATTATAAATAGTTTTTTGTTGATCTGTGTAATTCTATCATATATTAAATACATTATACAAGGCTAAGTGGAAAATTAATAAAAAATTAATAGTTGAATTAATAATTAAAATAAACAAATAATATTTATTTTTATATTATTACAATTAATTAAGGAATTGTATCTATATTATTAAGTATATCAACTTTATAGAACAAAGACTACCAATTTAAGGTGGAAATTTGTCAACTAGAATTAATATCTGTAAAAATACACATAAATTTTAAAAAATGTGATAGCAATATTAAGGTAATGTGAATTCTTTGTGAATTGCTTTACATTAAAAAAAAATAGTGTTAATATGTTAGGGAAATAAAGAGTACAAGATTTTAAGGAGGGAATTTTTGTGATAGAAGTTAAAAATGTTACTAAAAAATATGGGAAAACTATAGCTGTAGACAATATTAGTTTTTCTATAGAAAAAGGAGAAGTAGTAGGTTTGTTAGGACCTAATGGTGCTGGAAAAAGTACAACAATGAATATGATAACTGGATTTATAGAAACAACAGAAGGTGAAATATTAGTTGATGGTTATGATATATCGAAAAAACCAAATAAAGCTAAAAAAAGTATAGGATATATGCCAGAAGGTGTGCCACTTTACACAGATTTAACAGTAAAAGAATTTGTAACATATATGGCAGAAATTAAGCTTGTTGATAAAAAAATAAGAAAAGAAAAAATTGAAGAAATAATTAAGAAAACAGGATTAATAGAAGTTGAAAGAAAATTAATAAGAAATTTATCAAGGGGATATAAACAAAGAGTAAGTATGGCAGGAGCATTAGTTGGTGAACCTAAAATATTAATATTAGATGAACCAACAGTAGGGCTTGATCCAAAACAAATAACAGAAATAAGGAATTTAATAAAAGAACTTGGGAAAACACATACAGTAATTTTAAGTTCACATATATTATCTGAAGTTAGTCAAATTTGTAATAAAGTAATAATTATAAATAAAGGTAAAATAGTAGCTATAGATACACCACAAAACCTTGAAAAGAAAATGTCAAATAATAATATAACTTATGTAACAGTAGAAGATACAGAAAATAAGATCGAAGAAGTTACAAGTAATATAAAAGAAATTAAAAAAATAAAATTAATTGAAAAACTAGAAGATGGTACAAAAAAATATATAATAGAAGCTGAAAACGAAGTTGATTTAAGAAAAATAATATTTTCTGAATTTGCAAAACAAAATATAATTATATTTGAAATGAAACAATCAGATATGACATTAGAAGATGCTTTTATGAAAATAATTGAAGAAGGGGGACAAAAATAATGTTAGCAGTTATGAAAAAAGAATTTAAATCATATTTTTATTCACCAATAGGATATGTATTTATAGGACTATTTCTAATAATGTTTAGTGTGTTTTTTTATATAGATGTATTTACCTATAATAGTACTAATTTTGAATACATATTTTATTCAGGTGCAACAATACTCACATTTATTATTCCAATACTTACTATGAGAACAATTGCAGAAGAAAGAAAAACAGGAACAGAACAATTAATTTTAACAGCACCAATTAGTATTACAAAAGTAATACTTGCTAAATTTTTTGCTGCAACATTAGTTGTAGTAATAACACTGCTTTGTACATTTATGTACTTTGGAATACTTAGCTTTTTTGGATCTCCACATATAATAACAGCATTAGTAACAATGCTTGGATTTCTATTGCTTGCTATGTCATATATTTCATTTGGAATATTAGCATCAAGTATAACTGAAAATCAAATAATAGCAGGAGTTATAACAATAGGATTTTTTATACTTACATGGTTTTTACCACAAGTTGACCCTATTTTCTCAAGTATATCGTTAATAAATATATTTACAAAATTTCCATCAGGACAAATTGATATTGCAGATACAGTAACATTTATTACATTTACAATAACATGTCTATTACTTACAGTAGTATGTATGCAAAGAAGAAAAAGTGTAAGATAGGGGGAAGAAAAATTGAGTGAAAAAGAAGAAAATAAATTAATTACAAAAGAAGAAAAAACAGAAAAAAGTGAATTCAATGGATTTGTTCAAACAATAAAAAAACAATGGCTTGTTGATGGTATGTTTACAATAATATTAGTTCTTTTTATAATTGCAGTTATGGTTGGGATAAACACATTAGTTCAATCATTAGAGTTATTACCTATAGATGTGACAGAAGAAGGGCTATATAGTTTAACTGATGAAAGTAAAGAAAGAGTAAAAACCATAGAAAAAGATGTTAATATATTCTTTGTAGGATATTCAGAAGATAATCCAATAGTAGATTTAGCAAAACAATATAATAATGCAAATGAAAAAATAAAAATAGAAATTATTGATGAAACAACAAGACCAGATATAGTACAAAAATATGAAATAGAAACAGGTATGACAGGTATAATAGTAGAGTGTGGAGTAAACTCAAAAGTATTAACTGATTACGATTTGGTGTCATATGATCAAATGACAGGCGAGTCAGTTAGTATAGCAGAAGAAGTGTTTACAAGTTCTATAATAGCAGTATCAACAGATGAAATACCAAAAACATATTTCCTTGAAGGATATAGTGATTTTTCATTAAGTACAAATATGTATTATTTAGGTATGTTCATGGCAAATGAAATAAATGAAATTAACACATTAAATACATTATCTACAGGAAACATACCAGAAGATTGTGATGTACTTGTAATAACTACACCATCTAAAGATTTTGACGATATTACTACTAAAGCAATAAATGACTATATAAACAAAGGCGGAAACATACTATGGCTAAATGCAGCAATGGTAGAAAATATCGATATGCCTAATGTTAATAGTATACTTGCAAATTATGGAATAAATCCATTTGAAGTTGGAATAATACGTGAAACAGACCAAAATATGATGTATTATGGATCACCAGATATAATATTCCCAGCTACACAATATTCTGAAGTAACACAAAATGCACCACAAGTTATAATGATAAATGCCACTAAGATAAATGTAAATACAGAAAAATTAGAAGAATTAAAAGTAACACAAAATGATATATTAAAAACAAGTGAAGGTTCATATTTTAGAACAGATTTTAACTTACAATCAAATGATCCACAAGAAAATGAAGAAGTATCAAGTTTTGTGGTAGGTACAGAAATGACAAAAGTAGTTAAAGATGAAAATTTAGAAACTGGAGAAACAGCTGTAGAATCTAAAATGATAATTTATGGAGAAAATGCATTTATTTCAGATTATGTAGTATTAGAAGATTCACAATATCCAGCTATTCAATTAGCATATAACAAAAATATTGCAACAGATTCAATAGCATATTTAAGTGATAGAGAAGAAGATATATCAGCAAGAGAGAGTACAGGAACAGTAATATATACTGCAACTGAAACTCAAGATATGATAATAAGAGCAATAATATTTATTGTACCAATACTAATAATGTTAATAGGTGTTATTGTATGGGTAAAAAGAATAAGCAGAAAATAACATAGTAGAAACTTAAAACAAAAAAGAATACTAAATAAAGCGAATAATAAATAAAAAAATCTCATAAAATGTTATGAGGTTTTTTATTATGAGAGAAATATTAAAAATAGTTTTTGTAATTATAGGTACATTAATAGGTGCAGGTTTTGCATCAGGACAAGAGATATATAGTTTCTTTTTTAAATATGGAAAAAGTGGTATTTTTGGTATTATTTTAATGAGTATACTATTGTCAATAATTTTAATGAAAACTTTTAAAATTATATGTGAGAATGAAGTTGATACATATAAAGAGTTTTTGGATTCATTATCGAGTAAAGAAAAACAGACAAAAAATACAAAAATAAATGAAAGTAAAAATAAATATTTTAATATACAAAACATAACAAATAATGTAATAAATATATTTATATTAATTACATTCTATATCATGATAGCAGCATTTGGTGCATATTTTAATCAAGAATTTGAAATAAATAGTTTGATAGGTAGTGCTATACTTGCTATAATAATTTATTTAACACTTATAAAAGATATAAAAGGATTAATAAAAGTAAATGAAATATTAATTCCAATATTAATAATATTCATACTGATTATAGGTGTAATTAGTATTAGCAATATAAATATAAAAGAAAATATAAAAAATATGGAAATATTAGAAAAAGGAAATATAATAATTAGTTCTATCATATACACAAGCTATAATACAATTTTAATGATACCAGTTTTAATAACACTTAGGAAATACATAAAGAGTACAAAAGATATAAAAATAATATCAATAATAACAGCTATAATAATTTTAATATTATCAATTATAATATATTTTATGTTATTTAATTTAGAAAAAAACATCAATCCCGAAATGCCAATAGTATATATTGTTTCTAAAATATCAATAAATTTTAAATATATATATGGTTGTATAATATTAGCTTCAATATATACGACAGCTCTATCATTAGCAAGTAGTTTTTTACAAAATACAACTAAAAACAAAAAAGAATATAGTAAAATTGCAATAATAACATGTATATCTAGTCTTTTTTTCTCTAAGTTTGGATTTTCTAACTTAGTTAATTTACTATACCCTATATTTGGATATTTAGGTATATTTCAAATATGGAATATTATAAAAAAGACAAATTAAAATTTACTTGATTTTTAAGTATTAATAGTATAAAATAAGGGGGTAATTCTAAGGAGAATGTAAATGAAAGATTATTTTGAAGAACCTAAAGAAAAAAGAGTAAAAAAAAGAAAAATAGCATTAGTAACAATAATTATCTTAATAATAACCATAATTATTACAATTATAGTTATATATAATAATAATTTAGAAGTAAGACAATGGATTGATATACATATATTTAGAAAAGAAATAATGCAAAATGATGTTAAAAGTATTGAAATTCCTAATATACAAGATAGTTCAATATATGCATACAGTAAATATATTGGAGTATTAAATAAGAATAAATTAGACATATATACAGCTATGGGAATTAAGAATCAAACATTAGATATTCAAATTCAAAAACCAATATTTGATTCTACAAATAGATTTTTAGCTATTGCAGAAGAAGCTGGGCAAAAAATATACATAGTAGAAGATGATAAATTAAAATGGGAAACCACAGTAGAAGGAAATATATCACAAATACATATAAATGAAAACGGATATGTTGGTGTAGTAATAACAGGAACAGCTTATGAATCAGTTATTGCAGTATTTAATTCAGAAGGTAAGGAATTATTTAAGACATATCTATCATCATCAAAAACAGTAGATATTTCAATATCAAAAGACAATAAGTTTCTAGCAATAGGAGAAGTTGATACATCTGGGACAGTTATTCAATCATCAATTAAAATAATTTCAATTGAAACTGCTATTCAAAATCCAACAGAAGCAATACAAAAAACATATAAATCAGAACCAGATAAATTAATTGTAAATATTGAATATCAAAATAGAAATAATTTAGTAATAATGTATGATAGCGGTATTTCAATGATAGAGAATGAACAAAAAAATATAATTGTAGATAATACAGATAAAAACATATCATTTGAATCTGTGGAATTAAACAATAGTATAGTATATGTGGAAGAAAAATCATCAGGATTATTTACAGCAGATTCGTATATAAATATTTTGAATTTAGATAATAAAAATACAAAAGAATACATAGTAAATTCAGTAATAAAAGAGTTATATTCAAAAGCCAATGTAATAGCACTTAATTTAGGAACTCAAATAGAATTTATAAATAAAGATGCTGGATTAGTAAAGAGATATATTGCTAATCAAGAAGTAACTAATATTACTTTATCAGAAAACTTAGCAGCAATAGTGTATACAGATAGAATAGAAATAATTAATTTATAAGGGAGTAAATAAAATGGAAATAATAATTGATGTAGTAGTTGTATTAATAATATTATTATCAACAATATTGGCATATAGGAAAGGACTATTAAGTTTATCAATAAGTTTACTATCAGTAGTAATAGCTATTGTAGTAACAATTCTACTATATATACCTGTTTCAAGTTTCATAATAAATAATACTCAAATAGATGAAGCAATTGAAAATACACTATTAAACCATGCAACAAGTTTAATTCAAGAAAATATAGGTGATGATATAACAGGAGAAATAATAGAAAGTGCTGCAACAGGTACTTTAGAAGTTCAAGCAAATCAAATAGCTAAAAGTATAGTTGTCTATGGTACAATGATTTTAATATTTATTTTAGTTAGAGTTGCTTTAATATTTGTAAAAGTTTTAGGAGATATAGTTTCAAAGATTCCTATTTTAAAACAAGTTAATCAAGCAGGTGGAATTATATATGGATTAGTAAGAGGTATAATATTAGTATATGCTATCTTATTATTAATTAATTTATTTACTCAAATTGATCCTAATAATGAAGTAAATAAGGTTATAAACAATACATATATTACAAAAGCTATGTATAATTACAATGTATTTGACTTGTTAGTTTAAAAATAA
>CAYJGL010000007.1:37849-46688 GCA_964369695.1 uncultured Clostridium sp.
AATCAAGAATAAAAAATATAGTTAAAATAAAAAAAGAAAAGCCCCATCTAATTGTACACAATTGGATGGGGTCTGGTTTACTTCGTCTTTTTAAAAACAAAGTAAACCAGAATTAATATTGTAGTAACAATAGGTATGCCTATTGTTACTATCCAATTTTCAGAAATGCTTATTACGAGCATTTCTGAAAACTCGTTCCAGTTCATTATCAGGGCTGGTATTAACCCTGATAAAAAAATTACTCCAAGTAAAAGAATTACTTGGAGTAATTTTTTTAAAAACTCCATAATTTCTCCTTTCTCCCCACTTAAATTTAAGTGGGGAAGTTTAAAAAAATTTAAGCGGGCAATTACCCACTCATATATTAAGTATACACCACTATGTAAACTTATGTCAACGAAAAAACAGTAAAATTTGACAAATTATTAAATTTATAGTATTATAGTAATAGACATAAGAAGATTACAAAATAAAAAAACTTATGATAGGAGATGTAAATATGAGTAGAGAAGAAGAATTTAGAAAAAGATTAGAGGTTAATACTGATGATATGGAAAAAGGAAATAATAATGAAAAAAGTAGTAATAATAAAAAGAAAGTTAAAAAACCAAAAACAAAAGGGAAAAAAAGATTATTTTCTAGCATAGGTATAATCGCGTTGGCTCTTATAGCAGTAAAAGGTGGAATTGATATTAATGAGAAGATAGAGAATATTAATAGCACGGAAAAACTTAATGCCACAATTCAAAATATGAATCAAGCTGCTCAAAACGAAATAATGGATAAACTGGGTATAACAAAAGAACAAAACGAGAAAATTAATAATATCATAGAAAAAACAGTAACTACTGATAATGCAGATAAATTATTAGAGGACATAATTAATACGTATAAAAGTGTTGTGACAACTAAAGTAGTAGAGGCATTAAATGTAAAAGAAGAAGATATATCATTAGAGCCAAAAGTTGATGATGGTGTTAATTCATTTGAAACAAATATTGAAACATCTAATCAAGAATATATATATAGAAGTGAAACAAACTGTATAGATAAAAATGTAGCTGAAATGATTGAAACAATTAACGATATGGAAGTTGCTATTGAAAATAAAGATAACTATACTACAAAGGATTGGGAAGAAACAGTTAAAAGATTTCAAAATGAGTTAAGTTTGTTAGTACCAAAGATAGTATCAAAAGAAGATGGTGAGTTGGGAGCAGAAAATATAAAAAAGAAAGAAGCATATAGAATTGAAGCGGAATCTAATGCAGAAATAAATAAAAAAGTTGAAGAATATAGAGAAGAGTTAGAAAATGGCGAAGGCGATGAAAGATAAATATAAATAATAAAAAGAATAAAAATACCACTTTTTGTAAACAATATGTTTAAAACATATTTACAAGGAGTGGATTTTTCTTGAAAAAAAATAAAATATTAAAAATATCAGGAGCATTAATAAACGAAATAGACTTGCAAACACATTTGCAAAAAATAGCAATAAATCATAACTTAACAAATAAATCAGACAAACAAACATATCCTGTACCACAAATGATAGAGAACTTTAAATTAATAAAGCAAGTATATAATATATTAGATGAGCATGTGAAACTAGGAATAAATATACATCCAGCAGGCGAATGGTTATTAGACAATATATATATAATAGAAGAAACAGTAAAACAAATTGAGAAAGAACTATCATTAAAAAAATACACAAACTTTGTGGGGATAGAAAACGGAGAATACAAAGGGTTTGCACGAATATATGTATTAGCAAGTGAAATTGTTGCATATACAGATAATAGTATAAGAACTAAGAAATTAGAAGAATACCTAATAAGTTATCAAACTAAAAAAAGTTTAAGTATGGAAGAAATATGGAATATAGGTATATTTCTTCAAATAGGTATGATTGAAAAAATACGAGAAATATGCGAGAAAATATATATATGCCAAATAGAAAAATATAAAGCAGAATCAATAGTAGAAAGATTAGTAGAAAATAAGGAAAAAGAAGATTTAAAATTTGGGAGAAAAATAAGAAATATAGATAAATATATAAAGCTAGATGTAAAATATCCATTTGTAGAATATATGTCATATATATTAAAGAGATATGGAAAAAAAGGAAATAGCTATTTAAACACATTAGAAGAAACAGTTGAAATACTTGGTACAACAGTTTCGGAAATAATAAAAAAAGAACATTTTGATATAGCAGTAAGAAAAGTATCAATAGGAAATGCAATAATAAGTATTAAAAAAATACAAAGAATAAACTTTTTAGATATATTTGAAAGAATAAATGGAGTAGAAGAACTATTAAAAAAAGATCCTGCAAATGTATATGAAAATATGGATATAAGATCAAAAGAATGTTATAGAAATAAAATAAAAGAAATAGCTAAAAAAACAAAAATATCAGAAATATATATAACTAAAAAAATACTAGAACTAGCAAATGAAAATATATCTGAATTAAAAAAAGGACATATTGGATATTATCTAATATCAGATGGAATAAATGATTTATATAAAAGGATAAAATATACAAGTAGAAAAAAAATGTGTAATGATAGTAAGAGTAAGATATACATGTTTAGTATTTGTATATTAAGTATATTAACTTCGCTTTTAATAAGTCAAAATCTATATAATATATCAGAAAATATACTAATAAGTATAGTTAGTTTTTGTATATTTTTAATACCTTCATCAGAATTAATAACACAAATAATTCAATATATATTAGGTAAGATTGTAAAACCAAAGTTAGTACCAAAATTAGACTATATAGATGGTATACCAGATGACAAAAAAACAATGGTAATAATACCTACAATATTAAAAACAGAAAATAAAGTGGAAGAATTAGTAAATAAATTAGAAGTATATTATCTTGCAAATAAGAGTAAAAATATATATTTTACTTTATTAGGAGATGTATCAGAAAGTGATAAAAAAGAAGAAAATTATGATGAAAACATCATAAAAAAAGGAATAGAATTAGTAGATAAATTAAATCAAAAATATGAAGTTGAAGAAAGTGAAATAAAAATATTTAACTTTATTTATCGAAATAGAGAATGGAATAACTCAGAAGAATCATACCTTGGTTGGGAAAGAAAAAGGGGAATGATTACTAAATTTAATGAATATATACTTGGGAATATAAGAAATCCGTTTAGAGCAAATACATTTGAAATAAATAACCAACAAGATAAATTAAAAGAAATAAAATATGTAATAACACTAGATAGCGATACAGATTTGGTTTTGAATTCAGGTTTAGAGCTAGTAGGAGCAATGAGTCATATATTAAATACTCCAGAAATTGATAGTAAGAAAAATATAGTATCAAGTGGATATGGAATAATGCAACCTAGAGTGGGTGTTAATTTAGATATATCATATAAAACAATATTTACAAAAATATTTGCAGGTAGTGGTGGAATAGATTCATATACAAATGCAATATCAGATATATATCAAGATAATTTTGGAGAAGGCATATTTACGGGAAAAGGGATATATGATGTACAAGTATTTGATAAAGTATTAAAAAATCAAATTCCAGAAAATACAGTTTTAAGTCATGATTTATTAGAAGGAAATTACTTAAGATGTGGACTTGTATCAGATATTATGCTAATGGATGGATATCCAACAAAATACAATAGCTTTATAACAAGGCTAGCAAGATGGACACGTGGAGATTGGCAAATACTAAGATGGTTAAGAAATAGAAGCCCATTAAATTTACTTTCAAAATATAAGATAATGGATAATATAAGAAGAAGCCTATTTGAAATAAGTATAATAATAAGTTTGATATATGTAAATATAGTTGGAATAGCAATTGGAACTCATATATATTCCACAATACTAATACTATTGGGAATAACAATATCTCCATATTTGTTAGAATTGTTAAATATTATAATATTCAAAAAAGAAGGGGAAAAAAATAGTATAACATTTACTCCAAAAATAGCTGGTCTAAAAGGGATAATATATAAAAGTATAATAACTATAGGATGTTTACCGCATAAAGGATATGTGTTATCAAAATCTATTTTAAAAACAATATATAGAGTGTGTATATCAAAGAAAAAGCTGTTAGAATGGACAACATCAGAAGAAGCAGAAAAACAATCAAAATCAAATTTAGCAGCATACTTTAATCAAATGTGGATACAGATATTTGCAGGAGTAGTAGCAATAGGACTCTCATTATTAGAACAAAATATATATGGAGTTATACTAGGAGTTTTTTGGTTCTATATACCAATTTTAATGTGGTATTTAAGTAGAGAAATTAAAGCAAAAGAAAGTATAGAATTATTAGATAAAAAAGAACAAGAATATATTAAAGAAATAGCAAAAAGAACTTGGAGTTTTTTTGAAAAGTATTTGACAGAAGAAAATAATTATTTAATGACAGATAATTATCAGGAAGATAGAAATTTTAAAATAGTAGATAGAACATCATCAACTAATATAGGATTATCAATTTTAGCTATAATATCTGCATACGATTTAGAGTTAGTTAGTAAAAAACAAGCAATACAATTAATAGAAAATATATTAAATGTAGTATGCTCACTTCAAAAATGGAATGGACATTTATATAATTGGTATAATATTAAAACAAAAGAGCCATTAATACCTAGATATGTTTCAACTGTAGATAGTGGTAATTTTATTGGTTATCTATATGTATTAAAAACATTTTTAGAAGAAAATTTAGAAGAAGATAAAAAATACTTGATAGGATTAGTTGGTGAACTAATTGAAAATACAGATTTTTCAGTACTGTATAGCAATGAAACAGGACTTTTCTCTATTGGATTTAATATTGAAGATAATAAATTGACAGATTCATATTATGATTTAATGGCATCAGAAGCAAGACAAGCAAGTTTAGTTTCAATAGCTAAAAAAGATGTACCAGTAAGACATTTTAATAATTTAAGTAAAACATTAACTAAAATGGGAGAATACAAAGGCCTTGTGTCATGGTCGGGTACGGCATTTGAATATTTAATGCCAAATATTAATATCCCACGATATGAAGGTAGTCTTTTAGATGAATCTTCAAAATTTTTAGTGAAGACTCAAATGGATTATTGTAAAAAATTAAATATTCCGTGGGGAATATCAGAATCAGCATTTAATTTAAAAGATTTTAACTCTAATTATCAGTACAAAGCTTTTGGTGTTCCATGGCTTGGACTGAAAAGGGGACTAGCTGATGAACAAGTAATTGCACCTTATGGTAGTATACTAGCATTAGATATTGTGCCTAAGCAAGAAGTTGAAAATTTGAAACAATTAGAAAAATTAGATATGCTTGGAGAATATGGTTTTTACGAAGCTATTGATTTTACTCCTGAGAGATTGTCTAAAGGAAGAAAATATGAACCTGTTAAAACATATATGGCGCATCATCAAGGTTTGATAATATTATCTATAAATAATTTTTTTAACAAAAATATTTTGCAAAAGCGATTTATAAAAAATCCTGAAATAGAAGCGGTAACAATTCTGTTACAGGAAACAATGCCACAAAAATCAATAATAACAAAAGAACAAAAAGAAAAAATAGATAAAATAAAATATAAGACTTATGATGGATATTCGTATGTATCATTTAATAAGATTGATGAAAGATTAATAATAGGAAATGTAATATCAAATCAAGATTATACAATTGCAATGAATCAAAAAGGAGAAGGTTTTAGTAAATATAAAGACATATATATAAATAGATATAAAAAAACTGATGATTATTCACAAGGTATTTTTTGGTATGTCAAAAATATAAAGACAAATGATATATGGAGTTCAGATTATTCAAATAACAAATCAAATAATTATCAAATAAGTTTTATGCCAGATAAAAATAGACAAGAAATTATAAATGGGAATATAAAAACAAGAATTGAAACAACAATAGCTTCAAATGACAATGTTGAATTAAGAAGAATGATATTAAAAAATACAGGATATGAAGATGAAGTTTTAGAAGTAACATCATATTTTGAACCAGTTATATCAAACAAAGAACAAGACTATTCACATCAAGCTTTTAATAATTTATTTTTAATAACAAAATATGATGAAAAAACTAATAGTTTAATTGTAAGACGTAAAAATAGAGAAGAAGGAAGCTTGGAATATAAAATAGGTGTAAACTTATCCACAAACTGTGAAGTAGTTGGGGATTTAGAGTACGAAATAGATAGTGAAAAGTTTTTTGGAAGAGGTAATTTAGATATTCCTTTTATGATTAAAAACTCAATACCTTTTTGTAAAAAAATAGGACTTGTAACAGAACCAGTTATAGCACTTAAAAGAACAATTAAAGTAAAAGCAGGAGAAGAAATAGTAGTAGATTTAATAATAACAATAAGTGAAAAAGAAGAAGAATTAATAAAAAATATAGAAAAATATCAAATTGCAGAAAGTGTAAAAAAACAATTTGAACTTGCTCAAGCTAGAGTTGATGCAGAAAGTAGATATTTAAATATAGAATATGAAGAAAATATAATATATCAAAAAATGTTATCATATATACTATTTGACAACTCTGTTAAAAGCAAAAAAAGTAAGAGTATATCAAAAAATAGGATATATAAACAAGAAGATTTATGGAAATATGGAATATCAGGTGATATACCAATAATATTAGTCAAAGTAAATGATGTAAATGATAGCTATGTTATAAAAGAAGTATTAAAAGCATATGAATTTTTTAGAAGAAAAAATATAGAAGTAGAAATTGTAATTTTAGACCAAGAAAAACACAGTTATGATAATTATGTAAGGGAAGAAATTGAAAATGCAATACTACATCAAAATATGCTATATTTAAAAAATATTAAAGGTGGAATTTTTACACTTTCAAAAGGCGAAATTGATAGAAAAGATGTAAATCAAATAGAGTTCTTAGCTAAGATAGTAATTGATTGTAAAAAAGGTGGAATAAAAAATAATATTACAGAATTAGAAGAAATATATATTGAAAGTAATAAACAAATTGTAGAATGTGAAAGTATAAATATGTATTCAACTGAAGATAATGAAGATATTGATATATTAAAAGATTCAGAAAATTTAAAATACTATAATGAATATGGTGCATTTTCAGAAGACGGTAAAGAATATTTAATTAGAGTAAATAAAGAAAATAGACTACCAACAGTATGGAGTAATATTTTAGCAAATGAAAAATTTGGAACATTAGTAACTGAAAATATGGGTGGGTATACATGGTGTAAGAATTCAAGATTGAATAGAATTTCTAGTTGGTCAAATAATCCTGTAACTGATATTCCAAATGAAGTTATATATTTAAAAAATGAAGAAAATCAAAAAACATGGTCATTAGGATTAAATCCTATGCCAGATGATAAAAACTATAACATTATATATGGCTTTGGATATAGCAGATATATTCATAAAAGTGAAGGAATTGAACAAATATTAGATATATTTGTGCCAAAAGAAGAAAGTTGTAAAATTCAAATTTTAAATTTGAAAAATACAACAGCTAACAAGAAAAAAATCAAACTTTATTACTATTTAAAACCTGTAATTGGTGAAGATGAAATAAAAACAAATGAAAATATAAATTTAGAATTTGACAAAAACAATAATATTTTACTAGCTAAAAATTTATATAGATCAGAACTTCAAAATACAAATGTGTATATATCATGTAGTGAAGAAATAAAATCATATACAGGAGATAAAAATTTCTTCTTAGGTAAAGGTGGAATTGGAAATCCAGATGGAATAAGAAAAGTTACATTAAATAATGAAAATTCATTGTTTAAAAACTCATGTATAGTATATGAAATTCAAGTAGAACTTGAAAGTTATCAAAATAAGGAAATATCAATAATAATGGGAACTGAAGATGATGTGTTGGGATGTAAAAATATTGCATACAAATATAGGAAGCTTCAAAATGCTAGAAGTGAATTAGATGCTACAAAAAGATATTGGAAACAGTTATTAGAAAAAACACAAGTATATACACCAATAGAATCAATTAATATACTACTTAATGGCTGGGTTCCGTATCAAACCTTAGTAAGTAGATTATATGGGAAAACAGGATATTATCAATCAGGTGGTGCGTTTGGATATAGAGATCAACTTCAAGATACATTGGGACTTAAATATTTAGATAGTAATATTCTGAAAAATCAAATAATAAAACACAGCAAACATCAATTTGAAGAAGGTGATGTAGAACATTGGTGGCATGAAGAAACTAGTCGTGGAATTAGGACAAGATTTTCAGATGACTTATTATGGCTAGCTTATGGGACTTTAGAATATATCGAATTTACAGGAGATGAAAGTATATTAGATATAATTACACCATATAAAAAAGGTGCAATATTGGAAGATGGCACTGATGAAAAATATGATTTATATGTACAAAGTGAAAAAAGTGGAACAATATATGAGCATATAGTTAAAGCAATTGGAAAATCATTAAACTTTGGAGAAAATGGAATACCTAAAATAGGATCTGGAGATTGGAATGACGGATTTAGTACAGTTGGAAATAAAGGTATAGGAGAAAGTGTATGGCTTGGTTTCTTTATATATGATATATTGACTAGATTTATTCCTATTTTAGAAAAAAGAGATGACATGGAATTAGTTGATAAATATACAAATATTATAACAGCATTAAAAAAATCATTAAATACAAATGCTTGGGATGGTAGATGGTATAAAAGGGCATTTATGGATGATGGCAATGTTTTAGGAACTATAGAAAATGAAGAGTGTAGAATTGATAGTTTAGCTCAGA
>CAYJGL010000008.1:0-34625 GCA_964369695.1 uncultured Clostridium sp.
TCATTGTCAATCATTTTAAGCTATTTCTTTTTTGTTTTTTAATGGTTTTTGTTTTTTTACTTCCTTAATTTCACTTGTATTTGTTTTTCTTTTTGATGTCTTTTCTGGGTTAATAACTATATTTGGTTCTTTTTTATCACTAACCGTTTCTTTAGTGATAGTACATTTTTCTATATTAGGATTTGAAGGAATTTCAAACATAATATCTCTCATAATATCTTCAATTATAGATCTAAGTCCTCTTGCTCCAGTTTTTCTTTCAATTGCTTTATCTACTATTGCACCTAATGCTTCATCATCAAAAACAAGCTCAACTTCATCAATTTCAAATAACTTATGGTATTGTCTAACAAGAGAATTCTTAGGTTCTACTAATATTTTAACTAAAGCTTCCCTATCTAATTCTTCTAAAGTTGCAACTATTGGAAGTCTTCCTATAAATTCTGGTATTAATCCAAATTTCAATAAATCTTGTGGTAATAATTCTTTAAATGTTTCAAATTGTTTTATTTCATCTTTAGTTTTTATCTGTGTTCCAAAACCAATAGATTTTTCACCTGTTCTATCTTTAATAATATTTTCTAACCCTTCAAAAGCTCCACCACATATTATTAAAATATTTTCTGTATTGATATGAAGTAATTCTTGATTAGGATGTTTTCTACCACCTTGTGGTGGTACTGATGCTACTGTTCCTTCTATAATTTTAAGAAGTGCTTGTTGAACACCTTCTCCACTTACATCTCTAGTAATTGATGGATTCTCAGATTTTCTAGTTATTTTATCTATTTCATCAATATATATTATACCTTTTTCAGCTTTTGAAATATCCCCATCCGCTGCTTGAATTAATTTAAGTAAAATATTTTCGACATCTTCACCAACATATCCTGCTTCTGTTAATGTTGTTGCATCAGCTATTGCAAATGGTACATTTAATATTTTAGCAAGTGTTCTTGCTAGCAATGTTTTACCACAACCAGTTGGACCTAATAAAAGAATATTACTTTTTTGTATTTCTACATCTCCTTTTTCTGTCATTTCCCCATGTGCTATTCTTTTATAATGATTATATACTGCAACAGATAATGTAATTTTTGCATCATCTTGCCCTATAACATAATCATCTAATATCTTCTTTATATCTTTAGGACTTGGTACATTGTTTAAACCATCTAATGTATATCCTACTTTTTCATCTTCATATAGTTCTGTTTCAATAATATTTGCACATACGTCTATACATTCATCACAAATATATACACCAGGACCTGCAACTATTTTTTTAACATTTTCTTGTTCTTTCCCACAAAACGAACATCGTACGCTTCTAGGTTTATCATTTTTTGCCATTTAATTTTCTCCTCTATTTAAAATCACTATATATTATATTAATTTTATTGTCTTTTATCCATAATTCCATCAATTATTCCATATTCTAAAGCTTGCTCTGCTGTCATGTAATTATCTCTTTCTGTATCAATAGCAACTTGCTCAATTGATTGCCCAGTTCTATCACTTAATAATTTATTCATTTTATCTCTAGTTCTAACTAAATGTTCAGCATGGATTTTAATATCAGTTGTTTGTCCTGATAATCCACCACCACCAATTAATGGCTGATGTATCATAACTTCAGCATTAGGTGTTGCAAATCTTTTACCTTTTTCACCTGCAGCAAGAAGTGCTGCTCCCATACTTGCTGCCATTCCTATACAAATTGTTGATACTGGACATTTAATATAATTCATTGTATCTATTATCCCCATACCATCTGTTATTGATCCACCAGGTGAGTTTATATATAAATAAATTTCTTTATCTGGATCTTCTGATTCCAAAAATAATAATTGTGCAATTATTAAGCTTGATGTTGTTGGATTAACATCTTCCCCTAAAAATATTATTCTATCTTTTAAAAGTCTTGAAAATATATCATAAGACCTTTCACCTTTACTTGTTTGTTCTACCACATAAGGTACTAAACTACTTTTTTCTAACATAATTTCCTCCTATAAGTTTATTTATTAATTATATATAGTTTATATCATTTTTTTTTAATATAAACAAGTTTTTTTATAATTTTCACATATAATTTACATTTTAATATATAACTTTATATATTTTTTTATCTAATATTGATTTATATAATTTTGCAAATAAAAAGGGATATTTCTATCCCTTTTACAATTTATTTTGTTTTTACATTTTTTACTAAAAAGTCTAATGCTTTTTCTGATTTTAATCCTTCTGAAATATATTTTCTTGCATTTTCATTTTCTAAAAATTCTTTATCGTCTTCTTTACCATAATTTTTAGCCATTTCTTTCATTTTTTCTAATATTTCTTCTTCAGTTACTTCAATCTTTTCTGCTTTAATAACTGCTTCTAATGCTAAACGAGATTTTATAGCTTCAATTGCTTGTGGTTCATATTCTTTTTTAACTTCATCTTCTGTTTTTCCCATCATTTGAAGATATTGATCCATTTTTAATCCTTGATATGATAATCTTTGTTCGATGTTTTTCAACATTTCTTCTGTTTCTAATTCAACCATACCTGCTGGTATTTCAACTTTCATATCTCCACATACTGCTTTTATAACTGCTTCTTGTGTATCATTTTTTTCTTTTTCTTTGTTTTCTTCTTGTTTTTTAGATTTTATATCTGCTTTTAATTCTTTTAAAGTTTCGAATTCACTTACATCTTTAGCAAATTCATCATCTAATTCTGGTAATTCTTTTTTCTTAATTTCATGAACTTTTATTTTAAACACAGCATCTTTTCCAGCTAAATCTTTTGAAAAATATTCATCTGGGAATTTTACTTTTACATCTTTTTCTTCATCTATTTTAACACCAATTACTTGATCTTCGAATCCTGGAATAAATGTATTACTTCCTATTTCAAGTTCATAACCTTCTGATTTTCCACCTTCGAATGGAACTCCATCAACTGAACCATCAAAGTCAAGAGTTACTGTATCTCCTTTTTCTACTGCTCTATCTTCTACAGCTACCATTCTTGAATTTTTTTCTTGCATCATTTTTAATTCTGCATCAACATCTTTTGCTGTTACTTTATATTCTTTTTTCTCAATTTCTATTTCTTTATATTTACCTAATTTAGCTTCTGGTTTTGTTTGCATTACTGCTGTAAATATAATATCTTTTCCTTTTTCAATTTGACTAACTTCAATATCTGGTCTACTTACTATTTCTAATTTATTTTCTTCTACTGCTTCTCTTAAAGCTTCATCTGCAACTTCATTAAACGCATCTTCAAAGAAGATTTCTTTCCCATAGTATTTTTCTACCATTTGAATTGGCGCTTTACCTTTTCTAAATCCTGGTATATTAAAATATTTTATATTTTGAAAATATACTTTTTTTATTGCTGCTTCAAATTTTTCCGCATCGACTGTTATCTCTATTTTCACTTCATTTGCATTTTTTGTTTTTTCTACTTTACTTTTCATTTTTTAAATCCTTTCAATCTTTTATTTAGCTAGTACATTATACCATATTTTAAATCTATTGCAAGGAATTTTTTATATTTTTTGAAAAATACTTGTTTTTTTTATAAATTTATGTTAGACTTTTAGATGATAAATTTATTTATCTAATTAAGGAGGTGCATTTTAAAATGGCAATTTGTGAAGTTTGTAATAAAAAATCAAGTTATGGAAATAAACTAAGTATAACTCGTTCTCATATAAGTAAAAGATCTTCTCGTACATGGAGTCCTAACTTAAGAAGAGTTAAAGTAGAAATGAACGGTGAAAATAGAAGAATTCATGTTTGTGCAAAATGTTTAAAAGCAGGAAAAGTAAAAAGAGCTGTGTAAACTTTAAAAGTTTATAGCTCTTTTTTTCTTTTTCTTATGTATATTTTATATCTAATCTTTTATCCCAAAAATCAATTTAACAAAACCTCTTAAAAACTTTGGAACTTTTTTAACAACTACTGTCATCTGTATCCCCCTCCTTTTTCTAACATGCAAGCCATAAAAGGCCAACACATACTACTGTACATCCTATGATAAATAACCAACCTGTAATCGGAAGTAATAATACTAATAAAATTCCTAACCCAAAACCAATTAAACATACAGCAAGTGTCTTTTTTAGTATTTTACACATATATCTACCTCCACTTTCTTTTTATATATTATATTACAATTATCTACCGTTTGTTACATTTATAATTCACATAATTTACTCTACTATATTTATTTTTTTATTTACTATTTATTGACTATTTCAAATATATTTTATACAATACGTTTGGTGATAATTTTGAATAAAAAAGAAATAATTGAATTAATAGAGATTTTAAAAAGTACTTATCCTGATGCAAAATGTAGTTTGGACTTTTCTAATCCATTTGAGTTAGTTGTAGCTGTTATGTTGTCTGCTCAATGTACTGATGAAAGGGTTAATAAGACAACACCAACTTTATTTAATAGATGTAAAACCATTTCTGATTTTTCTAATATTGATATAACTGAATTAGAACAAATCGTACATCCTTGTGGTTTTTATAAAAATAAAGCTAAAAATATAAAACTTTGTGCCAAACAAGTTTTAGAACAATATAATGGTGTAGTTCCAAATACTATAGATGATTTAGTTAATTTAGCTGGAATAGGAAGAAAATCTGCTAATGTTATTTTAAACGATGCTTTTAATATTCCTGTTGGCATTGCTGTTGATACTCATGTTAAGAGAATTTCAAAATTAATAGGTTTATCTACAGAAACAACGCCTGAAAAAATAGAAAAAGATTTATTAAAGCTTTTTCCTAATAAATATTTATCAGATGTTAATCATTTATTAGTATGGCACGGTAGATATACTTGTGTGGCAAGGAAACCAAAATGTGATGATTGTACTATTAAATGTTATTGCTCATATTTCAAAAGTCTATAAAATTAATCACTACTATTAAATTTATTTAGGAGGATTTTATGATAAAAAACAAATTTACTTTAATTATAATTTTATTACTTTCAGTAATTTTACTTATAACTCCCATATCTTTTGCTGAAGAAATTACTGATCCAAATGATGAGATAATGCTAATTAGTGAACCACCAACTAACATAACAACTACTGCTGATATTACAAATTCTGATTTATATTTATTTGGGACAAATATAAATATAACTACACCGGTAAATGGTAATGTTTTTGTTTTTGGTTCTGACGTTACTATTGATACTGATATTGCTGGTGATGTTTTTGTATCGGCTTTAAATGTTACTGTTACTGAAAATTCAAATATATCTGGAAATATTTTTTGTAATTCTGATATATTAACAATAAAAGGAGTTGTTTCTGATGTATATGCTAATTCATCAAATATAAATATTTATGGATTTATTACTCGAGATTTAAAAGCCTTTTGTCAAAATCTTAATATTCATGGTTCAATAGGAAGAAATGTTTCAGTCTCTATTGGTAACACTCTTACTTTCTCACAAGATTCTGGTGTTACAAATTTAATTACAGGAGATTTCAACTATTCTTCACCAAATGAACTTTCAATTCCAGAAGGAAAAGTAGAAGGCTCTATAAATTTCAATCCACAAAATACTGATACATCAACTTCTACAATTTTATTATCTTCTATTTCATTTATATGTACTACTATTCTTATATATTTTACTTGTATCTTATTTGCTAAAAGATTTTTAACTAAATGTACATCTTCTGAAGATAAACAAATATTTAAAAAGTTAGGTTTAGGTATTTTAATACCAATATTATTTATTATTTTAATAATTGTTTTTACAGTACTACAATTTACATTTTCTTTTGCAATATTGATGATACTAGTTTTTATTATTTTATTTGTTATTAGTCTTCACATCTCTATGATTTTATTGGCTACACATATATTTGAAAAAATGAAAGAAAAATTACCAAATAAATTAGTTAGATTCTATAAATTTTGCCTAGTTGTTACTATTTCACTTATTGTATGGGCAATATCTACTTATGTCCCTTATTTAGGAAGTATAGTTTTAATATTATTAACTTTATTTGGAATTGGAAGTGTTGCTAATCATTTCATTTCAAATATAAAATCTGAAAACATTGATACTGAAACAATTGAAAAAAATACAGATTAATTCTACTTATATTAAAAAATGTTACTTTATTTTTTAAAGTAACATTTTTTATACCTATTAACCTACTATTTTACTATATTTAATAATTTTTTCTTTAATTCTTTATTTTCTTTTTCTAACTCTTCAATTTGCTCATCATATAATTTTAGGAGTTCTTGTTTCTGTTCTTCAGTCATATTCATTTCATCAATTTCTTTTTCTTCATACATCTTTTGTAACTTCAAGAGTTCTTCTTTTTTCAAAAACTCTTGTTTTAATATATTCATATTATTTTTAAAAGATTTGTTTATATTTTTCATTTTACCACCATAACTTCATCAAATTTATTATCTTCCTTTTATTTTCCTAGTTGTGAATTTATTTCATGTTCCAATTCTTCTAATTTTTTATTTAAATCGTGTTGTTCATCTTCTAATTTTTGTTTTTCATCTTTTTTAGTTTCTAATTCTGTTTTTTTATTTCCATCAATTAAATTTTTTATTTTCCCCTTAATAAATTTCTCCATATTTTCATGAGAAATCTCTATGCCTTTAGCTATTAGATAATCTTTAGTTTTATCAAAAATTTCACTAGTTATTCTAACACTATTTATTTTCCCATTTAGTATAAATCCCATTGAATAATTATTGCTTAAAAACGTAGATTTAAATTTTAATTCTTCTTTTTCTTTTATTTCTTCTTCAGATTCTAATTTTGGTTTTTCTATTATTTTTTCTTTAGTTTCTACAGTTTTTTTTGATATAGTTTTTCCTTTGACTGATTTTACTATATTTATTTTACTTTTTTCTATTGTTTCTTTTTTAGTTTCTACAGGTTTTTCTGGTATAGTTTTTTCTTTAGTTTCTAATTTCGGTCTTTCTGTTGTTTCTGTTGGTCTTATTCTTTTTAATATTCCATTTATTTCTTTTTGTTTTTTACTTTGATCCGTTAATATTTTTTCAATTTCTTTTTTTATATTTGCTTCTTCTTCTGCTTTTTCCTTTTTCTCTTTTTCTCTTTTTGCATTTTGTTCTTTTGTTTTTCTTAATCTTGCTTTCTCTGCAATCTTTTTTGAGTTCTCTATCGCTTTTTTTCTTTTTAGGTTTTCTCTTTTTTCTTTTTCTTCTTCTCTTTTTTGTTTTTCTTCTTCTCTTTTTTGTTTTTCTAATATTTCTTTTAATTTTTCATTTATAATATTTGTAGTAATACCATCTAATCCAATCCATCCACCAGTATGAATATTTATATTATCATAATTAAATCCTAAAGCATTAACAAATTCCCTATTGTATCCAAATTCATTTTTTCCATAAATATCATATCCATCTTTACCGTATTTAGTTCCTGTTTCTATGTTTATACCATTTGGTGTAAAACCATTAGCATTTACTCCATTTATATCAATTCCACAAATATTATATTTTCCATTAGTTTTAACATTTATACCATTTACATCAAACCCTTTTTCATTATATTGTGTTTTAGTATATTTATGTATTCCTGCAATGTCAAATCCCTTTTCATCAACACCTTCCTCATCATAACTCGTGTTAGTATCTCTATGTATTCTATTAATATTAAAATTATCTATATCGTATCCTTCATTATTATACTTTGAATTAGTATCTTTATGTATTCTTTCAATATTAAATCCTTTTTCATTATATTGTGTTTTAGTATTTTGATGTATTCCTTTAGAATTAAACCCATATGCATCATGTTCTTTTTTTGTATATTTATTTATACCACGTATATTAAAATTTTTAGTATCGAAGCCATTTTCATCATACTTTGTTCCTGTTATCTTGTTTATTCCATCACTATTAAACCCATTTTCATCATATCCATCTTGATCTTGTCCCATAAAGTTATATTTAGTCTGTGTGTATTTATATATTCCATCTCTATTAAATCCATCGATATCATATCCTTCTAAATCATATTTAGAACCTGTATATATATGTATTCTTGCAATATTAAATCCATTATCATCATATATTCGCCCTGTTACTTTATGTATTTTATGAATATCAAATCCATACTTATCATATTTTGTTCCAGTTACCTTATTAATTCCATTTTCGTTAAAGTCTATCAAATTATAGTCTAATAAACTCTTATTAAATATGTCTGTTCTAGATTCACCTTTAATATTTAAATTGTTACTATCAAAACCATCTAAATCTAAATATTTATTTGTATTTTTATTTTTTCCATTTTTATTAAATCCATATACATTATGCAATGTTCCTGTTATGCAATTCTTTCTATTTGCATAAAATTTATTTATTATCTCTAATATATTTTCCATTTAAACTTCTCCTTTTGAATTTTACATAATATATTATATCCTATTTTTCAGTAAACTTCAAGTAAATTTACTAAAATTACTCTTTAATCAACTTTTTTTGTTAATTTTTAAATAATTTCTTCTATACAAAAAAATATTACTATGTAAATACATTTATCTCTATAGTAATATTTATATTTAATTTTATTTCATTTCATCAATTATATCCTTATAATCTTTAGCAGCTAGTATTGCTGTTCCTGCAACTAAAATATTAGCACCTGCTTCTTTCACTTTTTGAGCTGTATTTAAATTGATTCCACCATCAACTTCAATATCTATATCTAGATTTTTTTTAGCTATATATCCCTTTAGCTCTTTTATTTTTTTTAACATATCACTTAAAAATGTTTGTCCACCTTTCCCTGGCTCTACTGTCATAATTAAACACATATTTATATATGGTAAAAATTCATATATCTCTGAAATATCTGTATTGGGCTTTACTGATAGTCCAACTTTACAATTATTTTCCTTTATATATTTTATCATATTAAAAACTTCTTCTTTATCTTTTAGTGCTTCAAGATGAAATGTTATAATATTAGGTTCAAATGCTAAAAAATCATTAACTGATGATTTGACATCTTCTACCATCAAATGAACATCTAACGGTATATTTGAAATTCTTTTTATATATGTACAATTATCTATCATTAAATTATATGTGTCTTTTTCAACAAATTTACCATCCATTACATCTATATGAAAATAGTCTGTTTTAGCAATTTCTAGGCCAATACACACATTTGATATTTCTTCTTTTTTTACATTTAATATTGATGTTGATACTTCTACCATTTCTTTTTTTCCTCCTTATTTTTTAGTTCTTCATATATTTTCACATATCTACTGTATCTCTTTTTACTAATCACATTTTCTTCAACAGCTTTTTTTATTCCACATTTTTCTTCTTTAATATGTGTGCATCCAACAAATTCACATTCACATATATGATTTCTAAACTCTTTATAATATTTATCTAAATCTTTGTAATATATTTCTTCTATTGAAAAAGTAGCAAAACCTGGTGTATCTGCTATATATGAGTTGTCTTCTATTTTATATAATTTTGTTGATGTTGTTGTATTTTTACCTTTATTATTCTTCCTACTAATCTCACCTTCTAATGTCATACTTTTATCAAAGATACTGTTTATTAAAGTTGATTTTCCAACACCAGAATTTCCTGAAAAAGCACTTATATTATTTTTTAAACATTTTTGAATTTCCATTAAACCTTTATTTGTACTTTCTTTTGCCATACTAACAATTACTCTATATCCTATCTTTTCATAAACACTCTTAATTTCATTTACAAACGTCTCATCTCCTAAGTCAGATTTGTTTAATATAATAACTATTTCAATATCTAATAACTCTGCAAAAGCAATTTGTTTATCTAACATTAATAAATCTGGTTTTGGTTTATTCATTGATACAACTAAAAATAGTTTTGATATATTAGCAATTTTAGGTCTTTTAATATATACATGTCTGTCTAATATTTCACATATAATTCCTTTTTTTTCTTCTTGTTTATCTTCTAAAATGTCGACTAATACTATGTCTCCTACTACTGGGAATATATCTTCTTTTCTAAATATCCCCTTTATACTAGCATCACATATTTCATTATTCTCTAATTCCACTTTAACAGTATTAGATATGACTTCTATAACTCTTCCTTTTTCCATACATATACCTTTCACATATTTTGAACTTATAGTATTATTTTACTTTATTCAATCTATTAAAATTATATAATTATATTTTAATAAAGTCAATCCATATTTCCTTTATTTCACTTAGTTTTCAATACTTCTTGACTATTCCAAATCTTGATTGTATAATCTAAACAACTAATATAAATAATGTTTGGAGATAATATGAATACACTAGAAAAATTAGAATTTTATAAAATACAAAATATATTGAGTACTTTCTGTAATACAGATGTTGGTAAACTTTTATGTACAGATTTACAACCTAGCTATAGTACAGAAAGAGTCAAGCATCTACTTTCTGAAACAAAAGAAGTTTGTAATATTACCAATATCTTATCTACACCTAGATTTAATAATATTACAAATATCGATATTGAAATAAAAATACTTAAAAGTAATAGTTTCTTGAATATGAAACAATTACTTTCTATTTCAAATATTTTAAAACAAGCACAAATATTAAAAACATATTTTTCTTCAGATGATATAGATATTCTAGAATATCCTATATTATCAGATATCTCATCTTGTCTTTATACTAATAAAAGTATTACTGATAAGATTCAATCATGTATTATAGATGAGAATACTTTAGATAATAATGCTTCTCCTAATTTAAGGAATATAAGGAAAAATATATCAAATACAGAGCAATCTATACGACAAAAATTAAATAATTTAATACATTCTAGTAGTTTTTCAAAATATTTACAAGATAATGTAATTACTATTAGAAATAATAGGTTTGTAATACCTGTTAAAGACGAATATAGAAGTGAAGTTAAAGGTTTTATTCATGACATTTCAAATGCTGGTTCAACAGTCTTTATTGAGCCACTTACAATTTTTGATTTAAATAATAAATTAAACGAACTGAAAATATCAGAAGAGTTAGAAATAGAAAAAATATTATATGAACTTACTTCAATATTAACACCATATACATACCAATTATTAAAGAATGTTGAAATCTTAGCTCAACTTGATTTTATTTTTGCAAAAGCTAAATATTCAAAAAAAATATCAGCTGTTACACCAAGTATAAACTCTGAAAAATATATTAATCTACTAAACTCTAGACATCCATTAATTGATGAAAACACCGTTGTTCCTATTGACATTACTTTAGGACGTAACTATTCAACATTATTAATTACTGGTCCAAATACTGGTGGTAAAACTGTTTGTTTAAAAACTACTGGACTGTTACTTTTGATGGCATATAGCGGTCTAAATATACCAGTTTCTGATAATTCTTCTATTTTTGTTTTTGATAATATATTTGTGGATATTGGTGATGACCAAAGCATTAGTAATTCACTTAGTACTTTTTCTTCACATATGACTAATATTATTAAAATATTAGATAATTTAACATCTAAATCGTTAATTTTGGTTGATGAATTAGGTTCAGGAACTGATCCACTAGAAGGTGCTAATCTTGCAATTAGTATTTTAGAATATATTAAAAATACAGGATGTTTAACTATTCTAACTTCGCATTATCAAGAATTAAAAAACTATGCTTTAACTCATTCTGATTTTGAAAATGCATCTGTTGAATTTAATATACAAACATTAAGTCCTACATATAAGCTTTTAATTGGTATTCCTGGAAAAAGTAACGCTTTTGATATTAGTAAGAAACTAGGTTTAAATGAAAACATTATTCTAAGAGCAAAATCACTTCTTACATCTGATGAAATTAGTATTGAAGAATTATTAAAGAATATTCATGATGATAAAATTTCAATCGAACAAAATAAATTAAATTTAGAAAAAGAATTAAAACAAACATCTGCAATTAGGAAATCGTTAAACTTTGATTTAACAACTTTAAATGATAAAAAACTAGAAATTATTAATACTGCTAAAATTGAAGCAAGAGATATTTTACTTGAAGCTAAAAATACAGCTAACACAATCATTAATGATTTAAAAAATACTTCTGAAAAAAATAATTTAAATGATGCTAGAAACAAATTAAATACTGAAATAAAAAACATAAAATTAGAAACTACAAAATTAGAAGATAATCAAAATATCTCTGCTCAAGAATTACAACTTGATACTGAAGTTCTTATTACAACATTGAATCAAACAGGCACTATTGTATCAACTGTATCTAAATCAAACACTGTTCAAGTACAAATAGGTTCTATGAAATTAAATGTAGATATTAAAAATTTGAAAATTATTGGCTCGACAAAAAATATTTCTACTACCACGACTTTTGCTACAAATAAAAAGAATAAAATCATAAAATCTGAAATTAATGTCATTGGACAAAATTCAGAAGAAGCAATTTTTAATATTAATAAATTTTTAGATGATTGCTATATTTCTTCATTAACAACTATTACAGTTATTCATGGTAAAGGGTCTGGTATTCTTAGCACACACATACACAACTTTCTAATAACTCATCCCTATGTAAAATCATTTAGATTTGGGAACTTTGGCGAAGGTGAAACTGGAGCTACAATTATTAAATTAAAATAGCTATTGTATAAAATGCAGTTAATACTTAATTGCATTTTTATATATCACCAAAACTTATTCTTTTTTTACTAATTCAGTTATACTTCTTTTTGTTAACATATTGCGTTAACTTATTTTAATTATACCTTCTGGATTTATTATTGTCAACGACTTTCCATCGCAATATTCGACAACCGAAGTCTTTTCTGTTGATTTTTCAATGTTTTTTTGAATTCTTTATTTTACTAAATTACTCTTCACAAGATATATTTCTTGACTATTTTTTTCAATTAATTTCTCATTTTTAACAAATCTTTTTTTAAATTCTGCATAAGAATTATTATAACTACATAGTGCATCGAGCATTATTTTCATTTTATCTCCATGGTCTATTTCAATTATAGTCATCGTATAATTTATTTTTTCATATTTTTCATCTAATTTCTCTACGAACAATCTTAAACTATAAAAAGATACTTCAAATCTATTAAATCTATCTTTTAGTTTAGAAAATTCTTTTTCTAATTTTTCTACTTTTTGTTCTAATCTGGCTACACTTTCTTCTAGTTTAGTTAGTCTCTCTTCTATCTTTTCTAATCTTTTGTTTATTACCTTTACTTCAGAATTCAAGTTTTCAATTCCTGTAGATATTTGTTTTAACATAGATAATATCACTTCATCTGCCATTATTCCACCTCCTTTTTTTGAATTATTAGTAAACAAGTGTCGTTTACTGATTTTCATTATACAGTAAGTTTAATCTCAAAGTCAATATTTTTTTGAATTTTTCGTCGCAATTTTCGACAAAAAAATCGTATAAATAGTTATACGAATTTTTCTATAACAAGTACTGGTCTTCCACTTCTTGTTTTACCATTTTCTTGTTTTATAACAAATCTTCCTTTTCCCCTAACAGTTATGATATCACCAATTTTAATTGTTTTTGATTGTTTAGTTTCACATTGTCCATTTATAAATACTCTTTCTTGATTTATAACATTAACTGCCTTACTTCTTGATGTTCTAATTAGGTCTGACACTATATTATCAAGCCTTAAAGATGGGACTATTATTTTTATCTCTTCTTTAATAACTTCCTTCTTAATTAAATCTTTAATATCTTCACTTTTGATAATAGCATTTTCAAATCTTTTTAAAGTAGTTATTTCATTAATTAATATTTTTGAAAAACTGTTAAGAGTTATAATATCAGCACCATCGTCTCTAACAATTATATCTCCTACTTTTTCTCTTTCAAGTCCTACTTTTACTACACCACCTAAATAATTTCTATGTGTGTATTTACCTTTATCAAAATCTTGTAACTTAACTCGTACAATGCTAAAAAATTCCGAATATTTCAACCCAATTTCATCTTTATTATATATCTCATTATATATTATTAAAATTTTCCTTTCAGCATTTTCATATCCCCCATATAAAATATAATTATTATATTTTATTTTTCTTAGAAAATTTTCAACTAATGATATCTGATACATATCTAAAAAATCTGTTATTTCAATATTTTTCCTAATATCCACAAATTCTATTTTGTCTGTTATTTTAGATAAACATATCCTATCTTCTTGTTTTTTATATGTTTTTACTAGCTCTCTTATCATGTCTATACTCCTTCTCATTTAATTCTACTTTATATCTTTTTTCTAATTGTTCTACTGCTCCATGTTCTATAAACTCATCTGGATATGCTATACAATTAATCTTTATTTCTTTCAATTTTTCATCTATAATCAATTCTTTTATCGCTGTTCCTAATCCATTTATACATGTTCCATCTTCTATTGTTATTACATTTCTAGTTTTTTTAATAGATTTAATTATTACGTTTTTGTCTAATGGCTTTAAAAACCTAACATTTATAACTTCTACTTCTTCTTTTTCAAATTTATTTGCAAAATCCATTGTTTTTTCTAACATTTTTCCTATTGCTAAAACAGTTATATTATTCCCTTTTTTTATTAATTCTGATTTTCCATATTGTATATCTTTTGACTTTTCAAACTTCCATTTACCTTCTCCACCTCTGGGATACCTTATAATAACTGGCTTTTTTAAATCTATTGCAAATTCCATCATTTTTTCAAGTTCTGAAAAATCCTTAGGTGCTAATATAGTTAGATTAGGAATTAGTCTAAAAAATGACATATCTAGTAACCCTTGATGAGTTTCACCATCTGCACCAACAATCCCAGCTCTATCTACGCACATAATTACAGGCAAATTTTGTATAGCAATATCATGAATTATTTGATCGTATGCTCTTTGATAAAAAGATGAATATATTGTTATAAATGGTATTATTCCTTGTTTAGCCATTCCTGCTGCCATTCCCATAGCATGCTGTTCTGCTATTCCCACATCAAAAAATCTATTTGGATATTTTTGAGCAAATTCAGTTAAACCTGTTCCATCTTTCATTGCTGCTGTTATTGCAACTATTTTATCATTTTTACTTGCTAAATTTATAAGCTTATCTCCAAATACTTGTGAATAATCTTTTTTCTTTTGATTTAAACTTTTTCCTGTTTCAATATCAAAAGGACTTGCTCCATGAAATCTATCTGGTGTTTCTTCTGCAAACTTATATCCTTTCCCCTTTTTAGTAATAACGTGCAACAATACAGGACCTTCTAATTCTTTTGTTATATTTAACATTCTTTCTAGTTCTTTAATATTATGCCCATCTACCGGACCTAAATATCTAAAACCAATATCTTCAAAAAACATTTTAGGTATTATTAACTGTTTTATACTTCGCTTCAATCGTCTTACTATTTTCACAGTATTTTTACCTAAAACAGGAATTTTTAATATCATTTTTTTAGCTCTATCACTTGATTTATCATATGTTCTTTTAGTCCTTAATTTACTTAAAAACATATTTAAGCCACCCATATTTTTTGATATACTCATTTCATTGTCATTTAATATTACCGTCATTTTTGTTTGACTATATCCTACATCATTTAACCCTTCAAGTGCCATTCCACCAGTTAACGCTCCATCACCAATTAATGCCATTACTGAATAATCTTCTTTTTTAATATCTCTTGCTCTAGCCATTCCTAAAGCTATAGATATTGATGTACTACTATGTCCAGTGTTGAATGCATCAGTTTGACTTTCATTTGTTTTCGGAAATCCTGATATTCCATCTAATCTTCTTAATGATTTTAATTGTTCTTTTCTACCTGTTAAAATTTTATGTGTGTATATTTGATGTCCAACATCCCATATAATTCTATCTTTTTCCAAGTCAAACACACTATGTAATGCTATTGTTAAATCAACTACTCCTAAATTAGATGCTAGATGTCCGCCATTTTTAGCTACTATATCTATAATATATTCTCGTATATCTTTTGCTAATATATCTTTTTCAGAATAATTTAATTCATTTAAATCTTTTGAATTTTCTACTTTTTCTAACATATTTCCCTCTTATAAATATTATAATATTTCTTATTTTAGTTATACAATAAAAGATACTATATTTATTTACAGTATCTTCTTTTATAGTTATATAATAAAAGCTTTTTTATGATTTGTCAATTCTTTGAAATTTCAAACTATTAATTTTTGATAATTAATTTATTTTTATCAACTATAACTTTAGCTAAGTTTCCTTTAGTTATATTTCCATCTAAAATTTCTTCTGATAACTTATTTTCTAATAAATTTTGAATTGTTCTTCTAAGAGGCCTTGCTCCAAATGATTTGTCTATTCCTTTTTCAATAATCAAACTTTTTACATCTTCAGATATTTCTATCTCATATTTTTCTTTTTTTAATTTTTTTATAACATCTTCTAACATCCCATTAACTATTTTCGATATTTCTCTATCATTCAACTTATGAAATACAACTATTTCATCTATTCTATTTATAAATTCTGGCTTTAACTCCTTTTTCAATTCATCTAAGACTTGTTTTTTTGTTTCTTTATATTCTTTTTCTTCTTTAATGTCTTCTGAATTTTTCAAATTATTATTATCTACTTTTGCAAAACCTAAATATTTTCTATCTGTAATTAATCTAGCTCCAATATTAGATGTCATTATAATTATAGTATTTTTGAAATTAACAACTCTCCCTGAAGAATCCGTTAGTCTTCCATCTTCAAACATTTGTAACATAATATTCATAACTTCTGGATGTGCTTTTTCTATTTCATCAAATAAGATTACAGAATATGGATTTCTTCTGATTTTTTCAGTTAATTGACCACCTTCATCAAAACCTATATATCCTGGTGGTGAACCTATCAATTTTGATATCGAATGTGCTTCCATATATTCTGACATATCAACTCTTATAATTGAATTTTCTGTTCCGAATAAATACTCTGATAATGCTTTTGCTAGTTCTGTTTTACCAACACCTGTTGGGCCTAAGAACAAAAATGAACCAATTGGCCTATTAGGATCTTTAAGTCCAACTCTTCCCCTTCTAATAGCTTTTGCTACAGCTTCCACAGCTTCATTTTGTCCAATTACTCTTTTGTGTAGATTTTCTTCTAAATTTTTAAGCTTTTTATTTTCATCTTCTGTTATCTTATTAGCTGGTATCTTAGTCCATAAAGAAATAACTTCTGCAATATTTTCTTCATCTATATTTGCAATTATTTTTGTATTTTTATCTTTCCACTTTTCTTGTTCCTTCTCATATTTCTCTTTTAATTCTTTTTCTTTATCTCTAAGACTTGCTGCTTTTTCAAATTTTTGTATTCTAATAGCTTTATCTTTATCTTTTATAACTTCTTTAATTTCATCTTCTAGTTTTTTTAAGTTTTCCGGCTCTGTATATGTTTTTAATTTTGCTTTCGATGCTGCTTCATCTATCAGATCAATTGCTTTATCTGGTAAATATCTATCATTTACATATCTTAATGATAAATTAACAGCTGCTTTTATTGCCTCATCTGTTATTTTAACACCATGATGTGCTTCATACTTATCTCTCAAACCTTCTAATATTTTAATTGCATCATTTTCTGTAGGTTCGTTTACTGTAATAGGGCTAAATCTTCTTTCTAACGCACTATCTTTTTCAATATATTTTCTGTATTCATTAATAGTAGTTGCCCCAACTAATTGAATCTCGCCCCTTGCTAAAAGTGGTTTTAAAATATTTGCAGCATCAATTGCTCCTTCTGCTGCTCCTGCTCCTACTATTGTATGCATTTCATCTATAAAGACAATTATATCTCCTGCTCTTTTTACTTCTTCTAATGCTTTTTTTATTCTTTCTTCAAAGTCTCCCCTATATTTTGCACCTGCGACCATTCCCGAAATATCCATACTTACAACTCTTTTGTCTTTTAAGATTTCTGGGATATCTCCTGATACTATCTTTGCCGCTAATCCTTCTACTATTGCAGTTTTTCCAACTCCAGGTTCTCCTATTAAGCATGGATTGTTTTTACTTCTTCTTGATAAAACTTGTATTACTCTTTCAATTTCTTCTTTTCTCCCTATAACTGGATCTATTTTCCCTTCTTTTGCTTTCTTAGTCAAGTCATCTCCAAATTGATTTAATGTGTTTGTTTGATTATAGCTATCTTTTTTCTTCTCTATACTTTTTGTATCTTTATCTACTTTAAAATCTTCTCCATCATTTATTACTTTTACTATTTCTGCATATATTTTTGAAATATCAATATCTAACTCTATTATTATACGACAAGCAATTGAATCTCCTTCTTTTAATAATCCAATTAAAATATGTTCTGTTCCTATATAATCGTATCCCATTTTTTTTGTTTCTACAAATGCATTTTCAATAACTCTTTTAGTTCTTGGAGTAAATCCTTGTGTTTCATTAAGTTCATCTTCTTTACCAATTAACTCTATAATTTTTTCTAGTATATCTGAAGATTCAATGTTTTGCTTTTTTAAAACTTTGCTAGCAATTCCACTTCCCTCATCTACTAAACCAAATAAAATATGCTCTGTTCCAATATAGCTATGTCCCATTTGTTTAGCTATATTATTTGCAATTTCTAAAGCTTTTTTTGCTCTATTTGTAAATTTATATACCATATATATCAACACTCTCCTATTAATATTTCATTTTTATTATTATTATATTTTGAACCTTATTATATTAATAAGTTTGAAAATTATTCCTTTTTTATTTAAATTCGTATTTTTATATTTATTTCATTAATAATTTTTCACTAAATATTTAATAACATATTTTTTATAATTCTAGCTCTAACT
This sequence comes from uncultured Clostridium sp., assembly GCA_964369695.1. Taxonomy (GTDB): domain Bacteria; phylum Bacillota; class Clostridia; order TANB77; family CAG-508; genus CAG-269. The sequence continues at coordinate 18,918 of CAYJGL010000008.1, forward strand.
AAATCTTTTGTTACTATATCTAATCTAAGTACATTATCACTTGTTGCAACTTTTAAAAGTTTCGCTTCTTTTGGACTTATTATGTTATATGTTAAAAAATCGCTTAATATAACATCTATTTCATTTGATGTTATTTCATTTCCCATATTTTTAATTATATGCATTATATATTCTTCATTAGAATTAGTAACTTTTTTTATAGTGATATTTCCACCACCACCTCTTCTACTTTCCACATAATATCCCTGTGATGGTTTAAATCTTGTTGATATAACATAATTAATTTGTGATGGTACACATTTAAAATGTTCTGCTAATTCATTTCTTTGTATTTCTACTAATTCTTTTTCTTGAAACATATCTTTAATAAATTCTTCAATAATATCAGATGTTCTCATATTCTTACCTTCTTCCTTTTAGTTTTTGACTTTCTTTGACTATTAATTACATTATACATTATTATTATATTTTTTCCACTTTCATTTCTGACCTTTTCTGACTTTATCTAATATCTAATATACTTTTTTCTTATATTTTCTCTTTTTTTCTTACTTTTTTATTTTTTATTTTAATCTTTTTGATTATTGGTTATATTCTCTAATTCTTCTCCCCTTTTCTTTTGTTCATCTAGTGTTTTCCATTTAAAGTATGATGTTATAAATTCTGTATTACAATTTGTTTCACCATATTTATTTATCTCTTTTTCGTCATTATTTCCAATTTTCCCATTATTTTTCTCCATATTTCATCCTCTTTTCTTTGTATTTATATTAAAATTATTAACTTTTTAACTTTTTTTATTCAAATAAATTCATTTTTTATATTTTTTATGATATAATTGTATTAGTCGTTTAAAAGGAGGTATTGTCTATGTGGCAAGTATGGTTAATAATATGTGGAGTTTGTTTGATTCTTGAAATGATAACACATGGTTTCTTAATTTTTTGGTTTGGAATTGGAGCAATTTTTGCAATGCTAGCTAGTTTCTTTACTGATAATATTATTATTCAAACAACAATATTTATATTATCTTCAACAGCTTTACTTTTTGCAACAAAACCACTTATAAAGAAATTTGTTAACAAAGAAAAAGATATTCAAACAAATGCATTTTCAGCAGTTGGTAAAATAGCTATTGTAACAGAAGAAATTAATCACAGAAAAGAAAAAGGGCTTGTTAGATTAAATGGTGAACTTTGGTCTGCTTCATCTAATGATGAATCAATCATTGAAAAAGGTTCTGATGTTAAAATATTAGAAATACAAGGTGTTAGACTTATAGTTTCACAAGTTACTACTACAAGTACAATTAATTAGTTTTTAATTTATTACAATTATATATAAATTTATATTAAATAATAGGAGGTTATATTATGGCATTTTTAATTATAGTATTAGTTATTATATTAGTAATAGCTGCAATGTCAATTAAAATAGTAAAACAATCAGAAGTATATATTATAGAAAGGTTAGGTAAGTTCTATAAAATAGCTGACGCAGGTCTTACAATCATTATTCCATTTTTTGATCATGTAAGAAGTGTTGTTAGTTTAAAACAACAAACTATGGATGTACCACCACAAGGTGTTATCACTCATGATAATGTTACAATTACAATAGATACTGTTGTATTCTATCAAATTACAGATCCTGCAAAAGCAGTTTATGAAATACAAAATTTAAAAAAAGGTATTGAATATTTAGCAATAACTACTATCCGTGATATTATTGGTAAAATGGACTTAGATGAAACTTTTAGCTCAAGAGATGGTATTAATAATAAACTTAGAATAGTTTTAGATGAAGCAACTGATAAATGGGGTTGTAAAATTGATAGGGTTGAAATCAAAGATATTACACCACCTGCTGACATCAGAGATGCAATGGAAAAAGAAATGAATGCAGAAAGAAATAAAAGAGCTTTAATTCTTCAATCTGAAGCAGAAAGACAATCTGCGATCACTATAGCTGAAGGTAAAAAACAAGCTGCTATTCTTGAAGCTGAAGCTGATAGAGAATCAAAAATAAGAAGAGCTGCCGGTGAAGCACAAGCTATAAAAGAAGTTGCTGATGCAAAAGCAAAAGAAATCACTATGGTTTACAATGCAATGAAAGAAGCTGCTCCTGATGATAAATTAGTACAGTTAAAATCCTTAGAAACTTTAGAAGAAGTTGCTAAAGGTGATGCTAATAAAATATTTATCCCATTTGAAGCAACATCTGCACTTAGTTCTTTAGGAGCTATAAAAGATGTAATGACTGATAAATCAGATAAAAAATAATAATATATAATATACATATAAAGAATAAAAATCACTTTTAATAGTGGTTTTTATTTTACAATATTTTACATTTTTATATTGACTTTTCTTCTTTTTGAAATTATAATACAACTGTTCCTAAATAAATAAAACTTTATACAAGACCTAAAATCATTTCATTTATTAAGGAGTTTTAATGAATTTTAAAATACATAATACATATATCCTAATCAAGTTTTTCACTCTACTTTTTTTACTTTCTATCTTTATATTTTTTTCCACACATATATCATATTCAAAATATAATGCTTCTCACTCATTACTACCTTTTAATATCAATATTGATAACACTAAACCAACATTTGAAGTTGCTTTTAATCTGTTAAATTCTGACTTAAATTATATTGATTCAAAAAAAGGTAAAACATATAATTTTACCCTTAAAATACTTGAAAATAATATTTTAACAAATAAACTATCAATTTCAAATATTAATTCTATTCTACTCTTTTCTTCCAATAATATTCCATTAGAATTCGAAGTTCTTGAATTTAATCAAATTTCCTTAAATGAATTTAATATTTCAATTGTAATACCTAATATTACAGAAGTTTCTACAATTATATTATCAATTCCAGCAAATACTATTATTGATAAAAATATGAATTCTAATGATTTATTTAATTATGAATTATCTTTTTCAAATCTTTCTAATTCAAATAATTTTATTCATATTATTAAAGAGTTTTCCAAAGAACCTTCCCCTACTTCTTATTCACTCCAATTATACCACCAACAATTCCAAAAATAATTCCTATCACTATCATTATTATACTATCTAATGTTAATCCAAATTCTCTATTTAAAATACTAGAGCTTATATACATTATTGCAATGTATATCCCACCTATTAAACCGCCATTTAATACACCATTTTTTCCAATTTTGACATTTGTTATTGAGCTACCTATAAATATGCTTATTGCTGTTACAACTATAATTACAGGTGCTATAGTATTTTCGTTAATCTGTGTAAATGTCAATAGAATAGAAAATATTAGTAATGATATTATTGTGATTAAAAATGAAATTCCTACTCCTGTAAATATTTTCTTTATATTACTGTCATTTTTGACTTGTGATACTTTCATCATATTTTACCTTCCTTCACTAATTATTTATGTTTAATATATATTATACAGAAAAAGAAATAGAACTCTAAATCTCTATTTCTTTTTCCAGTTTTTCTATTATTTTAATTATTATATCTTCCTTATCAAACTCAATATTTAAATTTTCAAATTCTTTTTTTAATGATGTAGCAATTCCTATTGTTTGTTCTGTAAATCTTTCTTCATATACATTAAATCCTATTCCTATTAACATATATTTTATTTTATTTCCTTCTGTACATATTTCTGTTAATATACCACCTATTTTTTTATTATTTATTATCAAGTCATTTGGTTCTTTTATCTTTAATTCTATATTATATAATTCTTTTATTGTTTCTTTTATATAATTTGCTATTCTAATTGTAAATCCTTCTAATTGTTTTACCGTACATTTTGGTTTTAATATTATTGTCATTGCTATGTTTTTATTCCCTGTATACCATACTCTTCCTTTTGTTCCTATTCCTTTTGTTTGTTTTTCTGCTATTATTATTTTCCCATTACTTTCTTCTTTTTTTGCTATTTGTTTTGCATATATACTTGTTGATTCTATTTCTTTGTAGTATTCTATTTTTTTTCCTATTATTTTTGTATTAGCTTTTTTTATTTTATTTATATCCATTTTTTCTCATTTCATATTAATTTTCAATTGTATTTTATATATTTATTTAATAAATTTTATTTTTCAAATACAACTACTTTTATATTGCACAATTCTCTTAATCCCCATTTTCCACGAATTCTTCCTAACCCTGAGCATTTTATACCACCAAATGGATTATGTGGTGCTATATAACTAATATTATTTTGACTTACCATTCCTGTTTTTAGTCTTGTACTTACATATTTATATGTTTCTTTATTTGTCGTAAATATATATCCACCTAATCCATATATAGTATCATTGGCTAACTCTATAGCTTGTTCTATAGTTTTAAAACTAATAATTGGTAATATTGGACCGAATACTTCTTCTTTCCATACTTTCATGTCTCTAGTTATTTTTGTTAATAAAGTAGGTTCAAAATAACTTCCTTTTAAATTATTGGGCTTTTTTCCCCCACATATTATATTTGCACCTTTTTCAATTGAATCATCGAACTGTTTAATCAATATCTCTAGTTGTTTAGCACTAGCTAATGAACCTATTGTAGCATTTTGATTTGAATAATCTCCTAATATTTGATTTTGTGCTATATTCTTCAATTTTTCTACTACTTCATCAAAAATAGATTCATGTACTATCAATCTTTTTAATGCATGACATAATTGTCCTGTATTAGAAAATCTTTTTTTAAACACTCCATTAATTATATTTTCTAAATCAGCATCTTGAAATATAATCCCTGGTGCGGAACCACCAAGCTCCATCAATATTGGAATCATCTTATCTGCTGCAATTTTATATAAATATTTACCAGTTTCTGTACTTCCAGTAAAACATATCATATCTATATTCTGTTTCACTAAAAAGTCCCCTATTTCTTTACCACCATATATAAATTTTTGTATACCTTTAGGTAATTTTGATGATACAAATATTTCTTCTATTAATTTAAATAATAATGGCGTAGATGGATCTGGTTTATTAATAACAGCATTTCCAATTATTAAATTTTGAATAGTTATTGAACAAAATAGAGAGAATGGATAATTAAATGGTGATATAACTACAATTGTTCCTTTAGGTTCATAACATATTTTGTGAATTTCTTTATCATCTTCAAAAGTAATCTCATCAGAAATATTTTTTTCTGCATTTTCTAAATCCCATTTTATGTTTTTTAATGTTGATTTAACTTCAGACTCTGCTTGCATAATAGGTTTTCCCATCTCTTTTGATAACAAATAGGCTATTTGTTTAGTTGCTTTTTCTAACTTAATATATATATCTTCTAATACTTCTATTCGATTTGATAATTCAAATATTTCCCATTGTTTTTGAGCTTTTCTAGCTATTTCTAGACATTCAATAATTTCTTCTTCTGATGTTTCTCTAACTTTACCTAATATTTCAAAACCTTTTGATGGACATTTTGATATTAATCTCATAAATAAACTCTCCTTTTACTATACTCAACATCTCTTCTATATACTAGTATCTCAATCGTATACATATATCATCTCATTCTCATTTAAAAATCAATGAACTTTTAACAATATGATCTGTATTATATATTTTAAATTTACAAACACTTAATAAATTTATTTTTACCATATTGAATTATTTTACTTTCTTTAAAATCTATTATCTTATTAATATCTATTTCTGTAACATTATTAACTTTTATACCTTTTTCTAATATCATTCTCTTTGCTTCACTTTTTGTTTTAGCAAAGTCTATTTTAATTAATAACTCACATATATTTATTTCATCTATGTCTAATTTAATTTCCCTTACATTGTCTGGTAATTTACCTTTTGCTATATTTAAGTATTTATCTTTAATATTTTCAAATTCATTTACATCATCGTACATTTTCAATAATTCTTTTGCAAATCTAAAATGAGCTTCTCGTATATCTCCATTCATAATGTTATCAATTTCTTCTTTTGCTAGGTCTGTTGCTAATTCAAAGTATTGCCTTAAAACATTATCTGGAATTATCATGGATTTTCTGAATTTTTCAAATGGTTCATCTGCAAGACCTATGTAATTATCTAGTGATTTACTCATTTTTTCTTTACCGTCTAATCCTACTAATAAAGGAAATACCATTACAACTTGACTTTCCTTACCATATTGTTTTTGCAATTCTCTTCCAACTAATAAATTAAATGTTTGATCCGTCCCACCTATTTCTATATCTGCATCTAATGCTACTGAGTCATATCCTTGCATTAAAGGGTATAAAAGCTCATGCATTGAAAGTGGTAAATTGTTTTCATATCTATTTTTAAAGTCATCTCTTTCTAGTATTCTAGCTACAGTATATTTACTAGCTAGATTTATTAAATCTTCAAAATTTAGTTTCTTTAGCCATGTAGAATTAAATTCTATCCTTATTTTATCCTTATCCAATATTTTAGTTACTTGTTCTAAATATGTTTTAGCAGAATTTCTTGTTTCTTCAAATGTTAATGCTGGTCTGGTCTTACTTTTACCTGAAGGATCTCCTATCATTCCTGTAAAATCACCTATTAAAAAAACTACTTCATGTCCCATTTCTTGAAATTGTTTTAGTACTCTTAAAACTACACTATGTCCTATATGTAAATCTGGTCTAGATGGATCTGCTCCAAATTTAATTACTAATTTTTTTCCACTATTTATTTTTTTATCTAAATCTTCATCAGAATATATTTTTACAGCCTTTCCCTTTATTCTTTCTAAATTGTTTTCAATTTGATTTTTCTTCATTTCTCTTTCTCCTCTACTTAAATTTTTATACAAAAAAAGCCAATTATCCTAAAAGGACGAATCGACTTCGTGGTACCACCTTTATTCACAATATTAAAAATATTGCCTCATTCTTACTTATCGTAGCTACACGTTAATTACTCTAAGAATTGTAATTCAAATTTTATATACTGATAATTTCCAGCTCCCATTATCTCTCTATAAGTTACTATAAAATTCTACTAATTTCTTGTCTTCATAACTAAATTCATTTTACATATCTTAACATAAAGTCAGTTACTTGTCAAGTGAAAAAATCACTATCTATATACTTTATTAAATAATACTGTTGGAACTTTTGAAAATATAAAAGCTATTAATGATATAATAATAAGTTGAAGTATGCAACAGAATTAATGGTAACTTCAGGACACAAAGACTTTGAATCTATGAGAACACAAATTTCTTTTAAAATATTTATTCAATCTTTCTAAAGTAATTTAAAATTAGTACAATTAGTGTTTGAACATACGGTAAAACAAGACCTATAAATACTACTATTTGCATAAATATATAAAATATTCCATGCGATAATGCAGTACCTATATCTGTTGTATCAGGTTCGTTTAAATATGAAATCGGCAATATTATATAATTAACTATTAAAATAAATAAACCTAAAATACTTATTGGTAATAACAAATAAAACAGTATTTTCATACCTTTACTTTTGAATTTATTTCCTATTTCTATTATTTTTTTGCTTATCATTGAAGTTATAAAACTAATTCCATAAGTAATTATTGCAAATATCCAAGGAATTACTAACCAAGATTTATCTTCATTCCTAAAAAATATATAAAATATTATTAATATAGCTATCCCAATAATTATTCTTGAAATTTTATATGATTTTTTCATACTTTCTCTCCTCGTATACTCTAAATAGTCTTTATCCAATAATTATACCATTGTTTTCTTAAAAAAAATATAAATTTTTAGTTTATTTATTGATTATTAATTGACCCCTGTTAAATGATGATCTTTATATTTAACTGGTAAAATTTCACCTTTTGATAATAGTTCAACAATATACTTTAATTTACTGATATCATACCCTCTTTTCATTATTGACTTATAATCCTTTTTAAATTGATTACTATATTTAACTTTAAGCACTATTTCTCCAACTCCTTAAACATTTCATCTACACTATCAAAAGCTTTGCTGATATTTCTTTTGTTTTTAACATCTTCCAATACTTCTAAAGTTTCTTTACTAAATTTAGGTTTTTTAATTTCAAAAGGAATACCATCATTTAATATAACTTGATTTAAAAATACATTTATAGCTTCAGTAATAGACAATCCTAAATCATTTAATGTTTCTTCAGCTTGTCTTTTTACATTTGGTTCCACTCTTATATGCAAAGTATCTGTTTTAGCCATACTCTAGCACCTCCTATACTCTATTATATGAATTGTATCACGTTTCGTATACATTTCCAATACATTTTTACTAATTTATATTTTTAATTTAATAATAATAGTTTATCCATAATAAAAAACTTTTAAAAATCATTGCATTTTTTTAATATCCATTATATAATACGAACATAAGTTTTGTGTTGTTTGAAATTTTAGAATCATTATAATTAAATAAATGAAAGGATTGCTTATTTATGCATAATTGTTTTATTCTATTGTTAATATTATTAAAATATTAACAGAATGTACAAGACCTAAAAAGTAAGCTTAAAAAATTGAAAATTTTGTAGTGTCCGAAAAAATCGGACAGTTGAAAATAAATGCAAAAGATGAAAAAAATAGAAAAACTTACTATGCAAATAGAGAAACCATTTTAACTACTTAAAAAATTTATTAAAATCAAGGAGGAAAATATATGAATAATTTATTAAATAATACTGAAGAAACTTTTGAAAATATAAAGCATATTGATGATAATGGAAATGAATTTTGGTATGCAAGAGAATTAATGACAGTTTTGGGATATTCTAAATGGGGAAATTTCAAAAATGTATTACTTAAAGCTAAAGACACTTGCATTGGTAGTAATATCAATATTTTCGAACACTTTGCCGACATCGGGAAGGTGTTAAAAGTCGGAAATAATGCTGATATTACTATACAAGATATCAAACTTACTAGATATGCTTGTTATATTATTGCACAAAATGGAGATTCAAGAAAAAAACAAATTTCTCTTGCTCAAACATACTTTGCTATTCAAACAAGAAAACAAGAACTAACAGAAGAAGAATATACACAGTTATCTGAAGATGATAAAAGACTATATACAAGACAAAATGTAAAAGATAAAAATAAATATCTTTTTGATACTGCAAAAAAAGCTGGGGTACAAAATTATGGTAAATTCAATAATTACGGATATAGAGGACTATATAATGGTGAAACAGCTTCAGATATTAAAAATAGAAAAGGAATTAGTAAAAATGAAGATATTTTAGATTATATGGAAAGTACTGAGCTTGGTGCTAATCTATTTAGAATTACACAAACTGATGAAATATTAAAGATACGAAATGTTAATAATGAATCTGATGCTTGTTTAACACATCATAATGTTGGACAAGCAGTACGCCAAACTATCCAAAAATTAGGTGGAACTATGCCTGAAAATTTACCTACTCCTAAAAAGAGTGCTAAAGAAATAGAAAAACAAAAACAATTGCAGTTATCTGAAAAATAAACTTAATATAAAATTCTATGAACTGTCGACAAATTGTCCACAGTGTATATGATAGACTAAAAGTGGGCCAATAATTAGATATATTCTAATCGAAAAATGGGCCGCTTTTTCAACTACGTTTTATTTCTTCTCTTTAATCCAATTTTCTTATCCTTTTTATTTATTCCTTCCCCACTATTGTTTATTTACTCATATACCACTGTTTAAAATAATTACATTTATTATCTTTATCTAATTCTATTTCATATAGTATATCATAAATCTCACCATTTATTAATTCTAATATAAAATTAACTGCACCTTTACGTTGATTATGACTTATTACTTTAAATTCTAAATTTTTAATATCTTGTAATTTTATTTCTTCCCAAACTTCTTTAAGATTTTTTACTTTTTCAAAAGGAGTCTCATAATATGTAACATTTTTACTAAATAATTTAATTATTTTGTCAATATCCTTTTTATACCAATATTCTTTTAATTCTAAACACCATTTTTCCATGACTTTACTCCTATTTTCTTTAGCTAACTAATCTTTTAATTCTTAAGATTATACTTATTTTATTTGCTCTAAAGATAAATTAGTACCTTTAAATTATTTACTTTCTAAGGAAACCAGTACACCTTCTGTTTCTTCTGCAACACAGTCACCTATTTCAAATTTTTCTTCTTTCATTTTCTTTTCGGTTACTTCATATTGTTTATCTACACCATTTTTATCTTTTACAAATAAAATTATTTTCCCTGTTGTTTCCATATTTTCTATCATTATAACTTCCATCATTTTTTTTGCAAGACTCTTGTCTTTTACATGCCCAATAACAAGTCCTATGCACATGCCTATAGGAATCCCAATAGGCATTCCTAATACCATTTTATCGTGAAATAGTATGCTTCCAAAAAATAATCCAAGACTTACTCCAAAACACATACCATAACTTACATATAAAGCTGTATATTTTCCAATTTTTTTATTTTTCATTATTTCCTCCAAATTTATATAAAATTTTTTCCAAAACATTATACTACTAATATTACTTTTTTATTCTCTCTTATTAGTGAACTTTTCTAAATTTAGTTTTGCTAAATTTTTAATACCCTGAATAAATTGAATATTTTTTAATTGTATAAGTATATACTCCTTACACTTTTGTGCTAATATATAATCTTCATCTGATATAACATTATTTAATAATGCTTCTTTCAATTCTTCTTCATCTAATACTTCAATATAATTGTCTCGTGTTAAAACTATATCTAAATATAAATCATCTATATACGGAACATCATGCTGTATTCCTGTTTCTTTGATAATATCAAAATACAATTGAATTAATTGCTGTTTTTTATCATACATTGCTGTTATTGCATAATTTTTATTATATTCATATATAGATATATAACTATACCCTGAATCACAAATGCATTCCGTTTTACCGTCTTTTCTTTTAACTATAAACTTTTCTTTAGCCTTCTCTACTTTTAAATAGCTAATAGTACCTTTAAATGATTCTGTTGAAACTTCTTCATACATAAAATCTGTATTTAAAAGATTACTATTATTTGCATAATTTGAAAACTTTCTTTTCATTTGCACTCCTTATCTATTGAAATAACTTAATATTAATATTAATATTAATATTATATAATTTTTTTCTAGTATTAAGCTCATCATATTTATAATTTAATATATGTCTTCAATGTCTATTATCTTTTTTTCTTGTTTCAATAACTCTAACTGTTTTTCATTTAAATATTTTTTATCAATAACCACTGTAAACACGAATTTTTCAAAGAAATTATTATTCATTATATAATATCCATTATTTTCTTCATCCCCATAGCTATCTTCTACTTTCCATCTAATAATTTCATTTTCTTCAGTGTGTACACCACAAAGAACCATTGAATGCTGACTTTTTATATTATATAAATTAAGTGATTCTTCTTTAGATAAAATTTCTATATTTAAATATTTCTCATAATTAAATATTCTTGTATCTAATATTTTTTCTTCCCATAATCTTGATTTATTAATATTAGTTCCAAAATATATAGGAAGTCCATCTTTTAATTGTTTAATTACTAGTTCTTTTATATCTTCAATTGATAGATTCAAAATATTAATTTGACTTTTACTATGTACATTTCCAAAGTTTTTTACTTTATACATCTCATTATATTTTTTGTTATACATAGGAAGGTTAGCAATTGTTACAAAATCATCTAAATTTATGGATAAGAATTTCTCTTTAAAAATTTTCGGAGTAATATTTTCTAATTCTATTACTTTATTTTCCTTATTTGTATATTTATAATCAAATTTTCGACTCGGTTTCCCTAATATTTTTGACAATAAAAAGTAATTTTCTTCTATATAGTTTGTTTTTTCTTCTTTCAACTTTTCTATATTTTCATTATTTTTTTTCAGTTCTATTAATTTCAAAATATCCTTCATTACTTTTTCATTAAATATTTCATAAATTTTATCGCTGTTTAAGCTTTCATAACTATCTGGCATATTATCATATGGCATTATTCCATATTTATTTACTATTGCCCTAAACCATTCCCATCCCCCAGATTCTATTACAGAAAACTCTACAAATTTTTCTTTGTGAATATGTTCAAAAGTTGTATCACTCGATTTTATAATATATTCATATACATTATTTGATTTTTCTAGTTTGTCAAAAAACGATATATAACTATTTGATAAATTTAAATCATATACATCCATACCTAAATTTTGAGCAATATTATGCTTTATTAAATTAAATCCGGCATAAATCCAACATTTTTTACTATTTTTTTGATCATATCTCTTACTATCTGGCAACTCAATACTAAAAATTGGTTTATTTTCTGCTATTATATTTTTTTCTATACAAGTATTTTCAATTCCATTTGTAACTATTGTTTCTTCTAGAATTTTATTATTTATATCTTTATCATAATTATTACTAAATCTTTCTATCATTTCAATACTTATTTGTTCATTTTTCATTGTGTACCTCATTTTTTAATTTCTCTTATTATATTATATACATTCACCTTTACATTATAATATTAATACAACTAGATTATATTATATGTGATTTTTTATTACCTAGTTTAACTTTTTATAATAAAATTTCAAATCAATTTCTTGAGCGTTATAGTAAGCTAGTATTTTTCTCATTCTATTATTAGTAATTCCTGTTGCACATGCTAATATACTTATTTCTTTATTTTCTTCCCTTAATTTTGATATTAATTTAAAAAACACTCCATTATTTCTATATTCTTTTGATACATACATTTGTGAAATCCATAATACTTGACCATCATTAGCCCAATAAAAATACGAATACAATATCATTCCTACTGGTTCGCCTTCTATCTCTGCAATTAAGCAATTAAATTTAGGATTTTGTATATAATAATCTTTATCTATATTTAATTCTAAAAAATTAGTAGTCTCTGTATTGTTACTCATATTAATTTTTTTATTAGAATGTATTATATACTCTCTATGCTTCCTAGTAGCTTTTAATATATTATTTTAAACCTATACCTATTAATACTTCTGTTGATGTAATACCATTATAATTATATTCAATTTCATCAAACAAAAAAGGTAATTTTGAAATATTTTTAAGTTTTATCAAACTGTAGTTATCTTTTAGTCTATTTGCATTTTTAAGTATTGATTCTTTAATTGGTATTTTTTTTATTTTATGTACATTTTTTAAAATATTTTTTAGATTTCCAAATTCGTTTATCAAAGATGCTGCTGTTTTTAGCCCAACTTTTTCTGCTCCTTTAATATTATCAGCATTATCCCCAGTTAGACATTTAAAATCAACATATTGACAAGGTAATATATTAAACTTTTCTTTTATAAAAATACTATCACAAACTATAGTTTTTTCACCACGATAACGCAAAATCTTAACGTTATTATTCATAAGCTGAAAAAAATCACTATCAAAAGAAGAAATAATAATTTCACACTCACTTTGAAAAGCATCTACATAACTTGCGACAGTATCATCTGCTTCTAATTCTGATACTTCACAATGCTTAATTCCCATAAAAGTTAAAGCTTTATAAACATAATCCAACTGTGAAAACGGATTTTTCTCCTCTTCTAACACATTATAATCAACACGATTAGCTTTGTATTGTGGTAAGAGCTCTGTTCTATAATTTTCATGTTGACCATCAAACAATACTACAAAATGTGTTGGATTCACCATTTTAATTATTTTTATAAGCGCACCCACAAACCCTAAAACTCCTTGAATTGCTTTACCGTTTTTATTTATTATACGTGATGGCATACCAAAAAACATTTGAAAATACAAATTCATACCATCAATTATTAAAAGCTTTTTCAAATTATCTCCTCCTATTATATAAAATATTAATACAGAATGCAATATTCAGAAAAACAAAACATTTAAGTGTATTTTAAATGATATTTTATTATATAAATGAAATCATTTCTATCTTTATTTCTTTTACTTCTCACTTTATTATATTATACAATAAAAAATGAATACTCTTTATTTTTTATATTCATTACTAATAATTATTTATATTTCTATAACTTTTCAATAATCATATCTGTGCATAACAAAGTCTTTTTCTCTTTAAGTGCATCCCAAATTGTAATTGCTAATTCACTTGGATTCATAAATTTTTCAACATTTGGACTTAATCCACAATCTTCTTTCCAAAATTCTGTATTTATCCCTCCTGGACAAATTGTAACAATTTTAATATTAGTTCCTTTGTATGCTGCTTTTAAGGCTTCACAATATCCTCTTGCTCCCCATTTAGTAGCACAATATATAGATTCTTTAGGATTACCTTTTAAAGCTGCTGTCGAAAGTATAGTAACAATTGTCCCACCATTTTCTTTTAATAAGTTTATTCCATTTGATGACATATATATTACAGACTTTAAGTTAGAATCAATCATTGCATCTACCATTTTACTATTTACATTTTCTGGTTCTCCAAACATTCCTACTCCTGCGCAATTAATTATATATTTTAATTTATAATCTTTAATATGCTTATATAAATTTTTCACTTCACTTTCTATCGATACATCGGCTACATAAAAAATATGTTGATTTGTTGTACTTAGCAACTCGATTCCTTTTTTTAATTTTTCTCTATCTCTTGATACTAAGCACACCGTATATTCCTTTGATATATTTTTAGCTAATTCCAAACCTAATCCTGAGCTTCCACCAGTAATAACGACTAATTCTTTCATACAAATCCCCCATAATTAAATAATTTTTATACGCATATTATATCATCATTTTTATAAAAAAATCAATAAGTATGAATATTTTAACACATACTCACATATAATAATGTAAAGCAAAGAGTTGACTTTCGCTTTACATTATTGTATACTATATTAAAAGGAGGGATTAAAATGTCTCAAACAATGATTAATTTCCGTATAGATGCGGATGTAAAAAAACAATTAGAAAATGTATGTAATGAATTAGGTATGAGCCTATCTACAGCTTTTACTATATTTGCAAGAAAAGTTATTAGAGATGAAAGAATACCATTTGATGTTTCGATAGATTCATTTTATAGCAAAAATAATATAGAAATGATTCAAAAATCAGTTAATGAAATAAAAAAAGGGAAGACTGTTAAAAAGACAATGAAAGAATTAGAAATGATGGAAAATGAGTAAACTTTTGTTCTCCGAAAGTGCATGGGAAGATTATTTATATTGGCAAACACAAGATAAAAAAACACTTAAAAGAATAAATACTTTATTAAAGGATATTACTAGAAATCCTTTTGACGGAATTGGTAAACCTGAACCTTTAAAAAATAACTTAACTGGCTATTGGAGCAGAAGAATAGATGATACAAATAGAATTGTTTACCATGTATCTGAAGATGTAATCGAAATATGTCAATGCAAATTACATTATTAATTATGAACTTTGAATTATGAAAATAGTACCTAGTCCTATTATTGATATAATAGGAGTCAGTTCGTTACAAATTGTAACGAGCTAATTCTATTTTAAAAAATATATAAATCCTGAAAGCTATAAATTTTGTTAGACATTTGGTTAGACATACAAAAAAATAGCTTCTTCCAATTTCCTGAAAGTCGCTATTTTACTTGGCTGGGCTGGTGAGATTCGAACACACGAATGCCAGAGTCAA
>CAYJGL010000009.1:0-33234 GCA_964369695.1 uncultured Clostridium sp.
GAATTTAGGTTTTTTTATCATGTTATCAGCAAATTTCAATAAACTTTCTTTAGCTCTTCCTTCCAATTTCTTTTCTGATAATGGATTATATGGTCAGTATACAGTATTAACTTTATGCTTATTCAATATAAGCATATTACAAGTGAATTACTTGACCATATTCCAGAATTCCCAGAGTTGACTGGTTTTAATTTTTTAGATTTCTGGAAAACTCGTTTTTGCAAGCAAGAATTGCAAAATTATTTTACTGAGAAAGTTGAATATACTGGCGAAATTATAAATTATTCTAACATGTTATCTTATATTGATAATTTATGTGCCCATTTTATTAATTTATTAGCTAAAGATATTCCTTCAGTTCTTAAATAGTTAAACTTATTTAAGAAAAGAGAACCACTTGATAATCAAGTGGTTCCTTTTGTATACTACCAACGTTTAAAATAAATAATTTTAAACGATAAGTCAATTTTAATTATTGAATTATTCAGTGTCAGAATTTTCTTCCTTTACTGCGACTTGAACTTCTTTCTTTTTTTGTCTTGAACGAGTAGGCGTTTTTTTCGCTTTCTCTTCTGCACTAGTTCTTGACATCATTAAATATGGTAACATAGAATTCATTATATTGTTCTCACCTTGGTTTGATTGTGAAGACATCATTGATGATAACATCATCATTTTCATCATGTTGTCATTTTCTCCTAGTTTGCTATCTTTCCCTAACATCATCATAGGTAATATAGCGTTCATTCCATTACTCTCTCCTTGGTTTGATTGTGAAGACATCATTGATGATAACATCACCATTTTTATCATGTCGTCATTTTCTCCTAGTTTGCTATCTTTCCCTAACATCATCATAGGTAAGATAGCATTCATTCCATTACTCTCTCCTTGGTTTGATTGCGAAGACATCATTGATGATAACATCACCATTTTCATCATGTCGTCATTTTCTCCTAGTTTGCTATCTTTCCCTAACATCATCATAGGTAACATAGCATTCATCCTATTGTTCTCCCCTTGGTTTGATTGTGAAGACATCATTGATGATAACATCATCATTTTCATCATATTATCAGATTGTTCGAATCCACTTTCAACACCCATAACGTCTGTCATTGCTACAACTTTAGTATAACAGCTAAAACCTAATATATTTTCAGAAGATATAGTCTCTGTAACTACTCCTGAAATCGGTGAAATTAATTCAACGATATTTTCTTTGTTATTATTTTTTCTAACAAAAAAGTATTCGTCTCCTTTTTTTATTAAGTCACCTTTTTCCATTTCAAAAACTGGGATATTGAATAATGGAAATTTTCCCAATTCTTGATTTCCTACATCTATTATGGTCTCTTGTTTTTTATCATATATATACCATGTTCCGTTGCCTTTTACAGCTATACCCATTAAAGTACTTGCAATATTCACATCTTTATTCTGCCCTACTTCTGCTGTCATATTACTGAAAAAGTTATTGTTGTTAATTTGATTATTAAGGTTATCCTCATTCATTGTAGTTTTTGTTAAGTCATTCATTATGTTTTCCTCCATATCATTTGTCATTTTGTTGTCTAGTTCATAATCAATATTTTGCTCTTTGTTATTATTTGGTTCATACCGAAGGTATTTGCTTTCATAATAATGAACGGTGTCGCAAATTCGCTCTGAATATGTCCAAGGGTCGTTTTCACAATCACTTTTGTACATTATCTCTTCCGCTATACTGTCAGAAACAAAGATAGCTGAATCAGGTAAAACTTCTTTAAGTTTTTTTAAGCTCTCAATATATTCTTGTATTGATATATACTCTTTCTGGGCTAAATACCTTAGAAACGACCGTTTATTAACCGCACGCATTCCCTCAGTACATATTTCCCACTTCCCGAAGAATTGACCCAATCCCTTATGCATTACATGTATCCTACTACATTTTGGGCATTTATATTCTACAGGTCTACTTAACATTCATTATCACATCCTTAAAATTTTTAATTAAAATTAACTCCTTTCTTAATAGTATATTGCTTATTATATTTATCACAGTTAATTTAACTATAATAATATTACAACATCTGCATACATTTTAGCACGAAACATCTTTTTTGTCAACACGAGACTTAGGACTATAACTCGGGACTTATACATTTTTCAAGATTTTTAATATACACTTTTTAAAAATGTAATATCTTATATTTGATACATATATATTTTTTCTTTATATTTCTTATTTTCACATTCAAAATATGCTACTTCATCTAATTCTATCCCACCTATTTTTTTATAAAATTCTCTTCCATTTCTATTTTCTTCTAAACATCTTATTGCCATAGTCTTTTTATCATTTCCTTTTAACTTAGATCTAGCAAATTCAATTAACTTTTTACCAATACCTAAAGATTGATAATTATTATCAACATATAATATTGTTACTTCACAATCAGCAACTTCTAAATCACTATTTAATATATATTCACAATATCCCACTATTTTGTTATCAATCTCTGCTACAAAACCGTTTCTTTTATTAATATTGTTTTTCCATTTTTCAATTCTTTCATTCTTATTTTCTTCTCTTCTTTTAAATGTTTGAACAGACATTATTTTTTTATATGCTTTTTTCCAACACTCATTAATTAATGTGACTACATCTCTAATATCTTTTACTTCAATTTTTCTTATTATAATATTATTTTTAATATATTCACGTATTATTTTAATATCATTTAAGTCTTTTTTTCTATTCATTTCTTTTTTGAATTTTAGAATACTTGTTAATGTTTGTATTTGATATCCTTCAATAATATCTGTATCAAAATTTAATTTGTTATCAATAAAGCATTCTAAGTGATCTGATATTTTATAACAACCATTTTCCTGCTTAGTTATACTACCATGTATATTGAATCTCTCTTTTAATATTTCAAAACCTTTTTCAGTTACACATAAATCAATATCATCTGTATTTGTTCTTAAATCTCTTATTAAGAGACTTGCACCAGATAATATGTAAAACTCTTCTTTTGGCAAGTTTAACTCTTTAATTTTAGTTAATAATTCTTTTTTGTTCATAATAATATATTTCCTACTTCTAATTTTAATATATTTATATCATAGCAATTATAGGTTTTCAATATTAAAAATAATAATATGTACATAAAAAAATAAAACCTAGTCTAATTTAAATCTAAACTAAATTTTATTTATTTTCTTATCTATTCATCTTCCATTCTTCCATCATAATTAAAATCATACTCCATATTATTATTAGGTCTTCTTATTTTTTCAATTTCTCTTTCAATCTTATTTTCAATATCTGCTTTATTTTGCTCTGCTTTTTTTATGGTTTCTTCTGTCTTATTTTTCATTTCTTTAATTATATCTTCTGCATTGTTTTTTTCTTCTGTTTTAGATTTATTAAACATACCACTGCATTTTTCTAAAAAATCTGGTACATAATCAAGTAACTTGTCCAAACTAGAGCTATGATTCATAGGTATTAATTTCACATTATTAGGTTGTATTATTAAAAAAGCAATCGGATTTATAGTTGAACCAACACCTGCACCACCACCAAAAGGTAGTCTGTATTGTATAGCTTCTTCTTTCTCTTTTTTTGTATATTCATCTATAGTTTCACCTTTAAATTCACTACCACCTGCAGCAAAACCAAAAGACACTTTTGATATTGGAATAATTACTGTATTGTTTGATGTTTCAATAGGATTACCAATTATTGTATTAACATCTATCATATCTTTTATACTATTCATAGCTGTAACCATAAGACCTTCTATTGGATGTTCTAACATTTTCACTCTCTCCTTTATTTTTGTTTAACACATATATTATATGTATAATATGTCTTGTTTTAAATTCAAATATACCTGATAAATGTATATTTATTAAATTTTTATTTATATATACAGGATTTATATTAAAAACTTGTTTATTTTTTTCTTTAATTTTATCTCTAAAATATATACAAGTTATTGTTGCAATAATTGGGATTAAAATTGCTGTTAGTGCTGGATTTTCAGTTCCTAGTTCGATTTCTAAATTAACTTTTTTTATACATTCATCAATTATTTTTTTTATATATAAATATATTTCTTTAATATTTAATTTATCTTTATTTATATTTTTAATAGAAAATTTATCTACTTCTCTTTTTAATCTCTTTTCATTTTCGTTAATTATCCTATCTACTTTTTCTTTATTTACTTTAAATTTAATAATAGGTATTTTATTAAATATAACTATTTTTACAACTGTGTCATAATTTATTATATTTTTTTTAATTTCCTGCGATAAGAATTCAAATTTATTTATTTTAATTACTATTTTTGAAAAGTATAATATTAATACTATAGTTATTATTACTAATACAATAAAAAAAACTACCATAATTCCTCCTTTAGAGGTTTTATAATAGTTTTACCAATATATATTTTTTTAAACATATAATTCTATTTTCTTTCTTTTTGCTTATTTACAATAATATCCCCAAAAGTTTCAACTTGAGTAGTTTTAACTTTACTTCTTCTTGATAATTCTAATAACCCCGAAAAAGCTGTTACAACTTCTTGCTTGTTTTTCTTGTTTACACTATATATTTTGTTAAATATAAATTTCTTATCTTTAATTAATATTTTAAACATTTCTTTTACTTTACTTGATATAGTATAATTTTCTACTAATGCTATTTTCTCTATATTTTTAGCATTTTGATTTAATCGCACACTATTTCTTTCTATTAGGTCTTTATATAAATCTGATATTATATTTTCTTTAAACGTTTTTTCCATTTTCTGTTTTGGGAGTTGTATTTTTTCTGTTGTTTTAAAATATCTATTTGAAAATTCGCTATAATTTTCTTTTAATTTCTTACTTATTTCTTTAAACTTTTTATATTCTATAATTCTCCTTATTAACTCTTCTTCTGTTAATTCTTTTTCTTCTAAATCTTGTTTAGGTAATAAATTCTTAGATTTAAGATATAGTAGTGTTGAAGCCATAACAATAAATTCACTTGCTATTTCTAAATTCATTTTTTCTTGTTCATTTATATATTCAATATATTGTTTTGTTATTTCACTTAAATTTATTTCATGAATCTGCATTTTATTTTTATCTATTAAATGACATAACAAGTCAAGTGGACCTTCAAAATTTTCTACTTTTACTAAATATTTCTTACTTTCTAGTGTTAAAACTGACATAAGTACTCCTTTTTCTATTCTTCAGACATTTCTTCTAAAACTCTTTTTATATTTTCATATCTATAACCTTTTTTTGCTAGATAATTTATAATATCGTCTTTATCCATAGTATTTCTTTTTTTGTACATAATATTTGATATAGATTTAATTTCATATTCTTCCATTTTTTCTTTATTTTCATACATATATGTTTCTAATATACTTTTATTCAAACCTTTATTTAATAACTTATATGTAACTTCTTTTATTGATAAATTTTTTAATAATTTAAAATCATTTATTGTCTTAGCTATATATTCATTATCATTTATATACTTGGCTTGTTTTAAATATTCAATTATATCTTCAAACATATTTTCTTCTATTTCATTTTCAAATTTTTTTCTTATTTCTTGTTCTGTTCTTTTTTTATATAATATATATTTTAATACTTTTGTTTTTAATTTGTCAAATTCTTGTGTTTTGTCCATAAAATTAATACTCTCCTTTTATTGTTCAGCTCTTTATATTCATTTTAATATAGATTTTCATATTTTATCATATATTAATATAAAAATATATATTTCATCTAACTATTTACAAAATTTACTAGGATAATATTTTTTATTTACGATAAACTATTATTACATATATTTTTGAAGGAGAAAAAATGGAGTATAGTAATAATTTTGAAGGTAATATTACACCTGATAATTTCAACAATCAAACTATAGGTATTTTGAATTGGATTAAAGAAAATAGAGATAAATTTGATTGGGCAAAAGACCCAAATTGCTATGAATTATCTAACATCTTTTTATTTGCTGGTAAATATATTGAAGAAGGACATAATATAGATGTAGATACATTAAAAGAAATATGGGAAATTCGAAAAAACGATTTTGCTAATGTTAATATAGATAATAATAGCTTTATTTATAAAATTTGTGAAGATTCTTTTAATTCTGCTATTAATGGAAAATCTTTAGTTAATGACGAAAATTCTCATGCTTCGTTAAGAAAAATGAGTAGCATTGGATTATATTTGATGCAGCAAAAACGTGATATTGAAAAAGGATTTAATAATAACATATCTTATGACAATATTAATGAATATAATCAATTAGAAGAAAGTTCAAAATATTTAAATCTTAATCATCCTGATTTATTTGAAAAGTATAAATTTAGTAACAATCTTAATATGTTAGGTAATTTAGTGCATAAAAAAGATTTAGAGAATAACAACAATGAATTTAATATTGATAAAACAGAAAATGATGACATTCTTAAATGACTATGTTAGTTTTTTAAAAACATAAAAAATAAAAACTGATTTATTTTAAGTATACTTTCTACTTAAAACAATCAGTTTTTATTTCTAGCTATTTATTATTAGAACTCTTACTAATTCTTCTATAGCTAACCCCCTATGGCTTATTTCATTTTTTTCTTCTTCATTTAGTTCTGCATAAGTTTTTTTGTGTTCTTCACAATAAAATATAGGGTCCATACCGAATTTGCATTCACCTTGTATTTTATCTGTTATATAACCAAAAGATTCTTTCCTTATCACTTCATGTGAACCATTAGGATATATTATAGTTATAACACAAACAAATTTCGCTTTTCTATTTTTTTCATTTTTCATTTTATCTAATATATGGTTACACAATGTTTCAGAGTCAGATTTTTCTCCGACACATCTAGCAGTATATATATTAGGATAATTATTTAATGCTTCAACTTCTAATCCTGAATCATCTGCAATTACTATATATTCATCTTTTAATATTTGATGTATTTCAAATGCTTTTTTATATGAATTTTCTTCATAAGTTATACCATCTTCAACAACATCTATATCTATTCCCAAATCTTTCAAACTAAATATTTCATAGTTAGGAAGTTTAGTTTTTATTTCTTGTATTTTATTTTTGTTATTACTTGCAATTAATATTTTCATTTTTAATTCCCCCTTTTTCTTTAAGATTAAACAATGTATTCATTAAAATAGCTCCTATTGCATTACCTATTAGCATAATGCAAAAGTATCCAAATGCTTGAAGCGACCAACCACCTGCTAATGTAAAATATACTGTATTTGCAATACTATGCTCTACCCCAATTAATACAAATGTCATTATTGCCAATATTATTATCAAATATTTACCTATTTCTTCTTTAACTGTTTTAAAACCATGTACTCCTATATACATTAAAATCCCACATACTATTGATAATATTAATATACTAATTATATTATCTGATAATTTTAAATCAACTAAAAGTCTTGCTTTTTCTACTAAGTAATTAGCATATCGTGTACCTAAAAACATATAACTTGCTGTTATTACACCTAATAAGTTTCCTAATATTAAAATTATTATATATTTAAAATATTTTACTCCGTTATCTAATAAATATCCTATTTTCCCAGTATATAAATTAAAGTCAAAAACTACTATACTAACTAATGCTATATTAAATACAAATGCACCTACTATTTTATTTTCTATTGATAAATATACTACTACTGCAATTACTATAATTATTCCTGCTAAAAAAGCTTTTATAAAATCTTTCATTTCTTTACTTTCCCCTTGTTAATTATTATTATTCATAATAATAGAATACTAACTATATTATCTATATATTAATTTTAAATAAGTATATATATTTAATATTCTATTTTATTTTTACCATATTCTTAATTTATTTTTTCACTTCTACATCTATTTCTAACACTTCACCATTTATGTTACATTCAGTATATCCGCTTCTTTCTTCATTATACTTGATTTCCGCTGATAAAGTTTCTACTTTGATAAACTCTTCATTTTCTTTAACTATACTCTCTAGCATAGTATTTCCAGATACATACAATACTATATTGTCTAATACTTCAAAATCTTTATCTTTTCTCATATTTTGAATTTTAGATAGAATTTCTCTTACATAACCTTCTTTCTTAAGTTCTTCTGAAATATGTGTATCTAAAACAACACCTATTTCACCTTCACCACTAAATGCAAAACCTTCTTTTCCCTTCATAGTAACAAGTAAATTCTCATTATTTAAAATTATTTGTTCTCCATCTATTTCTAAAGTTTCAGTTTCACCATTCTTCACTTTAGTAGCTAATTCCATTTGATTCATTTTGCTAATTTCAGCTTTAATTTTAGGAATTAGTTTTCCATATTGTTTACCTATTACAGGAAGATTTGGTTTAATTTCAAAATCAACATAAGAACTCATTTCTGCACCTAGTTCAATTTCTTTTATATTTAATTCATCTTTAACTATATCTGAATAATATTCTGGAAGTGTATCAACTGATATTAGCATTTTAGATAGTGGCTGTCTATTTTTGATATTAGCTCCATTTCTTGCACTTCTACCAAGTTTTACAACTCTATATGCTAAATCCATTTCTTCTTGTAATTTTAAATCAATTTTTGATTTTTGTACTTCTGGCCATTTGCATAAATGTACACTCTCTACTGCATTTTCATTTAAACCTACAACTAAATTTTGATAAATTTCTTCAGTTATAAATGGTACAAATGGTGCTGCTATTTTAATAACTGTTGTTAATACTTTATATAGTGTCGTATATGCACCTATTTTATCGTCTGATAATTCTTGTGCCCAAAATCTTTCCCTATTTCTTCTTACATACCAATTAGAAAGTTCATCTGTAAACTCTTCTAATTTAATTCCAGCATTTGTTATATCATAATTTTCTAATCTAGTATCTACATCTTGAATAAGTGTGTTTAATTTTGATATTATCCATTTATCCATAATATTACTTGATTCATAGTTCTCATATTTGTTTGGATTAAATTTATCTATGTTTGCATATAGTACATAGAATGAATATACATTCCATAGTGTACTTAAGAAACCTCTTTGACTTTCTTCAACATTTTCTATTGATAATCTTGAAGATAACCATGGCATACATCCAGTATAGAAATACCAACGAGTACTGTCAGCTCCTACTTTATCTAATAATACAAGTGGATCTACTCCATTTTTCTTAGATTTAGACATTTTTTGTCCTTTACCATCTAATACATGGCCTAATACTATACAATTTTCAAAAGGTGTTTTATCAAATAGTGCTGTTCCTACAGCTGTTAATGTATAGAACCAACCTCTTGTTTGATCTATTGCTTCTGAAATATATCCTGCTGGGAATGTTTTTTCAAATAACTCTTTATTCTCAAACGGATAGTGTAAACTTGCAAATGGCATTGAACCAGAGTCAAACCAACAGTCTATAACTTCTTTTGCTCTTATCATTTTTTTACCACATTTACTACATTTAAGTTCTACTCCATCTATATATGGTTTATGAAGCTCAATATCTTCTGGTACATTTATACCTTTTTCTTTTAATTCTTCTATACTTCCTATACATTCTTGATGATTACAAGTTTCGTCTTCACAAGTCCATATTGGAAGTGGTGTTCCCCAATATCTATCTCTTGAAATTCCCCAATCAATTACATTTTCTAAGAATTTCCCAAATCTTCCAGTTTTTATTGTTTCTGGATACCAGTTAACTTTACTGTTATTTTCAATTAAGTTTTCTCTTAATTTACTCATACCAACAAACCAACTTTCTTTTGGGTAATATAGTAGTGGTGTATCACATCTCCAACAATGTGGATATGAATGCAAATGTTTTTCTTTGCTAAATAGTTTATTTTCTTGTTTTAACCATTTACATATATCTTCATCACATTCTTTAACGAATCTTCCTGCCCATGGTTCAACTTCTTCTACAAATTTCCCTGCTTTATCTACTAAGTTTATAAAAGTAATCCCATTTTTTTTACATGCTATATTATCATCTTCTCCATACGCTGGTGCCATATGAACTATACCTGTACCATCTGTTAAAGTTACAAAATCGCCGTGAATTACTTCAAATGCTTTTCCTTCTACTTTTCCAAAAGGTATTAATTGTTCATATTTAGTTCCTAATAATTCTTCACCTTTAAATTCTTTTAGTAATTCATATTCTTTATCTTTTAATACAACTTCTGCTAATTCTTTTGCTAATATATATATTTCATATTTTTTATTTTCTTCATCTCCAACATTTACTTTATATTCTGCATAATCGTATTTCTTGTTTACACATAATGCTAAGTTTGAAGGTAAAGTCCACGGCGTTGTTGTCCATGCTAAAATGTATTTATCTGAATCTACAACTTTAAATTTAGCTATTGCTGTTAAATCTTTTACATCTTTATATCCTTGTGCTACTTCATGTGATGATAACGCTGTTCCACATCTTGGACAATATGGCATTACTTTATGACCTTCGTATAAAAGGTTTTTATTCCACATTTCTTTCAAAGCCCACCATACTGACTCTATATATTTATTGTCATAAGTTATATATGGGTTTTTCATATCAACCCAATATCCAACTTTTTCGGTCATTTGCTCCCATTCGTTTACATATTTGAAAACACTTTCTTTACATTTTTTAACAAATGGTTCTACTCCATACTTTTCTATATCTTCTTTTCCTGATATTCCTAGTTGTTTTTCTATTTCTAATTCAACTGGTAAACCATGAGTATCCCATCCGGCTTTTCTTGGCACTTTATACCCTTTCATTACTTTATACCTTGGTATTATATCTTTCATTACTCTTGTTATAATATGTCCTGCATGTGGCATACCATTTGCTGTTGGTGGACCATCATAAAATGAAAAATATTCACCATCTTTGTTATGTTCAAAGCTTTTTTTGATAATATCTTTCTCTTTCCACACTTCTGATATTTCTTTTTCCATTCCTACAAAACCATTTTTTAATTCTACTTTTTTATACATAAAAACCTCCTACTTTTATATTAATATACAAAAAAAGCCATTCTCCTTATTTAGGACGAAATGACTTTAAACTTCCGCGGTACCACCTATATTAATAAAAGGATATATATATTATATATATTTTCATAACTTTTATTCTCTCTTTTTCTTTTAACGCAAGATACGATTAAACTTATTCCTATATATTAGTTTCAGTCTAATAACAACTAAGGTGATAATAAATAATTTTACTTACCAATTCACAGCTAACTTGGCTCTCTTTAAGATATTTTTATTTATATTGTCCTTGTTTTTGTTTTTATTATTGTAAATATTATACCATGTGTTTACAAAAAGTCAATATTTCCAATAAAATTATTTCACAATTTAACTATTTGTTTGTATTGGTATAAATTTATTTTAATATTCTTTATCTTATACTTTATTTAAGTATTATTATGATAATTTCTTTTGTATTAAATCTGCTATTTGCCTTGCTTTTTGTTCTATATATTCTTGTTCTTCCCCTTCTATCATAACCCTAACTAACGGTTCTGTTCCAGACGGTCTTATTAATACTCTACCATTTCCAGCAAATTCTTTTTCTAACTCATATATGGCATTTTTTATTTCTTCATCTTTTTCATAATCATATTTTTTATCTGATGCAACCTTTGCATTAATTAATACTTGAGGATATAGTTTTACTATTCCTGCTAATTCTGAAGCCTTCATATTTTCTTCTAATAATGCTCTTATCAGTAGTATTGATGTTAAAATCCCATCACCTGTTGGATTATAGTCTAATAAAATAACATGCCCTGATTGTTCCCCACCTAAATTAAATCCTGATTTCAACATTTCTTCTAACACATATCTATCTCCAACTTTTGTTTGTATTAGTTCTAATCCATTATCTCTAGTATATTTATTCAGTCCTAAATTACTCATAACAGTAGAGACAATTGTATCTTTTTTTAATTTTCCTTTTTTTCTTAAATTAGAAGATATTATAGCAAGTAATTTATCTCCATCTATTTCTTCTCCATTTTCATCAACTGCTAGACATCTGTCTCCATCTCCATCATAAGCTATTCCTAAATTAAAGTTGTTTTTAACAACAAATTCTTTAAGTTCTCCCATATGAGTTGAACCACAATTTTCATTTATATTTATACCATCTGGTGAATTATTAATTATCTCATAGTTAATATTTAATGCTTTAAATATTTTTTCGGCAACAGTATATGTAGCACCATTAGCAGTGTCTAAAGCTACTTTAAATTCTCTTTTATTATATTTTTCAATATCATCATCAAAATTTTTTCTAAAAAAATATACATATTCATCTTCTAAATTAAATGAATATTCTGCAACACCTATTTGCTCATTCTCAGCGGTTAAATCTTCTAATCTTCCTGAATCCATTAATTCTTCTATCTCTAATTCTAATTCATCAGAAATTTTCATGCCTTCATTACTGAAAAATTTTATTCCATTAAATTCATAAGTATTGTGTGATGCTGATATAACTACACCTGCATCTGCATTTAATTTTTTTGTTAAATATGCAACAGCTGGAGTTGGTGTTACTCCTAGCAATTTAACATTTGCACCATAACTCAAAAAACCTGAAAGCATTGCACTTTCAATTAATGTTCCTGATATACGAGTATCTCTTCCTATTAATATTGTAGGTTTGTGTTTAGTATGTTTTGATAATACATACGCTCCTGCTTTTGCCACTTTATATACCAAGTCTGGTGTTAATTCTGTATTTGCAATTCTTCTTATACCATCTGTTCCAAAATATTTTCTCATATCATTCTCCTTGTCTATCCTTAATTTTTAAATTTCATAATTATTTTTTCTTTCAATGTAATAGATATCTCTGTAGCCTCTTCTATATTTATTCTCTTATTTCTTAAAGCTAATTCAGGATTAGTTTTTGATAATTCATGAAATTTTTCTTTACCAATTATATCACAAATTTTATCAATTGCAACTGGAACTTGTGTATATATATTTTTATGTCTATGTGCATCAGTTCCTAAAAAATGCACCATATTATTTTTTAATAATTTTTCTACTATTATTTTTGTGTTATTACCATACATTCCCAATATACTTCCATAATTAACTTGCATTAATACTCCCAATTCAATTAAATCGTATATTAAGTTAGGTTCTTTATGTACAAAAGTATATCTTTCTGGATGTGCTAGTACAGGCACTAATTTGTATTTCAACATTTTATGTATTACTTCGTACAGATTAAGCGGTTCAATATTTAATGGTAACTCAAATAACACATAAGATGTATCATTTATTGTTGATGCTTTTGCGTCTTCTAATAGCTTTATGATATCTTCTGTGAAATATATTTCATTTCCCAAATAAATTTTAATACCCATTTCTTTTTCTTGTACATTCTCTCTTATTACATTTACCCAAAGTTCTCTTTCTGATACTTCTGTTTCATAAAAACTTTCCATATAATGCGAAGTAGAAACAAGAGCATCGAATCCGACACTTCTTGCTTCTTTTATCATATTAAATGTTTCTGTAACATTTCTTGCTCCATCATCTATATTTGGTAATATATGTGTATGAAAATCAACCATTTTACTTCCCCTTTACATTTTCTTATGTATTATTTATTTTCATTATATTCTTTAACTTCATCTAATATACTTTTTTTAACATCTGATGAAACTTTTTTCTTTTTAACATTTAAAGCATTTTCAATATTTTCATTTTCTGTAATTACTTTTTTTGTTTTAGTAGTTGCTGCTTTTTTTACTGGTTTCTTTGCTGTTGCTTTCTTAGTTGTTTTTTTCACTTCTTTTTTACCAGTTTCTTTTGAAGCTGTTTTTTTTGTTGTTGTTTTTTTAGGCTTAGTTTCTTTTTTTGTTATTTCTTCTGCTATTTCATTACTAACTTTATTTTTTTCAATTTTTTCTGATTTTCTTTCAGTTTTATTTTTTATATTTTTTTGTATTTTTTCGTTATTTTCTTTTATCAAATTACTTACTTTTTCATTTTTCTTTTTAACTTCAGAATACATACTATTTATTTTATCTAATACTTTTTTCCTTTTATTATCTGATACTACTTTTTCTCTATAATAATATTTTTCTGCATATTTCTTTGCATTAACAGGTATTTTATTTAATATTATTCCTATTAAATTACCATCAACATTTTGAATATTTCTAATTACTTTTTTCAATGATTCTTTTTTTGTTTCTTTGTGTGATGCTACAATTAGTGTTGCGTCTACTAATCTTGATAGAATTATAGAATCTGTTACTAACTCTGATGGTGTACCATCTATTATAACTATATCTGCTAATTTTTTCAAATTATTTAATAATTCTACCATAGTTTCAGAAACCAATAATTCAGAAGGGTTTGGTGGTATATTTCCTGATGTTAGTAATTCTAAATTTTCTATTTCTGTATTTTGAATATAGTTTTTTACATTTTTATCATTACTTTTTTCATCATTTGCTCCAATACCACTTAAATAGTTTGATAATCCTGGTTTCAAAGCTGTTTTAAATATTTTAAATTGTCTTCCTTTTCTCATATCTGCATCAACAATTATAACTTTTTTACCTGTTTGAGCAAATGTTATTGCTAAATTAGCTGTTATCCAACTTTTTCCTTCATCTGGTTGAGTTGAAGTTATTAGTAATGTTTTTAATTCTTTGTTTGAAGACATAAATTGTATATTTGTTCTTAAAGTTCTAAAAATTTCCGAAATTGGAGATTTTGGGTGCGAATATGTAATTAACTCTTTTCTCATTATTCATTACCTCCTTCTTCTAATTCAACAAAATCATATTTAGGTATTGAAATTAATACCGGCATATCAAATACTTTTTCTATTTCTTCTTCTGTTTTTACTGTTGTATCTAGCATATTTGCTATTAATATGTATATAACTGATATAACTCCACCTATTAACATAAATATAACTATATCTCTTATGTTATTTACATTAGAAGGATGTTCTGACACTTCGGCTATATCTACTACATATACATTACTTATATTATATATTTCTTTTACTTTTTCTGTAAATACTTTTGCAATCTCATTTGCAATAAGAGCTGCATATTCTGCATTAGTATTTGTAACTTTTATTTCTATTAAATCTGTATCTTCGACAGATGTAACAGTTACATTTTGTCTTAATGCTTCTTCTGATACATCTATATTTAAATTTGATATCACTTCTCTTAAAACATTATTACTCTTTACCAATTCACTATATGTTGCAACCAATCTAGAATTTATTGTAAGATCATTTGATGTTATTGATTGACTTACTTCTTGTTCATTCAATTCTTCCCCTTCTTCTGTTGATGTTGTTAATACTAATGTAGTTGATGATGTATATTCTGGTGTTACAAAAAATGATGTATATATTACACCTAACACTAAAAAAACAATTATAGAAATTATAATTATTATTTTCTTATTCCAAAATATCATAAACAACTCTTTTAAATCTAATTCTTCCATATTATCTCCTTAAATTATTTTTTACTTTTTATGTTCACTTTAGTTATTATACAATATATTTACATATTTTTCAAGTTTTTTTCATTATTTTTTCATTTTATGTATATCAACTTAATATTTTCTTCCTTTACCAGTACTCTCTGGCAAAATAACTTGCTGATTTTAACATCTTTTAATACATATTTCAAGTAATTATTAAAAAAATTTTAATATACTTAACTTTATAATATATGCAATAAAAAATATAAATATAGTTTTTACTAACATATATTTATACTTTCCATATTTTTATATAATATTTTCTATACTTAATAATCTATTATACTTTGCAACTCTATCTGTTCTTGCCGGAGCTCCTGTTTTTATTTGCCCTGCATTTGTTGCTACTGCAATATCTGCAATAGTAGTATCTTCTGTTTCTCCTGATCTATGAGATATAACTGTTTTATATCCATTTCTTTTGGCTATATATATAGTATCAAATGTTTCTGTTAATGTACCTATCTGATTTGGTTTTATTAATATTGAATTGGCAACTGTTTTCTTTATTCCTGTTTTTAATCTTTTTTTATTTGTTACAAATAAGTCATCTCCAACTAATTGAATATCATCTCCTATTTTTTTAGTTAATATTTCCCATGATTCCCAATCTTCTTCTGATAAGCCATCTTCTATGGACATTATTGGATATTTTTTTGCTAATGATACTATATATTCTATCATTTCTATTTTTGTTTTAAACACACCTGTTTTCCAAAAATAATATCCTTCTTTTCCTATTTTTCTACCTTCTTCAAACATTTCTGTAGCTGCTATATCAAGTGCTAATACAACATCTTTTTCTGGCTCATATCCTGCTTTTTTTATTGCCTTTATTATTAATTCAAGTGCTTCTTCTTCATTTTTTAAATTTGGAGCGAATCCACCTTCATCACCAACAGCTACACTATACCCGTTTTCTTTTAAAATATTTTTTAATGTATGGTATATTTCAACACCTCTTTTTATTTTTTCAGAAAAAGTTATTTCTCCAATTGGCATTATCATAAATTCTTGTATATTAATGTTGTTGTCTGAATGTTTTCCACCATTTAATATATTCATCATAGGAGTTGGTAATACTTGTGCTTGCACTCCACCTAAATATCGATATAACTCCATATTTAATGATAGAGCCGCTGCTTTTGCAACAGCCATCGAAACACCTAATATAGCATTTGCACCTAAATTAGATTTATTTGGTGTACCATCTAATAATATCATTTCTTCATCAATTTTTTTTTGATTATATATATTCATTCCGACTAATTTTTTTGATATTTTTTTATTTATATTTTCAATTGCTTTTTCTACACCTTTACCACCATATCTTGACTTATCTCCATCTCTAATTTCAACTGCTTCAAAACTTCCTGTTGATGCACCGGAAGGTACTGATGCTATACCTTTATGCCCCTTTTCTGTCGTAACTTCCACTTGCACTGTAGGGTTACCTCTTGAATCTAGTACTTCTATCGCCTTAATATTATATATTCTTAACATACACATTTCCCTTCAAATTAATTTATTAGTATTATTTACCACGGCTAATTTTTTATACTTATATATGTTAATTTATATTATATGTTACGATACTTTCTTATTTCTAAGTTCTTCTGCATATTTAATACTTGTACTGTTTATTTCACCAAATGATATTCTTGCTATTTCATTTATTACTTCTTTTTCTTCTAATATTTTTACTTGTGTTTTTGTTCTTTCAAACTCTGTATCTTTACTTATAAAATAATTATAATCTGCAATTGCTGCTATATTAGGAAGATGAGATATACACATAACTTGATGTTTTTTAGAAATTGTTTTTAATTTTTGTGCTACTGAATTTGCTGCCTTCCCACTTATCCCAGTATCAATTTCATCAAATATTAATATTGGCATATTATCTGTATCTGCTAAAACTTTTTTTATTGCAAGCATAGTTCTTGACATTTCACCACCTGAAGCAATTTTAATTAATTGTTTTTCATCTTCTCCTTTGTTTGTAGTTATATAAAACTCAACTATGTCTTTACCAGTTTTAAAATACTGTAACTCATTAAATTCGACTTTAATATTTATTTTTGCATTTTTCATTTCAAGTTCTTCTAATTCTTTATTAATATTTCCACTTAAAACTATTGCATTTTCACTTCTTATCTTATTCATTTTTCTAGCTAATTCGTTTAATTTTTTTTCAATTTGTTGTTTTTCTAATTTCAACTTATTAATATATTCTTCTAAATTTTCAATATGAGTAATTTCTTTTTGTATGCTCTCACTATATTCTAATATCTCAGTTATGCTATTTCCATATTTTCTTTTTAAAGACATTATTAAATCTAATCTTTCATGTATATAGTTTCTTTCTTGCTCATCAAAATATATATCTTCTTTATAACTTGATATATCTCTAGATAATTCCTGTAACTCGTAATATATATTCTTTAAATTACTATTTAAATTTATATATTTCTCATCAATATTTTCTATTTTTTCCAAACATCTTATTGCATTACTTATCATATCTACACTATTATCTGATATATAGTTTTCTGATTCGGTTAAATTATTTACTATTTTTTCAGAATTTAGCATTAATTTTCTTTTTTCTTCTAATTCTTCATCTTCATTTATTTTCAAGTCCGCTTCTTCTATTTCTTTTACTTGATATTTTAATAAATCTAATTTTCTTTGTTTTTCTTTTTCATCCCCATAATTGTTTTCTAACTGTGATTTAACATCTTTATATTTTAAATAATTTTGAATGTATAACTCTTTTTCTTTTACTATTTTATCTCCAATAAAATTATCAAGATAATTTAAATGAAGTTTTGAATTTAATAAATTCTGATTGTCATTTTGCCCATGTATTTCTATAAATGTATTCATAAACTCTTTTAATTCATTTACAGTAACCATTCTACCATTTATTTTACACATATTTTTACCACTACTATTTATTTCTCTTGAAACAATTATATTTCCGTCAATTGAATTTATATTATTTGGTTCATACATACATAATTCAACAAATGAATTTGTTTCCCCTTTTCTTATCATCTCTTTTGAAAATCTACCACCAGATATTATTTGGAGAGATTCTATTATTAAAGTTTTCCCTGCTCCAGTTTCTCCTGTAAGTATATTTAATCCATGATTAAAATCTATACTTATATCTTCAATTATTCCTATATTTTTAATATGTAATGTTGTTATCATACAATTTCTCCTTTACAAACTTTTGTTTGTATTTATTCTACTTTTTTTATTTTTAATTGTCAATACTTTTGCGAACATTTTTTCGTTTTTTTTGATTTTAAACAAAAAAAATAAATTAATAATTATCTTAATTTCTACTCATATTAAATATTATCAACACATTTATCTACTTTAGTAAAAAGATTTCATATTATTTATTGGTAATTACTTTAAAAAAACTCTAGACATATACTTATTTTTTTGATATATTACTATTAAATTTTAACAAAAGAATAGAAACTTTAGTTTCGTTAGGAGGAACCATGATTAAATTTCAAAAAAAATTTTTAATTACTTTAATATTATTACTTTTAATAAATACTTTTTTTATATTTAGTATTTCATATTCAGTTGATTTAGATTTAGAAAATAATTCAACTTCAAACAATACTAACTCTTCAAACTCTTCTGGGTCAAATAATAGGACAAATACATCAAATAGTTCTAGTAATTCTACTAACTCTACTAGAGTAAGTACTGTATCACCTACAAATACGGATGATGAATTTGGAATAACTGAAATACTAAGTACTGCCTTAATTGTAATTGGTATTTTATTAATTCTTCTTTCCATTGCAATATTAATCAGATTAAATGCTTAATATAATTTCTAATTTAATTTATCTTAAATTAGATTTTTTTATTTGAAATTTTTACAAGTATATATTTTTATTTTCTCCAAATAATATTATTAATTAAATTTTCATTTTTAATTTATGTTTATTTAATATATTATTATAGGAGGATTTTAAATGAATAAGAAATTTTTACTTTCACTAAGCATATTCTTACTTATAATTTGCTCATTTACTATGTGTTGTGCTTCAGAATTAACAACTGATATGGATGATTTGGGACAAAAAACTGAAAACTCTATTAATAGCATGACAAATGATATGAGAAATACTACAGAAGATATGAAAAATGGTGCTGAAAATATGATGAATGATGCTAAATCATCAATGGATAACATGATGGAAGATACTACTGAAAATATGCAAAACTCAGGTAATATGATGTATGAAGAACCTATTAATAGTAACTATACTGCTACAAGAACTTCTACTGAATCTACTTTATTAGGTATGAATTCAACTGCGTGGACTTGGTTGATAGTTGGTGTTGCTGCAATTGCTATATTTGCACTAATATGGTATTATGTTATGCAATCACGTATTAACAATTATGATAATAGAGATTAATTGATTTAATTATAAAGTAATTTTATTTATTTTTTAAAATTATTTTATAATTATTTTTTTATTGCAATTTTTATGTTATAATGTTTTTACAAAATAATTATTTACAGGAGAATATTTTATATGAAAACTAAACTAATTAGTAAAAATCCAACAGCATATCATAATTATACTATTGATAATAAGTTGGAAACTGGTATTGTTCTTTCAGGTACTGAAATTAAATCTATTAGAAATAATAATGTCAGTATGAAAGATTGTTATGCATATATTAGAAATGGAGAATTATTCATTTGTGGTATGCATATAAGCCCTTATGATCATGGTAATATTTTTAATAAAGATCCAATTCGTGATAGGAAACTCTTATTACATAAATCTGAAATTTATAAACTTATTGGACTTACTAAACAAAAAGGCTATAGTCTTATTCCTATTAGTATATATTTTAAAGGCTCTTATGTTAAAGTAGAACTTGGAATTGGTAAAGGGAAAAAACTTTATGATAAAAGACAAGATTTGGCAAAAAAAGATGCTCAAAAACAAATTGCTATCGAATTAAAGAATAAAAATAATATGTAAAAAACTACTTAGAATAATCTTTTAAGTAGTTTTTTATTTTTCTATATTTTATTACTTGATCCAAAAACATTTTCCATTTTATGTTGTACTATTTCTTTAACTAATTCTCTTGCTGGGATTAAATATTTTCTAGGGTCAAAAGCATTTGGTTCTTCTACTAGTACTTTTCTAATTCCTGCTGTTAAAGCTAATCTTAGATCTGTATCAACATTTATTTTAGAAACCCCTAACTTGCTTGCTTCATTTAATATTTCATCTGGAACACCTTTTGCTCCAGGTATATCACCACCATATTTATTACAAGTTTCTACTAATGAAGGAATTACACTAGAAGCTCCATGTAATACTATTGGTGTATTGGGTATTTTTTCTTTTATTTCTTTTAATATATCGAATCTTAATTTTGCTTCACCTTTAAATTTGTATGCACCATGACTTGTTCCTATGGCTATTGCTAATGAGTCTACTCCTGTTTTTTCTACAAATTCTTTTGCTTGGTCTGGATCTGTATATTTTGCATCATCTTCTGATACATTTACATCATCTTCTATTCCTGCTAGTTTACCTAACTCTGCTTCTACTACCACACCTCTTGAATGTGCATAATCTACAACTTCTTTTGTTCTTCTAATATTTTCTTCAAAATCATATTTTGACCCATCATACATTACAGATGTAAAACCTGCGTCTATACATTTTTTGCATATTTCAAAATCTGCTCCATGGTCTAAATGTATTGCTATTGGAAGTTCTGGGTGTTCTTCGGTTGCTGCTTCTACCATTTTCATTAAATAATTTATTTTTGCATATTTTATGGCACTTGATGAAGCTTGAAGTATAACTGGTGATTTAGCTTCTGCAGCTGCCGCTACAACAGCTTGAATTATTTCCATATTATTTACATTAAAAGCTCCTATCGCATACCCTTCTTTCATAGATTTTTCAAACATTTCCTTTGTTGTTACTAACATAATTACCTCCTATATTTTTATATTATTATATCATTAACGTTTTATTATTACAATTCAATTTTATATATTTATTATCCTGAATATC
Source organism: uncultured Clostridium sp. (assembly GCA_964369695.1). Classification (GTDB taxonomy): domain Bacteria; phylum Bacillota; class Clostridia; order TANB77; family CAG-508; genus CAG-269. The sequence goes on from CAYJGL010000009.1 coordinate 21,707, forward strand.
CCCATACAACATTATGTTTATTTTGCCAACTTTTTTCGTCCCAATTATCATTCCAGCCACTTGGTTTAGTTTGTACCCTACAATTTATATTTATTAAATTATCACAGCCATAGAACACTCCATAACCCATAGTAGTGACACTTTGTGGAATTATTACACTTGATAAACTATTACAGTCATAAAATGCATGATTTCCTATACTCTTCACTGTATCTGGAATTATTATATCAGTTAATTCAGTACGACCATAGAATGAATATCCACATATTGATTCAGTTCCTTCTCTTATTACTATACTTGTATTACTTGGCATATCACCTTTGTATTCATATAATACGCTATTAATATATATAATTCCATCTGGTTGATTATCATACCATGCTGTTCTATCAAATGAGCTTGATCCTATAGTTTTCACACTATCTGGTATTGTAATATTTACTAAGTTTTCACAATAGTAAAAAGCATTATCTCCTATAGTTGTCACACTATCTGGAATTATTACATTTATAATGTTATCTTGAGAATAAAATGCCATTTCACATATTTCTTTTGTTCCTTCTTTTATATTTATAGTGGTATTTGCTGGTGCCTGTCCTATATATTTATACAGTATATTTCCAATATATAGTTCCCCATCTGGTAAATTATTTAACCAGCTTGTTCCATAAAACGAGCTACTTTCTACAGATTCTATAGTACTTGGAAAAGTTATATTAGCTAATTTATAACATCCATTAAATGAATAGTATCCAATTGTTTTTACTCCTTCTGGAATTACTATACTTTCTACTTCTTTCAATGCATTTCCATGTATTCCACCAAATGCATATGTACCTATGGAAGTTAATGTTGGTGATAATTCTATTTCTTTTATTTGATTTAAGTATGCTCTTCCAACACTACTCTCAGTTCCACCATAAGTACCTTCGATACTGTGTGCTCTTGATGGTATTCTTACTTTTGTATAATTTGCTAATTCTGCATTATACCCTACAATATTATTATAACCTTCTTCTCCAGGAACATCACTTCCCCAAATAAAAGCCGATTCTGGTGTAGCTATTTTATCCCATTCATCTTGATTTATAGATTCATCATTACCTGTTGTTACTTCTCCATCTTCTGTTATATCAAATGTATATCCATCAAACTTAATTTGACCTGGTATTTGTACTGATATTTCTTCTGAAGAATCAGCCTGTTTTTCCAATTCTCCTTTAATATAACTTTCATCCAACTCACCTAAAGCTGTATATGAACTCATAACAGCTAATTTAACTTTTTCTTCTGCTGCTGCTCTTTTTGTAATTTCTGCAGCTTCTAAAGCTTGCGTTATTATCCCACTCTCTCCTAACAACATAGCTATTGATACACCTGCTAATATCATTAGAACTATAATAGTTATTACAAGTGCAATTAATGTGATACCTTTTTCAATTTTTAAATTTTTCATTTTTTCTCCTTTTCTTGTGTTTTTAATAATATCCAAATTATATCATTATATTTTTTTTCTTTCAATAAAAATATAAATATTTAAATATAATATTTATATTTTATTCCAAAAAATACCTTGTCTTTTTTTATATAATTTTGAAAAAAATTAGCATAATAAAGATATATAAAAAATATATAAGGAGGTTTTTTAATGAAAAAAATTATAATAACATTACTTATTTTTACACTTTTAATATCAATTTATACATTTGTTTATGCAGCACCACTTTCAACAATTACAACAGACACAAGTTTAACAACTGTAAAACCAAATGAAAATGTTACAGTAAATGTAGATTTTGGGCAGGATTTGGGAGCATATACAGTCGATGTAGCTTATGACAATAATTTATTTGATTACGTATCGTCAACAGGTGGTACAGCTAATGACAATGGTACACGAGTTAGAATATTCTTTTTTGACTCAACTGGTGGTACTTCTCCTAGTAGTTCAATGTCAGTTACATTTAAAGCAAAATCAAACTTAATAAATACAAATCCTACCGACTTTGATATAACTGCTAATGGTTTGGCAAATCCGGATGCTTCAGTTACATTTGACGATATCACAACACCAATAGTTAAAAATGTAACAATAAGACCAGATTATGTACCATATACATTTGACTTGTTATACACTGGGGATATTATTAAAAATGAAAACAAAGATATGCAATTAAATGTAAATTCTTCTCTTGGTGAATCATTTAGTAATACAAGAATCATTGCTGAATTAACAGCTCCTTCTGGCGGAAGTGCAACACTTCTAGCTACAGATAGTACTAATACTCAAATTGATATATTAACAAATGGTTTTGGTTCTACTGCTGGTGATTCTATAGGTGGACTTAATGTTTCTAAACAATTAACAATGCAAGGTATGTTTACTGAAATTGGTAATTATTCTTTAACATTTAAATTAATTGATAAAAACAATTCTGATGCTGTAATTTCACAAAATACTTTTAATTTAACTGTAGGTGAAGCTCCAACTACTACAACTCCGCCTACTACCACTACACCACCTACGACAACAACACCGCCTACTACTACGACTCCAGAAACTACACCTGAGTCAACACCACAAGAAGAAACACCTACTACTTTACCAAAAACAGGTAATACAATTTATCAATATCTGATACCTTTACTTGTAATTCTTTCTGTTTTCCTAGTTTTAATTATTAGAGAATACAGATTAAACACTACAAATAAAAAATCAAATAGACGATATAGATAATTGTATACAATTAATAATAAGTAAAATATATAATTCAAAAATATTTATAGTTATTATATTAAATAACTATAGATATACATATAAGCAAATAAAAATTTATAATTATAGATTGGAAATATTATGAAAAATATAAGATTTTTAAAATTACTCCTAATAAGTATATTAATATTAATTATATGTATTTTATCATATAGTATTTATCTTTTTTATAAAGAATCAACTTTATTAACAAATGAAAATAATAACTCTAATTACTATACGACATTAGTTTCCAACGATTATTCTACTACTAATTCAAATGATAATACTATTTATACTTATGAAGAAAATGATGTTACTTCTAATACTAATCTAAATTTAGTTGATGAAGAGTATAAGGGTTATATAGTTGATAGTAAGTTAGAGATACCTTCTATAAATTTAGTCACAAATATATTATCTAATTATTCGCAAAACGGGATTGATACAAGTCCTTCTAAGTTTTTTGGTCCTAGTCCTAATAGCTATGGTAATTATTGTATTGCAGGACATAATTACATTAATCCAAATATGTTTAAAAATTTAATTAATGTAAATATTGGTGATAAAGTTTTTTTAACAGATAATATCAATGGAAAATATGAGTATGAAGTTTATGAAAAATATAAAGTGGATTATATGGATATTAGCCCACTTATACAAAATACTAATGCTCGCGAATTAACATTAATCACTTGTGTAAATTATACAGATTATAGGTTAATTATTAAAGCTAGAGAATTTTAAAAGGAGCTTAAATATATGTTTAAAGTAATTAAAAATAATAGAAAAAAATTTTTACTAATATTTACTTTAGGATTAACTTCTATTACGATTTTTTTTATAATTTTTTTAAATCCAGCTTCTAGTGTGGCACTTGATAAACGAGAAGGCATAGAAAGTTTTCCTGATTCATATAAACCATATTTATATGAATTACAAGAAAAATATCCTAATTGGTCTTTTACTGCATTATATACAGGACTTGATTGGAATTATGTTATAGATAATGAAAATAAATTTGGTGTAAATTTAGTTCCACTATCATATATTGATAGATGGAAAAATACTACCCCTGGTCAATATAATGTTGAAGTTGACAGTGGTTGGGTTGATAGTTCAAGACAAGCTGTTGAATATTCAATGGATCCAAGAAATTTTTTAAATGAAGTTAGATTATTTCAATTTGAAGAGTTAACATATTCTGAAAAAACAAATAATTTAGATGGTATTGAAAAAATACTTTATGGTACAGAATTCTATAATACCACTGTTTCATATATTGATACAGGTGGAAATAATATTACAACTTCTGATAAATATTCTACATTAATTGCAAAAGCTGGACAAATTTCACAAGTTAGCAGTTATCATCTAGCTTCAAGAATTAAACAAGAAGTAGGCCCTTTCCTATCTCATAGTTCAATAAGTGGTATTGTTTCTGGATATGAAGCTTTATATAATTTCTATAACATAGGTGCAACAAGCTCATCTGAACCAATGGGTGCAATAATTAATGGTTTAAAATATGCTAGAAATGGAAATGGAGCAAGTCAAAGTACTCAAGACAAATATTTAATTCCATGGAATACAAAAGAAAAAGCTATAACAGGTGGCGGTATATTTATTGGCTCATCTTATATACATTTAGGACAAGATACTGTATACCTTCAAAAATTTCATGTTGTAGATAATTCTGGTGGCTCACTATTTTGGCATCAGTATATGACAAATGTTTTAGCTCCATATAGCGAGTCTAGTCATATATATAAAGGATACTTAAATAGTAATCTATTATCTAACCAAATGTCTTTTGTTATACCAATATATGATAATATGCCTGATGTTCCTGTGGAAAATCCTAATATAAATCCTAATGAATATATTAATGATAATACTAAAGTATATGCAGATGTCGACAATACTTTAAACATACGCTCCCTACCTTCTACTTCGTCTGAAGTTATAACTACTGTTAATAGTTCAGATGAGATGACAAGAATAAAAAAAGGAATCCAATCTGGTGATTTATGGGATAAAGTTATTTTAGAAAATGGAATAATTGGTTATGCTTTTCAAAGTTACCTACAATTAGTTCCTGATGTTCAAATATCTAATATTAATTTAAGTTTGGATAATACTACTTTAAATATTGGTGATAGTAAAATTTTATCTGTAGAAATATTACCTGCAGAAGCTCAGAATAATGAAGTTGAATTCATTTCAAGTAACCCAAATATTGCTCAAGTGGATAGTTCTGGTAATATATTAGCAATACGCTCTGGAACTGTTACAATTACAGTTCGTTCTAAAGAAAATAATGTAACTTCTAGTATTGATTTAACAGTTAATTCAAAAGTTACTGATTTAATATTGAATACTTCTGAATTAGTTTTAAATATTAATAATACATTTAAAATTTCAAGTACAGTTGTTCCTGATGATGCTACAAATAAAAATGTTACTTACTCTTCTTCAAATAGTAATATTGCAACTGTTGACAATATTGGTAATATTACAGCAATTTCTGAAGGTAATGCTACTATCACAGTTACAACTATTGATGGGAATATTCAGAAAACAGTAAACATTTTTGTAACATCTCCTATTCCAGATAACGAACTTTCTTTTGACTCTTCACTAAATGTTGAATATAGTCAGATTAATGGTTTTGACTATACTGATATGAGTGTAGATAAAATTAAAAGTTTAATAACAACTATTTATACTGTTGAAATATATAATTATAAAAATGAGTTATTAAGTGATAGTGATTTAGCTGGTACTGGTTCTAAAATTAAAATACTAGATACTGAAAATAATATTATAAATCAATTTAATATTATACTTTATGGAGATGTTAATGGTGATGGAAAAATAGATACTATAGATTTACTTTTTCTTCAAAGACATATTTTAGATATTGAAAAATTTAAAGATAGTTTTTTAATATCTGGAAATATAAATAAAAATGGAAATAATCCTTCTTCAATTGATTCACTTTTGATACAAAGACACATTTTAGAACTTCAAATAATTTCTCAAAAAAAGGAGTAACACTTTATGATTTTTAATAAATATATTCACAAGATTGATTATATAAAACTTTTCCCTAAAATTATATTAACTACTATTTTAATTATTATGTGCTTCTCAATTACTAGCTATATTTTTGCAAATAGTGATGTTAATATTACTATAGATAAAGAAGTTATAAAAAAAGATGAAACATTTAATTTAAATATTGATTTTAACAATTATAATATTGCGTCTTTTTCTTTAAATATATTTTTTGATACGCAAAAATTAGAATATTTAAAAAATGTAGAAAATTCTAACTTTGTAGACAATAAAATTATTTATACCTGGACTGCGACAAATTTTAATGATATAGAAAATCAGTTAAATAATATTCCTAATTTCTCATTTAAAGCTCTAAGTGATGGAAATGCTATTATTGTAATAACAGGTGAGTATTATGATACAAATGGAAATAAGTTAGACATACAAGATGAATCACATTCTATTGTAATTGGAGAAACTAACTTAGTTACTGAAAATGATAATATAGCAAATCAAAATAATACTCAAAGCTTAGATCCTAATAATTCAAAATTGGAAATTTTAAGATTTAATGAAGAAGGTTTAAACCCTAACTTTTCTTCTGATGTATATGAATATTACTTTTTAATAGATGAATCAATTAATAGTTTTGATATAACTGCTATTCCACAAAATATTAATAGTTCTGTTGATATAAAAGGAAATTCTAATTTTAAAAATGGTTTAAATGTAATTGATATTTCTGTATTGTCTGAAGATAAAAGTTCTACTTCTAACTATGTAATTAATGTTACCAAAACAAATAATCCTGATTTAGCAAATACTAATTTAGAAACTTTAGCTATTAAGCAAGGTAGTATTTATCCCGAGTTAGATAATAATATTACAAATTATACTGTTAATGTAGGAAATGATATTTCCACTATTGATGTTCTTGCAATACCTGAAAAACCAAATAGTAATATTAGTATTTCTAAACCTGATGTTTTAGAAGAAGGAAATAATATTGTAGAAATATTAGTAACTGCTGAAAATGGTGAAACTACAAAACTATATACTATTAATGTATACAGAAGAAATATGGAAGAAGAAACAGCAATTTTAGAAAAAAGAAATTATGATACACAATTAGTAGCAACTTTGATTAATGAAAATGATGAACCTACAAATCCTATGATAGAACCTAGAACATCTTCACCTTCTTTTGACAATAATACAAATTCAACAACTTCTAGTACTACCTATGATAATTCAAATATTTCTAATGTTGTTGTAATTGTTTTGATTATAAGTATTTTAATATTTATTTGTACTATGATTTATATTAGATATACAAAAAGGAAAAATAGTAGTGAATAGCTACTATCTTTTTCTTTTAATTTTATATACTAAATTATTTTATTTTCCTTCTTATTACCCAATTTTCTTCACATGTATATGGGATATATATTTTAACTTTCTGCCCTTTCACACCTGGACTTATATTATCTATTTCATTATCAGTATCATAATCCCATAAATTTGTTATTATAAATTTAAATGGTTTGATTTCTCCAGGAATTATTAATTCTAACTCATCTCCAACATTTAATTTATTTTTTATTTCAACAACTGATTTTTTTTCATTGTAATTAATAATTTTAGCACCATATTCATAATTTTCGTTATACTGTCTACCTTTGTACTCTTGAATATCTTTATTATTTTTATCATTAAAGAAAAATGTTGTTAAATCTCTTGTTTTAACTTTTTCTAATTCATTTAAATATTCTGTATAGTCAAATTTTTCTTTATTTTCTAAGTAACTATCAATTGCAGTTCTATAGGTATTTACTACACTAGCTAGATAATAGTCAGTTTTTAATCTACCTTCTATTTTTAAACTATCTACTCCCATTTCTATAATTTCTGGTATTTCCTTAATTAAACACATATCTTTAGAAGACATTATACTTGTTCCATATTCACTTGTTTCAACTGGCATTAATTCTCCTAAATTGTTTTTTTCTTCTAAATATAAATTGTATGACCATCTACAACTTTGACTACAATCTCCTAAATTAGCACTTCTGCAAGACATGAAATCACTTAAAAAACACCTACCTGAAAAAGCAAAACATATTGCTCCGTGTACAAATATTTCCATTTCTAAATCTTGTGGTTTATTCTCCATTATATATTTTAATTGTTCTTTATTTATTTCTCTACCTAGTATAACTCTTTTTGCACCTATATTATTATACCAAAATTTAGCATTTTCAAGACTTATCACATTTGCTTGTGTACTTACATTTATAGGGATATTTGGAGCTAATTCTTTAAATACTTCCATTACTCCACCATCTGCAATTATGACACCATCTGGCTCTAATTCTCTTAGTTTAAGTGCCATTTTTCTTATTTCTTCATATTTATTATCCCATGCAAATATATTTATAGTCACATATACTTTTTTTCCTATATCATGTGCATATTTAATTGTTTTTTCTAAATCATCATTTCTCATATCTGCTCTAGTTCTTAATGATAATTCTCCTGTTCCACAATATATTGCGTCTGCACCGTATAAGAATGCTATTTTTGCTTTTTCAAATGAACCTGCTGGTGCTAATAATTCTATTTTTTTCATATTCTCTCTTTTCTACTTTCTAAGTTTAATTATTACTTATTTTATTCTATTATTATATAGACAGTTCTAAGAGTTGTCAATAATAAAAAACAGGACTCGTATCAACCAACCCCTGCTTTTTATTAAACTGAAAGAACAACTCTAAAACTATTAACTTGATTTACAAAAATACCGTCACCTGTATGTACTGCAAATATTCCTGATTCTTCTTGATATGTCCTATCACTAGAACGCCTAAAAAAAGGAAATGTAGTTGATGGAAAAATCATAAAATCACCCAACCAGGCAGTAGTACTAGATGATACTTCATATATTGCGTCTCCATATACTTCAGCGGTTTGAATATAATTATTAGCTGCCGAGTCAGTTGCTCCAATAGAATAGACATCTTTATATTTTTCTTCTGCAGATATTAAACTTTCTGCTCTTGTACTTGATTTAGCAATATCGTTATCAATATATGCTGCCGTATATTCCCAAGAACCCGCTGACATATCATATATGCCTGTTACATTTCCTGTCGTACTTTGTTCTTGATTATTTATATAATCTCCTTCTCCAGTTGTATATGATATATTTCTCTCAACTTCATTCATGTTTCTTCCGTAACTACTATATGTCAAATATGATACTGCACCCCATTCTGTATTTTTAATTAAATGTGGATCAATTATATTATCATCTGCACTTATTCCATAATATTCAGCATTATTTTCATCATTCATATTTAAGCATGTTGTAAAAATAGTGTCTGGCTCTTGATTTCTCCATGAATTAACATTAGGCGCTACTGCTATTTTACTTTGCCCATTATTAGAAGATTCAAATTTAGCAACCCACAATCCTGTTAAGTCTTTTTCTCCAAAAGTAAATGCTGGATGTACATTCCAATTACCTTCTCCACTTGTATTATCCCAATTATTTGTACCATCTGATGCGACGTCTGTACTATCTTTTAAGAATTTTATTTCTATATTTCCTGCTATATTTGATTGATATCCGTCTGTTATGCTATATGCATATCTAGGTATCCAAACAAACATACTTCCTAATTCTTCTTCTGTAACTTCCATACCTGGATATACTGCAAATTCTTTATAACTATTACCTTCTCTTGTTATTGTATTTTCAAAAGTTAATTTGTAATTCCCATCTGATAACATTACATTAGCCCATTTACTTGTAGTGTCTACACCTTCTGATTGATTTATATATTCATACCAATCTTGATCATTTGTTGAACAAATTACCCAATTATTTTTAGCTTCGTCATATTTAATTGGTATCATACCTTGTGATAATTTTGGAGAATTTACTCCTTTTCTATTGTTCCAATCTAAATTTGTATTATAGTATGATATATTATGTCCATATATATCTATAGTATTATATACTTTATTAATAATACTATCATCTAATAAATCAGCGTCTGCTAATTCTTTTAATATTTCTTCTGGATTTCCTTCTTCTCCTAATATAAATTTACCAGTATAATATATATCTATTCTTTCTTTTATTTCTGCAACTTTTACTTCTTCACTTGCTCTTATTGCTTGAGTTATTATCCCATTTTCTCCTGTTAATGTAGCAATTGAAACTCCTGCTAATATTAATAATACAACTATAGTTATAACAAGTGCAATCAATGTAATTGCTTTTTGATTTGATTTTTTAATCATATAAACTCTCATATAATCAATTATATAGAAATATTAATCTATTTAATTGATTAACCCTTTCTTTAAATTTTGATATATCATACTTATAAATGTATAGTACACATAATACACCATGGATTTATTTCTATATTTTTACAGCTATTTATCCAAATTGGTTAAAAGAGAGTCAAACCATAGACTTATCCCTTTTCACAACTTTTTTATTTAACTGTTTTAATCTTTTTGAACTGTATCAATATATATTTTAACATAATCCACTTCTTTACTATATTTAGGATCATACATTCCTTCTTCCCAAGAAATACTAATTTTATATGTATGATTTACTTTATCTGTATGTGGTAGAACTCCATTTCCGGCTATATATCCATTATCAGTTTTAGTAAAATCATCAACATATATTTGTGGTTCTGAAGTAGCATCTATTGGAATTATTGGTTCTATTGAATATGTAATAGGTACATTTTCTGTTATTTCTAACCTTATTGAATATTCTAATGTCGTTTCAGAAACAAGAGTTTCATTATAGTTTACTACATCAATTGTAAATGATTCTGTTTCCTTATTTCCAACTATAATTTCTTCTGGTGATAATTTAGTCAAATCTACTGTTTCAAAATTTGTAAAATTCCCATCTACATAAAAGCCTGCTATAGGTGCTGTATCCAGTACAGTAGCTGTTGATGTATATCTTGCACTAGATATTGACATTACAGAAGTTACTACTAAACATATAGCAATAAAATCTGGTATGTAATTTCTTTTATATCGTTTTGTTCTTTTTAATCTTTTTATATCATTTGTCTCTCTTAACAATCTCTCTTGTTTTTTAACACTATATATATTATATAATATTAGGAATATTATTAATCCTATACTTGTGTATATTATTATTTGCTCCCCATTTACAATACTAAACACTATCTTTCCTTGTATATATTGATTTCCTGTTAAATTAATAGTTTTAGACTGTTCATTATCTCCTTTTAGCATGTATGAATTTCCATCCTTTTCAATAATTCTGGATGTTATTATAGCTCCATTTTGATTTACTAAAACTATATCATTTTCATTATACTCATCAGATTCTTTAAATAATAACATATCTCCTGTACTCAAAGTTGGAGTCATGTTTTCAGTTTTATCTATTATATATGAATATCCAAATATTTGCGGTAATGTAGTATCAAATATAGATTTCGATGCTATAACATATATGTTGACAAGCAAAAAAAACATAAAAATACTAATAAAAACTTTATATATAATTTTATTAAATCTTATATTTTTCTCCCTCATTTTATATTCCTTCTCCTTTGTTTTTATTCGAATATACACATATTGCATATTTAAACATATATAATTATTATACAACAAAAAAAAACAAAAATCACTACATTTT